>DASXAQ010000103.1:0-148618 GCA_036406615.1 Actinomycetota bacterium | reverse complement strand
CTTGGCGGCATCCACGAGCATCGGCTCGGCTTCGTCGAATGGCTCCGGGCTCGAGTCATGGGCACCGACCAGAACCCTGACCGACGACCCGGAGATCTCCCCCTCACCCAGCGCCTCACGCGTCGCCGGCATCTCCTCCAGGGCTCGAGCCGTCTTCACGTTCTCGGTCGCCACACTCGAAGACTCGTGGTACCTGACGGCCACCCACGAGGACGTGGATAGGAAACCCTCGCTCACGTATGGACGCACCCGATCGATGCGGGCGATCAACGCCAGTCGCCTGGCCGCCACGGCCCGCTCGACCCAGGTCAGCTCGTCGAGCTCTTCCTCCAGCGCCGCACCCGCAAGGTCATCGACGCTTCGCGAGCACACGTCCTCGACAGCAGATCGGATCGAACTCATGCGGGAAGGCTAACACCCGGGTACGACACTCATTACACGAACCGATGTTTTCACGCGCTCGTTGATATACGTTGCCACACAACGATATTCGACCGTTGCACCGAGTCAGCCAGACGTATGCTGATACCCGCTCAGCACACCACCTCGTAGCGCAACGATCCATCCGTTCAGCGTTCCCTGGACGTACTCGCTGCCTGGGTTGAGGCACTGGGTCCGCCCGATGCGGAAGCGCCCGCCCGACTCGTGGATATGTCCGTGCAGCGCCACCGTCGGCTGGTACCGCGCGACCGCCTCACGGACGGCCACGCTCCCCCCGCCCGTCGTCAGGAACCGGCCGCCCCGGCGGACGGGACGCGGGAACTCGCCGGGCGCCAGGTTCGTCGCGTCGAGCTTCAGGCACGTGTCGATCGGCGTGTCCTTCGGCGGGCAGTGCAGGTTGAACACGCAGCGACCCACGTCGGGCACCAAGCCCGCGGCGTCGTCGATCGCCGACGCGATGACCTGCTCGCTCGCCTCGCGCGGCGTGTCCCACGGCGTGGGCGTGGACAGGCCGACGGTGATCATCGTGTGCTCGCCGTCCAGGTCGATGACCGTTCCCTCGCACGGAACGACCGCGCCGCCGGCCGCGGCCTCGCCGAGCACGTCCAGCACGCCGGGCTCGTCGTCGTTGCCGCCGGTCAGGTACATGCGCACCCCGGTGCCGCCCAGGCGCTCCTCGGATCGTTCGATCCACTCGCGCAGGCGCCCTCGCGCCAGCTCGACGAACAACCCCAGCTGCATCGACGGGTCCGCGTTCGTCGCTTCGTACTCGTCGCGGTCCATCACCTTCCAGTAGAAGCCGGGCTGCTCCAGGCTCCGGCAGAACGCATCGAGCCCGTCGCCGTCGAACTCGTGGTCTTCCCCGTCGAAGCGGGCGCGGTACGTGCCGTTCGTCTTCACGATGGGCACGAGCGCCTTGCCCATCAGGTCGCCGCCGAACACGAGCGCGTCGACGTCGTAGAAGCTCGCGGCGTTCAGGAACTTGCGGAAGGTCGGCTGGGAGCCGTGCAGGTCCGCCGCGAAGAAGATCCGGGTCGGCCGCCCGCCCTTCCCGCTGCGGCGCAACACCTTCACAACGAACCTATCCCGTGTGCAGGACGATCGTCTTCAACTCGGTCAGCCGCGACATGGAGAAGCGTCCTCCGACGCGTCCCACGCCGCTGGCCGAGCCCGCGCGCCCCCCGAACGGCAGGTGGGACTCCCAATAGTTCGTCCCCTCGTTGACGTTGACCCAGCCCGCGCGGACGCGCTCGGCGTAGCGAAGGCCGCGCCCCAGGTCTCGCGTGAACACCGCCGACAGCAGCCCGTACGGCGAGCCGTTCACGGTCGCGAGCGCCTCGTCCTCCCCGGCGACCGCCGACACCGGGACCACCGGCCCGAACGTCTCCTCACGCGCAATCTCCATGGCCTCGGTCACCCCGTCGATGACCGTCGCCTCGAAGAACAGGTCGCTGCCGTACGACGGCGCGCGGCCGCCGCCGGCCAACACGGTCGCGCCGGCCGCGACGGCCTCCCCGACGTGGCGCTCGGTCTTGTCCGCCACGCCGGCGTTGTTCAGCGGCCCCATGGTCGTGCGGTCGTCGAACGGATCGCCCAGCCGGATCTCGGAACCGACGGCCTCCAGCAGCCGCGCCACGTAGTCATCGTGCACGTCGCGATGCACCAGGATCCGCTCGCCGGCCGTGCAGCTCTGGCCGGCATTGAGGAAGCAGGCCGTCAGCGTCGCCGAGACCGCGGCGTCCAGGTCGGCGTCCTCCAGGACCACCAGCGGCCCGTTGCCGCCCATCTCCAGCAGGAGCTCCTTGCCCGCGGCCCTCGCCGCCACGGCCCGCCCCGTCGCGATCGAGCCGATGAAGCCGACGGCGGCGGTGCCGGCGTTGGCGGCAAGCTCGTCGCCCACGACCGGTCCGGGCCCGGTCACCAGGTTGAACACGCCGGGCGGCAGGTCGGCCTCGGCGATGCACTCGGCGAGCTTGACCGCGCAGACGCTCGTGGTCGGCGCCGGCGCCAGCACGACCGCGTTGCCGTACGCGAGCGCCGGGGCGACGATCTCCGCCGGCATCGTGTACGGCCAGTTCCACGGGCTGATGACGCCGACGACGCCGCGCGGCACGCGGTACAGGAACACGCGCTTTGCCGCATCGACGGACGGAGCGATCACGCCCTCCATGCGGCGGGCGTCCGCGGCCGCCATCGAGAAGTACGCGATCAGCTCCTCGACCTCGTCGTGGGCCTCGGCCCGCAGCGGCTTGCCCTGATCCAGGGCCAGGGTCCGGGCCAGGTCGTCGCGCCGTGCGTCGATCGCCGCAGCCACACGCTCCATGGCGGCGGCCCGGTCGAACGCCGACCGCGACGCCCACGCCTCCCACGCGGCGCCGGCCGCTTCGACGGCCCGCGCGGCATCCGCTCGCGACCCCTCCGGCACCGAGCCGATCACCTCGCCCGTCGCGGGGCTGGTCGCGTCGAACGTCGCCCCGTCCTCGGCGCCGACCCACCGGCCGCCGATCAGCATCCGGAGCTCGTCCGCCATCACGTCACCTCTCTGCCGGCCCGGCAAGCAACGGCGAGGGGCGGCCCGAAGACCGCCCCCGCCGACTGCCGCGCGCGCCGGTCCCGCTACTCGACCGGGATCTCCTTGTAGACGGCGTTCAGGTCGATTCCCTCGTTTCGGCGAACGATCTTGGCGACCACGTAGATGATGATCGCCAGCAGGTACATCGAGCCGAGGAAATACAGGGATGTCGTGTTGTTGATCGCGTACAGATCCTTCGCGAACCAGTACCAGAGGTTGAAGCCGAGGAACGCGGCCGTGAGGAACCCACTGATCGTGATCAGCGGGATGCCCGCCACCTTGTACCGGGCGATGGCCGAATTCTCGTAGAGCTGCTTCTTTCGCCACGGCAGGATGATCGCAGCGATCGACGTCCCGAAGAACGTGATGGCGATGACGAGCGTGGAGTCCAGGATGTACGTGGCGAACTTGCTCGTGTACGCGTAGAACGCGCTCACGACGATCGCGGGCACCAGCATCAGGATCAGCGCCCACACCGGGACGTGGCGCTTCTCGGAGACGTCGGCCACCTTCTCGGGCAGAACGCGGTCGAACGCCGCTGCGAAGATGACCCGGGTCGACGACAGGAACAGGGTCCCTGCCCAGCCGATGAACCAGGCGCCGAACACGATCACGAGCAGCCCTGCCAGCAGGGAGTTGTGGAACCACATCCCGACCAGCAGCGGTGGATACGGCCAGACCGGCACCGGCGCCTTGGGGATGAACCCGTAGACCACGTTCCAGTAGTTGAGGTTGGCCCCGTTGAAGAACTGCCAGCCGAAGAACTTCGCCGCCAGGAGCATGAACAGGATGGCGATGGCAATGGTGACCCACAGGCCGTACATCATGCCGCCCATCACGCGCTTGAAGTCGCTCGCACCGCGGACCTCGCCGTACAGCGTCGCGCCCCAGTTCGGCCACAGGATCCAGAAGCACAGGAACGGGATCAGGAGCAGGATGCCGCTCATCGACCCGCCGCTGAGTCCGAGGGCCGGCACGATCGTGCCCCCGTTCGCCTTGGCCGCGATGGAGACGGTGTTCGCGTATGCGTTCTTGACCCCGAACAGGTTCGTCGACTCACGATTGAAGGCGCTGATGAAGCCGGAGTGCGAGCCGAAGAGCATGACCAGCAGCATGACGCCCAGCCCCACCATCCCGATGTAGAAGCAGACGCGCTGGACCTTCGCGTAGCCCTCCATCCCGAGCGACACGAGGAATGCGGCCAGCAACACCGTGACGACGCAGACGGTGAACAGGCCATTCTTCGATGCCAGGAACGTCAGCAGCCCGCCCCACTTGAAGAACGCCGCAAGCGGCTGAAGCACCTCGACGTTGAGGATGTTCGCGTAGATCGGGGCCCAGTACCACAGGATGAACCACCAGCCGGTGACCGCCAGCAGGAAGGCGAGGCCGCCGCCGAGGATCCGGCTCTGCCACACGTAGTCCCCGCCGGCCCGCGGCATGACGGAGATCAGCATGGCGTAGGTAACCACGAGGAAGGAGACGAACACCCCGCAGATCAGGAGCGCGGGAATGACCTGCCCGTTCGGGACGAACGCCAGGACCGAGAGCGCGAAGAACAGGCCGAGCGTCACGAAATTGATGGACATGAAGGAGTAGACGAACGCGTCGAATTTCGACCACCCCTTGACCAGGCCCGTCGCCTTGCGGAGGAACAGCGCCGGTGACTCACCGACGGTTGCCATGGATCACCCCCTAGCCGTTGACCAGGACGTAGTTCTTCACCTTGCGCTTCTTCTCGTCGAGGGTGACCAGGGCCCCCTGCAGCACACCCTCCTCGTACGAGCTTCCCGGGTTGAGCACGAGCGTTCGCCCGATGCGCGTCACCCCCTTGCTCTCGTGGATGTGGCCGTGCAAGCCCAGCAGCGGCTGGACGCGCTCCTCCGCGGCGCGGATCGCCTTGGACCCCACCGGGCGCATCGCGCGGCCGCCGGCCATGATGTTCATGTCCGCGTCCAGCGCCGGCGCCTCGTCGATCCCCGAGCCGTACGGCGGCGCGTGGAAGTTGAAGATCGTGCGTTCGGGGTCCGTGACCTTTTCGAGGATCGCGTCGATGCGCTCGCCGAGCTGTTCGTCCGGCAGCTCCCGGAACGTGTCCCACGGCGTGGGGTTCGTCCAGCCGAACGACACCATGGAGAACCCCTCCAGGTCCAGCGGCTCCTCGCCGCCCATCTCGACGACGTGCCCACTCTGCAGGATGGGGTCGATCTCGAACATGTCGTCGTTCGCCGGGCAGACGATCACGCGGTGGACCTTGCCCTTGAGCTTGTCGTCGGCCATGGCGATCCACCGCTCGGTGCCCTCGAGCATGACCTCCTTGAACCGCTTGTCGACGGCGTCCTCGTCCTCCTGCATGTGCCGGTATTCCTCGTCGGACACGCGGATCGGGTAGTAGCCGCGGTTCAGGATCCGGGCCTCGAGCTCGCGGACCTCGTCCTCGGTCTCGAGCGAGTAGGGGTGGTCCTGATAGGTGGCCTCCCAGCGTCCGCCGCGCTCGACGATCGGGACCATGGCCTTGCCGGTGACGTCACCGCCGACGATCACGACGTCGGCGCCGTAGTGGGGACCGGCGTTCAGGAACTTCTTCCAGCAGACCTCCGACCCGTGGATGTCGGTCACGTAGAAGATCCTGAGCATCAGCACCCCCCGTGCATTTGGGCAATCTTCGACCCCGCCGGGGCCGAGCGCAAGGCGCCGGTTGCGGCAGGGGCAACACCCGCGGGCGGGCCGCGGCGCGATGGTGCAGACTGCGGACCGAACGGCGAAACGGTCCTCGCGAAGAGGTGTCCCGGTGGCGGCAGCGCGGTTCGACTTCATCATCGTCGGTGGCGGCTCGGCCGGTAGTGCGCTCGCCAGCCGGTTGAGCGCGGACCCGTCCAACCGGGTGCTGGTGCTGGAGGCCGGCCGGCCGGACTACATCTGGGATCTGTTCATCCACATGCCCGCCGCGTTGACGTTCCCCATCGGGAGCCGCTTCTACGACTGGAAGTACGAATCCGAACCCGAGCCGCACATGAACGGCCGGCGCATCTACCACGCCCGCGGCAAGGTGCTTGGCGGCTCGAGCAGCATCAACGGGATGATCTTCCAGCGCGGCAACCCGCTGGACTACGAACGCTGGGCGGCGGACCCGGGCATGGAGTCCTGGGGCTACGCCCACTGCCTGCCGTACTTCAAGCGCATGGAGAACTGCCTGGCGGCGCCGCTCGACAGCGAGTACCGCGGGCACGCCGGCCCGCTCGTGCTGGAGCGTGGTCCGGCCACCAGCCCGTTGTTCGGGGCGTTCTTCGAAGCCGTCCAGCAGGCCGGGTACCGGCTGACCGACGACGTGAACGGCTACCGACAGGAGGGCTTCGCCGCGTTCGACCGCAACGTCTACCGGGGGCGGCGCCTGTCGGCGGCCCGCGCCTACCTGCACCCCGTCATGGGGCGGCCGAACCTGCGCGTGGAGACACGGTCGTTCGTCACGCGCGTGCTGTTCGACGGGACCCGGGCCGTCGGCGTGGAGGTCGTCAAGCCCGGAAGGCGACCTCGCCGCGTCCACGGCGGCGAGGTGATCCTGTGCGGCGGCGCGATCAACTCGCCGCAGACGCTGCAGCTGTCCGGCATCGGCGATCCCGAGCTCCTTCGCGGCCTCGGCATCGACGTCGTCGCGCCGCTGCCCGGCGTCGGCGAGCACCTGCAGGACCACCTGGAGGTGTACGTCCAGTACGGCTGCAAGCTGCCGGTGTCGGTCGCTCCCGGCCTGCTGTGGCGCAACCGTCCATGGATCGGCGCGCAGTGGCTGCTGTTTCGAAAGGGGCTGGCGGCCACGAACCACTTCGAGGCCGGGGGGTTCGTCCGCAGCAACGAGGACGTCGACTACCCGAACCTGATGATCCACTTCCTGCCGGTGGCGGTGCGCTACGACGGCTCCTCGCCGGCCGGCGACCACGGCTACCAGTTCCACATCGGGCCGATGTACTCGGATGCGCGCGGCAGCGTGAAGATCCGCTCGCGCGACCCGCGCGAGCATCCCGCGCTGCGCTTCAACTACGTGTCGACCCCACAGGATCGACGCGAGTGGGTCGAGGCGGTGCGGGTCGCGCGCGGCATCCTGAATCAGCCCGCGCTGGACCCCTTCAACGACGGCGAGCTGTCCCCGGGACCGAGCGTGCAGTCCGACGAGGAGATCCTGGGCTGGGTGGCCAGCGACGCCGAGACCGCGCTGCACCCGTCCTGCACGTGCCGCATGGGCGTGGACGATCGCTCCGTGCTCGACCCGCAGTCGCTGCGCGTGCACGGGGTGCGCGGGCTGCGCGTGGTCGACGCGTCGTCGATGCCGTACGTCACCAACGGCAACATCTACGCGCCCGTCATGATGCTGGCGGAGAAAGCCGCGGACCTGATACTGGGCAACACGCCGCTGGCGCCCGAGAAGGTCGAGTTCTACCGGCACCGTGCCGGGGCGTAGGGCTCAGCCGGCGGCGTCGACCGCCGCGCGGATGCGGGAGAGCGACCGCTCGCGGCCCAGCAGCTCCATCGACTCGTACAGTGGCGGCGACACCAGGGTGCCGGTGACCGCCGCCCGCACCGGCTGAAAGGCCTGCTTCGACGACAGGCCGAGCGACTCCTTGAGGCCGCCGAGCGCCTGGTGGATGGCGTCGGCCGTCCAGTCGGGCAGCGGCTCAAGGGCCGAAAGCGCCGCGCGCAGCGTCGCCACGTGGTCCCCCGCGAGCATCGCCGCCGCCTTCTCGTCGGGCGTCACGTCCTCGAACAGGAACCGCAGCATGCCCGGCAGCTCGGCCAGCGTGTGGATGCGCTCCTTGACGATCGGCATCGCGCGGAGCACCAGCTGCGGGTCGGCGTCGATGCCGGCCGCCGACAGGAACTCACCGGCGAGCCCGGCGAGTCGTTCGTCGTCGGACTCGCGGATGTAGTGCCCGTTCATCCACTCCAGCTTCTGCAGGTCGAACACCGCGGGGTTGCGCGACACGTGGGACACGTCGAAGGCGCCGATGAGCTGGGCGCGGTCCAGGAACGTGGTCTTCTCGTCGAAGGACCACCCCAGCAGCGCCAGGTAGTTGACGAGCGCTTCGGGCAGGAAGCCCGTCTCGCGGAAGTGTTCGACGGCGACGGCGCCGAAGCGCTTCGACAGCGGCTGGCGGTTCGGTCCCACGATCAGCGGCAGGTGCGCGTACGCGGGCGGGGGGGCGCCGAGCGCCTTCATGATCTCCAGCTGCCGAGGCGTCGAGGGCATAAGGTCCTCGCCGCGAATGACGTGCGTCATCTTCATCCGCACGTCGTCGACCGCGGCCGCGAGCAGGTACGTCGGCACGCCGTTGGAGCGCATGATGACGAAGTCCTTGAGGTCCGCCGCGGGGAACGTGGTCTCGCCGCGGATCAGGTCGTGCACCGCGATGTCGTTCCCGGGCATCGCGAACCGCACCGCGAACGACCGGCCCTCCGCCTCGAAGGCGGCGCGCTCCTTGTCGCCCAGGGTTCGGCAGCGGCCGTCGTAGCCCGGCGTCTCGCCGCGCTTGAGCGCGGCCCGACGGCGATCTTCGAGTTCCTCCGGCGTGCAGTAGCAGCGGTAGGCGGTGCCGGCCTCCAGGAAGCGGTCGGTGACCTCGCGGAAATGGTCGAGTCCTTCCGTCTGCCGGTACGGTCCGAACGGGCCGCCGACCTCCGGGCCCTCGTCCCAGTCGATGCCCAGCCAGCGAAGCGAGTGGATCAGGATCTCGATCGCCTCGTCCGTGGACCGCGCCCGGTCGGTGTCCTCGACGCGCAGCACGAACGTGCCGCCGTTTCGCCGCGCGAGCAGCCAGCTGAACAGCGCGGTCCGGGCGTTGCCCACGTGCAGGTATCCGGTCGGCGACGGCGCGAACCGGCACCGGACGTCGGAGCCCGCGGCCGCGGCCGCCGACCCGTCGGCGACGACCTGGGGCGCACCGGTCTCAGTCATCGGCCACCACCGGGTTCGCCAGGACGCCGATGCCCTCGACCTCGACCTCGACCCGGTCGCCCGGCGTCAGGGGGCCGACGCCGGCCGGCGTGCCGGTCAGCAGGACGTCGCCCGGCAGCAGCGTCATCACGGCGCTCACGAAGGACAGCAGCTCCCCGGGCCCGACGACCAGCTGGGAGGTCCGCGCGGCCTGTCGTGTGTCCCCGTTGACGCGGCATTCGATGGCCGCATCGCTCGCGTCGAACTCCGTCTCCACCCAGGGCCCCAGCGGGCAGAACCCGTCGAACGACTTGCCCCGGGTCCACTGGCCGTCGCGACGCTGCAGGTCGCGGGCGGTGACGTCGTTGGCGCACGTGTAGCCGAGCACGTATCGTCCCGCCTCCTCGATCGGGACCCGGCGGGCCAGCCGCCCGACGACCACGGCCAGCTCGGCCTCGTGGTCGACGCGGCCGACATCGGGGCACGGCACGGGGTCATCCGGCCCGACCACGGTGGTGGAGGGCTTGAGGAAGATCACCGGCTCCTCGGGGACCTCTCCGCCCATCTCGGCGGCATGCTCGGCGTAGTTCTTGCCGACGGCGACCACCTTGGAGGGGATCACGGGGGCGAGCAGCCGCACCTCGTCCAACGGGATCTCCTGTCCGGTCGGGACGGGATCCTCGAAGAACGTGCCCCGGATGGGCCGCACGAACCCGGCCTCGAGGGAGCCCGCGGCGATCCCGCTCCCCTGACGAAACCTGACGAGCCTCATGGACCGCGAGGCTACCAGCCGCCCGGCCGCGGGCTCCGTTCCACCAGGCGGGACGGGCAACCCCTCCCCCCGTCGGCGAACGTCCAGTCTCCGTCCAGTGGAATCCGTTGCCGCCGTCCAATCAAACCTCAATCCTCGGTGCCCGAAATCGCGTATCTTCCCCATGGCGATCGCTGGAGAGGAGGGACAATTGAATAAACGACGACTGTTGCCGTTCGTCGCAGTCGCGTCCGCCCTGTCGATCGTCGGGGCGGCCTGTAGCGGCAACACCAATGGAGGCGGTGGCGGTGGTTCAACCGCCTCGCCGGGAGCGAACCTCCAGAAGGGTGGCGTCCTGCGCGTCGGCCTTCTGTCGGACGTCACCGCGAGCATGGACCCGAGCGTGGAGTACTACTCCGAGTCGTTCGCGTTGCTGTCGGACATGCAGCGCACGCTCATGTTCTACGTACCGCAACTGGGTGATGCGGGCGACGTGCCGACTCCCGACCTCGCCGCGGCACCACCCACCGTGACGAACAACGCGCAGACGTGGACGTTCAAGCTGAAGCCCGGCGTCATGTTCGGGCCGCCGCTCAACCGTCCGATCACCTGCGCGGACTTCCAGACCGCGATCAAGCGGATGTTCACGAAGGACGTGGGCGCGCCGTACACGTTCTACTTCACGGTCATCCAGGGCGCCGAGGACTTCGAGAACGGGAAGGCCTCGGACATCTCGGGCGTGCAGTGCCCGGACCCGAACACCGTCGTGTTCCAGCTGACCCAGCCCGCGGGTGACTTCAACTACCGCGTGACGCTGCCGGCGACCGCGCCGATGCCGGCCGAGGCCGTCAAGGGCCACGACACCGACTACGGCCGCTACCTCGTCTCCTCCGCGTGCTACATGTGGCAGGGCGAGGACCAGGTCAACTTCAGCCTGCCCGTGAAGCAGCAGAAGCCGGCGATCGGCTACCAGCCCGGCAAGTCGATGGTGCTGGTTCGCAACCCGGCGGCCACCGCCGACTCGCTTCGTCACTGCTATGTCGACGAGGTGGACATCAACATCGGTGGCACCGACACCGACCTGTACAACAAGATCCAGGCCGGAACGCTCGACTTCATCGACGACACGCCGTCCGAGGCGGGCGTGCTCCGCACGTTCCGGGCGAACCCGACGCTGAAGAACCAGATCAGCCCGTCGTTCACCGAGGACGCGACGTTCTACATCGCGATGAACACGACCGTTCCGCCGTTCGACGACATCCACATCCGCAAGGCGGCGAACCTGATCATGGACAAGGCCGCCCTGTTACGGGTGCGAGGCGGGCCCGACTTCGGCCAGGTGGCGACCCACATCGACCCGCCGTCGATGGCCGGGGCACTCCCCGCGACGTACGACCCGTATGCAACGACGAACCACACGGGTGATCTGGCCAAGGCCGAAGCCGAGGTCAAGCAGTCGAAGTACGACCCCGGCCAGACCGGCCAGTGCACCGATCCCGTGTGCAAGGACGTGTTCACGGTCTATAGCCAGGACGCGACCGGCCCCGCCATCGAGGCCGCGATGAAGTCAAGCCTGGCCAAGATCGGGATCACGCTCAAGGACCGCGGCCTCGAGACCGGCACCATGTACAACTTCTACGGGACGCCGGCCAAGAAGATCGCGATCTTCCCGACCGCGGGCTGGATCAAGGACTACGCGGACCAGTCGACGTTCATCGCGCCGCTGTTCGCCGGTTCCACGATCATCCCCAGCGGGAACGTCAACTACTCGATGGTCAACGATCCGACGGTCAACACTGACATCCAGACGTGTCAGGGCAAGACCGGGACCGACCGCGAGTCCTGCTGGGCGGACATGGACAAGTACATCATGGAGAACGTGGTCCCCTGGGTGCCATGGCGCTGGGGCAAGAACCAGTACGTGTACTCGAACCGCATCGCGTTCTTCTCCCTCAGCCAGTTCAGCGCCGGCAGTTCGATCGCCAACATCGCGCTGACGCCACAGGCCATCCAGGCCGGCTGACGCTCCACGAGTAGCAGACGTCGAGAGGGCCGCCCCGCGAGCGGGGCGGCCCTCCGGCGTTTCCGGATCGACGTGCGGCTCAGACCGGGTCGAGCCAGCTCTGGTAACGGTCGATCTCGCCGCGAACGGCGGCGAAGAACGTCTCCTGGATCTCCTTGGTGATCGGCCCGCGGCCGTTGGAGCCGATCGTGCGGTCGTCGACTTCGCGAATCGGCGTGATCTCGGCGGCGGTCCCCGTATAGAACGCCTCGTCGGCCGAGTACAGGTCCGAGCGCGACAGGTCTCGCTCCACGACCTCGTACCCCTGGTCCCGCCCGATCGCGATCACCGAGTCGCGCGTGTACCCCTCGAGGCAGCACGCCGACAGGGGCGGGGTCATGATGACCCCGTCGCGGACGACGAACACGTTCTCGCCCGATCCGTCCGATACCAGGCCCTCGAGGTTCAGCATGATCGCCTCGTCGTATCCCGCCTTGACGGCCTCCATCTTGGCGAGGCTGGAGTTGATGTACTGGCCCGTCGCCTTGGCGGCCGGCGGCAGCGTGTTGTGGTCATTGCGCTTCCAGGACGAGACCTTCGCGCGCACGCCGGTCTCCAGCGCCTCCTCGCCCAGGTACGTGCCCCACGGCCATACCGCGATGAAGACGTTCACTGGCGCCAGCATGGGGTTCAGGCCCATCTCGCCGTAACCGCGGAACACCAGCGGCCGGATGTAGCAGGCCTGGAGCTCATTGACGCGGATCGTGGCCTTCACCGCCTCGCGCAGCTCCTCGGCCGAGTACGGGACCTCCATGTGGTACAGGTGGCACGAGCGGGAGAGCCGCCGAAGGTGGTCCTGTAGGCGAAAGACGGCCGGACCGCGCTTGGTCTCGTAGGCCCGGATGCCCTCGAACACGCCGCTGCCGTAGTGCAGCGCGTGGGTCAGGACGTGGACCTTGGCCTCGTGCCAGTCGACCAGCTCGCCGTCCACCCAGATCTTCTGGACCTCCGGAATCGGCATGTTGCCTCCTTCGAGGGGCGCGCGGCCCGTTCGAACCTAGGATACCGGGTGGCTCGGCGGGCCTCGGCGCTCAGCCCGGAAGGATCAGCGAACGCGCCCGCTCGGTCCCGACGCTCCGCTCGATCTGCGCAAGGACCTCGAGCGGGATCGGGCTGTCGACCGTCAGGCACATCAGCGCCAGGCCGCCGGCCGCGCGCCGGCCAACCTCCATGCCGGCGATGTTCACGCTCGCGTCGCCGAGCAGCGTCCCGACCGTACCGATGACGCCGGGCCGGTCCTCGTAGAGGAGGAACGCCATGTTTCGCGCCGGAGCGAGATCGACGTCGAAGTCGAAGATCTGCACCAGGCGCTCTCCGCCTCGCGCCCCGACGATGGTTCCCGCCACCCGAAGCTCCCCGGCGTCGGTCTCCGCCCGCAGGGTCATGAGGTTCACGTAGTCGCGCGACGCCGTCGACTTCGTCTCGGACACCGTCATCCCGCGCTCGCGCGCGATCGACGGCGCGTTCACGAACGTCACCGGCTCGTGCACCACGGCCGCCAGCGCCCCCTTGAGCGCCGCCAGCGTCAGGACGCGGGTGTCCTGCTCGGCCAGGCCACCGAGGAACCCGCACTCCAGCCCATGCAGCGCCCCCTCGGCCAGACCGGTGACGATCGCGCCGAGCTTCTCTGCGAGCATGACGAAGGGCCTGACCAGGTCGCTGACCTCCGCCCCGGCGAACACGTTGACGGCGTAGGGGACGTACTCGCCGCGCAGCGCCAGGGCCACCATCTCCGCGATCGCGACGCCGGCCTTGTCCTGCGCCTCCTTCGTCGCGGCCCCCAGGTGCGGGGTCACGACCACGTCGTCCAGCGACAGCAGCGGGCTGCCGGCCGGCAGCGGCTCCTTGGTGAACACGTCCAGCGCCGCCCCGCCCAGGTGACCCGACGCGACCGCGGCGGCCAGCGCCGCCTCGTCCAGCACGTCGCCGCGCGACGTGTTCACGATCCGGGCGCCGGGCGGCAACAGCGCCAGCTCGCGCTCCCCGATCAGCCCGCGGGTCTCCGGCGTCGACGGCAGATGGACGCTCAGGAAGTCGGCCTGCACGAGCAGCGCATCCAGCTCCGGGACCAGATCGACCCCGAGCGACCGCCCCCGTTCGCGCGACACGTACGGGTCGAACGCCACGACGCGCATCCCGAACGCCAGCGCGCGCTGGGCGACCATCGCGCCGACGTTGCCCAGCCCCAGCACGCCGAGCGTCTTGCCCAGCAGCTCCACGCCCTGGAACCGCTCCCGCTCCCACGCGCCGGCTTTCAACGCCGCGTGCGCCTGCGGGAGGTTGCGCGCCTGCGCGAGCAGCAGGGCGAACGCGTGCTCGGCCGCCGACACGATGTTCGACTGCGGCGCGTTGACCACGAGCATGCCGCGTCTCGTGGCTGCCTCGACGTCCACGTTGTCGACGCCGATGCCCGCGCGCGCGATCACCCGAAGCGACGCGGCGCGCTCGACCACCTCGGCGGTGACCTTCGTCTGCGAACGAACGATCAGCGCGGTGTACGGCCCGATCGCGTCGGCCAGGCCGCCGGCGACCAGCTCCGGGCGCACGTCCACGTCGAACTCCGCGGACAGCGATGCCATGCCGCCCTCGGAGATTGGCTCGGTGATCAGGATGCGGGGGCGGTCCGGCGGGTCGGCGGTCATCGCGGCGTCCGCCGTCCCGGCTAGGCCTGCGCCGGCGGCGAGCTCCCCTCCGCGCCGAACACGGCCTCCGCGGCGGCGACCGCCGCGCCCGGCTCGGCCGGGTACCCCATGGCGCGAAGCGTCATCTCCAGCGCGGCCAGCCCGCGCAGGATGTCCAGTCGGTCGTACTGCCCAAGGTGCCCGATCCGAAAGACCCTGCCCTTCAGCGGGCCCTGACCCGGCGCCAGCACGATCCGATGGTCGGACCGGACGCGGGCGACGAGCTCATCCCCGTCGATGCCGTCGGGGGCCTTCACCGCCGTGACCGTCCAGGCGCGTTCGGGATCCTCCCCCGACAGCTCGAGGCCCAGCGCGCGAACGCCGGCCTTGGTCGCGGCGGACAGGAGCCGGTGGCGCGCCAGCACCGCGTCGGCGCCCTCGTCGAAATACAGGCGGAGCGCCGCGCGCAGGCCCTGCATCACCGAGATGGCCGGCGTGAAGGGATTCTCCGGGTCCTTGCGGTCGTACGCCTCCTTGTACGCCGCCCAGTCGAAGTAGAAGCGAGGGTTCGTCGCGGCGCGCGAGGCTTCCCATGCCGACTGCGAGACCGAGACGAACGCCACGCCCGGCGTTGCGGAGAACGCCTTCTGGGATCCTCCCACCGCAACGTCCACGCCCCAGCCGTCGCCGTCGTAGGGCACCGCGCCCAGGCTCGAGACGACGTCGACGACGAACAGGGCGCTGGAGCCGCGCAGCACCTCGCCGACCGCACGGATGTCGTGCACGACGCCGGTCGACGTCTCGCTGTGCTGCATGAGGACCGCCTTCGTGGGCGCCTCGTCGACGGCCGCGCGCACGTCTGCGGGGCGCACGGCGCTGCCCCACTCGTAGTCGATGGCTCGAACTTCCGCGCCGAACGCGGTCGCGATCTTCGCGAAGCGCTGCCCGAAGAACCCCGCGACCGGGACGACCACGCGGTCTCCGGGAGACAGGAGGTTGGCCACCGCGGACTCGAGGCCGCCCGTTCCCGACGACGTCAGGACGAGCACGTCCGAGCGGGTCTTCAGGATCTCCTGGAGGCCCTCGGTCACCTCGCGCAGCAGGTCGCCGTACCCGGGCCCGCGGTGGTAGACGAGCGGGCTGCCCTGCGCGAGCAATACGTCGGGCGGCACCGGGGTCGGGCCGGGGGCCATCAGGATCTCGGGCTTGTCCACGTACGCCCCCTCCTGAGCGGTGGTGTGCGCTCCAGCGAAACGGTTCGGCCAGCCTACCATCCGCCCCCGGCGCGGCCGGCGGCCGTCAGTACCGGAACGCCTTGTAGACGTCCTCGCCGGTCGGCCGGAACTCGTGGACGTCCACGATCCGCTCGCGCCTCGGACGGCCGAACAGCCAGAAGCGCCGCCGCGTGTGACCGTCGTGGTCCCCGTTCGGGCTCGACCCGTTCGCGTGTGCGCTCGACCCGTTCGGGTTCGTGCCGTTCGGATGGCCCGACCCGTTCGGGCTCGAACCGTTGAGGTGCGGGCTCGAGCCGTTCGGGCTCGCCGCAGACGCGCTGACGCCGTAGCCGGTCAGGCTCACCGCGCCACCGTTCTTCTTCGCGTGCTTCTTCGCCCGGGCGACCGCCCTGACCGCGGAGGCTCGCCGCGCTTCGGCGAACCTCTGCTGCTGGTTCAGCTCTCAGGCGACGTGGTTGACGATTGCGTACATGACCCCTCTATCTTCGCCGATTTCGCCCACTTCCCCATCGGAAGGGGCGTCCTTCGATCTTGAACCCAGCCACGAGGGGGTACGTTCCCGGACGCCCGGGGGATCGGTCAGGGGCGGGCCAGGCGCCGGCGAAGGATCTCCTGCACGACCGCGGGGTTGGCCGAGCCCTTGGTCTTCTTCATGACGGGCCCCACCAGGGCGTTGATCGCCCCGTCCTTGCCACCGAGGTACTGCTGGACCGGCCCGGGATTCTCGGCGATGACCTCGTCGATCACCGACTCCAGAGCGCCCTCGTCCGACACCTGTCGCAACCCCTTCGCTTCGACGATCGCCTCGATCGGCTCGCCGGACGCGAACGCCTCGGCGAGCGCCGCCTTGGCGCCGGCAGAGCTCAGCACGCCGTCATCGACCAGGCGGACCAGGTCCGCGATGTGCGCCGGGGTGACCTTCGACGCGCCCAGCCCGTCCCCGGACTCGTTGACCAGCGCCGCCAGGTCCCCCGCCGTCCAGTTGGCCACCGAGGGCGCGTCCGCGCCCAGGGCGACGGCGTCCTCGAAGAACGACGCCCAGTCGGACTGCCCGCCGACGACGCCCGACTGCTGCGGGGACAACCCGTACTCGGTCTCGAAGCGCGCCCGCCGGGCGGCCGGAAGCTCCGGCAGCGCGGCGCGGATCTCCTCCACCCACGCCGGCTCGGGCTCGAGCGGCGTCAGGTCGGGTTCGGGGAAGTAGCGGTAGTCGAACGCGAACTCCTTCGATCGCATCGACGACGTTGCGCCCGTGTTCTCGTCGTAGTGCCGGGTCTCCTGCGCGATGGGCTCGCCCGATTCCAGGGCCGCCCGCTGACGGTCGCGTTCGAACCGCAGCGCGCGCTCGACGGATCGGATCGAGTTCATGTTCTTGATCTCGACCTTCGTCCCGAGCTCGACGCTGCCCACGGGGCGCACGCTGATGTTCGCGTCGCATCGCAGCGACCCCTCCTCCATGCGGACGTCGGACACGCCCAGCGTCTGCAGCACGGCGCGCAGCTCCGTCAGGTAGGCGCGAGCCTCCTCGGGCGAGCGGATGTCGGGCTCGGAGACGACCTCGACCAGCGGCACGCCGGCACGGTTGTAGTCCTCGAGCGCGTACTCGGCCTGGGCGATGCGGCCGGTCGTTCCGGCGTGCGAGGTCTTGCCCGTGTCCTCCTCCATGTGCACGCGCGTGATCCCGATCCTTCTGCTCTCGCCATCCACCTGCACGTCGAGGTGCCCGTCGACGCAAATCGGCAGGTCGTACTGGGAGATCTGGAAGTTCTTCGGCATGTCCGGATAGAAGTAGTTCTTGCGATGGAACAGCGAATCCGGGGCGATCCGGCAGTCGAGCGCCAGCCCGATCCGCACGATGTACTCGATCGCGGTGCGGTTCGGCACCGGCATCGTGCCGGGGTGGCCCAGACAGATCGGGCACACGTTCGAGTTGGGAGGCGCCCCGAACGCGTTGCGGCACCCGCAGAACATCTTCGTCCGCGTCGAGAGCTCGACGTGGCACTCCAGGCCGATGACGGCCTCGACGTCGGTGGCCGTGCCGGCGGCGCTCACGGGGCGACCTCCGCAACCAGCGGCGGCCGGGCGTCGAACGCCAGGTCCTGCTCCAGCGCGAAGGCCGCGCGGAGCACCGTGGCCTCGTCGCGCAGCGCGCCCATGACCTGGAAGCCGACGGGCAGGCCGTCGGCGAGGCCGCACGGGATGCTGATCGCCGGGATGCCCGCCAGGTCGGCCGGGATCGTGAACACGTCGGACAGGTACATCGCCAGCGGGTCGTCCACCCGCTCGCCGATCCGAAACGCCGTGGTGGGCGACGTCGGCGCCACCACCACGTCCACGCCGGCGAACGCCTGCTCGAAGTCGCGGATGACCAGCGTGCGGACCTTCTGCGCCTGGCCGTAGTAGGCGTCGTAGTAACCCGCCGACAGCGCGTACGTTCCGAGCATGATGCGCCGCTTCACCTCGTCGCCGAAGCCCGAGCCGCGCGTGCGCATGTTCATCTGGACGACGTCGTCGCCGTCGACGCGCAGGCCGTAGCGGACGCCGTCGTACCGCGCCAGGTTCGATGACGCCTCGGCGGGAGCGATCAGGTAGTACGCCGACAGCGCGAAGTCTGCGTGCGGGAGCTTCACCGGCTCGACCGCGGCGCCGAGCCCGTCCAGGCGGTCCAGCGCCGCGTGGAACGCGTCGCGAACGCCCGGCTGGGTTCCCTCCACGCCGAGCCAGTCCTCGACGACGCCGACGCGAAGCCCGCGCACGCCGCCGTCGATCCCCTCGGTGAAGTCGCGGGGCGGGTCGGGCAGGCTGGTCGCGTCCAGCGGGTCGAACCCGGCGATGCCCGACAGCAGCGTCGCCGCATCGCGCACGTCGCGGGTGAGCGTCCCCACGTGGTCCAGCGACGAGGCGAACGCGATCAGCCCGTAGCGGGAGACCCGGCCATACGTCGGTTTCAGCCCGACGACCCCGCAGAGGGCCGCCGGCTGGCGGACCGAGCCGCCCGTATCGGTGCCCAGGGCCCACACGGCCTGGCCGGCCGCCACGGCGGCGGCCGAGCCGCCCGAGGATCCGCCCGGCACCAGGTCGGTCGCCCAGGGGTTGTGGACGGGGCCGAACGCCGAGTTCTCGTTCGAGGACCCCATCGCGAACTCGTCGCAGTTGGTCTTGCCAACCAGGACCGCGCCCGCGTCCTTCAGGCGGGCCCAGGCCGTGCAGTCGTACGGCGGAACGTAGGGCTCGAGGATCTTCGAGCCCGCCGTCGTGCGGATGCCGCTGGTGCACAGGACGTCCTTGAGGGCCAGCGGGATGCCGGCCACGGCCGAAGCGCCGCCGGAACGCAGCCGGTCCTCGGCGCCGGCAGCCTGGGCCCGCGCCTCGTCGACGGTCGGCGTCAGGATCGCGTGCAGCCGCTCGTCGAGCGCCGCGGTCCGCGCCAGGCACGACTCCAGAACCTCGGCAGGCGAGGTGGTCCCGTCGCGCAACAGCGACGCCAGCTCGTGGCCGGTTCGGTCGCACAGTTCGGGCACGGCTATCCCTGCTCCACGATGCGCGGCACGCGGAACATGCCGCCCTCGGTCGCGGGGGCGTTGGCGATCGCCTGGTCGTGCGTCAGCCCGTCGCGCGGCTCGTCGTCACGCAGCACGTTGGATCGTGGCAGTGGGTGCGATGTGGGCGGCACGTCCTCGGCCGCAACCTGCCCGACCCGTTCGGCGTGCTCCAGGATCTGCGCGAGCTGGCGCCCGAATCGCTCCCGCTCGTCGGGGGTGAGCTCCAGGCGAGCCAGGCGCGCAACGTGATCGACGTCGATCGGGACGGCCACGCCCGAAGTCTAGCGAAGCTACGAACCCGGCCCGTTGTACCCCGCGCCGATGACGACGACGATGTCGGCCGCCACGTGGGGGCCCTGGTAGGCCTTGATGAGGTGCAGGCTCGGCAGGTAGGTGTGCACGACGTCCTTCGCGGCGCCCTGCCCGTTCACGACCAGCATCTGGCTCTTGTGGTACGTGGACGGCGCCGGTTGCACCGGCTGCACCTCGAACCCGGCCTGGGCCAGGTAGGTGGCCACCTTGTCGGCGAGCCCGCCGGAGTTCGCGTCGAACACTTGGATCCGGACGGTCGCCGGGGATTCCGGGGTGGATGGCAGGGCCTTGCAGAGGTGGCCGAGGTTCTTGTTCGCCTTCAGCATCGCGAAGCACTTGTCGGCTTCCGTCGAGACCAGCGTCACGTAGTCGATCCCGTTGATCACCGTCGGGACCGCCGGGACGACCCGGAAGTCCACCCCGCCCTGGCCCAGCTTCTCCAGGCTGTGGGCCAGGTCCTGGATGTCGAAGATGTTCAGGCGCTGGTCCACCACCAGGTTGTGCTTGAGGGCGGAGATGATCGCCGGGATGTGCGCGATGGAGTCCGCCGACTCGATCTTCTGGATCAACGCGCGGAAGAACGCCTGCTGGCGGCTGATCCGGGAGAAGTCCGGGATCGTGTCGCCCTCGACGTGGCGCGCGCGCACGAATGCCAGGGCCGTGCGGCCGTCCATGTGGTAACAGCCGGTGTGGCGAAGGTAGAGGCCCGACAGCCGGTCGATCATCGGGTGCGATACGCACACCGGGACACCGCCGACCGCGTCGACGAGCTTCGTGAACCCGGTGAAGTTGATCGCCACGTAGTGGTTGATCTGCATGCCGGTGAGGTTCTCGACGGTCTTCACCAGGACGTTGGGGCCGTAGTCGAAGGCCGCGTTGATCTTGTCCTGCCCGTGCCCGGGGATGTCCACCAGCAGGTCGCGCGGGATCGACAGCACCGTGGTCCGGTTGTCGGGGATGTCCAGGTGCACCAGCAGGATGGAGTCGGAACGCTGCCCCGTCACGCTCGAGGAGTTGCCGAACTGCTGCTGCTGCTTCTTGTCGAATCCCGAGCGGCTGTCGCTGCCGAGCAGGAGGTAGTTGCAGACCTTGCGGACGCATTTCGGCGCCAGATTGGTGAGCGTCTGATCGGGGTTCTCGTTGCCGCAGTTGCTCACGCAAACCTTGCCAATTCCATTGTTCACGTTCCGGATCGTTGACAAAGAGAAGGCGGAGCCGCCTGCCAGCACCAGCGCCAGCACGCCGGCGACGACCAGGAAGCTCTTGCGCAACCCGGAGTGCCGCTTTCCCGTCTCGGCGACGCTTCCTTCGGCCGTCGGCGCTCCGTCGGAGGCTCGCTTGCGTCGGATCCATGCCACGGCGGTCAGCCTACCCGCGCCCCCTGCGGGCAACGCCGGTGCGGTGTTGAGTCCTTCTGGCGTTTTGGCGCCCCAGCGCCGACCCCCCCATCCCCGCGTGGATGTCCTGCTGGGGCTGCTCAGGCCTCCTGCTCACCCCGCGCGCGGGCGGCTTTGATCGCCGCCGCCTTGGCCAGCCGCGCCTGGCGCCGCAGCTTCGCCTCGGCCTGACGGCGCCGTTCGGCATCGGAGGTGGGCTCGATGGGCGGCACCCGGGTGGGGCGGCCTTCGGCGTCCAGCGCCACGTACACGAGGTAGGCGCTGGAGGTGTGGACGACCTTTCCCGTGGCGATGTTCTGGGCCTCGACCCTCACGCCCACTTCCAGGGACGTGGTCCCGACGTCGTTGACCATGGCTTTCACGCTGAGGACGTCTCCGACGCGCACGGGCTCCATGAAGGACATCTCGTCCATGGCGACGGTGACGACCGGGACCCCGCAGTGCTTCATCGCCGACAGGCCCCCGGCGGTGTCTGCGAGCTTCATCACGACGCCTCCGTGGACGTTGCCCAGCAGGTTCGCGTCGGCGAGCTCCATGTACTGGATGAGCTCGACGCCGGACGCCGACGGCGACCTTGGAGCCCCCCGGTCCTCGCCCACACCAGGCCCCATGGAGCCGGAGCATACCCCGGCGGGGCCGCCGGCCGTCCAGGGGAACCCGCCAGGATTCGGTCAACTTGCGCATTGGCCCCAACCAGGGCACGCTATGATGCTCGCGTCGCCGGGAGGATCGAGGTGCTGAAAGGGGGGCATGTGCAGAGCGAGGAGCTCTTGACCCGTCACGAGGCGGCCCGCAGGGCCGGCGTGACCTACAACACGATTCAGCTCTGGATGCGCGCCGGGCGCCTGCACCCGGTGGGTCCGGCTCGCGTTGGCGGCGCCGGACGGCCCGTGATCCGCGCGACGGAGCTGGAGGAGGTCATTCGCCAGCTCGACGAAGAGCGCCCCGCCTGGGAGCGCATCTGGGAGGCCGGCGGTTAGGAATCGATTGCCCGCAGGATCTCGCGGGCGATCACCACGCGCTGGATCTGGTTCGTCCCCTCGTAGATCTGGGTGATCTTCGCGTCGCGCATCATCCGCTCGACCGGGTACTCGCGCATGTAGCCGTAGCCGCCGAGCACCTGGACCGCATCGGTCGTCACCTTCATCGCGACATCGCTCGCGAAGCACTTGGCCATGGACGCGAACGCGGTCATCCGCGGGTCCTTCGCGTCCACGAGCGCTGCTGCGCGGTACACCAACAGCCGTGCCGCCTCGATCTCCATCGCCATGTCGGCGAGCATGAACTGCACGCCCTGCAGCGAAGAGATCGGCGCGCCGAACTGCTCGCGCGACAGCGAGTACCTGGCGGCGAAGTCGAACGCCCCCTGCGCGATCCCCAGCGCCTGCGCGGCGATCGTCGGCCGGGAGTAGTCCAGCGTCCGCATCGCGTAGGCGAAGCCCTCGCCCTCGTCGCCGATCAGACGGTCGCCCGGGATCTCGGCGTCCTCCAAGATCACCTCGCGCGTCGGCGACCCGCGGATGCCCATCTTCTGCTCCTCCTTGCCGAAGGAGACGCCGGGATCGTCCTTGTAGACGAGGAACGCGGAGATGCCCTTCGCCTTCTCGGCCGGATCGCGTGTGGCGAACACCATGTACGCGTCGGAGACCCCCGCGCCGGTGATGAACCGCTTCGTGCCGCGAAGCCGGTACCCGCCCCCGGTGGCTTCGTACCGCGTCCGCATGGCCACCGAATCCGATCCGCTGCCCGGCTCGGTCAGGCAGTACGACATGAGGTGGTCGCCCCGGGCGATGCCGCCGAACAGCTCGCGCTTCATCGCATCGGTGCCGGCCAGCAGGACCGGGATGGCCCCCAGGCGGCTGACCAGGGGGAACAGCGAGCAACCCGCGGAGACCCGGGAGATCTCCTCGATCATCACGGCGACGGTCAGCGAACCGCCGCCCGCGCCGCCGAACTCCTCCGGGTAACCGACGGCCATGAGCTCGTTCTCAACGAACAGCTTGTGGACGTCCCAGGGGAACTCGTCGGTCTCGTCGATCTCGGCCGCGCGCTTGTGTCCGACCCGCGTTTCCACGATCTCGCGCACCACGTCGCGGAACTCGCGAAGCTCCTCCGGCAGGTCGAACGCCAGGTCGGCCACCTTCATGCCGGCCGCCGGATGACCAGCGCGTCGCCCTGGCCGCCGCCGCCGCACAGGGTCGCGCCGCCGTACTCGACGCCCCGCCGGCGCATCTCGTGCGCCAGGGTCAGGACGAGCCGCGCGCCCGTCGCGCCGATCGGGTGGCCCAGGGCCACCGCTCCCCCGTTCACATTGACGATGTCCTCGTCGGCGCCGAGCATCCGCGCCGCGTTGAGCGAGACCGCCGCGAACGCCTCATTGATCTCGATCAGCCCGAGATCGTGGGGGTCCAGATCCGCCTTCTTCAGCGCGTTCTGCAGCGCGATCGCCGGCACGGTGTGCAGGTACGAGTAGCGCTCAGCCGACATGCCGTGGGCAACGATCTCGGCCAGCGGCTCGAGCCCGAGGCGCGACGCCCGATCGGCCGACATGACCACCAGCGCAGCCGCGCCGTCGGAGATCTGCGACGCGTTGCCGGCGGTGATCGTCCCGTCGTCGTGGAACGCGGGCCGAAGGGCCGCGAGCGAGACTTCGGTCGTGTCCGGCCGGATGCCCTCGTCGCGGCCGACGATCACGGGGTCGCCCTTTCGCTGCGGAACCTCCACGGGCACGACCTCTTCGGCCATGCGTCCGGACTCCCACGCGTCGTGGGCCCGCGCGTGCGAGCGGGCGGCCCACGCGTCCTGTTCGGCCCGGCCGAGGCCCAGGTCGCGGTTCACCTCGTCGGAGGCCTCCCCCATGTGCTGGTTGGTGAACGTCGACCAAAGGCCGTCGTGGATCATCGAATCCACCATGGCCGCGTCGCCCATACGCTCACCGGTCCGTGCCTTCGGCATCAGATACGGCGCCAGCGACATCGACTCCATGCCGCCGGCGACGGCGACCTCCAGCTCGCCCGCCCGGATCAGCTGGTCGGCCAGCGCGACGGCGTTGAGCCCGGACAGGCAGACCTTGTTGATCGTGACGGCCGGGACCTCTTTCGGAACGCCTGCCTCGATGGCGGCCTGCCGGGCGGTGATCTGCCCGGCGCCGGCCTGGATCACGTGGCCCATGATCACGTACTCGACGTCGCCCGCGGGCACGCCGGCGCGGGCCAGCGCCTCGCGGATGGCGACGGCGCCGAGCGACACGGCCGGCACGGTGGACAGCCCGCCGGCGAACTTCCCGATCGGCGTTCGGGCTCCTGCAACGATCACGGACGAGGCCATTCGCGTCTCCCGGAGGGTCTTTCCGGCCATTCTAGGCCCGGCCTCGAGTTCGCCGGTGATCGAGAACGCGCCGATGGCTCCAAGCGGAAGGTGACGAACCTTGCGATCGCCCCGCCGTTCGAGCTGGCTCCCTAGCGGTCCGTCTCCGCCGGGTCGGCCTCGGGCAGCACGACGATCTTGCGGCGGTCGAGCGTCGCGTTGATCACCGACGTGATCTCGTCGCCCACCAGCTCGTCGCGCTCGATCAGCGCATCGCGCAGCGCTTCCAGGATGTCGCGGTTGTGCCCGAGCACCTCGAGCACGCGCTCCTTCTGTGCGGTCATGATCGCCTGCGCCTCGCGCTTGGCGTCCGCATCCCCCATCACCTTGCCGACCAGGTTCGTCGCCGAGACCGGGCCGTCGTCCACCGCGGTGAACGACAGCAGCGAGCTCCCCATGCCGAGCGCGCCCACCATGGTCGTGGCCGTCGCGGTCGCCTGGCCCAAGTCGCCTCCGGGGCCGGTCGTGCTCTCGCCGAAGTAGATCTCCTCCGCGGCCATGCCACCGAGCGCGATCGCGATGGACCCCTCGAGCTCCGAGCGGGACTTCGTGAAGCGCTCCTGCGTGTCGGATCGCGCGAGCAGTCCCAGGGCCTCGCGGCGCTTGATGATCGACAGGACCTCCATGCGCTCAGTGGTACCGAGCAGGTAGGCGGCCGTGGCGTGTCCGGCCTCGTGGGTCGCGATCACCGTGCGCTCGTGGTCGGTGTAGGTGACCGGAGACTTCAGCCCCAGCTCCTGCGTCAGGCGCGCGTCGTAGACGTCCTTCAGTTCCATCGTGGTGCGCCCGTCGCGCACGGCCACCACCAGGGCCTCGTCGAACAGCCGCTCGAGCATGGCCGGCGTGTAGCCGAGCAGCTCGAAGGCCAGGCGCTCTCGCGCCGTGTCGTCGTCGAGGTCGGGCGCGTGCGCCTTGCGGTTCAGGAAGAAGTCGACCAGTTCGCGCCGCGCGCGCTTCGTCGGGAAGTCGAAGTACAGGCGGCGGTCGAAGCGGCCGGGCCGCAACAGCGCCGGGTCGAGGGACGAGGCGCGGTTCGTCGCGGCGATCACCAGGACGTTGTGGTACACGGGGCCGCCGGCCTTGATCCGCCAATCCGGCGGGAGCATGCCGTTCAGCCGGTCGCCGAGCCAGCTCAGGATCCGATTCGTCCGCGACGGCTCGTCGAACGACTGCATCTGCACCAGCAGTTCGTTGACGAAGCCGCTGCTTTCCGTCCCCATGAACCGGGAGATCGAACGACCGTTGCCCGACGCCGGCGACATCGTGTCGACGCCGCCGCGGTTCTGGGCGATCGCGTCGATCTCCTCGATGAATCCGATCGCCCCGCCCTCTCGGATGGCCGCCTTGCGCAGCTTCTTGAAGTAGCGGCGGATGCGAAACGCCGTCATGCCGAAGAACATCGTCTGGAACTGCGTCGCGGAGGCGAACAGGAACGGCACCCCTGCCTGCTTCGCCATCGCCTTGGCCAGGAACGTCTTGCCCGTGCCCGGAGGCCCCTCGAACAGCACGCCGCGGCGCGGATTGCCGCCAAGCCCCCGGAACGTGCGATACGCGAGAAAGACGTCGAGCGTCCGCATGACCTCGTCCACCTGGCCGTCGAGCCCGACGACCTGCTTCAGGCCGATCTCGATCTCCTCCGGCCGGACCATGCGCGCCGGCGACCGCGCCGAGATGAGGAACGGCAGCGTCATCGCCAGGCCCACGAGCAGCAGCACCGCGAAGTACACGATGAAGAAGGCGTAGTAGCCCCAACCATCGGGCAGCCGCGGCACCGGGGACTGGCCGTGCCACACGCGGATGGCCACGTAGATGTCCAGCACGGCGATCACGAGCAGCGCCTTCCACAGCCGTCGCCGTCGGCTCCGGTCCTGGATCCTGCCCACGTCCTGCTTGCCGTCGCGAGCCAGGCTCGACTGGATCGGCACCCCCGTGTCGTGCGGGTCCTGCACGCTCTGCTCGGCCATGTCGCTCCCTCGTCGCTCGTGTCGGTGACGGTGCGATTCGGACTTCCCGGGCGTTTTCGAGGTCCGGGTTCCGGCGTGTGGCCATCGTACGCTCACCCGTTCCGAGCCGGTATCGGGCGAAGGGTGTAGCGGCGGCGTCCTTTGGTCGTAACCCGATTCGTTGCGAGGAGGTGGCGAATCCTCGCGAGCATGACAAGCCGGAAACGCAGGTTCTAAGGTAGCCGCGCGGGCCGCGGGCACGTTCCGGCCTGCCGGGAGGGACGTTTTCGTTGCCGCGAAAGAAGCAGGAGCCGGTCGGCGCCGACACCGCCAAGCACATCGGCGGGCTGCTGCGGGGGCTGCGGCGCACCGCCGGCTATCGGGCCGTGAAGGACGCCGCCGCCGTCGCCGGGTGCCCCGCCGCCCAGCAGACGATCTACGCGTACGAGCGCGGCGGGCTGGTCCCGTCGCTTCGCCAGTTCATGGAGCTGGTCGAGTTCTACGCGATCGACACGCCGAACACGCCACCGGACATCAAGTACCAGGGCGTGGCGGCGATGCTGTCTGCCCTGTCCTCCCCCGCCTATCACCTGCCCGAGGCGATGGATCTCATCAACCGGCTGCAGCCGCCGCCGGCTGCGGGCCGCAAGCGGCGCCGCCGCGCGTGACCGAACCCACGCAATCGTCGAGCGCGAACGAAGCCCTTCCCCCGCTTGCCGGCGCGATCGACCACGTCGGGATCGCCGTCGCCGACCTCGAAGCCGCGGTCGCCATGTACGCGTCGGCGTTCGGGCTGCAGCCGGCCCACCGAGAGCGCGTCGAGGATCAGGGGGTCGAGGAGGTGTTGTTCGCCGTCGGCGAGTCGTACGTCCAATTGCTCGGCGCGCTCGGCCCCGAGACGCCGGTGGGCCGGTTCCTGGAGCGGCGGGGCGAGGGCGTGCACCACCTCGCGTACCGCGTGGAGGACGTGGCCGCCGCGCTGGCGTCGCTGCGCGCGCAGGACGTCCCGCTGATCGACGACGCCCCCCGTCCAGGCTCGCGCGGAACGCTCGTCGCGTTCGTCCATCCAAAGGGATTCCGCGGCGTGCTGGTCGAACTGGTGCAGGAGGGCGATTCGCCACCGCCCCGCCCGTAGCGGTCAAATAGTCGACCGTGGTTGACTTCTCGATTCCCGCCGACCTGCAGGACCTGTGCGCACGGGTTCGCGCCTTCGTCTCCGACGAGGTCCTGCCGGCGGAGGCGACCGCCGTCCCGGAGGGGTTCGAGTCGACGCTCAGCAGCCTGCGCGAGCGCGCCCGCGGGGCCGGGCTGTGGAACCCTCATCTGCCGCCGGAGTGGGGCGGGCTTGGCCTGGGGCCGCTCGGCATGGCGATGGTCTCGCAGGAGCTGGGGCCGTCCGCCATGGCGTCGCTGGCGCTGAACTGCATGGCGCCGGACGAGGGCAACATGCACCTGCTGCTCACCGCGGGCTCGCCCGCCCAGCGAGAGCGCTACCTTCGTCCCCTGGCGGAGGGCCGGGCTCGGTCGTGCTTCGCCATGACGGAGCGCGTGGTGGGTTCGTCCGACCCGACGCAGCTGCGCACGACCGCCGTGCGCGACGGCGACGGGTGGCGGATCGACGGAGAGAAGTGGTTCATCACCGGCGCACGCGGCGCCGCGTTCGCGATGGTGCTGGCCAAGACCGAAGAGGACACCAGCCGGCACCCGCGGCAGCGGCACACGCTGTTCCTGGTCGACGGCGACAACCCCGGCTGGAAGGTGACGCGCGAGATCCCGGTCATGGGCGCCGACGCGCCGGGCGGCCACTGCGAGATCCTGCTCGAGGACTGCCGGGCGGGCCCGGAGTCCGTGATCGGCAGCCCCGGCGAAGGCCTGGCGCTCGCGCAGGCCCGGCTGGGTCCGGCGCGGCTGGCCCACGCCATGCGCTGGATCGGCGTCGCGCAGCGGGCGCTCGACATTGCGGTCGAACGCGCCGGGGCGCGCGAGGACTTCGGCCGCCGACTGAACGAGCACCAGGGCGCGTCGTTCCCCCTCGCGGACTCGGCCATCGAGCTGCACGCCGCCCGGCTCATGGTGCTGCACGCCGCGTGGAAGCTGGAATCGGGGCTCGACGCGCGCCGCGAGGTGTCGATGGTGAAGGTGGCCGCGGCCGAGATGCTCGGCCGGGTCGTGGACCGCGCGGTGCAGGTGTGCGGAGCGCTCGGGTACTCGGCGGACCTCCCGCTGGAGCGCTACTACCGCGACGCCCGCGCGGCGCGCATCTACGACGGGCCGTCGGAGGTCCACCGCATGGTGATCGCCCGGTCGCTCGTGAAGGCGATGGCCGAGACCGGCACCACCGCGTCCGGAGCCGGCGGCCTCGGGTAGCGCACGTGGGCTCCGGCGCACCGGCAGCTTCGAACGGCGAGCCGCTGGTCGACCGCCGGGCGCTCGCGCGCTGGATCGACGATCGCTTCGGACCCGCGGACGAGCCCCTGGAGGTCGAGCGACACACCCAGGGACATTCCAACGAGACGTTCTTCGTCCGCCGCGGCGAGCAGTCGTGGGTGCTCCGCCGTCCCCCGCGCGGGGCGTTTCTCCCGACGGCACACGACGTGCTGCGCGAGCACCGCGTGCTGTCGGCGATCGCGGACACGCCCGTCCGCGCGCCGCGACCGGTCGCGGCGTGCTCAGACCCGTCGGTGATCGGCGTCCCCTTCTATCTGATGGAGCGCGTCCGCGGCGTCGTGATGCGGGACTTGGGGCCGCCGGTGCCGTCGCTGACGGATGCTGCGCGGCGCGCCGTCGGCGAGGAGCTGGTCGACGCGCTCGCCGAGGTGCACGCGATCGGCCCTCGGGCGGCGGGACTCGAGGGGTTCGGCCGGGAGACCGGCTACCTCGAGCGCCAGCTCCGGCGCTGGGGCGGACAGCTGGACCTGACCGAGCCGCTGACGCGCCCGCTCCCCGACCTGCGGGCGGCCGGCGAATGGCTTCGCGCCAACCTGCCCGCCTCGGGTCCGGCGACGCTCGTCCACGGGGACTACAAGCTGGACAACGTGGCGTTCGATCCCGGGCTGGGGCGCGGCGCGCCTCCTGCGTTGGCCGCGATCTTCGACTGGGAGATGGCCACGATCGGCGATCCCCTGGCCGACGTGGGATGGATGCTCTCGTTCTGGCCCGCCGCGGACGAGCCGGCGACGTTCGCCCACGATGCGACCGCGCCATCGCGACTGCCGGGCTTCGCCGCGCGAGAGGATCTCCTGTCTCGGTACGCCGAGCGGTCCGGCCGCTCGGTGACCATGGCCGGCCTCCGTTTCTACCGCGTACTGGCCCTGTTCAAGCTCGCGATCCTGTTGGAAGGCAGCTACGCGCGACACCTGGCCGGCCACACCGACGACCCGTTCTTCGAGACGCTGCGAACCGGCGTGCCGAACCTGGCGAGCCGGGCCGTGGCCCTCACGACGTCATAATGTCGGCGGCATGTTGCACGTCGACGATCTCTCCGTGGAGGCGGGCGGCCGGGTCATCCTGTCCGGCGCCTCGTTCCAGCTGCGCACCGGCGACAAGGTCGGGCTGGTCGGTCGCAACGGAGCGGGCAAGACGAGCCTGCTGAAGATCGTCGCCGGCCAGGCACCGGCGGCGGGCGGGCGCGTCGTCCGGCGCGGCTCGCTCGGCTACCTGCCGCAGGACCCCGGGCTGCGCCACCTCGACCCCGGGCTGACGGCGCTCGCGCACGTGCTGTCCGGCCGCGACCTGGACGCGGCGACCGTCCGGCTCGAGAAACTCCGGCTGCGGCTGGAGGAGGACCCCTCGGAGCGCAACGTCGCGAAGTTCTCCCGCGCCGAGGAGGAGTTCCGCTCGGCCGGCGGCTACTCGGCGGAGTCCGAGGCGCGACGCATCGCGGCCGGACTGGGCATCGCCGCGGACCGCATGGACCGGCCGGTGAAGGTGCTGTCGGGTGGCGAGCGCCGCCGGCTGGAGCTCGCCCGGATCCTGTTCGCCGGCAGCGACACCCTGCTGCTCGACGAGCCGACCAACCACCTGGACGTGGACGCGAAGGTGTGGCTGATGCGGTTCCTCGCGACCAGCCGCGGCGCCGTGCTGGTCGTCAGCCACGACCTGATCCTGCTGGACAAGGCGATCACGCGCGTCCTGCACCTGGACGACGACGGGCTGGTCGAATACAAGGGCACGTACTCGCAGTACCGGGCCGCGCGGCTCGCCGACGAGATCCGGCTGGCGAAACTGGCCGAGCGCCAGCAGGCCGAGATCGGCCGGCTGTCCTCGCTCGCGGATTCGATGCGGCACTCGACCGAGAAGCGCGCGCGCAAGGCCAAGACCCTCGACTCCCGCGTCTCGCGCCTGCGCGCCGTGGCGGTGGCGGCGCCGAAACGACAGCGGCGCGTTCGGTTCCGGTTTCCCGACCCGCCCCACTGCGGCAAGCTGACGCTGGAGGTCGCGGGCATGGCCAAGGGCTACGGCGGCCCGCTCGTGTTCGAGGACGTCGCGTTCGACCTGGTGCGCGGCGAGCGGCTGCTGATCATGGGACTCAACGGCGCGGGCAAGACGTCGCTGCTGCGCATCCTGGCCGGGCAGAGCGAACCGGACCAGGGGACGTTCCGGTTCGGCACCGGCGTGTCGGCCGGCTATTACGCGCAGGAGCACGAAGGGATCACGCCGGGCGTCGACGTGCTGTCGCACATGCGCGCGATGTCGGCCGCGCCCGATCAGGACCTGCGCGCGCTCACGGGGATGTTCGGCCTGACCGGCGAACGGGCGTTCCAGGACGCCGGCACCCTGTCCGGCGGCGAGAAGACGAAGCTCGCGCTGGCGCAGCTCGTGGCGGGACGCCACAACCTGCTGCTGCTGGACGAGCCGACGAACAACCTGGACCCGCCCTCGCGCGAGGCCATCGCGACCGCCCTGACGTCGTGGCCGGGCTCGATGGTCATCGTGAGCCACGACGAGGAGTTCGTGAGCGCGCTGGAGCCCGACCGCGTCCTGCTGATGCCGGACGGCACGACGGACTACTGGAGCGAGGACTACCTGGATCTGGTGTCGCTGGCCTGAGTCAGAACGCGTTGCTGCAGTTCTCGCAGCGGAAGGCCGCGCCCGGCGCGGGGGCGCTGTGGCCGCCGCACCTCGGACATCGCCGGCACGGTCCTCCGGTTCCGCACGCGATCGGCTCGGTGGTCCCGCCGGGGTCGTCCCACGTCGTGGCCCCCTCGGCGGGGCGCGGCAGCTGGGCCGACAGCAGGATCATCGGCTCGTCGCCTGCCACGAACCCGTGCGGGTGGTGCGCGCCGCGTCCCACGACCACCCCGGTGGACAGCGGCGTCGGCCGGCCGCCGAACAGCGCCACGCCCGAGCCGCGCAGCACCACGACCCACTCCTCCGAGTCGGGGTGGGTGTGCGCGAAGGCGGGCTGGCCCGGGGCGAACCCCTGCAGCGAGAGGTAGAAGTCCGAACCCGTGGCGATGGGCACGCGCCGAAACCCGGACGGGCACAGCTCGAGCAGGTCGCCGGGTTCGGTTCGAAACACGCCCAGGTTGTCCAGGACCTCCGCGAGGTCGCCCATGGTGTGGCCGCTCATGCCCGCAGTAAAGCCGGGCGCCGGCCCCGGCGCAAGCCGGCCGAGGCGCCGCGATAGGCTCGGGCGGCCATGCCCGTTCGCGCCCTGCCGCCGGTGACCGAGGACCTGCTGCGGCGCCTCGACGGGGCGGCCACGGACTTCACGCTGCGATGGCTGGAAGGCGTCGCGGGCCGGGCCGGGAACCCGCGCGGGCTTCGCATCGAGCGGTTCGGCGACGCGATCGCGCCGGCCTCGCGCGCCGAACCGGACCTGGACTTCATGAACCGCGTGATGCGGCTGTTCCCCCGCGATGCCGGACGGCTCGAGGACATCCTGGCGTTCTACCGAGGGCTCGGCGTCCGGCCGTGGTTCGAACTCGCGCCTGGCGACGGGTTCGAGCGCCTCGCGTCTGCGCTGACCGCCGGCGGGGCCGCCCAGATCGGGTTCCACTCCGTGCTCTACGGGCTCCCCGCGCCGGAAACGCTCCCGAACCCCGCCGCCGACGCTCGCGTCGAAGAGGTGGGACCGGGCAATGCGTTCGAGGCGTTCGTCGACACCCTCCTGGAGGGGTTGGAGCTGCCGGCAAAAGCCCTCGACGAAGCGCGCCGGGATCATGCGCCCTGGGCGTCCGTCGAACCGTGGCGCTGCTACCTGGCACGCATCGATGGACGGGCCGCGGCGGCCGCGGTGCTGGCCGTCGTCGACGGCGTCGGCCTGCTCGCGGCCGCCGCGACCCGACCCGCGTTCCGAGGACGCGGGTGCCAGACGGCGCTCATCCACCGGCGAGTCGCCGACGCGGCCGCAGCCGGGTGCGAGCTGGTCACCGCCAACGCCGAGTTCGCGTCGTCCAGCCACCGCAACCTGCAACGCGCCGGCCTGCGCGAGGCGTTCACGAAGGCCGTGTGGCGCGTAGGCGAAGGAACATGACGTCCTTCGCCTGGATGTGCGCGCTGGAGGTATTCCAACCCGAGTCGCTGCTGCGCCAGGCCGAGCTGGCCGAGCGCGCCGGATTCGACGCCGTGACGGTCTCCGATCCGTTCCATCCGTGGGTCGACGACGCCGGCGCGGCCGGCGACGCGTGGACGTGGCTGGGCGCGGCCGCTGCGCGAACCGATCGCATTCGGCTCATCACGACCGTCACCGCGGCGTGGTTCCGCCACCACCCGGCCGTGATCGCGCAGGCGTCGGCCACGCTGGACCGCCTCAGCGGCGGCCGCTTCGCGCTGGGCGTGGGGACGGGACTCGCGATCCACGAGGCGCCGCTTGGAGCACCGTCCATGCCGGCCCCGGACCGGTTGGAGCGCCTCGTGGAGGCGGTCACCGCCATGCGAGCACTCTGGTCCGGCGAAGAGGTCACGCTCGCCGGCGACCACTTCCGGCTGGATCACGTCCGCCTGGCGACCCCTCCGCTTCGTCCCATCCCGGTCTGGATGGCCGCGGACGGGCCGCGTTCGGCGGCAACGGCCGGGCGGATCGCCGACGGCCTCATCACCAGCGTCAAGGACGTCGAGCGCACGCGGACCCGGGTGATCGAACCGTTCCGCGAAGCCGCGGCTCCTCGCGGCCCACTGCCGGTCCTGGCCACGCGCTGGTGCGTCCTGGCGGGCGATGAAGAGGAGGCGTGGCGAGCCGTGCGTCCGCTCCGCGGCCTGCGCGCCCCCGGTCGTGACACCGTCACGAGCCCACGCGTCCTGCGCGAACGGGCCGACGCCCTGGACCGATCGGAGGTGCTGGCCTCGTATCCGGTCGCATCCGGCGCACGGGACCTGGTGGAGATCTATGGTCCGCTGGCGCGCGACCTCGCCGCGGACCTGGTCTCCATCCAGGTGGCCACGGCCGAGCCGGAGCGAGCCATCGAGCTCATCGGGAAGGAGGTCCTGCCGGCGCTTCGCTGAACCGCACCTCCTGTATGTCGCACACCGGCTCGTACCCCAGGCGGACGTACAGGCGGTTCGACGTCGCGTTGCGCCGATCGGTGAACAGGAAACAGAAGCGCCGGCCCGACTCCAGCAGGTCGCGGCAAAGCCGGGCCACGACGGCCGCGGCGTAGCCGCGCCCCCGGACGGCCGGCGGCGTGTACACCGGGCCGATGCGCGCACCGTTCGGCGTGAACGCGCCGACGCCGGCGAGCGACACGGGCTCGCCGTCCTCCCACAGGACGAAGCTTCGGCCGCCGGCGTCGAGGCGGCGCCCGACGAACCGTTCGACGTCATCGCCGGCCTGGTCGGGGACCGCCTCCGCGGTGAATTCCTCGATCCACCGCACGAGCAGGTCGCGGTCGCGATGCCGGGCGATCCGGTACCGGCCGGGGGCGTCGGGCTGGTCGGGAGCGCGCGTCAATTCGTAGATCCGCTGCGGCATGCCCGGCGTGGCCTCCTGTCCGGTCAGCTCGCCCCAGCGAGCAGCGAACGCCGCGGCCGTCGGCGGGTCCGACAGTATCCCGCGAAGCTGTTCGAAGCGCTCACGCAGGTCGTCGGCGAGCGGTGGGATCGCGGCCGGGTCGGCCGCCGAGAGCAGCAGGTTGTGCGGGGGCGTTCGCATCGCGATCCCGACCACGTCGGCGCCGTGCAGTGCGGCAGCCAGGTGCGCCGGCTCGTCCCCGACTGCGCTCGGATCGTCGCGAAGCCGGTCCAGGATCCCGAGCTCCAGGTTGTGGCGCGCCTCGTTTTGCAACAGGTACGGCGACGCGAGGTCGGCGAACTCGGCCGGGTCCTCGACGCGACAAATCGTCAATGGCACGGAACGCCTCGGGGCCTCAGCCGCCGGTGCGCGCGTCCCGGATGGCCCGCCAGACCCGCTCGGGCGTGAGCGGCATGTCGATGTGCTTCACGCCGAGGTGCGCCACCGCGTCGACGGCCGCGTTCTGGACCGCTGGAGTCGACCCGATCGTGCCGGACTCCCCGATCCCCTTGGCGCCCAATGGATTCATGTGCGTCGGAGTCTCGGTGTGCGCGGTCTCGAACGACGGAAGCTCGGCCGCGCTGGGGAAGCCGTACGTCAGCAGGCTGCCGGACAGCGGGTTGCCGTCCGGGTCGTATTCGACGCCCTCGTAGAGCGCCTGCGCCGAGCCCTGAGCGAGGCCGCCGTGCACCTGCCCTTCGACGAGCATCGGGTTGAGGATGCGCCCGCAGTCGTCGATGGCCACCAGCCGCACCAACCGCACGTCGCCGGTCTCCGTGTCGACCTCAGCGACCGCCACGTGCGCGCCGAACGGGAACGTGGTGCCGCCGGCGTCGAAGTCCCCTTCGGCGGCCAGGTCCATCTCCAGCCCGTCGGGAAGCCGGACGCCGTCGGCCGCCGCCTTCGCCACGGCCGGCCAGCCGATGGCCGTGTCGGGCGCGCCGACGACCTGGAACCGGCCGTCGTCGGACAGCTCGACGTCGTCTGGGCTGGCTTCCAGCAGGTGCCCCGCGATGCGCTTCGCCTTGTCCAGCACCGTTCGGCTGGCGGTCCACACCGCGCTGCCGCCGACCTGCAGCGAGCGCGATCCCATCGTGCCGTCTCCCTTCGGCACCTTGCTCGTGTCCGAGTGCAGCACGGTCACGTTCGCCATCGGGATGCCGAGCACCCCTTCGACCAGCTGCGCGAGCGCGGTCTCGTGGCCCTGCCCGTGCGGGGAGATCCCGGTCCGCACGGTTGCGGTCGCGTCCTCGTGCACCTCGACCGCGCCGAACTCCGACCCGAACCCCGTCACCTCGACGTAGGTGCTCAGCCCGATGCCGAGCTGCACCCGGTCGCCGCGCTGCCGGCGCTCGCGCTGCTCGCGGCGCAGCGTCTCGTAGTCCGCAAGGCGCAGCGCCTCGTCCATGGCGCGCTCGTACTCGCCGACGTCGTACTTGCCACCCGTCACCGTCTCCAGCGGAAAGTCCTGCGGCGGAATGAAATTCTTGCGTCGAAGCTCCGCCGGATCCATCTGGAGCTCCACCGCCAGCAGGTCCATCGCCCGTTCGATCATCGCGGCGGCCTCGGGGCGACCGGCGCCACGATACGCGTCGGTAGGGGTCTTGTTCGTCGCGACGCAGAACGAATGGAAGTCGACGCGCGGGATGCGGTACACACCGCACGCCATCATCTTCGTGAGCTCCGGCAGGTACACTCCGCCGAAGGGGTAGGCGCCCGTGTCGGCGATCACGCGCACGCGCAGCCCGGTCAGGATGCCGTCGCGCGTCGCGCCGAGCTCCACCTCCTGGATCTGGTCGCGGCCGTGGGTCATCGAGACCATGTTCTCGGAGCGGCTTTCCACGTAGCGCACCGGCTGGCCGAGCCGCATCGCGAGCGCGGCCACGACGGTCTGCTCCGGATACGTGCCCACCTTCGCGCCGAACCCGCCGCCCACGGCCGGCGCGATCACGCGCACCTGCTCACGCTCGAGCCCGAGCGATCGCGCCAGGTCCTTCCGGACCCAGAACGGCGCCTGACACGGGATCCACGCGGTCAGTCCGCCGGTCTCGGGATCCGGCACCGCCAGCGCGCCGTTCGGCTCCATCGGCACCGGCGCCACGCGCGGGTTGACGAACCGGCCCTTGACGATCACCTCGGCGTCATCGAGCGCGCGCGGGTCGTCCTCCGGCTCGTGCTCCACGATCACGTTGGAACCGAGCCCGTCGAACAGTTGCGGCGCACCGGTTTCCAGCGCCGCCATGGGATCGACGACGGTAGGAAGCGCCCCGTAGTCCACGAACACCGCCTCCGCCGCGTCGTCCGCCTGCGCGCGTGTCTGCGCCAGCACGACGGCCACCGGCTCGCCGGCGAACCGCACGCGATCCGTCGCCAGGATGGGCCGTGCCGTGAACTCGGGCGCGTCGCCGTCCGGCTTGATGTCGGGAAGCGCGAGGTCCGACGCCGTCCAGACGCCCGCGACGCCCGGCATCGCGGTCGCGTCGGCCGTCTCGACGCTCAGGACCTTCGCGTGCGGCAGCGGCGAGCGAACGAACGCTGCCCACAGCGCCCCGTCGGCGGGGAGGTCCTCCGTATACAGAGCCTCGCCTCGCAGGAACCGCGGATCCTCGGTGCGTCGCACCGGATGGCCGAGGATGGAACCCTGCCGCCATTCGGTGCCTTCCCAGTGGCGTGGCGCGTCGAGATCCTCTTCGGACTCGCGCGATTCCATCGCCATCGCACCTTCGCTCACCAGCGCTCCTTCCACGACGACGAGACGTGGAGCGAGTCTACGACGGCAGGTCTTTTAGCCCGGGTCCTGGGCTGTTGATCAACACCGCGACGTTGCCCTCGGGCAGCTTTCCATCGCCCATCAGCTGATGGGCGAGGCCGCTCTGGTCGTAGCTGTACGTGTGCCCGAGCGTCGTCTGGATCTTGCCGTCGCGGACCAGGTCGTTGAACGCGGCCGCCTGTTCGTCGTTGAACAGGTGCGAACCCTGGTAGCGCTTCTGCATGTACCAGAGGTAGCGGACGTCGACCACCGTGTCGTAGCCGCTGGTGCCCGCGCAGATGACGACCATGCCCCCGCGATCGCACACGAAGATCGACGTGGGGATCGTGTCCTGACCGGGATGGTCGAACACGATCCGCGGGCTCACCCGTTCGCCGAGCACATCCCAGACCGCCTTGCCGAAGGCCTTCGCGCCGTCGAACCACTGCTTCCACTCGGGCGAGTCCCACGCCGGGGGTACGCCCCAATGCGAGAACTGGGTGCGATCGACATAGCCGACGGCGCCCAGGGACTTCGCGAACTCCCCCTTGCGCTGCGACGACACGACCGCGACCGCGCGCCCGCCGGCCTGCGTCACGAGCTGCACCGCCATCGACCCCAATCCGCCGGAGCCGCCCCACACGAGGACCACGTCCCCCTCGCGCACGGTGTTGGGCGGCCACCCGAACAGCATCCGGTACGCCGTGGCGCCGGTCAGCGTCGGGGCGGCCGCCTCCTCCCACGACAATCGCTCCGCCTTCGGAAGGCACTGATGCGCCTGCACCTTGCAGAACTGGGCGAACGAACCCCAGCACGTGTCGTATCCCCAGACGCGGAACGAGTCGGCCAGGCCGGGGTCCTGCCCGTCGGCGGCGCTCGGGTCGTCCGGGTCCCACTGCCCCGCATGCACGATCACGCGGTCGCCGACCTTCACGTTCGTCACCTGGTCCCCGACGGAGTACACGACCCCGGACGCGTCCGATCCGACGATGTGGAAGTCCGTCGGCTCGCCCCAGCGGGCCTGGGTCTTCGTGACGTCGACGGGCACGCCGCGCGCGGCCCACACGTTGTTGAAGTTCACGCCCGCGGCCATGACCATCACGAGCGCCTCGTGCGGCCCGATCTCCGGCACGTCGATGACCTCGTCCTGGATCGCCTTCTCCGGATCGCCGTAGCGGTCGGGGCGAACCAGCTGCGCGTGCATGCGCGCCGGTACCTCACCGACCGGTGGGATCTCCCCGACGCCGTACAGGTCCTTGGCCATCAGTCCGAACCCTAGGGGAGCCCGATCCCCGGCGGCAACCGCCCCAGCGTCAGCGCCAGTCGGCGGGGTCGCGCTCGGCCAGCGCGCGCCACGCCTTGTGCCATCGATCGCGGGCGGCCGCGGCGACGCCGCGTTCGATGCCGGCCATCTCGCCGGCCGTGAACGCCTCCGCCGCGGACGACCTCCCCGACGACCACTCCCGCAGCCACCGCTGTGCGGTGACCGCGTCGTTGTGTTCGCCGAGCACGGCCTGCAGACGCCCCGCGGCCGCGGCGAAGGACCTGGCGCGCTTGCCTCCCACCGGGGCGAGCGACTCGGCCGAGTAGCGGCAGCGCTTCGCCAGGATGCGCAGCTCGTGCAGGTCGTCGTCGGTGCCCGCCTGGCGGGCCGCTTTGCCCGCGCGGCGAACCGCGCGCCACTGCTCGCGAAGGCCGGGCACCAGCGAGCTCGCCGGATCGCCGGCGACCGGAACGAACGCCGGCTCCCGCGCGGCCTCCACCAGCCGGTCGAGCAGCACCGCGTATCGCGGCCCGCGGTACTGCAGGAGCATGGCCGATCGCGCGTCCGAACGCGCCGACTCCGCGGCCTCCAGAAGCGCGTCGAGCCCGGCCGAGCCCTCCGCGAGCATCGGGGCCCGCTCGCGCAGGCGCGCCGACAGGACGTCCGCGTCTCGCGCGTCCCCGAGCACCCCGCCGAGCCAGCCGACCTCTTCGCGCAAGGATTCGGTCCACTCGGGATCGAGTACAGCGGCGAACGTGCGCAGCGTGGAGCGAACCTTTCGGCTCGCGATCCGCGCCTGATGCACGCCCTCCGGGTCCTCCCCAACCACCACGGCGGCGTGATGGCAGATCAGCAGCGTCACGGCGGAGGCCATCGCGGCGCGAACGAGGTCGGCCGCCGTAGGATCGGGTGGAAGCTCCGGCGACACGACGTCCGGCGGGCCCGTCGCCCGCGGGCCGAGCGCCGCCACGTGGTCGGGCGTGGGATCGCCGGGACCGGCGCCGGCCGCGCGTAGCTCCGCCTCCATCGCCCCCATCAGGTCGCGGCCCGCCCCGGCCGGCGCGAACAGGCTGAGGCGCCGGTACCGGGCCGCGATCCGACGCCCCGACAGCACCGACACCTCATCGTCGACCAGTTCCGCCGACGCGTCGTCCCCGTTTCGCGCCTCGACGCGCCGGCGCTGCGTCCGCAGCCTGGCGACGGGCTTCAGCGGCTCGGAACGCGCGAACCCACGCAGCAGGTCCACGGCCGCGGGCGGCGGCGCGTTCGTCGCATCCGGGTAGTCGTACCGGCCGGCGGCGAGCGGCGCGCGTCCCTCTGCGGCCGGCAGCGACGCCGTCCACCCGGCACCGCTCCGGTGCCGCAGGCTCGCGCCCCATCGCGCCAGGCGCAGGTCGTCGGTGTCGAGGAACACGACCTGGAAGCGCTCGGGCTCCTCCTGCCGGATGGCCACGGACTCCGAGAGGTCGAACGCCGGCATGTCGAACGACGCGGGCACGGACAGCCTCACGCCGGAGGATCCGCTCCCGGGCTCCGCTTGCCGATTCGCCCCACTCACCCGCCCGAGGATAGCCTTCGCGGGTGGCGCCCGTTTCACGCCGATGGGGTGAAGCGCGAGCCATCGCGACCCGTCCAGGATCGCGGGACCGAAGACCGAAACGACGGGGGGACCATGACCAGGCCATCGCCCAACGCGGGGGTCGGCGGCAGGACACAGCAGGCGGGAACGCTCGTGGCGGCCACCGTCATGCCGATCACGTTCCAGCCGACCCTGATGCCTCGCAGCACGCTCGACCAGGCGCTGGTGACCGGCATCTCGACCGCGCTCAACTACGGGTTCGCCGCGCTGATCCAGGACTCGATCGAGGCTGTCGCCCTTCGGTTCGCGACGGCCGAGTCGGCGGACCGCCACACGTGGCGGCGCGCGAGCATCGCCCTCGACCTGGCCGCCATCGCCGCGGGCATCGCGGGCCAGCGGGCGCTCGAGCAGCGCCCCGGCGAGCGCCTGCCCCGCGGCGTCGCCCGGACCGCGGCATGGTGGCTCACGGCTACCGGGGTGGCCGGGACCGTGGTCGGCGTGATGCAGGAGGTGATCACGCGCCGAAGCGACCGGGCCGACGCGTCGTTCCCGGTCTCCCTGTTCGCCGGTCCGGCCCTGGCGGCGGTCAACGAGTACCGGCGCCGGCGCTGGGAGGCGGCGGACTCGGGCGAGTACGCCAGCGAGGACTCGAAGGCGGCCGCGGCCAAGTCATTCGGCATGGGGGTCGGTGTGGCCGTCGGGCTGAACCTGGCCGCCACCGGTGAGCGCTGGTTCGCCACCGGCGTGGGCCGCGTGCTATCCAAGGCGCTGGCGGGCCCCGAGCGGCAGTACCGCCCGGTCGGCCACGCGGTCGCGCTGACGGCCATCGGCGCTGGGCTGTACGAACTGATCCGGCGCTTCGACCGCAAGATCGAACACGCAGCCGAGACCATCGAGGAAGCGTTCGCCGCCGTCCCCACGTCGTCGCTCGTGAGCGGCGGGCCGGGGAGCCTGGTCGCGTGGGACTCACTCAGCCGTCAGGGCCGGCGCAACGTCTCCACGGCGTTGACCCCCGAGCTGATCGAGCACGTGATGGGCGAGCCGGCCGTCGCGGAGCCCATCCGCGTCTTCGTCGGGCTGGGCAGCGCGCCGACGGAGCTGGAGCGCCGCGACCTGGCCATCAAGGAGCTGGAGCGAACCGGCGCGTTCGACCGCGAGCTACTGATGGTCGTCTCCCCCACCGGCACGGGCTACGTGAACTACGTCGCGGTCGAGGCCGCCGAGTACTTCACGCGCGGCAACATGGCGTCGGTTACCATGCAGTACTCCCTTCGGCCGTCGCCGCTGTCGCTGGACCGCGTCGACGAGGGCCGGCACCAGTACCGGATGCTGATCGACGCCATCCACAACGCGCTCGCCGAACGCCCGCCCGGCAAGCGGCCGCGCGTGGTGCTCTTCGGCGAGAGCCTGGGGGCCTGGACGAGCCAGGACGCGTTCGAGCATCGCGGCACGCAGGGGCTTCGCGACGCCGGTGTCGACCGGGCGCTGTGGATCGGCTCGCCGTACATGAGCAAGTGGAAGGAGCAGGTGCTGAGAGGCGAACGCGCCGACGTCGACCGGTCTCTGGTCGGCAGGTTCAACGACTTCGCGCAGCTCGAGGCCCTGGGCCCCGAGGCCCGAAGCAAGCTCCGCTACGTGATGATCACCCACGACGACGACGGTGTGGCCCACTTCGGGCTGGACCTGCTCGCGCGCGCGCCCGACTGGCTGGGGCCGGCCGCCGCGCGCGCGGCCACCGTGCCGAAGGCCGAGCAGTGGCGCAGCCCCACGACGTTCGTGCAGACCCTCATCGACATGAAGAACTCGGCGAACGTCATCCCAGGGCAGTTCGAGGCGAAGGGCCACGACTATCGCAAGGACCTGGCCACGTTCGTGCGCGAGGTCTACTCGCTGGACGCCAGCGACGAACAGCTCGCGTCCGTCGAGAGCGCGCTGCGCGCCAACGAGCTCGAGCGCAAGGCGCTGCTCGACGCGCACGCCAAGAAGAAGGAGACGAAGGCCCGTCGCGGGCGCCCGCGCAAGGCGGAGAGCCGCAGCCGCACCAAGGCCGCGCAGCCGCCGGCGGAGGCGCCCTCGGTCGACGGCGAAGCGGAAGCCGCGGGCGAGCCCGAAGACGTGCCGGCCCCGGATGCCGGGTGAGCGCTTCGGCCGCCCGGGCCGAGGGCAGCGGCCGTTCGCTCCAACGGACCGACGAGCTCTGGCGCCGGCGCCACTGGCGCGACCGGCCCGCGGCGCATCCGCTGTGGGGCGGGCTCGAGATCGCCGGCGCGCTGACGCTGGCCTACAGCTGGATCGTCAACCGCGTCATCCCCGACTCCTGGTACATCCCCGGCAACGCCGCCGCGGCCGCCGCCTTCATCGCGCTCGGGCGCGGGACCGGCGCGACGTGGACGGACATGGGCCTGCGGCCGGACCGCGCGGGGCGCGGTCTGCGGGTCGGACTCGCTGCCGCCGCACCCATCGCCGCGGTCGTCGCGCTCGGGGTCGCCGTGCCGGCGTCCCGGCGCTACTTCGCGGACCAGCGCGTGATCGGCCTCGGGGCCGGCACGGTCGTCTACGACGCGTTGGTTCGGATCCCGCTCGGGACGGCCGTGTGCGAGGAGGTCATCTTCCGCGGCGCCATGCTCGGGATGCTGCTGCGGCGCCGAACGCCGCTGTCCGCCGTCGTCGTGAGTTCGCTGCTGTTCGGCCTCTGGCACGTGTTCCCGACGTTGGACACGCTGCACCTGAACCCGGCCGGCGCGTTGGTCGAAGGCAGCGCGCTTCGAACGACCGGCGCCGTCATCGGCACCGTGGCCGCCACCTCGGCGGCCGGCGTGGGGTTCGCGTGGCTTCGCCTCCGGGCGAACTCGGTCGTGGCGCCGATCATCGCCCACGCGGCGCTGAACGTGACCGCCCTGCTGGCCGGCCGGCTGGTGGTGACCGTCATCTCGTGAGCCGCCGTCGGCCCACCGGTCACGTCGCTGCCACAACCGCCGCCGCCTCAGCGGCGGGACACCCGGCGCGCCTCGGGCACCAGCCGCAGTGCGGCCCCGGCCGCAGCTCGGGGGCGGCGCCCACGCCGGACAGACGCGCCCACGCCGCGGCCGCCTCCACCACGCGATCCACGGCGCGGCCGAGCGTTCGCTCGGTCACGTCCTCGGACTGCCACTGGCCCGACTCCAGGAACACCGTCGCGACGCGGACCGGCGGCGTCCCGTAGCGAAGGCCAATCAACAGCGCGTAGAGGCGCATGTCCTCGGCGTGCTCCGGATGTGCGGCGCCCGACTTCAGGTCGATCGCCAGCCGGTTCGGCTCCACGCCGGACGCCTCGGACGCGAGCACCAGCAGGAGGTCGACGCGCCCGGTCAGCACCACGCGGCCGCCGGCGACCGGCGCGCGCAGCCGGAGCTCCGGCAGCGGCACGGCATGCCCGCCCGGGCCGAGCGGCGGGAACGACGCCCGGAACAGCTCCACGTTGCGCGCTGCGTCGGCCAGCAGTCCCGAGCGGTCCAGCTCGTCCGTCGCATGCCAGTGGGCAGCGAACGCCCGGTCGTCGCGAGCCAGCCGCTCGGCCGCCCGGGTCGCGACCTCCCAGACGTCGGCGCGGCCGCGGCTGCCCACGTCGACCTCGATGCAGCGGTGGAACAGCGATCCGGCGGCCGACCGCTCGGAGTGCACGAACGCCGGCCCTTCGCCGCCGAGCCTGGCGGCGAACAGGCCCTCGCACCGCTGCGCGTCGGTCAGGGCACCCTTCGACAGCCACAGCGGCTCGGCCGGCCCCGCCGGCAGGATTCCGTCGAGCGCCGAATCGAGGCGAACGCGGGCCTCGCGGATCAGGCCCTGATCGTGGGCCGGGATCGCGCCCACGCCCATGAGCTCCCGCAAGGTATGTGCCTGAACGGAGGTGAGCGGAGACATGGATGCATCGTAGGAACCCCCACCGACATCCCTGGCCCGTTCGAGGGCGACGCGCGAGGAGGGGATAGACTCCCCTGGTCATGGCCGATACCAAGCAGGAACGCGACACGGCCGAGGACGAGCCAGACGACATGACGGTCGGCGACGACGTTGCGGCGCAACCGTCGCCGTCCGGCCAGGCCTCGGTCCGCCAGCGCATCGACTACCTGAGACGCCAGCGCGAGGAGGCCGGCCTGGGGGGCGGCGCCGAGGCGATCGACCGCCAGCACGCCCGCGGCAAGCTCACCGCGCGCGAGCGCATCGACCTGCTGGTGGACGAGGGATCGTTCGTCGAGATGGACGCCCTCGCGCGCCATCGCTACGGGACCTACGGCCTGGACCGCGTGCGGCCCTTCGGCGACGGCGTCGTCACCGGCTGGGGCACGATCGACGGGCGGAAGGTGTTCGTCTACAGCCAGGACTTCACGGTCTTCGGCGGATCCCTCGGCGAGATCCAGGCGGGGAAGATCTCGAAGATTCAGGACCTGGCCATGGAGACCGGCGCGCCGATCGTCGGCATCAACGACTCGGGCGGCGCCCGCATCCAGGAGGGCGTCGCGTCGCTCGGCGGCTACGGCGACGTGTTCGACCGCAACGTGCGCGCGTCGGGCGTGATCCCGCAGATCTCGGTGATCATGGGCCCATGCGCCGGCGGAGCCGTGTACTCCCCCGCCATCACCGACTTCGTCTACATGGTGAAGGGCACGTCGTACATGTTCATCACCGGCCCCGACGTGATCAAGGCGGTGACCGGGGAGGACGTGACGTTCGAGGAGCTCGGCGGCGCGATGACGCACGCGACGCGCTCGGGGATGGCCAGCTTCGTCGCCGACGACGAGGCGAACTGCCTGGCGCAGATCCGCTACCTGCTGTCGTTCCTACCGTCGAACAACCTGGAGGACCCGCCGCGGTTCGCACCGACCGACGACCCCGACCGCCGCGACGACGCGCTGAACGACATCGTCCCGGACTCCGCGCGCGAGCCGTACGACATGAAGGACGTCATCCGCCGGATCTTCGACGGCGGCGAGTTCTACGAGGTCTTCCCCCTGTGGGCCATGAACATCCTGATCGGGTTCGCGCGCCTCGACGGCCACCCGGTGGGCATCGTGGCGAACCAGCCCAAGGTGCTGGCCGGCACGCTGGACTACGAGTCCAGCGAGAAGGCGGCCAGGTTCATCCGCTTCTGCGACGCGTTCAACGTCCCGCTGATCGCGTTCGAGGACGTGCCGGGGTTCCTGCCCGGCACCGCGCAGGAGTACGGCGGCATCATCCGGCGCGGCGCGAAGCTGCTGTACGCGTTCAGCGAGGCGACCGTCCCGAAGATGACTGTCATCACGCGCAAGGCGTACGGGGGCGCGTACGTGGTCATGAACTCGAAACACCTGCGCTCGGACGTGAACCTGGCGTGGCCGACGGCCGAGATCGCCGTGATGGGCTCGGAGGGCGCCGTGAACGTCATCTTCCGCCGCGAGATCCAGGGCGCCGAGAGCCCGGACGCGAAGCGGCGCGAGCTGATCGCGGACTACGAGGAGCAGTTCGGCAACCCGTACATCGCCGCCGAGCGCGGGTTCGTCGACGACGTGATCGAGCCGGCCGAGACCCGGTCGCGGCTGGTGCGCTCGCTTCGCATGCTGCTGTCGAAGCGGGAGGCTGGCCCCTCTCGCAAGCACGGCAACATCCCGCTCTAGCCGGAGCACGGGCATGCCATACGAGATCCCCGACGATCTGTCGGCGCGAGAGCGAAGGATCGTCCAGGCGGCCATCGACGAGCTCGCCCGGGCGTCGTCCGGCGACCCCCACGCGTGGGCGCAGGCCGGCCGGCGCGAAGACGGGCGCGGGCGTGGTCGCCCGCGAGCCGGCAGCCCCGGCGGCTGGCGCGGCGCCGTTGCCCGGCCGTGGTCGCGAGGCGACGCGACTCCGCGCGACGCGTCCTCGCGAGACCCGCGCTAGCTCCATGCGGGCCGCCGCGTGACCACGCTCGCCTTCCACGTCGACCAGTGCCTGTACCCCGTGCCGGGCGGCATCGGGTCCTACGTCCGCCGGCTGGTCCCGGCGCTGGTCGAACAGGACCCGTCGATGCAGGTCGCTCTGTTCCACGCGCGCATCCCCGAGGCCCGTCCCGAACGGTGGATGCGCGACTACTGGATCGAAGAGCTGCCCGGCAGCATCCGCCAGCTCTACCCGCGCTGGGCGCTGCTGCAGCGGCCCGCGCTGCCGGCGTCGCTCGGCGGCCTGGACCTGCTACACGCCCCGTCGCCGTCGGCGGTCCCGCCGCCCGGCCCGCGACAGCGCCTGGTGGTCACCGTCCACGACGTGGCATTCCTGACCGAGCCGGAGACCTTCCCGCGGCAGTGGAGGCTGATGTTCCGGGCGGGCCTGCGCCGCGCGGTCCGCACGGCCGACGCGGTGATCGCCGTGTCCCGCCACACGGCGGAGGACCTGGTCCGCCGAACCCGCATCGATCCGTCCCGCGTGCGGGTCGTGCCGCTCGGTCCGTCGCTCGACCACACCGACGCCGACGTCGACGACGTGCTGCACCGGTTGAAAGTACGCGCGCCCTACGTGCTGTTCGCCGGGACGCTCGAACCGCGCAAGAACCTGACCCGCCTGGTGCGCGCCTACCGCCGGCTGGTGGCAAGCGGCGCGCCCCACGCCCTCGTGCTGGCCGGCCCCATGGGGTGGCACCCCCAGTCGCTGATGCGCGAACTGGAGATCGACGGACCCGGCGAGGTCGTGCTGACCGGGCACGTCCCCGCGCCCGACCTCGACGCGCTGTACCGGGGCGCGGCCGCGTTCGCCTACCCGTCGCTGTACGAGGGGTTCGGCCTGCCGGTGCTCGACGCGATGGCGCGCGGCATTCCGTGCGTGGTCTCCACATCCTCGTCGCTGCCGGAGGTGGCGGGCGAGGCGGCCGTCCCGGTGGACCCGCGCTCGACCGGGGCTCTGGCCGACGCGCTGGAGCGCGTGACGACCGACGCCGCGCTCGCGGCCCGGCTGCGCGAGGCGGGCCTGGCTCGAGCGGCCGGCTATTCGTGGACGGAGACGGCGAGGCGGACCCTGGAGGTCTACAAGCAGGTGTCCTAGGGCGCGGGACCCGCCCGCGCTACGATCCCCCCGGTGTGAAGGTCTCGCTGATCGCCACCGTGAAGGACGCGGGCGAGCACATCCGGGAGTTCATCGACTCCGTGCGCGCCCAGACGCGGCCGCCCGACGAGGTGGTGATCGTCGACGGCGGCTCGACCGACGGCACGCTCGAGGCGCTTCGCGAGGCGCCTGAGTTCACGGTGATCTCCGAGCCGGGCGCGAACATCGCCCGCGGGCGGAACCTGGCCATCCGTTCCGCATCCCACGACGTGATCGCGGTGACCGACGCCGACTGCGTCCTGGCCCCCGATTGGCTCGAACACCTGCTCGAACCGATGGAGCGGGGCGCCGCAATCTCCGCAGGCTTCTACCGCCCGATCGCCACGTCGTTGCTCCAGCGGTGCGCCGCCGCGGCCGCACTCCCGGAGGACGACGAGCTCCGGCCCGGTTGGATGCCGTCGGCCCGCTCGATCGCGTTTCGCCGCGACGCGTTCGATGCCGCCGGCGGCTACCCCGAGTGGCTGGAGGTGGGCGAGGACATGTACCTCAACCACCGATTGCAGGCGGGCGGCACGCGCATGGACCTGGCCCCGGACGCCGTCACGTACTGGCGCGTGCGCCCCACCCTGGCGGCCACGTGGCGCCAGTACGCTCGCTACGCGCGGGGCGACGCGCTCGCCGGCATGTACCCCGAACGCCACGCGATCCGGTTCGTCACGTACGGTTTCGCGCTTGTGGCGCTTCGGTCGCGCCGGCCGGCCCTGCTGGGCCTGGCCGCCGCCGGTGCGGCCGCCTACGCGGCGCGACCGTTTCGGCGGGCGCGGCGGCGATGGAGCGCCGGCCGTCCCGGCGACGCGGCGGCCGAGGCCGTGGGCGTGCCGGCGATGATGGCGTTCATCGACGCGGCGAAGATGTGGGGGTACGTGGACGGGCTCGTCGCCCGCTACCTCGGGCGCATCGACTGAGGGCGCCTCAGACGGCCAGCAGTCGCGCGGCGTTGCCGCGGAGCACGGCCTCCTTCGCCTTCGGAGCCAGGCCCAGCTCGTCGAACTCCGCGAACCACCGGTCGAGCGAGATGAACGGGTAGTCGCTGCCGAACAGCGTCTGCGCGTTCAGCCGGCGCCCGACCTCGCGGCGAACTTCCGGCGGCAGGTACCTCGGCGCCCAGCCCGACAGCTCGATGAACACGTTCGACTTGTGCAGCGCGATCGCCAGGCACTCCATGAACCACGGCCAGCCGAAATGCGCCGCGATCAAGGTCAGCCCGGGGAAGTCCGCGCCGACCGCGTCGAGGAAGCCCGGGTGCGAATAGCGGATCTTCGTCCCGCCCGCGCCCGGCGTGCCGGCCGCGATGCCGCACGTTCCCGTGTGGAACAGCGCGATCAGCCCAAGGTCCTGCGCGCGCTCCCACAGCGGATAGAACCGCTCGTCGGCCGGATCGAAGCGCTGCATGGTCGGATGGAACTTCAGCCCGCGCAGCCCGAGATCCTTGCAGCGCAGCAGCTCCTGTTCCGCCGCGGGGTCGTGCGGGTCGACGGACCCGAAGCCAATCAGCACGCCGGGGAACCGGGTCTCCAGGGCCGCCAGCCAGTCGTTGCCCATCCAGCCCCGCCCGGTGACGGTGTGGTCGTCCCAGTCGAGCACCACGCCGAGCAGCCCGCGCGACGCGTACTCCTCGGCCACGTCCTCGATCGTCTTGCGCGGCACCCTCGCGCGGAAGTACGCCTCCGTCGCCTCCAGGTACGGCCCGATCGACTGGCTCAGCCACTCCTCGGTCGGCAGGTGGACATGCAGGTCGATCGCCTTCACGTCGGCGGTGATCGCGCCGGCCACGCGACCGCTACGCCGAGTAGTCGTAGAAGCCGCGGCCCGTTTTGCGCCCCAGCCGCCCGGCCGCGACCATGCGCCGAAGCAGCGGCGGCGGCGCGTACGACGGGTCGCGGAACTCCTCGTACAGGACGTCGGCGACGTGCATCGCCGTGTCCAGGCCGATGTAGTCCAGCAGCGTCAGCGGGCCCATCGGATGGTTCAGCCCCAGCGAGATCGCCGTGTCGATGTCCTCGGCGGTGGCGAAGCCCTCTTCGAACATGCGGATCGCGCCGTTCAGGTACGGCACCAGCAGCATGTTGACGATGAACCCCGCCCGGTCCTTGGCCACCACCACACGCTTGCCGAGCCGTTCGCCCATGGCGCGCGCGAACGCCATCGTCTCGTCGGACGTCTCGATCGAGCGCACCAGCTCGAGCAGGCCCATCACCGGCGGTGGGTTGAAGAAGTGCATGCCCAGCACGCGATCGGGCCGCTTCGTCACCGACGCCAGGTCGACGATCGGGATCGACGACGTGTTCGACGCCAGCACGACCTCGGGCCGGGTGACCTCGTCCAGGCGCCCGAAGACGCGGCGCTTCTCGTCGGACAGCTCGATCACCGCCTCGATGACCAGGTCGGCATCGGCCAGGGCCGATAGGTCGGTGGACGACTCGATCCGGGAAAGCGCCTCGTCCCGCGCTCCGGCCTCCAGCTTCCCGCGGTCCACCGCGCGCCCGAGCGAGGTCTCGATCAGGCGCTGACCGTTGGCCACGCGCTCCTGGTCGGCCTCGACGAACGTGACTCCGAGGCCCGCGCGGGCGCAGACCTCGACGATCCCCGAGCCCATGAGTCCACAGCCCACCACCCCCACCTTCGACACGTCTTCGGCCTTCATCGGACCTCCATTGCGGGACGCTGGTCTCCGGCGCCGAACCCGGCAAGACTAGTACGGGACCCATGCTTGCCGCGCTCGTCGAACGGATCGTCGATTTCATCGAGCCGCTGTACTCGGTGGCGGGCTACGCCGTGATCGCCGGCGGCGTGCTTGCCGAGCGCTCGGTCTTCGTCGGCCTGATCATCCCCGGCGACATCATCCTGGCCCTGGGCGGCGTGTACTCGGCCAAGGGCCAGCTCGCGCTGCCGCTGGTGATCCTGGTCGCGTCCCTGGCGGCCTGCGTCGGCGAGTCGATCGGGTACTGGCTGGGCCGGCGCTACGGGGCGGCGTTGCTGATGCGGCTCCCGTTCGGCTCGCGCATGACCGGCCGGCTGGCGCAGGCGGAAGCCTTCTTCCGCAAGAACGGCGGACGCACGGTGGCGATCGGGCGCTTCGCCACCGCGGCCGGGGCGTTCGTGCCGTTCGTCGCGGGCCTGTCGCGGATGCCGTACCGCCGGTTCCTGCTGTTCGACGTTCCGGCCATCCTGGTGTGGGCGGCCGGCATCTCGATCTTCGGGTATGTCTTCGGCCGCCGGCTGGACGTGATCGACCGGGTGCTCTCGCGGTTCGGGCTGATCATGCTCGGGCTGCTGGCGGCCGTGATCCTGGGACGGCTGGCCTGGAACCGGTTCCGAGGGCGGCGGAAGCAGGGTTCCGGCACGGATGACGTCGGCAGCCCGAAGCCCCCAGCCCGGGACGACGAACCGGCAGAGGGTCGCTAGCAGACCGAGTTCAGATACGGGAACGGGTCGATCGCGGTCCCCACCACGCTGTAGCCGTATGGGCTCACGTACGGGTGAGCCGGGATCGTGTTCGGGTGCCACTCGAAGTGGTCGTGGGGTCCGGTCGCGTCGCCCGTGGCGCCGACGTACCCGATGACGGTGCCGGTGCTCACGCTGCCGAGCGTGCCGTAGCTCGACAGGTGCGCGTTGTAGGCGTAGCCGAGCGCGCCGTAGACCATCACGCCGTTGCCGCCGCCGGGATCCCACGTCCGCACCGCATTGCCCGGGAACGGCGCGACGATGGGCGTGCCCTCGCCGGCCTGCATGTCGACGCCGGCATGGATGTGGCCGGGTCGCGGCGCGCCGAAGTCGTCCACGTAGCCGTGCGGCCCGCGGACGGGGCACGTCAGGAGCACGCCCGAGATGCTCGGTCCCCCGCCGCCGAAGAACACGGCCCGCCCCAGCGCGGCGCGAGCCTCCGCGGCGGCCCGTCGCTTCAGCGTCGACACGAGCCTCTCGGCCTGCCGCTTGGCGCCCGCCAGCCGGTCGAACACCTTCTTCGCGGCGGCGAGCTTCACGTTCAGCGCCGATTGCTGTTGCTCCAGCTGCGCCTGCTGGGCCAGCAACGTGGCCTGCAGCTGCCGCAGCTGAGTCTGGCGCTGTCGAAGGACGTTCTGCTGGTCGTGCAGCGCGTCGATCAGGTCCTGGTCCGACCGCGCGGCGGCGTCCGCCAGCTCGATCCGGTCGGTGAGGTCGGCGATGGACGTGGAGCCCAGCAACAGCTCGAGCTCGCTGGCCGGCCCCGCCTCGTAGGTCTCTGCGGCCCTGGCGTCCAACTCGCCCTGTCGCCGGTTGATGGCCGCCTGCGCGGCCGCGATCTGGTTGGACGTCTGTTGGATCCGGGCCTGCGTCTCGGCCATCTTCGTCTGGACTTCGCTGATCTGGGCGGCCAGCGCGGTCAGCTGAGCCTGAACGGCGTTCTCGGCGCGCTGGGCCACCTTGACCTTCCTGATCAGGGAGTTGAGCTTCGCCTGCGCGCTGCTCAGCTGGCTGTGGGTGTCCGCACGAACGGGCACGATCGCCGCGAGGGAGATCACGACGGCTGCGGCGGCGATCGCCGCCGAGCGGACCGCGTGGGGAAGCCGTGGCCCAGGCACGGTCCCTATCCCTACAGGAGCCCGGCGGGACATGTCAACGCGAGCGCCCTGACCAGCCGCGATCCCGTGGGATCGTTCCATCCCGTGTGGCATGGTTGCGGATTTGACCAATTCGGTGCGCTCATGGTTTTTTGGAGCGTTCGCCCCGATTCGAGGGGGGCCGAGAGGAGGTCAGATGTCAGGAATCGTCCGCAAGGTGGCCATCGCCGGTGCGGTGGCCGGGCTGGTGCTCGCGGTAGCGAGCGTGGGCGCGCTCGCAGGCACCAAGCCGAACTCGCACACGAAGTGGATCAACTGGAAGGGCCTGCAGGCGCACTTCGTCTCCGCGCAGCCGCCGACCACGGCCGACTGCGAGGCGGACTTCGGGATCGCCTGCTACGCGCCGTTCCAGATCCAGAACGCGTACGACCTCAACACGCTGTACGGGCAGGGCCTAGATGGGACGGGCCAGACGATCGCGATCGTCGACTCGTTCGGGTCGCCGACGATCGAGGCGGACCTGGCGCAGTTCGACTCCGACTTCGGGCTGCCGGCTCCGCCGAACTTCAACATCATCACGCCGGCAGGTCCCATCCCGCCGTTCGACCCGAACTCCGACATGTTCAACTGGGCGGTCGAGACCTCGCTCGACGTGGAGTGGGCGCACTCGGTCGCGCCGGGAGCCAACATCCTGCTGGTCGAGACTCCCGTGAGCGAAACCGAAGGGCTGCACGGATTCCCGGACATCATGCGGTCGGAGAACTACGTCATCAGCAACCGCCTGGCGTCGGTCATCTCGCAGAGCTTCGCGGCCACCGAGAAGACGTTCAGCGGCAAGGGGGTCATCAACGGCCTTCGCGGGACGTACGTCCGGGCCAAGCAGGCCGGCATCACGGTCCTGGCCGGCAGCGGTGACGCCGGCGCGACCGGGTTCAAGCACGACCTGACGCGCTACTACACGCAGCAGGTGACGCAGTGGCCCGCCAGCGACCCGCTGGTGACCGGCGTGGGCGGGACGCAGCTGCACCTGGACGCCGACGGCAACCGGACGGCGGCCGACAACGTGTGGAACGACACGTACAACCCGAACGTCAACGCGGTGCCGGCCCCGGCGGCCAGCGGCGGCGGCGAGTCGATCTTCTTCGCCCGCCCGTCGTTCCAGCGCAGCGTCGCCGACGTCGTCGGCAGCCGCCGCGGCGTTCCGGACATCTCGATGAGCGCGGCCGTCGACGGCGGCGCGATCACGTACCTCGGGTTCCCCGGACTGCCGCCCGGCTACTACATCGTGGGCGGCACCAGCTGGGCGACCCCGATGTTCGCGGGCGTGGTCTCGATCGCCGACCAGGCGGCCGGACACTCCCTGGGGTGGATCAACCCGGCGCTGTACAACCTGTCGCAGAAGCACGCGGCGGGGATCGTCGACGTGACGTCCGGCAACAACACGGTCACGTTCACGCAGGACAACCAGACGTTCACGGTGCAGGGATTCGACGCGCTGCCCGGCTACGACCTCTCGACGGGGGTCGGCACGCTGGATGCCGCGGCCCTGGTGAACGAGCTGGCCGGCTCGTAGCCGACCGGCGCGGTCACGACCGAGGGCGGGGGCGCAGAGCCCCCGCCCTCGTTCGCGTTGGGGGATCCGCGGCCCCCCGGGAAGCTCGCCGGAGCGACGCTCAGCAGACCGAGTTCAGGTACGGGTACGGGTCGATCCCGGTCCCGACCACGCGGTAGCCGTACGGGCTCTTCCACGGGTGCGGCGGGATCACGCTCGGGTGGAACTCGAAGTGATCGTGCGTCGCGCCGCCGGCCGCGTCGCCCGTGTTGCCCACCCAGCCGATCACGGTGCCGGCGGTGACGGGCCCGAGCGTGCCGATGCGGTCGAGGTGCGCGTTGTAGACGTAGCCGAGCGCCCCGTACACATTGACGGCCAGTCCGCCGAGGCCGCCCGACCCGTTGACGGCGGTGCCGTCGAACGGCGCCACGACGGGCGTGCCGCGCGGCGCGAAGATGTCGTTGCCGCCGTGCGGGTGTGGCGGGTTGGTCGTGTAGCGCGGCGCGCCGAAGTCGTCCGAGTAGGCGTGGGGCCCGCGCACCGGGCACGTGACGAACACGCCGCCGATCGCGGGGCCGCTGCTGCCGCCGAACGCGGCGGCCAGCTCGGCCGCCTGCTTCTTCTTCAGCTTCGCGACCAGCGACTCGGCCTTCTGCCGGTCGGTGGCCAGCTGCGTGACGATCGCGTTCTGCTGGTTCCACTGCGTCTGCAGCTTGTTCTGCGCCGACTGCAGCTTCTTCTGGCGACCCGCGAAGACGGCCTGTTGCGACTGGAGCGTCTGCTGCTTGGCGTTCAGCCCGTTCTCGAGGTCCTGGAGCTGCTGGATGATGTCCTCGTCGCTGGCGGCCGCCGCGTCGACGATCTGGAGCCGGTCCGACAGGTCGCCCATGGACTGGGACGAGAGCAGGAACTCGAGCGTGCTCGCCGGGCCGGCCTCGTAGACGAGCCTCGCGCGCTGGTCCAGCACGCCCTGCTGCGCCTGGATCTGCGTCAGGGTCACGTCGATGTCGTGCTGGGTCTGCGCGATCTGGGTCGCGACCTGCTCGATCTGGACCTGCATGGCGCTCATCTGCTTCGCCAGGGCGTTCAGCTGCACCTGCAACGCGTCCTTGGCTTTCGTCGCGGCCTCGATCTGCGAGATGAGCTTGTTGAGCTTCGCCTGGGCGCTTGCCAGTTGCGAGCCCGTGTCGGCGCGGCCGGGCAGCGTCAGCGAGGCGGTCAGCACGAACACCGCGGCGAGCACCACTGCCGCGCGAGCCCCGTTGGGAAGTGGCCGCCTCTTCACGCCACGCGAGGGCGCGGGCGAGGCGGCACGCGGGTCACCGAGCACCGGATCCATCCTGAGGGCCGAAATGGGGCATTACAAGCACTCCCAGATATCTCGGCACCCCCGGGGCGGGGGTCAAGGGCTCAGGCCGGGTCTTCGGGAAGCCCCAGGTCACGGGCGATGATCCAGCGCATGATCTCGCTGGTGCCCTCCCCGATCTCCAGGGCCTTGGCGTCGCGGTAGTGCCGGCCCACGGGGAACTCCTCCATGAACCCGTACGCCCCGTGGATCTGGACGGCCTGTCGTGCGGCCTCCACCGCAACCTCGCTCGCGTACAGCTTCGCGACCGCCGCCTCCGCCTTGTACGGACGGCCCTGATCGCGAAGCCACGCGGCTCGGTAGGTCGCCAGGCGCGAGGTGTCCACCCCCACCCGGATGTCGGCGATCTTGAACTGCAGTGCCTGGAACCCTCCGATCGGCCGGCCGAACGCGTGGCGCTGGTTCGCGTAGCGCAACGATTCCTCCAGGCACCCCTGGGCCAGGCCGGTCGCCATGGCCGCGACTGCGATGCGCCCGTCGTCCAGCGTCTGCAGGAACTGCGCGTAGCCGGCGCCGCGTTCGCCGAGCAGGTTCGCCTCCGGCACGCGGCAGTCGATGAACGACAGCTCGTGCGTATCGGACGCGTGCCACCCGACCTTGCGGTACGACGCGGCCACCTCGAAGCCGGGCGTGCCCGCGGGCACGATGATCGCCGAGATCTGCTTGTGGCCCCGGCCGCCCTCGGCCTCGCCGGTCACGGCGGTCACGGTGACCATCTTCGAGATCTCGGTGCCGGAGTTCGTGATGAACGCCTTCGAGCCGTTGATGACCCACTCGCCGTTTTCCAGCCGCCCGGAAGTGCGCGTGGAACCGGCGTCGGACCCGCCGCCCGGCTCGGTCAGCCCGAACGCGCCCAGGATCTCGCCGCGGCACATCGGGACCAGCCACTGTTGCTTCTGCTCCTCGGTCCCGAAGTGGAAGATCGGGTTCGCGCCGAGGCCGACGGCGGCCTCGAGCGTGATCGCCATCGACGAGTCGACGCGGGCCAGCTCCTCGACCGCGACGCAGAACGTCGTGAAGTCCGCGCCCTGGCCGCCGTACTCCTCTGGGAACGGCAGGCCGAACAGGCCCATCTCCCCCATCTGCTTGACGATGTCCATCGGGAGTTCGCCGAGGCGGTCCATCTCCTCGGCGCGGGGGCGGATGACCTCGTCGGCGAAGTCGCGGACGGCCGCGCGAAAGTCCTGCTGCTCGTCGGTGAAGTCGAAGTCCACGGACTACAGGGTAGCCCGTCGCGGGGGAGGCGGCCGGGAACCGGGTTCGACGTGGCCGGACGGGGTGGAGTCAGCGCTGGTCCAGCAGGCGAGCCTTCTGCCGCTGGAACTCCTCCTCCGACAGCACCCCTTGCTTGCGCAACTCGTCGAGCTTGGCCAGCTCGTCGGCGATCATGCCCGAGGGCGGCTGGACGCGCGTGATCGTGGGCGTGGACGACGGCGCCGGGGTGGAGGGCGGGGCGGGCGACGGCGGCGCCTGTGCGGGCGGGGACTGCCCCGAATCCCGCGCGCGGCGCGACTGTTCGTAGATCGTCTTCTGCACCCGCTCGGGATGCATGATGTAGTCGAACTTCTGCTGGCCGAACTCCCCCGCGGATTCGATCGTGAGGTTCCCCGCGCCGACGAGCCGCTCGAAGATCGATTGACCGAACTTCACGTCGCTGATGCGGTCAACCGGGATCTCCATCGACTGCTTCGCCAGCCAGCCCGAGCGGTGGATCACGCGTTCGGTCGTCACGACGAAGTGCGACGTCGCCCACCCGATCAGCTTTCGCCCCAGGGTGAGGATCAGGATCAACGCCAGCACGATGAACAGCAGCCAGCGAACCCACGGCGCCCACGAGTCGGGGACGTTCAGCAGCAGGATCACGTAGACGACGAGCGCGGCGACAGCCTCGAGGCCCGATACGAAGACCGAGATCCAGTGGGGACGAAGGTCGAGGACGATATCCTCGCCCGGCGCGAGGAGGCGTCGCGGGAAGGCCATGGCCGAACGCTATCCCGCGCGGAAGGTCCCGGCAACCAACGCGCCGTTCTCAGGATCCCCACTGGGCCGCCGAGCCCACTCCGCTACCGAAGGAGTTGCACCTCGCCGAAGCCGACGGACTCCAGCGCGCCGGAGGCGGTTCGGATCATGAGGTGGCCGGCCGGGCCGATGTCGACGGCTTCGCCCTCGATCGTGTGGCCGTCGGTGGTCGTGGCGCGCACCGTTTGGCCGAGCGTCGCGCAGAGGCGACGGTATGCGCCGACGACCTGCGTGCCGAAGCTCGAATCGGCCGGCGTGTAAGCGCGCCGCATTCGAACCAGGAACTCCGCCAACAGGCCGGTCGCGTCGGCCTTGCCTCCCTCGGCCGCCAGGCTCGTCGCAGTCTCGCGAAACTCCGACGCAAAGTCGTCGCGCCCTTGCCCGACGTTGACCCCCGCGCCGATGACCGCGTAGGTCACCGCCGGCCCATCCATCTGCGCCTCGGGCAGGATGCCGCCGACCTTCCGGTCCCCCACGGTCAGATCGTTCGGCCACTTGCTGCGAACCGTCACGCCGCACGCGTCCGCGCAGGCCTCGGCCATGCACACCGCCGCCATCAACCCGAGCAGCGGCGCATCCGCGGCGAGCATCGACGGACGAAGCAGCACCGAGACGGCCAGCGACGTACCGGGCGGCGACGACCACGTTCGACCGAGCCGGCCGCGGCCCGACTCCTGCCGTGCCGCCACCATCACCGTCCACTCGGGCGCCCCCGCGTGGGCCATGTCGAGCACGTCGTCGTTCGTCGACCCGGTGACCGGAAGGAAGCGAATCGGGACGGGAAGGCCGGCGGCTCGGGCCGCGTCGGCGACGGTATGCTGCGTCAGCACGTGATCGGCCTCCGGCCTCCGGCCTCGGTCACGGTCGCGTCCAGGTTCGCGTGACGGCGGGATTATGTCAGGCATGACGAAGGTGGCGAGGTGAGCGACACGACGGGTCCACGCATCCTGGTCGCCAACCGGGGCGAGATCGCCGTCCGCGTGTTTCGAACCTGCCGCGAGCTGGACATCCCCAGCATCGCCGTCTACTCGGAGGTCGACCGCGACGCGCTGCACGTCGAGGAGGCCGACGAGGCGTACTTCCTGGGGCCGGCCGCCCCGGCCGAGTCGTACCTGAACGTCGAACGACTCCTGGAGGCCGCGGCCAAGGGCCGGGCGACGATGGTCCACCCCGGCTACGGGTTCCTGGCCGAGAACGCCGACTTCGCCCGCGCCGTCGCCGACGCCGGTATGACGTTCATCGGACCGCCCCCGCGGGCGATGGAGATGCTCGGCGACAAGGCCGAAGCTCGGCGCACGGCGGTCCGCGCCGGCGCGCCGGTGGTACCGGGCACCGACGGCCCGGTCGATGCCGCGCAGGCCCGCGCCGAGGCGGAGCGCATCGGCTTCCCCCTGGTGGTCAAGGCCGCGTTCGGCGGCGGCGGCAAGGGCATGCGATTGGTCGAGGCGGCCGACGACCTGGACGAGGCCGTCGAGCGTTCCGCCCGCGAGGCGAAGGCGTACTTCGGCCGCCCCGAGGTCTACCTGGAGCGCTACATCGCGCGCGCGCACCACGTCGAGGCCCAGATCCTGGCAGACGCGCACGGGCACATCTCGTTCCTCGGCGAGCGCGACTGTTCGATGCAGCGGCGCTACCAGAAGCTGGTCGAGGAGGCGCCGTCGCCGGTCGTCGACGAGGCGCTGCGCGCGCGCATCGGCGAGGCCGCGACCAGCATCGCGCGGGAGGCCGGGTACGTGAACGCCGGCACGGTCGAGTTCCTGGTCGAGCCCGGAGGCTCCTTCTACTTCATGGAGGTGAACGCGCGCCTGCAGGTCGAACACCCGGTGACCGAGATGGTCACGCAGCTCGACCTGGTGCGCCACCAGATCCGGGTCGCCCTCGGCGAGGAGGTCGACCTCCAGCCCGCGAGCCGCGGGCACGCCATCGAGTGCCGGCTGAACGCCGAAGACCCGTACCGCGACTTCCTGCCGTCGCCGGGACTGGTGACTCGGCTGGACCGACCCGGCGGCTCGTTCGTCCGGCTGGACGCGGGCGTGACGCAGGGCCGCGCCGTCGCCGGCAACTACGACTCGCTGTTCGGCAAGCTCATCGTGTGGGCGGAGACCCGCGAGCTCGCGCGCCGTCGGATGCTGCGGGCGCTGCGCGAGCTGGATCTCGAAGGCATCCCCTCGACGATCCCGTTCCACGAGTGGGCGCTGGATTCCGAGGAGTTCCGCACGGGCACCGTCCACACGAAGTGGGTCGAGGAGGCGCTGGAGGCGGGACGCTTCGCTTCGCCCGAAGGCGCCGCAGCTGCAGCCGCGGCAGCGCCGGCCGCGCAGACCGTTCGGCTGATGGTCGAGGTGGATGGGCACCGGATCCCGGTGAAGCTCTGGGGCGATGCGATGCGGACCGCCCCCTCGCCGCCCGCGTCCACGAGCGGCGCCGGCGCCGACGGGGGCAAGGTGATCGAGGCGCCGATGCAGGGCACGATCCTGAAAGTGCTGGTCGAGAACGGCCAGGCGATCGGCGCGGGCGACATCGTCTGCATCCTCGAGGCCATGAAGATGGAGAACCACATCCCAGCGCCGCTGCAGGGCACGGTCGCCGACGTCCTGGTGAAGGCCGGCGACGTCGTCCAGGCGGGTCAGACGCTGGCCGTCATCGAGTAGCCGCCCTTACCGGGGCGAGGTTCGATCCAGGAACTCGGCGACGGCGTCCACGTACGCGTCGTGCTCCTCGATGAACGCCGAGTGACCGCTTGCCTCGAACACCACGAGCTCGCCGTTCGGCACGCCGTTGGCGATCGCCTCGGCCGCTTCGACCGTGCACACTCGGTCGTGGCGCCCGGTCAGGACCAGCACGCGCTGCGGCACGTCGCCGAGGCGGTCCGCAACCTCGATCCCGCCGTAGTCGCGCACCGCGAACGAGCGCAGGACGTCGGGCGCGTACACGCCCTTCGTCAGCCACTGATCGAAGTATGCCTCGGCGCGGGGGTCCTTCAGGTCGGCGAAGAAGAACAGGAGCTGGTCGTGCAACAGCTCGAGCACGTCGTCGGACGTTTGCGCCGACGCCTCGCGTTCCCACGATGCCGCGATGCGCTCGCGAAGCTCCGCAGGCTCGATCGCCGCCAGATTGGCCTCCACCGCAGCCAGATACGAGGACGAAGGCACCCCGCCGGACACGATCGTCTGGGTCGCCATCCCCGGGAAGTCGACCGCCTGCTGCAGCGCGACGAACGCACCGAACGAGTGCCCGAGCACCGCGTACCGGTCCAATCCGAGCGCCTGCGCCAGGAAGCAGATGTCGTCCGCCATCTTCTCCAGCGTCCACGTCGACTCGGGCGTCGCCGGCGAGCGGCCCTGCGATCGCTGGTCGACCAGGATCAGCCGGACGCCGCGATCGGTGAGCGGGTCCAGGTAGTCGCCGAACTCGTGGTGATCCAAGCCGGGGCCGCCGTGCAGCGCGAACAACGGATAGCCGTCGTGTTGACCGCTGTCCAGGATGTGCAGCCGAGCGTCGGGAAGGTCGACCAGCCGGCCTTCCCTATGCATCCGCTCCCCCGCCACGGGCCTGCTTCGGCGGCGGCGCGCCCCACGCTTCGCGGCCGGTGAACGCGACCCCCGTCTCGCGGATGCCGTAGTTGCGGTTGACCTGCACGAGCACCGCGGTGAACGTCTCCACGATGCGGGCCATCGACAGCGGCCCGCCGTCGACCCAGTGCAGCTCGGGGATCCGTTCGACCAGCGCCCCGACCGTCGCCTTGGCCTCGGCCTCGGCGCCGCACAGCAGCACGTCGCCCTGCATCGGGCGGTCGAGCTCCTGCAGCGCCTCGCCGGACACGGTTTGGAACCCGGACACGAGCCGGGCGCCCGGTGGCAGCAGGGCCTTGGCCTGTTCGGCCGCCGAGCCGTGCCACGGCGTGATGACCTGCCACGCGCGGCCGCCGACGGCCGTGGCCAGCGGCGAGGTGCAGTCGCAGATGACCGTCCCGGCCGGCCATGCGTCCTTCAGCCCCCGGTACGTGTCGGCCTGGCCGCCGAACGGGACCGTGACGAACACGACCTCGGCCCCGGCGACGGCCTCGGGGTTCTCCATGCCGCGGACCGTGACGTCCGAACCCAGGATCCCCTCGGCCTTCTGCGCGGCGGCGGCGGCACGGTCCTGTGCCCGGGAGCCGATGATCACGTCCTCGCCGGCACGGGCCAGCCGAAGCGCCAGGCCGAAGCCCTCATCCCCGGTCCCGCCCACGATCGCGATCGCCATCGGGTGCAGAGACTACAGGGGCGGCCCGGACCGGGGGCTGCGAATCGATCGCCGGGGATCAGCGGCCGGGGTCGTGGGTGCCGAACACGGCCCGAAGCGCGTCCGAGACCTCGCCGAGCGTCGCCCTGGCCCGCAACGCCTCTCGCATGGGGATCAGCAGGTTGCCCGCGCCTCTCGCGGCGTCGGCGATCTGTGCCAGGGCGGCGTCCACGGCCGCCTGGTCGCGCGCGGCCCGAAGCGCGCGCACGCGTTCGACCTGCGACGCCACCTCCGACTCGTCGATCCGCTGCAGCTCCGGAGGCGCGGCGCCGGACTCCTCGAACCGGTTGACGCCCACGACGACGCGCTCGCCCGACTCCACCGCCTGCTGGATCCGGAACGCCGACTCGGCGATCTCGTCCTGGATCCACCAGGCCTCGATCGCCGCCACGCTGCCGCCCATCCCGTCGATCTTGTCGACGTACTCCCACGCGCGCGCCTCGACCTCGTCGGTGAGCGCCTCGACGAAGTACGCGCCCCCGAGCGGATCGACGGTGTCGGCCACGCCCGTCTCGAAGGCCATCACCTGCTGCGTGCGAAGCGCGATCGTCGCGGCGCGCTCGGTCGGCAGCGACAGCGCCTCGTCGAACGAGTTGGTGTGCAGCGATTGCGTACCGCCGAGCACGGCCGCCAGGGCCTCCAGCGCCGTGCGCACGATGTTGTTCTCTGGCTGCTGGGCGGTCAGCGTCGCGCCGCCCGTCTGCGTGTGGAACCGCAGCATCGCGCTGCGCGGGTCCGTCGCGCCGAACCGTTCGGTCATGATGCGGTGCCACATCCGCCGCGCCGCCCGGAACTTGGCGACTTCCTCGAAGAAGTTCTGATGGCACGCGAAGAAGAACGACAATCGTGGGGCGAACTCGTCGACGGCCAGCCCGGCGTCCACGGCCGCGCGCACGTACGAGATCGCGTTCGACAGCGTGAACGCCACCTCCTGCACGGCGGTCGCTCCCGCCTCCCGCATGTGGTACCCGGAGATCGAGATCGTGTTCCACTTCGGCATCCGCTCGCGGCAGTAGGCGAACAGGTCGGTGATGATCCGCATCGACGGCTTCGGCGGGTAGATGTACGTGCCGCGCGCCGCATACTCCTTCAGCAGGTCGTTCTGCACGGTTCCGCCGAGCGCCGCGGCGGCCACGCCCTGTTCCTCAGCCACCAGCTCGTACAGCAGCAGCAGGACCGGCGCAGTGGCGTTGATCGTCATCGACGTCGTCACGTTCTCGAGCGGGATGCCATCGAGCAGCCGGCGCATGTCGTCGATGCTGTCGATCGCCACGCCGGTCTTGCCGACCTCGCCCTCGGCGCGCGGGTGGTCCGAGTCATAGCCCATCTGCGTCGGCAGGTCGAACGCGATGGACAGGCCGGTCTGCCCGCGCTCCAGCAGGTAGCGGAACCTCGCGTTCGTCTCCGCGGCGGTGCCCATGCCGGCGTACTGGCGCATCGTCCACACGCGCCCGCGGTACATGGACCCGTACACACCCCGCGTGAACGGCGGACGGCCGGGCCGGCCCAGCGAACGCTCGGGATCGAACCCCGGCAGGTCGGACGGCGTGTAGAGGGGTCGGACCTCGATCCCGGAGTCGGTGGCGCGGCGTTCGTCGCGCGCGTCGTGTCCCATCGGCGCCAGCCTACCGCTCAGGATCGCAGGGCAGCGCCGTAGACGTTCTGGTCCAGGCCGCCCTTGAACAGGCACGCGCGACCGATCAACGAACAGGACGCCAGGTCGACATCGAACCCGTCGTGATCGTCGCGGTCACCGTGCTCGTCCGGGTCGCGGCCCGGCACGATGTCGCGCGAGTCCGTCCACACGACGATCGCGCGGCCCGGGGTCGCCGCCACCCCGATGTAGTCGCCGATGAAGGGAACCCGGAAGCCGTCGTCGATCTCCCAGTTCGTGTTGCCCGACGCGGACGTGACGCGCTCTTCGGTCCACGTGCGCCCGCCGTCGGCCGAGTGAGCGGCGTAGACGTCCACGCACGGCCCGGGGTTGGTCCCGCCGGCCGTGTTGCAGGGCGGCCGTGCGGGCGAGTAGGAGGCGTCGGATCGCGTGTCGTAGAACGCGGCCGTCAGGATCCCGCCGGCCGAGGCGATCGCCGGGAAGAACTGGTGGCCCACGGTCTCGTCATCGATCTGGACGGGCGGCGACTTCCAGTGCGCGCCGTCCGCCGAGTTGCGCACGAACACCTTCGACTGGCCGGAGCCCAGCTCCGCGTTCCAGATCACGTGGACCCCGGTCCCGTCCGCGACCACCGCGGGGAAGCTGACGAACCGCGGAAACGTGAAGCCCGAGGAGCAGGCGTCGTGCCCGTCCCCGCAGTCGCGCCGGTGCGTCGTGCCGCTGAAGCCCTCGGAGTCGAACGGCGTCCCCGTGGCGATGGTCGTGGGCGGCGCGAACGTCGCGCCGCCGTCGCCCGAGCGCGCGAGCTCGATCGGGTCGCGATCGTCGTCTCCCCCCTCGCCCTCCCCGCCGAGTCCGCCCTCGTCGCCGCCTTCGTCGAACGCGCCCGTGAAGGATCGGTAGGCGAGGTACAGGTCGCCGTCGGGCGCGACCGACAGGTCGGCGAACTGGCCGATCTCCGACGAGGCCTGCACGGGAGCGGAGAACGAACGGCCGTGGTCCGGGGAGCTCGTCACCATGATCGTGCTGTCTCCGTGCTCGTCGAACTGCGCGTACGCGACATATACGGTGCCGTCGCGCGGCCCGCCGCTTCGATCCACGGTGAGGTCGATCTTGTCCTCGTTCGATCCGCCCGATCCCTCCGGCGGGGCGCCGCCCGCCAGCGCGCTGCCGACGAAGTGCGCGCCGTCGGCATCCCACGTCGACACGATCGCCAGGCCCTCGTTGTGGCCCTTGGGGTCGAAGCAGATGAAGCCGAAGAACACGCGACCCGCGTTGTCGAACGCCACCGTGGGATCGGAGGCCCCCGTGCAGTCGGCCCCGGCCGGCAGCGACGCGCCCGGCGGCGCCAGGTCGCCCGGGTAGCCGGGCACCAGGCTGTCGGCCCACGTCCGGCCGCCGTCCACCGAGCGGTAATAGCCCACCCACGGTCCGCGCATGCCGCCCGCCAGGCCGCACAGGTCGTTCGCGCCGGCGACCACCACGTTCGGGGCCCGGGGATCGACGGCCACCGTGGGCTCGTTCTGCGGAAGCCGGGCGTTGCCACACCCTCGGGTGACGGCGTCGGACTTGCCCTCGGCCGCCGCGTAGGACCCCGACCGGTCGCCGGTCACGCGGACGTTGGCGCCGACGACCGCGTGCACCGGCGGGGGGACGGGGCGCCGCGGCGGCAAGGCCGGGCATGCGGCGCCGGCGACCAGGAGCGCGGCAACCGGCACCAGCGGCGCCAGCCGCCTCGCGCGATCGGCGCCCGAGCTCACGCGACAGATTCTCCCCCGGCGCACGTAGGATGGGCCGCAGGAGGTCGCGCGTGTTCTCCACGATCCATCCGAAGGCCGAAGACTACGTCCGGTCGCTGCTCGACCGCTACGACGAGCCCGTGCTGCTCGAGATGGAGGAGGAGGCGCGGCGAAGCGACTTCCCGATCGTGGAGCGGGCGGTCGGCGTGTCGCTGGAGCAGCTCGCGCGCGCGGTCTCGGCCCGTCGGGTCTTCGAGCTGGGGTCGGGCTACGGCTACTCGGGCTACTGGTTCTCGCGAGCCGTCGGGCCCGGTGGCGAGCTGCACCTGACCGACGCCGACCCGGCCAACCGGGACCGCGCCATGGATTACCTGGGACGGGCCGGGCTGGCGGGCCCGGTCGTGTACCACGTTGGCGACGCACTGGAGGCGTTGGCCGCCGTGGAGGGCGAATTCGACATCGTCTACTGCGACATCGACAAGCAGGGATATCCCGACGCGTGGGCGGCCGCGCGCGAGCGCGTGCGACCCGGCGGCCTGTACGTCTGCGACAACACGCTGTGGTACGGCCGCGTCGCCGGCACCACCGACGAGCCCGACCCGCGCCCGCAACTCACTCAGGCGATCGAGCGCCACAACCGCGCCGTCACCGCGGACCGGGGCTACCTGTCGACGATCTTGCCGATCCGCGACGGGGTCCTGGTCGCCCTGCGGCTGCCCGGCTGAATCCACACCCTCTCAACAACCCGCGCCCTCGGTCGCGGCGAATCCCGGGGCGATGCGCGCGAACGCGAGCCGCGTGCGGGCGGCCGGCCTGCTCGGACTGATCGTCTGCATCGCGCTCGTCGCCTCCGCCTGCACCGCCGCGAGCGGCAGCACGCGCCCCTCAGCGAATGCCGGGGTCCCAGGCGGTACGGCCGACCGGATCCCGGGCGGCATCCACAAGATCCGCCACGTCATCGTCGTGATGCAGGAGAACCGTTCCTTCGACTCCTACTTCGGGACCTTTCCCGGCGCCGACGGCATCCCGCGAGGCGCGGCAGAGCCCTGCCTGCCGGACCCGGATGCGGGCGCGGGTGCCTGCCTGCGCCCGTATCACGACCGCTCGCCGGTGGACTCCGGCGGCCCGCACCGGGCGATCGACGCGATCCGCGACATCGACGGCGGGCGCATGAACGGGTTCGTCCGGCAGGCGGACGGCGCGGTCGCCGGCTGCCTGCAGGTGTTCGACGCGGCCTGCCGGGGACTGAAGGGCGGGATCGACGTCATGGGGTACCACGACGCTCGGGAGATCCCCAACTACTGGCGCTGGGCCAACGACTTCGTCCTGCAGGACCACCTGTTCTCCTCGACCGTTGGATGGAGCGAGCCGGCGCATCTGTACCTGGTCTCCGGGTGGTCGGCTCGCTGCGTTCCGCCCACCGACCCGATGCGCTGTACGACCAACGTCCAGGACCCGGGCCGCGGGCCCGGTCACGAGAAGGTTCCGGTCTACCCGTGGACGGACCTGACCTACCTGCTGCACAAGTACGACGTCAGCTGGTCGTACTTCGTGTCGCAGGGAACGCAGCCCGATTGCATGAACGGCGCGATGTTCTGCAAAGAGGGCAAGCAGCTCGTCGACACGCCGAGCATCTGGAACCCCCTCCCCTACTTCGAGGACGTGCACGAGGACGGCCAGATCCAGAACGTGCTGCGGGAACGCACGTTCTTCGACGAGGCGCGCCGAGGGACGCTCCCTGCCGTGTCGTGGATGGTGCCGAACGGGCGCAACAGCGAGCACCCTCCTGCGAACATCGAGAACGGTCAGGCGTACGTGACCCGGGTGATCGACGCGGTGATGCGAAGTCCCGACTGGAGCAGCTCGGCGATCCTGCTGTCGTGGGACGACTGGGGCGGGTTCTTCGACCATGTGCCCCCACCGGCGGTCGACGCGGCCGGCTACGGGATCCGGGTGCCGGGCCTGGTGATCAGTCCGTACGCCCGCCGCGGGTACATCGACCACCAGACGCTCAGCTTCGACGCGTACCTCAAGTTCATCGAGGACGACTTCCTGCACGGCCAGCGGCTCGATCCCAGCACCGACGGACGTCCCGACTCCCGTCCGGACGTTCGCGAGAACGCCTCGATCCTGGGGAACCTGGTCTCGGACTTCGACTTCTCCCAGCGTCCACGGCCGCCCGTGGTCCTTCGACCGCGCCCCAGGCCAGGGCCGGCCTCGACGCCGCCGTGATCAGGACTTCTTGGCGCCGCCTCGCAGCCGGCGCACGAGGCGCCGAAGCGGGTCGTACTTGACGTCGGCCTGGCGCTCCTTCAACGGGATGATGGCGTTGTCGGTGATGTGGATGTCCTCCGGACACACCTCGGTGCAGCACTTCGTGATGTTGCAGTAGCCCACGCCCATCGGCGCGCGCCGGCGTGTGTCCAGGGGATGCATGCTCAACTCGGCCAACCGCACCATGAAGCGCGGGCCGGCGAAGTTGCGCTTGTTCTCGTCGTGGTCGCGGATGACGTGGCACACGTTCTGGCACAGGAAGCATTCGATGCAGCGGCGGAACTCCTGAACCCGGTTGATGTCGACCTGCTGCATGCGGTAGTGCCCGTCCGCCTCCGTCACGGGGTCCTTCGGCCTGGGCTCGAGCGCCGGGACCCGCCGGGCCATCTCGAAGTTGAACGAGACGTCGGTCACCAGGTCCTTGACCACCGGGAACGTCTTCATGGGCCCGACCGTGATCGGTTCGCCCTCGGCGAACAGGTTCATCCTCGTCATGCACATCAGCCTGGGGACGCCGTTGACCTCGGCGCTGCACGAGCCGCACCGCCCGGCCTTGCAGTTCCAGCGGACCGCCAGGTCGCCCGCCTGGGTGGCCTGGATACGGTGCACCACGTCGAGGACGACCTCGCCCTCCTCGGCCGTGGCGATGAAGTCGCGGAACTCGCCCCCCTCGGCGTCGCCGCGCCAGATGCGCATCGTGATTCGAGATCCCATCTACGTCGTCTCCTCGAACAGCGCTCGCAGGTCGTCGGGCATCTGCGGCAGCGGAACCCGGTCCACCTCGACGGCGCCGGGCCGCCAGCGGAGGCGCACGTTCACCTTGGCCAGCTCCGGGTCGGTGTTCGGGTGGTCGTCTCGGGTGTGCCCGCCCCGGCTCTCGGTCCGCTCCAGCGCCGCCCGGGCGGTGCACTGCGAGACGGCCAGCATGCAACGCAGGTCCTGGGCCAGGTGCCATCCCGGGTTGAACTGGCGGTGGCCCTCGACGCTGACCCGCCCGGCGCGCTCCTCAAGGTCCGAAAGCTCCTCGAGCGCCTGCTTCAACTCCACCTCGGTGCGGATGATGCCCACCAGGTTCTGCATGCACGTCTGCAGGGCCTCGTGCAGGGCATATGGGTTCTCTCCACGGTCGCGCCCGAATGGCTCGAGCGCACCGTCCGCCAGCTCCTGGACCTGCGCGTCGTCGACCGTGGGCTGCCCCTGCACGCCCTGCGCGTACTCGGCGGCGCCGATGCCGGCGCGGCGGCCGAAGACCAGCAGGTCCGAAAGGGAGTTGCCGCCCAGCCGGTTCGCGCCGTGCATGCCGGCGGCCACCTCGCCGGCGGCGAACAGCCCGGGCACCGTGGCGGCCGCGGTGTCCGGGTCCACGCGCACACCGCCCATGACGTAATGGCATGTGGGGCCGATCTCCATCGGCTCCTTCGTGATGTCGACGTCCGCCAGCTGCTTGAACTGGTGGTACATCCCCGGGAGCTTGCGGACGATCACCTCGGCCGGCTGGCGCGAGGCGATGTCCAGGTACACGCCGCCGTGCGGCGTTCCCCGTCCCGCCTTGACCTCCGCGTTGATCGCCCGGGCCACCTCGTCGCGCGGCAGCAGGTCGGGCGTCCGCCGCGCGTTTTTGCGGTCCGTGTACCAGCGATCGGCTTCCTCTTCGGTCTCCGCCGTCTCGGATCGAAACATCTCGGGGATGTAGTCGAACATGAAGCGCCGCCCGGACTGGTCGAGCAGCACCCCGCCCTCGCCACGCACGCCTTCGGTCACCAGGACGCCGCGGACCGACGGCGGCCAGACCATCCCCGTGGGATGGAACTGGACGAACTCCATGTCGATCAGGTCGGCCCCGGCCCACAGCGCCAGCGCGTGGCCGTCGCCCGTGTACTCCCACGAGTTCGACGTGATCCGCCAGCACTTCCCGATCCCGCCGGTGGCCAGCACGACCGCCTTGGTTCGGAACACGACGAACGCCCCGGACTCGCGCCAGTAGGCGAGGGCGCCCGAGATGCGGTCCCCGTCCTTGAGCAGCCCGACGACCGTGCACTCCATGAACACGTCGATGCCCTTGTGCACGGCGTGCTGCTGCAGCGTGCGGATCATCTCCAGGCCGGTGCGGTCGCCGACGTGGGCCAGACGGGCGTACCGGTGGCCGCCGAAGTCTCGCTGGAGGATGCGGCCGTCGGGCGTTCGGTCGAACAGCGCGCCCCAGTCCTCCAGCTCGTAGACCCGGTCGGGCGCCTCCTGCGCGTGGAGCTGCGCCATGCGCCAGTTGTTGAGCATCTTGCCGCCGCGCATCGTGTCGCGGAAGTGGACCTGCCAGTTGTCCTCCGGATACACGTTGCCCATCGCCGCGGCCACGCCGCCCTCGGCCATGACCGTGTGGGCCTTGCCGAGCAGCGACTTGCAGATGAGCGCGGTCCGCGCGCCCCGTGCGGACGCCTCGATGGCAGCCCGAAGCCCGGCGCCGCCGGCGCCCACCACGATGACGTCGAACTCGTGCGACTCGTACTCGGGCATCAGAAGAACCTCGGGTCGTGGATGGCGCCGGAGGCCACCAGACGCACGTACAGGTCGGTCAGCGCGACGGCGAACAGGCTGAGCCATGCCCACAGGGCATGTCGCAGGTTGAGCAGCGAGACGCGCCGCCACAGCCAGTAGCGCACCTTCGCCTTCGAGAAGACGTCCACGTGGCCGCCCACCAGGTGGCGGCACGAATGGCACGACAGCGTGTACGTCCACAGCAGCGTGACGTTCACCAGCAGGATCAGCGTGCCGAGCCCCATGCCGAAGCCGTCCGGGAAGAAGAAGCCGCGGATGGCGTCGTAGGTCAGGATCACCGGGAACGGCAGCGCCAGGTAGAACGCGTAGCGGTGGATGTTCTGCAGGATCAGGGGAAACTGCGTCTCACCCGTGTAGGCCGCCCGCGCGTCGCGCACCGCGCACGCCGGAGGCGCCCACCAGAACGAGCGGTAGTACGCCTTGCGGTAGTAGTAGCAGGTCAGCCGGAACGCCAGCGGGAACGGCAGGATCAGCAGCGCGGGCGACCAGGTCCACCACGACCCGATGATCGACCAGCCGGGCGCCGTGCAGTTCGTCGTCAGGCACGGGGAGTAGAACGGCGAGATGTAGGGGTCGGCGTAGTAGTTCGCGTTCTGGAACGCCACCCACGTCCCGTAGATCACGAAGCCGCCGAGCACCAGGACCGTCACCAGCGGTTGCAGCCACCACGCATCGAGCCGCAGGGTGGCGGGGCCGGTTCGGGGGGGCCGGGTCGGGGGGACCCGGCGTCCCTCTGACCCCTCCAGCGCCTCCCCGACGGAGATGTCCGACATGGCTTTGAGCATAGTCGCCCGGATTGGCCGTGATGGCGCGCCTACGGGTATCAGGGGTCCGGACGGGGCGAGGGGTCGGGCCCCGATCGGGCCCGACCCCTCCGTGCGCGCGTCGACTTGACTCAGTGAGCGGTGAACTGCGCCTTGCCGGGCGAGAAGCCGCTCGTCACACCGCTGCTCGCGTTGCGAACGTCGGCGCGGAACTGGTACGTGCCGGCGACCGTCGGCGTGAACCGCATGAACGGGACGGTGACGCCCGTCTGCCACGGCTGGAACGTGCCGCCCGGGTCCTTCTTCTGCACGTCGAACACCAGGCCCGCCGGCGGCGCCGTGGTCGCCCACTGGATCTTGAACGGGCTGCCAACGCTGCCCGAAGCAGGGCTGACCTTCATCGGGACGCCGATCGACCCCATCATGATCGTGGGGTGGATGTTGCAGTGGTACGTGAACGTGCCCGCCGCGGTGAACGCGAACGAGGCGGAGGTCGCGCCACCCGACAGGATGCCGGTGTCGAACGTCCACGGATCCGTCGTGTCGTTCGTGGCCGTGTGCGGTGTGGCCGTCGACGTGTTCTGCCACTGGACGGAGTCGCCCAGCTTCGCCTTCGCCAGCTTCGGCGAAAAGGCGAAGGTGCTGATCGAGTTGCCCACCATCTGCACCGTGTCGGTTGCGGCGAGGGCACTGGCCTGGAACGCCAGCACCATCGTGATCGCAAGCGCGACGGCCGGCATCAGCCCGCGCATGACTGGCCGTCTCATGGAACCCCCTCTCTGGCTCGGGTACGGTACCGCCTCGAACGTGCGGGTGTACGCACGGCTTCCCGGAGCGGATTGCCCGGACGGTACCGAATTCAGTCGCGACCATCCGGGGCGCGGCCACTCACGTGGGGTCGTTGCCGACGACCGGGTGAGCCCCCAGATACTCACGCTCCGACGGAGGAATCGAGGTGGAGGTCATCGGCACCGGGGGAATCGGCGCTTGATCGTAGTCGAAGGCGTCCGAGAAATCGTAGGAAGCCCCATCTGCCGAGGGCACCAGCGGCTGCAGCCCGAACTGGTGCTCGACGTACGCGAGGATTCCGAGGAAGGTCACCGGCGTGCTGTCGGTGAATCCCGGTCTCGCGTAGGGGCTCACGATGACCATCGGGATCCGAATCCCCCAGTTCGGGTCGTACTGGAGCGGGTTCACATGGTCGTAGAAGCAGCCGCAGTCGTCGTACGTGATGAAGACCGCCGTGCTTCCCCAGTCGGGCCCGTTCTCGATCGCCCCGACGACCGATCCGATCCAATTGTCGCCGACCGCCATGGAGTCGCCGTTGTGCTGGCTCCGCGGTCCGGTCGGGGTCACGACGCTGAATGAGGGCAGGGTGCCCGCGGCCGCGGCGGTGAGGATGTGATTCGCGGGAACGTAGTGGCTGGCCTCGGTGCTCAAACACTCGTAGAAGGTCGGACAGATGCCCCAGCCGTAGCCGCTGGTGCCGGTCGGTGTCCCCGGTTGCCCGGTCCCGCTGTACAGCATCCATCGCAGGCCGGCAGCATCCAGCCGATCGAAGATCGTCGGCACGTAGGAGACCGGCGATGGAACCGCCGGCCCGTTCCCGGACTGGTCGGGCACGCAGGTCGGGACCAGCACGTACGGAGGCCGACCGGTGGACGACCAGCCCGTCTCGAGGTTCGAGTCACATCCCCAACCGGGTCCTCGCGAGAAGCCGGGCAGCACGTGGCGCGGGTTGTCCCCTTGAAAGTCGTCCTGGGTCGCGGCAGCAAAGATCATGTGCCCGACGAACGACGGCGTCGTGCGGAACTCGAAGGTTCGGTCCGAAACCGCGAACTGATCGGCAAGCGCCACCAGGTTCGGCACCTGCGTGGGGTCGAACTGCTGATAGCACTCGAAGCCCGTCGACGGGCCACAGTTTCCGGCCAGGTTGAAGTCGTCCATGTTTCCACCGTCGATCGCCGTCCGCTGTGCGAGCACCGTATGCAGGGCCGGCCCGACGATGTCCTTCGCAGGCGGGAGGCTGATCGAGGTGCCGTCCGACAGGAGTCCCGTCGTGGCTCCGTCGCACCGTGCGTTGATCGCGCACCACTTTCCGAGCACGTTGTCGAAACTGTGGTTCTCCTGCAGGATCACCACGACGTGCTGGATCGGCCCTTCCGTCGCCGGACGCGCGCTGCGTGACGAGGCGTGGGCCGGAGCCCCGACCACCGCCTGCCCGGGACCCGCAGACAGCATGTACGCGGCCGCGCCGAGGGCGGCCAGGATGACGCTTGCACGCTTCACGGGGCGTGTCACCCCGTCCAACCGCCCGCTCGACCCGAGCATCGGAGCCACCTCCTCGGCGATCGCCGCGCGGGCCGGTCGGCGTGCCACGACACAGTGTGTCGGTACGAATTGAGACCGTCAACGGGTCGGGGGTTGGCAGCCATGTCCAGGTTGGTATGGTCGCCCCCATCCAGATGCCCCTGCGATGCCCCACCCCACGCTCGAACCGGCGACGGCCCGCATGGCCTCGCACGCGGTGACCCACCGACGCCTCCGACGGGTCGGGCTGGTGGTGGCCGCGACGGTGGCCGCCATCGCCGCCGGCGCCTCGGGCCTGCTGGTCGCGCGCCTCGGGGGTGCCCGCGGATACCCCGTCGACCAGCTGCGCGAGGGCGTCAACCCCGCGAACCTCCAGATCACGCCGATGTTCGTGGTCCGGCGCGGCTCCACCGTCATCGCCCTTCGAGCATTCGAGCCGGATGGCACGACGCCGGTGGCCTGGTGTCCCGGCCAGAACCTCTTCGAGGATCCGGGAACGGGTTCCAAGTTCGCCGAGAACGGCGCGTACCTGGCCGGCCCGGCCCCGCGCGGCCTTGACCGGTTCGGATCGAAGATCGTCGACGGCGTTCTGCAGGTCGCGCCCGGGACGCAGATCCCCGGCCCGCCGCGCGGGCCCGAAGCCCCGGCCGACAGTCTCCCCCCCTGTGACTGGCAGCATGCCCTGTTCGCGCCCGGCGTGGCACCGCCACCCTCGCCCGTCCCCTTCTAGCCGAGCGCGTTCTCACCGAAGCGCGCGCCCGCGTCCACGCGCGTCTCCACCATGCGATAACCACGGCGAAACATCTACCGCGCACCCCGCGCGCCCGGCTATGATCTGCCCGTGAACCTCGACCACCTCCGCGTGCTGGTCGCCGTCCTCGAGAACGGGACGTTCACCGCGGCCGCGGCCAGATTGAAGCTTTCGCAGCCCGCCGTATCGCAGCACATGGCCGCGCTCGAGCGCGAGGCGGGCATCCCGCTGTTCGAGCGCGCCGGCCGACGCCGCGTTCCGACCGAAGCGGCGCACATGCTGGCAGAGCGGGGCCGGGCGGCGCTGGCAGCGCTGGAGGAGGCCGACCAGACGGCCGAGGAGCTTCGCGGCCTGCGGCGCGGGCGCCTGCTGGTGGGCGCCAGCCCGACGCCGGGCGCGTACCTCGTGCCCGGGTTGCTGGGCTCGTTCACCGAGCAGCATCCCGACGTCCAGGTCCGCATCGAGATCGCCGGAGCCTCGGAGATCGACGCGCGCCTGCTCGCGCGCGAGGTCGACCTGGCCATCGTCGGGGAGCACGATCGGCCCGAGGGCGTGGAGGCGACGCGTCTGGCCACCGACGACCTGATCCCGATCTGGTCGCGCAGCGCGAACGTGTCGGGGAAACGCCGCATCTCGCTCGAGCAGTTCCTGGACGAACCCTTCATCGCGCCGCCGCCGCGCTCGGGAACGCGCCAGGCGATCGACCGCTGGCTCGGCGAGCGCAGCATCCGCCTTCGCCCGGCGATGGAGCTGGAGTCGGCCGAGGCCATCAAGCGGGCGGTCGCGTCGGGTCTCGGCGTGGCGATCGTGTCGGAGAACGCGTCCCGGCTCGAGGTCCAGCAGAAGCTGCTGCAGACCGGTCGCGTCGCCGGGTTCCCGATCCGCCGGCGCATCGAGATCGAGGTGCTGCGCGGACGGCGCCCCACGATGGCGGCGTGGGGGTTCCTGTCGATGCTGCTCGGCAAGGGCCGGGCGGCGAACCTGCTCGACGCCGCCGACAGCGAACGCCCCGGCGCCTAGCGCCGCTTCGGCTTCACGGCTCCCGACCGGGAGCCTCGTGGGGAACCTGTCAACAACCGGGTTGGCCCGGATGCCCGCAACAGCTTCGGCCCCGCAGACGCACCGACAGATTGCGCGCGGCCAAGCCGAGCTTCGTGCCGAACGTCGCCTGATACTCGCGCCAGTTGGAGATCGCCTGACGGGGCGAGCCGCGGTCCCCGGGCCGGTGGTGTTCGGCGCCGGGCTCGCCGTCGGCCGGGTCGCTCACGAGAGCCGAAGCTCCTCGGGAAGCTCCTCGTTGCGCCGCCACGGGCGAACCGTCTCCTGGTAGAAGTCGCGTCCGCCGGCGTCGTTGACCACCCAGGCGGGGAAGTCGTCCATCTCGATCGCGCGGATCGATTCGGTGCCGAGGTCCTCGAACGCGATGACTCGCTGCGAGCGGACGGCCAGCGCCGCCAGCGCGCCGCCGCCGCCGAGCGCCGCCATGTAGACCGCCGTGCGCTTCGCCAGCTCGTCCCGGACGCCCGGTCCCCGCCCGCCCTTGCCGATGATCCCCTTCAGGCCGAGCTCCAACAGCCGGGGCGTGTACTTGTCCATGCGGCTCGCCGTGGTTGGGCCGGCCGAGCCGATGACGTTGCCCGGCCGTTCAGGCGTGGGTCCCACGTAGTAGACGATCTGTCCGACGGGATCGAACGGCAGCGGCTCGCCGGCGTCCAGCAGCTCGACCATCCGCTTGTGCGCGGCGTCGCGAGCCGCGTAGACGACCCCGGACACCACCACGACGTCTCCGGCCTGCAGCGCGCGGACGTCGTCGTCGTCAAGCGGGGGCGTCACCCGCTTGCGTCCGTCGCTCAGCGCTTCGACGGCCATCGCTCAGATCACCCGCGCGCCGGTGCGGTGGGCATGGCATTCGATGTTCACGGCGACGGGGAGCGACGCGATGTGCGTCGGCATCGTTTCCACGTGCACGGCGAGCACCGTCTGCGTCCCGCCGAGCGCCTCCGGCCCCAGACCGAGCGCGTTGCACTTGTCGAACAGCTCGGCCTCCAGCTCGGCGACGTTCGGGTCCGGGTTCGGCTGGCCGACCTTGCGCATGAGGGCCCGCTTCGCCATCACCGCCGACATCTCGAAGTTGCCGCCGATCCCGACGCCGATGATCCCCGGCGGGCACGCGTTGGGTCCGGATTCAGCAACGGCGCGAAGCACGAACGCCTTCGCGCCCTCGATGCCGTCGGCCGGCTTGAGCATGGCGTGCTTGCCCATGTTCTCGCTGCCGGCGCCCTTCGCGTCCACCTGGATGCGGATCTGGTCCCCCGGCACCACCCGCGTGTGCACGAACGCGGGCGTGTTGTCGCCGGTGTTCTTGCGGTCGAACAGGGGGTCGCGAACGATCGAGCCGCGCAGGTACCCGTCGGTGTACCCGTCGGCGACGCCGCGATCGATGGCGTCGTAGAGGTCGCCGCCGGTCACGTGCACGTCCTGACCGAGCTCGAGGAACACGACCGTGTAGCCGGTGTCCTGGCAGTACGGGTACTCGCCCTCCGCGGCGATGTCCTGGTTGCGGATCAGCTGGTCCAGGATCTGGCGGCCGAGCGGCGACTCCTCACGCTCGCGAGCGCGTCGCATCAACTCGACCATCTCGGGCGGCACCTTGTAGCAGATCTCCATGCACAGCTCGCGCACGACGCGGGTGATCTCCTGCGCCGGGACCTCGCGCGCGGAGCTCATCAGGCGGCGTTCTCCATGTCCTGCGAGTACGTCCCGGAACGCGCCGCGCCGTTGCACCGAGCGCGGTGCAGCAGCGCGCGCTGCCCCTGTTCCGCGTTGGCCGAGTGCCCGGCCCACGCCTTCAGCGCCGGCGCCTGCAGCGCGCGCCCGTACGAGAACGAGAGCTCCCACGGGTGCGGACCCGTCCGGTTCATCGCGTCCAGGTGTGCGGTCGCGGGCACGTCCGCCTGCCCGCCGGACAGGAACGCGATGCCCGCCACCGCGGGCGGAACCGTGGCGCGCAGGCAGTGCAGCGTCCGCTCTGCGACCTCCTGCACGCCGGCCTGCTGCGCGGCCTCCTTGCCGGACAGCACCATGTTCGTCTTGAGGATCGTGCCCTCGAGGTCCACGCGCTGCGCGTACAGCTCGTCGAACACGGCATTCAGCGTCCACTCGGTGGCCGCCTCGTGCACGTCGATCGAATGGTCGCCGTCCATCAGGACTTCCGGCTCCACCATCGGAACCAGCCCGGCCTCCTGGCACAGCGCAGCGTACCGAGCAAGCGCGTGCGCGTTCGCCTGGATGCAGCCGGCCGTCGGCAGCCCCGGCCCGAGCGCGATGACGGCGCGCCACTTCGCGAACCGTGCGCCAAGTCCCCGGTACTCCTCCAGGCGCCCGCGCAGGCCGTCCAGCCCTTCGGTCACGGATTCGCCCGGGAATCGCGCGAGCGGCTTCGCGCCGGTGTCGACCTTGATGCCGGGGATCATGCCCGCCGTGCGCAGCACGTCCACGAACGACGTGCCGTCTGCGGTGGACTGGCGGATCGTCTCGTCGAACAGGATCACGCCGCTGATGTGGTCGCCCAGGCCCTTGGCCGTGAACAGCATCTCCCGGTATGCGCGGCGGTTGTCCTCGGTCGACTCGACCCCGATGCTCGTGAATCGCTTCTCGATCGTCCCGGTGCTCTCGTCGGCCGCCAGGATGCCCTTGCCGGGCGCCACCATCGCCCGCGCGGTCGAAGCCAGCTCGTCGCTCATCTCGCCTGTCCTCCTACGTCAGGTTCGCCAGGTCCGCGCACTTGGCGCGGATGCCCTCGGCGGCCGCCCGCAGCGCCGCCAGCTCGTCCTGGTTCAGGTCGAGCTCCACGATCTCCTCGATCCCGCGGCGCCCCAGACGGGCCGGCACGCCCACGTACACGTCCTGGATCCCGTACTGACCGGTGCACCACGCGCACACGGGCAGCACCTCGCGCGTGTCGCCGGCGATGGCGTTCACCATCTGCGCGATCGATGCCGACGGCGCGTAGTACGCGCTTCCCTTCTTGAGGAGGCCGACGATCTCGGCGCCGCCGTCTCGGGTCCGCTGGTACAGGCGCTCGAGCGTCGCGTCGTCGGCCAGGTCGGTCAGCGGCTTGCCGTCGACCGTGGCGTGGCGCGGCAGCGGGACCATGGACTCCCCGTGGGACCCCAGCGTCATGGCCTCTACGGCTCGGGGCGAGGCGCCGAGCTCCTCGGCGATGAAGTAGCGAAGCCGGGCCGAATCGAGGACGCCGGCCATCCCCATCACGCGCTCGTGCGGGAATCCCGACAGCTCGGAAGCCAGGAACGTCATCTCGTCCAGGGGGTTCGTCACCACGATCAGGATGGCGTCGGGCGAATGCGTCGAGACCTCACCGACGACGCTTCGCATGATGGCCGCGTTCTTGTCCAGCAGGTCCATCCGGCTCATGCCCGGCTGGCGCGGCAGCCCGGCGGTGATGACCACGACGTCCGAGCCGGCGGTGTCGGCGTAGTCGTTCGTGCCGCGCACGGCGGGCTCGAAGCTCTCCACCGGGGCCGACTCGCGCATGTCCAGCGCCAGCCCCTGCGGCAGCCCTTCGACGACGTCGATCATCACCACGTCGTCGGCAAGGCCCTTCTGCACGACGCGCATGGCCGTGGTGGCTCCCACGAACCCACTTCCGACGACGGTTACGCGCACGGCGCCTCCTGAGGAACGATCGAAGAAGGCCATCCTACGAGGTGCGTGGGAGGGCCGCGATCGGCGGCCGGGGGCTCAGATGCCGGAGGGAACGGTGTTCGTCCGGATGCCGGCCTGCTCGAGCATCAGCGAGAAGTCGTGCGGACGCGACGCCGCGCCCATGGCCTCCTCGACGGCCACCAGCCCGTTCTGGACCAGCCCCAGCAGCGACTGGTCGAACGTCTGCATCCCGTAGAAGCCGCTCTCCCCGATGATCTGCTCGATCTCCTGGGTCACGGCGGGATCCACGATGCGGTCGGCGACGCGGCCGTTGTTCACGCAGACCTCCAGGGACGGGATCCGGCCGCCGCCGGAGCGCTTGACCAGGCGCTGGCAGATGATGCCGCGCAGCGACCCGGCGAGCGTCACGCGGATCTGGTGCTGCTGATAGGGCGGGAAGAAGTCGACGATGCGGTTCACCGTCTCCGTCGCGTCGATCGTGTGCAGCGTCGAGAGCACGAAGTGGCCGGTCTCGGCGGCGGCCAGCGCCGCCGCGACGGTCTCCATGTCGCGCATCTCACCGATGAAGATCACGTCGGGGTCCTCCCGCATGGCGGCGCGCATGGCCGTCAGGTAGTCGGACGTGTCCACGCCGATCTCCCGCTGGTTCACGACGGCGGCGTCGTCCTTGTGCAGCACCTCGATCGGGTCCTCGATCGTGAGGATGTGCACGGACTTGGATCGGTTGATGTGATCGATCATGGCGGCCAGGGTCGTCGTCTTGCCGGACCCGGTCGGGCCCGTGACCAGGACCAGGCCGCGGTGCGAGTCGGACAGCTCCCGGATGACCGGCGGGAGCCCCAGCTCCTCGAACGAGGGGCTGCCGAACCGGACGCGCCGCATCGCGATCGACAGCGAACCGCGCTGGCGGTAGACGTTCACGCGGAACCGGCCGATGCCCGGCGCGGAGTAGGCGAAGTCGGCCTCCTGGAGCCCGTGCAGCCGCTCGCGACGGTCCGCCGGCGTGATCTCGTCGGCGATGCGCTGCGTGTCCTCGGGCATGACGACCTCTTCGCCGACGCGGTTGAGGACGCCGTCCACGCGGATCAGCGGTTGCGCACCGACCTTCAGGTGGAGGTCCGAGCCATTGCGCTCGGCGAGCACGTCCAGCAGCTGCTTCAGATCGATCATGAGGCCAAATCTCCCCTGGAGACGATGAATACGCTCTGGGAAGGATTCGGCCGGAATCGCCGCCCGCTTGAGCCCGGGCGCCGGCTACGCGCCGCCCTCCATCCGGGCGATGACGGCGTCGGCGACGTCGCTTGTCCCGACCGCCGTGGGGTCGTCGCGGGCCGCCTTCATGTCGTAGGTGACCGATTTGCCCTCTTCGATCACGGCGGCGATCGCCCGCTCAAGGCGGTCGCCGGCTTCGGCCTCGCCGAGGTGGCGCAGCATCAGGACGCCCGAGAGCATCAGCGCCATCGGGTTCACTCGGTTGAGGCCCTTGTACTTCGGCGCGCTGCCGTGGGTGGCCTCGAAGACGGCGGTGGACTCGCCGATGTTGGCCCCGGGCGCCACCCCCAGGCCCCCGATCAGCCCGGCGCACAGGTCGCTCACGATGTCCCCGTACAGGTTCGGCAGCACCAGGACGTCGTACTCGTCGGGCCGCTGGACCAGCTGCATGCACAGGTTGTCGACGATGCGGTCGTCGAACTCAACGTCCGGGTACTCGGCGGCCACCGAGCGCGCGGTCTCCAGGAACAGGCCGTCGGAGAACTTCATGATGTTGGCCTTGTGAACGGCCGTCACCTTGCGGCGGCCGTAGCGGCGCGCGTAGTCGAACGCGAACTTGACGATCCGCGTCGTCCCCGACACCGAGATCGGCTTGATCGACACGCCGGAGTCCTGTCGGATCTGCTTGCCGGACAGCTCGGAGATGAAGTCCACGAGCTTCTCGGTCTCGGGGCGCCCCTGTTCGAACTCGATCCCGGCGTAGAGGTCCTCGGTGTTCTCGCGCACGATCACCAGGTCGACGGCCGCGTACCGCGAGCGGACGCCGGGGTAGAGCTTGCACGGGCGGAGGCAGCTGTACAGGTCCAGCTCGCGCCGCAGCGCGACGTTGACGCTGCGAAACCCCGTCCCGACCGGGGTGGTGATGGGACCCTTGATCGCCACGCCGTTGGCCCGGATCGACTCCAGCACGGGGTCGGGCAGCGGCGTCCCGAACCGGTCCATGACGTCCGCCCCGGCGTCCTGGACGTCCCATTCGAACTCGACCCCCGTGCCTTCCAGGACCCGGCGGGTCGCCTCCGAGAGCTCGGGCCCGACGCCGTCTCCCGGGATCAACGTCACACGATGCGCCATCCGATTCGCCTCCACTTCGCCGCTCGCAACCGATGCTACCGGACCTCCAAAACCTACCGGCTGGTAAGATGGCGCCTGCGATGACGGCGCCCGATGCCCGCTCCGGCGAACGGGGACTCCGCGGCGTCGTTGCGGCGGAGACGAGGATCTCCGACGTCGACGGCGCCGCCGGCAAGCTCTGGTACGCGGGCTATCCCATCCAGGAGCTCGCCGAACGCTCCACGTTCGAAGAGGTCCTGTTCCTGTTGCACAACGGCCGCCTGCCCATCGGCCAGGAGCTGGAGAGCCTGCAGGAGGAGATGGTGGCCGGACGCGCCGCCGCCGAGTTCGTGTCGCAGCTCATGCCGACGCTGGCCGAGCACAGCTCGCCGATGTCGATGCTGCGCACGTGCGTGTCCGCGGCCTCCGCGCACGACCCGGATGGGTGGGACCGGGCCCCGGAGGCCAACCACCGCAAGGCGATGCGGCTGGTCGCGCTGATGCCCACGCTCATCACCGTGTACGACCGGCACCGCCGCGAGCTGGCGCCCGTGTCCGCCGATCCCCGGCTCCCCCACGCCGCCAACTTCCTGTCGATGCTGGACGGCCAGGAGCCCGCCCAGGAGGCCGCACGGGCATTCGACGTGCTGTTCATCCTGTACGCCGACCACACCATGAACGCGTCCACGTTCGCGGCGCGGATCGTGGCGTCGACGCTGGCCGACATGCACTCGGCGATGGTGGCCGCGATCGCCGCGCTCAAGGGTCCGCTGCACGGCGGCGCGAACGAGGGCGCGATGCGCATGCTCGATGAGATCGGCGATCCGACTCGCGCCGCGCCGTACGTGAAGGACCTGTTCGCGCGCAAACAGAAGGTGATGGGCTTCGGCCACCCCGTGTACCGGACGTGGGACCCGCGCGCCACCATCTTCCGCGAGCTCGCCGGCGACCTGGCGCGCCGGAGCGGGGACACCCGGTGGTTCGAGATCTCCGAGGCCGTGCTGGACGCGGTCCTGGCCGAGCGCGAGCTGTACCCGAACGTCGACTTCTACGCCGCCAGCGCGCTGCGCTCGCTGGGCGTGCCCACCGACCTGTTCACGCCGGTGTTCGCCGCAGCCCGGTCCGCCGGGTGGACCGCGCACGTGCGGGAGCAGTACGCGAACAACCGGGTGATCCGGCCCGAGTCGGTGTACGTCGGGCCTCGCGATCTGCACTACGTGGCGATCGAGGACCGCGAGGCCATCGCTTCCTGAGGTACCCGGTTCCTCTCCGGACCCGGTCCCTAGGCAACCGCAGGGCGCGGCAGCAGCCCAGCCCCCGTGACCACGCGCCGGACCAGGTCGGTGCGCCCGAGCCCCATCAGGTGCACGCCGTGGATGCCGGCGATCCCCTTCAAGCGCGCCACGAGCTCCACGGCGATCCGTACGCCCGCCTCCTCGGCGTCGTCGCCGGCCTCATCCAGACGCCGGACGACGTCGTCGGGCACGATCACGCCCGGGACGTGCGTCTTCAGATATCGCGCCGTGGCCGCGCCGCGCGGGATCGCGACCCCGGCAAGCACGAACACGCGCTCCAGCAATCCCCGCGAACGCGCCTGCTCCGCCCACGCGGCGAACGCCTCCACGTCGAACACGATCTGCGTCTGCACGAAGTCGGCCCCGGCATCGACCTTGCGCTCGATCGCCTCCCACGAGTACGGCTGCGCCAGCGGGACGTCGGCGACGCCGACGAAGTAGCGTGGCGCGTCCGGCACCTCCGCGCCGGTCGGCAGACGTCCGCGGTCGCGAAGCCCCGCGGCCAGTCCAACCAGGTCGACGCTCGTCAGGTCGAACACGCCCGGCGCGTCGGGGTGGTCGCCTCGATCCGGCGGGTCCCCCGTCAGGCACAGCACGGCCCGCGCGCCCAGCGCCCAGGCGCCGAGCAGGTCGCTCGTCAGCCCCAGCCGGTTTCGATCCCGGCACGTCAGCTGCACCACCGGCTCGAGCCCGGACTCCGCGACGAGGGACGCGCCGGCGACGGCGCTCATGTGCGCCGAGGCGGTGGGGTTGTCGGTGACGTTGACGGCGTCCGCGTAGCCGATCACCTCGCGCGCCTGGTGGTCGACCGAGGCGGGATTCCCCGAGCGCGGCGGCACCACCTCCGCGGTCACGCAGAACACGCCGTGGTGCAGCAGTCGTTCGAGCCGGCTCCCCGAACGGATCGTCATCGCGGCGGACCGGCGCCGATCCGGCGCTCCGCAGACGTGACCGTGTTCGACAGCAGCATCGCGATGGTCATCGGTCCCACGCCGCCCGGCACCGGCGTGATCGCGCCGGCCACCTCGGAGGCCGAGGCGAAGTCCACGTCGCCAACGAGCTTGCCGTCCGGCCGGCGGTTGACCGCCACATCCACCACGGCGGCGCCGGGCTTGATCAGGGGCCCGGTGACGGTGCCGGGCCGTCCCGCGGCCACGACGAGGATGTCGGCTCGCCGCGTGTGTGCCGGGATGTCTCGCGTGCCCGTGTGGCACAGCGTCACCGTCGCGTTCGCATTCGGCGCCTTCTGCGCCAGCATGATGGCCAGCGGCATGCCGACCAGGTGCCCGCGGCCGACGATCACCACCTCCTGGTGTTCGATCTCGATGCCCGAGCGAACCAGCATCTCGACGATCCCGAGCGGCGTGCAGGGCAGGAACGTGGGGACTCCCCGCTCCATCCGGCCCACGCTCACCGGGGTGAGCCCGTCGACGTCCTTGTCGGCCGACAGGGCCTGGTGGACCGCCAGCTCCTGGATCTGCGGGGGAAACGGAAGCTGCACGAGGATCCCGTGGATCGAATCGTCGGCGTTCAGCCGGGCGATCTCGCCGAGCAGGTCCTTCTGGGAGATGTCGCCGGGCAGGTCCAGCCGCTCCGAGTGGATCCCCACCTCGGCGCACGCCCGCACCTTCCCGCCGACGTAGATCTTGGATGGCTCGTCGTCGCCGACGAGCACGGCCGCCAGCCCCGGCGTCACGCCGCGCTCGCGAAGTGCCGCCACGCGGCCGGCGACCTCGGCGCGGACGGCGGCCGCGATCGCCTTGCCGTCGATGATCGTTGCGGTCACTCGCGTCCTCCGTCTCGACGAACCGCGGGTGGGGCCGCTCAGTGCCGGAAGTGCCGGCGGCCCGTGAAGACCATCGCCATCCCGCGCTCCTCCGCGGCAGAGACAATCTCCTCGTCGCGCATGGCGCCGCCCGGCTGGACGATCACGGCCACGCCGGCGTCGGCCGCGCGGTCGATGCCGTCGCGGAAGGGGAAGAACGCGTCGGACGCGAGCACGGCGTCGCGCGCCCGCTCGCCGGCGTGGCGCGCCGCGATGTCGACCGAGTACAGGCGGTTCATCTGGCCGGCGCCGACCCCCACCGTCGCCTCGTCCCGTGCCAGGACGATCGCATTCGACTTCACGCGCGCCGCGATGGTCCAGGCGAACAGCAGATCGCGCCACTCGGACTCGGTCGGCTCGCGGCTCGTCATGACCTTCATCTCGTCGCGGGACTCCACGACCAGGTCCTGGTCCTCGACCAGCGCTCCGCCGTCGATCGGGCGCACGTCGAGCCCGCCGCCCTCCGGCATCGGCGCGCGAACCACGCGAAGGTTCTCGCGCTCCGCGAACGCGTCGAGCGCCTCCGGCGTGAACGCCGGGGCGATGACCACCTCGGTGAAGACGCCGGCCATCGCCTCGGCCGCGGCGTCATCGACGGTCACGTTGTAGGCCACGATCCCGCCGAACGCCGACACGCGGTCGGCGTCCAGGGCCCGCGAGTACGCCTCGGCGAGCGAGTCCGCGAGCGCGACCCCGCACGGGTTGTGGTGCTTGACGATGACGGCAACCGGGCGTTCGAAGCCGGCGGCGACCCCCCTGGCCGCTTCGGCGTCGAGCCAGTTGTTGAACGACATCTCCTTGCCCTGCAAGACTTCCGCGCCGCCGAGCGGCCCCGCCGATCCCGTCAGCGCATACAGGCCACCGCGCTGGTGCGGGTTCTCGCCGTAGCGAAGCGACGCGCGGCGCGCGTACACGCGCGCGATGCGGGCTGGCAACTCATCTTCGGTCAGGCCTGACAACCCGGGCCCCGCGAACCAGGTGGCGATCGCCTCGTCGTAGGCGGCCACGTGATCGAAGGCGCGCCGCGCCAGCGCCAGCCGCGTCTCGCGCGACAACCCGCCGGCGTTCGCGATCTCCTCCGCAACGGTCGAGTAGTCGTCCGGCGAGACCACCACCCCGACGGACTCGAAGTTCTTCGCGGCGGCCCGCACCAGCGTCGGACCGCCGATGTCGATCTGCTCGACCACCTCGTCGTGCGCCGCGCCCGACGCCACCGTGCGCTCGAACGGGTACAGGCTGGCGACCACCAGGTCGATCGGCTCGATTCCCTGCGCGCGAAGCTCCTCCAGGTGGTCCGGCTTGCGACGGTCGGCCAGGATCCCTGCGTGGATGCGCGGGTGCAGCGTCTTGACGCGACCGTCCAGCATCTCCGGGAACCCCGTCACGTCGGCGACCGCGGCGACCGGCACCCCGGCATCGGCGAGAGCGGCAGCGGTCGAACCGGTGGAGACGATCGTGACGCCGGCCGAGGACAGCGCGCGGCCGAGGTCGTCCAGGCCACGCTTGTCCGCGACCGAGACCAGCGCCCGTCGCACGGGAACGACGTCGGAACCGCGGCTCACGCCGCCGGACCCTTGCCCGCCAGCGAGATCACTCGGGGCCGGCCCCGCCGTCCAGGACGTGCACGCGGCGGCCCTCGATCTTCAGGCGTCCCTCGACCAGCAGCCGCGCGGCGGCGGGGTACACGCGGTGCTCCGCCTGCTGGAGCCGCGCGTGCAGGGACCGTTCGTCGTCGTCCGGCAGCACGGGCACGGCCTCCTGCAACACGATCGGGCCGTGGTCGAGCTCCTCGTCGACCAGGTGCACCGTGACGCCGGTGACCTTCGCCCCCCAGTCGAGGGCGTCGCGCACCGCGTGCGCGCCGGGAAACGCCGGCAGTAGCGACGGGTGCACGTTCAGCATCCGGTGCTCGAAGGCGCGCACGGCCGTCGGGCCGATGATCCGCATGTAGCCGGCGTTGAGGACGAACTCGATGGCCTCCTCCTCGAGCAGCGTCTCCAGCGCGGCGTCGTGCAGCTCGCGCGACGCGTACGCGGCCGGATCCAGCACGACGGCCTTCACGCCGCGCTTGCGAGCCCGTTCGAGCGCGCCGGCTCCCGGCACGTCCGAGACGACGAGCGCGATCAGCGGACCGACGCGAGCGTCGTCCAGCAGCTTCTCGAGGTTGGTTCCGGTGCCCGATGCGAGCACTGCGATGCGAGCGTCCTCCACGACCGGGCAAAGCTATGGGGGCGGCGAGCGAGTGTCAAACGCCGGGGGGATGGCCGGAACGACCCGGCGCGCGCGGCTGGGGAAGGAGCGCCCGCGCCGGGCGTTCCGGCACCGTGTGCGGGGTTCGCCTACGGCCAGTGCGGGAACCCGGCGCTGCCGGCGAGCACCATGGCAGCCAGGCCGGCGAGCCCGATCAGCACGGAAGCGATGCGAGCGATTCGCTTCATTGATCCCCCTCCTTTCCTTTGGTCGAGGACCGAAAGGCTAACTCATGTACTAAACCGAGCGTCACCGGCCTACGTCAAATTCGGGTTGGGCGATCCGGCCTTTCCCCTGATGGCATATGGGTATTTGGCCGGGCTAAAGTGAAACTGATGGACCTGGCTGCGCGTTTCACGGAGCTCCGGACCAGGGCAGGGCTGACCAAGGTCGCCCTGGCCAAGCCCAAGTACACCGGCAGCTACGTCACCCAGATCGAGGCGGGCCGCCGGACTCCCTCACCCGAGGCCATGGCGTACTTCGCCGAGCGCCTGGGCACCTCCCCCGAGTACCTCGCGACCGGCGTCCCCGAGGGGGCGGATCGCCGCCTCGGGTACCGGATCGAGCAGGGGCGCGCCGCGCTGCGGGAACGCCGGCTGGAGCCGGCCGAGCGGACGGCGCGGGAGACCATCCAGGAGGCGGCGGGCTACGGGCTGGCGACCACGGCCGCGCGGGGGAACGCCCTGCTGGGCGACGTCCTGACGCAGGGGGGCCGCGTCCGCGAGGCCATCGAGGCGTACGAGGAGGCCCTGGACGGGTCGCTGCCCAGCCGCGAGGCCGGCATCGCGCTGGTCGGCCTTGGCGCGGCATACCGAACGATGGGCGATCTGGCCTACGCCGTGGAGCTTCTCGAGGGCCATCTCAACCGCCGCGACCAGGGGCCGCTCGACCCCACGGTGGCGGTGGCCATCCACGCCGTGCTGGTCTCGGTCTACGTCGAGCGCGGGGACATCCACCGCGCCGAGCGCGCCGCGGGGCGCGCCCTGTCCCAGGCCGACGAGACCATTCCGGTCGAGGTTCGCGCCGGCGCCTACTGGAACGCCAGCCAGCTGTTCGCCGAGATGGGCAAGTGGGACGAGGCGCTGGACCTCGCGACCCGCGCGCGCGTGCTGATGGAGGAGCTGGACGATCAGCGCAACGTCGCGCGACTGCACAACGCCTACGCGTTCCTGTGCCTGGAGACGAACCCGCCCCGCCTGGCCGAGGCGCGAGAGCACCTGGATCGCGCCCAGGCCACGCTCGAACGAATGGGCCGCGAGGACGACCTGGCGTTCGTCGAACAGGAGCGTGCGCGTCTCGCCTACCTGGAGCGATCCTTCCAGGAGGCGCTGGACCACGTCGAGCGCGCGATCGACATGCCCTCCCAGGACGGGCTGGAGCGCGCGCGATCGCTGCTGCTGAAGGGCCGGGTGCTGCGCGAGCTCGGCCGCACCGACGAGGCGAAGCCCACCCTGCACGAGGCTGCGGCCGTCTTCGAGCGCCACGGCGGCCGCCAGGAGGCGGCGCTGTGCTGGCGCGAGCTCGGGGAGATCGAGCTGGACGCCGGCAACGTCGACGGCGGTGTGGAGGCGATGCGCGCCGGGCTCGGCGTGCTGGAGCCGTCCTCGTGGTCGCGGGAGGCTCCGGGGACTCGATGAGCTCACCGGCGCCCGAGGCCAGCGCGCGAGAGCGCGTAGGCTTGTCGCCGTGTCCGAACAGCGGGGCGAGGCGGCGCCGAGGCCCGGCCGCTGCGCCGTGCACCCGACGGCCTCCGCCGTGGGCAATTGCGAGGCATGCGGGCGGCCCCTGTGCCTGGCGTGCGCGATCCCCGTGCGGGGCGCGCTGGTCGGCGGCGAATGCCTGTCCGTCGTGCTCGAAGAGGTGGCAGAACCGGTCGCCGCGCCTGCACCGATCGGCCCGCGCGGCGAGGCGCTGACGCTCACCGGGTTCGGGTTGGTGGTCGCCGTGTCGGTGCTGCCGTGGTCCCGGTATGGGGACGCGTCGGGGTTCCTTCAGGCGTGGACTCCCCACTGGTCGCTGCTGGCGGCGGCGGCAGCCCTGGCCGGGCTGGTGGTCACGATCGCGTGGCACCGGCGGCCGCGGGATCCACGGCTCGAGGCGGCCGCCATCGCCGGGCTCGCGCTGCTCGTGGTCATGGGAGCTGGGCTGCACGCCCTGCGACCCCCATCCGCCTTCTCCCGGGTGTGGGCCTACGCCTGGATCGCGCCGATGGCGGGCGCCGCGCTCGCGTTGATCGGCGCCGCGATGCGGATCGCGCCCCACGACGAACCCTCCTCGGGCGGGAGGCGTTCGAACTTGGAACGCGCCGGACGCGGCTGACGCGCGGAACGCCGTGCACCGTCGCCGGAAGGGGCGACGGCGACTACTCGATCAGGCCCCGGCGAAACGCTTTCGCGACGGCGGCGGCGCGGTCGGAGACCTGCAGCTTCTCGAAGATGTGCTCGAGATGTGCCTTCACGGTCTCCGGAGAGATGGACAGGCGCTCGGCGATGTCCTTGTTCGTGTTGCCGAACGCCAGCAGCTGCAGCACCTCCATCTCCCGCGTCGTGAGCGTGTCGGTCCGCTTGACGCCGCTCTTGCCGGGCGTGAGCCCCTCGGCCAGCGCCGGCGCGAGATCGGGGTCGATCACGATGCGGCCCTCGGCCACGAGGCGCACGGTCTGGATCAGGTACTGCACGTCCTTGTTCTTCAGCACGTACGCCTGCGCCCCCGCGCGCAACGCCTCCACGACGAACTGCGGATCGTCGTAGGCGGAGAGCATGACCACCCCGACCTCCGAGTGGCCGGCGCGGATCTTGCGCGCCGCGTCCAACCCGTCGGTCTCGGGCATGCGGGTGTCGAGCAACACGACGTCGGGCAGGCCTTCGGCGCCCGGATGCTCGAGCAGGTCGATGACCTCGCTGCCCTTGGAGGCCTCGCCGATGACCTCGATGTCTTCTTCCATTTCGAGGTACTGGCGGAGGCTCTGCCGGACGAGGCCGTGATCGTCGGCGATGACCAGCTTGATGGACATGGTTGAGGTATCGACAGATTAGCTACGGATGTGTAGCCCGATGGGGGATTGTCGGCTCATTCTACGCCCGCACCTGGCCCATGCCGCGCAAGCATCGAGCGTGATCTTTCCTTCCCCCGCACGGGGGACCCCGATCGGAAGAAACCGGCCGCGAACGGCCTCAACGCTCGAGCGTGGCCGTTCCCGATAGCGTCGCGAGCTGCCGGTTGAGCGCGTCGAGCACCGCCCGCGCCGCCCCCAGGTCCTCCGCCCCTCGCTCGACCGCGGCCGCGCCCACGAACCGCTCGCCCGCGATCGCCACGACGACCACGACGAGCTCCACGTCCATCGGCGGGTACGTCAGATAGAGGTGCTCGATCAGCGCCTCCCGGCCGACGGCGGGCGCCAGCGCCTCCAGCGTGGCTCGCGCGGCGGCCAGGTGCCGGCCGACGACGGTGGTGTGGCCGAACCCCACGCCGGTCAGCTCGCGGCCCCGCCAGCGCAGCCGGACCTCGGCGGCGGGACGGCCGGACTCCTCGTCGACGTCGACGGCCAGCAGGGTGGCACGTGGCTCCGCGGTGCCGCCGGGCTGTCCGGAAGGGGCTGGTGCCGAGGACGCGATCGCCGGCCGGTCGGAACGCCGCTCGGGCGGGGCCCAGCCGCCGGGTCCCGGGGGCTCCGGGGGCTCTGCGGCCTCGGGCTCCGGCGCGGCTTCCTCGAGCCGGATCGTCGGCTCCGTCGCTTCCGGGCCGGCCTGTGGCGGCGCGACGGGCACGTCGAGCCACTCGATGACGAAGCGTGCGAAGCGCGCACGCTCGCGCGTTTCGGCGCGTGCGCCGGCAAGCAGCAGGATGTTGTCACCACCCTCGTCGCTCCACCGAAGCGCCGCGGGTCCACCGTCGCGATCGCGCGGCTCACCGAGCGTCAGCTCGTGGCGAGCCTGTCGCAGCAAATCGGTCACCGTGTCGGCGTCCAGCCGGCGCGGCTCGATGAGCAGACGCTCCTCCCCCGTCGAGGAGACGCCCAGGTACATGGCGGCGCGGGCTCCCGTCTGCGCCACGAGCCATCGCAGGATGCTCGCCTGCGCGTCGGCGACCACGTGGCGTGGCGGCCGGGGAGGATCCGGCGGGAGGCCGTCCATGTCGTAGACGGCGGGCGACGTCTCGGACCCGTCCGGTGCGACGTCGTCGCGATCGCCTTCGGCACCTCCGTCGTCGCTCGCGAAGACGTCGATCGCATCCGCGGCCGGATCGTCTCCAGGCCTGTCCCCGCGACGTTCGCCGGGGCCCCGCGCGAGCGACAGCGCGGCGACGGGCTGCGCCACCTCGAGCGAGATCTTGACGCGGTCGGGTCCCGTGCGCGGCCCGCACGCGGCGTACAGCGGCTGCAGGTCGAACTCCGGCACGCCGTCGACGGCGACCCGCTTGCCCGGATCCTCCAGGACGAGCAGCCCGCCGGCCTGGGCGGTGAAGCCGAGGGACACGGCCACGTCCGCGTAGCCGAACTCGTCGACGGCGAACTGTCGAAACGCCATCTTGCGCAGGACCAGGAGCCGCCGGTCGGTGACCGCGACGCGCACCGCCGCGCCGTCATGGGCGCTGCCGGGCGTGGCGATCCGACCCGCCGTCACCTCGATCACCCGCTCGCCCGGGTCGACGAAGCGGGCGATCTCGCGCTGCAGCCTTCGGCGGCGCTCGTAGCGCGCCAGCTCGGCCGCCTCCTGCAGCCGTTCGCTCATGACGAATCCGACCCCCCCGGCTTCCCCTGGGTCTCTTCCCCCATGCGGGGAAGCCGCTCATCCTAGCTCCGCAGGGATGGTCCCTGCTCGGGCGGGGGAGCCGCAATAGGTCTTTGGGCCTAGCGCCGAACGGCGAGCGCGATCACAGCTCCGCGAACAGGAACCGCACCCACAGGTCGCGCAGGATCGCCTCCGGGTCGGCCGGCACGCCCGCCTTGCGGAAGTGGGCGCACACGTGCTCCACGTCCCGCGCGAGCAGCCCCTGCGCGTTTCGATTCGACCGCGGGTCGACGGCCTGCGGGAAATCGATGATCGTCATGCGGCCCTCCCACCACAACACGTTGAACGGCGACAGGTCCGCATGGATCACGTTGTGCGACAGCGCCAGCTCCACGTTCCAGATGAGCCGTTCGAACGCGGCCGCCGCCTCCCCCGGATCCAGTCGCACCTGGCGCAGCTGCGGGGCCGGATCCCGCTCGTCGCCGACGTACTCCATCAGGATGCCGCGCTCCCGCATGACGATCGGTTCGGGCACGTCGGCTCCCGAGGCGTGGAGCGTGCGCAGCACCTCGTACTCGTGGTCGATCCACAGCGCCTCCTCCAGGCCGCGACCGAACGACGAGCGGCGCTGGACCGCGCGCCGGTCCCGTCCCTCGGTGAAGACGCGTCCTGCCTTGTACGCCGCGTCGTTGCGGAACGCGCGATGGTCCCGCGGCCGGTAGACCTTGGCCGCCAGCAGTTCCGGGCCCCGGGTCGAGCCGTTCGCGCGGCACAGGTACACGGAGGCCTCCTTGCCGCTCTTGATGGGCCGGATCACGCCGGCGATGTCACCCGCATCGAGGAAGGCCTCGATGGTCTCGTCGTGATGCACGATGTCCTCCTGTCGGTGGATCGAACGTGACGTCGGTGATCGGGGATGCCGGCGGCTGTGGCCGGCGCGCGGCAGGTTCGGACATGACGGCCTCCTTCGATCATGGGGTGGAGAAACGAGAACGGCCGCCCCGATGGGGCGGCCGGCGTGCGCGGAGTTCGAAGTTCGGGCGCGGTTAGCGGGCGGCCCTCGAGGGACGGGGCGTGACCTCTTCGGCGTGCGGCGCGTTGTGGGCCATGCTCGTCACCTCCCCCGGTGGATGTCGGACCGTCCTCGGGAGTATACGCGAGGCCCCGGCGTCATCGCCCGAGCGGGCCGCTACCGTGCGTTCGCCCGTTCACAGGCCCGGGGCGTCGGGGCCGCCCTCCGGCAGCCCGGCCCCGACGTCGAGCGCAGGGTCGCCCTGCACGGATTCGCCGGCGGAAGCCATCGACGGAGGTCCCGTGCCGAAGAGCCAGCCGCCGAACGCGCCGACGACGACTCCCCAGCCGAGCGCGACCGCGCCACCCATCAGCACGTACGGACCCAGTCGAAGCTGACCGCCCGCGCCGAGGCGCCCCGTCGCGACGGCCGCGGTCGCGTGGATCCGAATGATGATCTGGGACAGGAGTGCCAGCCCCAGCGCGAGGAGCCCGTACACCACGCCGGCCAGCGACCCGAGCGCCGCGCCATCGGCTCGGCTCCGTACGCCGCCGGCCCGCACCGCGGAGCGTGCCCCGAGCAGGACGGCGGCGACCGGGACGGCCACGAACAGGAAGTACGCGGCCGGCACCGGGTTCGTCGGCAAACCGCCCGTCGCGGCGCCCTGCAGGATCGCGCCGCCGCCGCCGTGGAACCCGAACGCCGTGTACGAGACCAGGCACTGCGACACCGCGCCGTGGCCGATCGATGACGTGAACGACGCGGAGCCTCCCACGCACGCTCCCATCGAGGGGAACAGCACCCACGACGCCATGTTCGGCACGGCCAGCAGGTTCAGCACCAGCAGCGCAAGTCCTCGGAACGTGCCGCCGGCAAACATGCCGTGCACGTACGCGTTGGCGGTGTGCGGGTGCACGACCGCCAGCACGAGCAGACCGGCGAACGCGAATGCCAGCCCCAGAACCACCATGGTCCAGCCGCCGGCCACCGCCGCGCGCAACCGCGCGTCGGGGAGAGCGCGCTCCGGTTCGACCCCCCCGGTTCGCGCGAACACGCCGCCCGAGAATCCGGCGACCGCGCCCACGACGAGCGGCCAGAGCAACGCGGCCAGGTGATCGGGCGCCACCGAGACGACCTGGGAGCTCAGGCCGAGCTGCGTCGTCCCCGCGCTTACGAGCACCCCCATGTCCAGCAGGTACGAGATGCCGAAGCACGCGGCGGCGTACGGAAGCGCGACCTTCGTCCCGTGCAGCGCCCGCATCCATCCCGACCCGGGGGCACGCTCCGCGACCGCGCGGCCGCCCAGCCACAGCCCCGCCACGACGGCGCACGTTCCGAGCAGGGCCGCGAACGCCAGGACGATCTGGAATCCGCCGATGAGGCCGAAGGACGACAGTCCCGACGGCGTCCGCGGCGGCTCCAGCACGATCGGGACGTGATGGAACGTCAGGAACAGGATGCCGCCGGCGCGGGCCACCTCGCCGACACCGGCCGAGGAGTGGCCGGCGAACGCGGCGAGCGCCACGACGGCTTCGGCGAGCAGGGCGACGATCGCCGCCACCGCGAGCGCCCATGCGATCGTGGCGACCCATCCGACGGACAGCAGCCGAAGCGGCGACGGCCGATCGCGGCCGCGTCGCGCCCGGCTGGGGACGACGCCGAGGTCCTCGTCGCCGGCGGTACCGGTTGCGCCGGGGTCATCCGGGCTCGGATCGCCGGCGTCCCCGGGCGTGTCCCCCATGATGAGCGGAGCCTAGCCGATCGTGGCCAGCGCCTCCCGCACCAGGTCGGCCACCTCCGTCGGGTTGCGTCCCACGCGCACGCCGGCCGCCTCCAGCGCGTCGGACTTGGCCTGCGCCGTGCCGCTCGATCCCGTGATGATCGCCCCCGCGTGGCCCATGCGCTTGCCCGGCGGCGCGGCGAACCCGGCGACGTAGGCGACCACGGGCTTGGTCACGTGGTCCCGGATGTACGCCGCGGCCGTCTCCTCGTCACTGCCGCCGATCTCCCCGATCATCACGATCAGGGTCGTCTCGGGGTCGGCCTCGAACCGTTCGAGGGATTCCACGAACCCCACGCCGTGGATCGGGTCTCCGCCCATCCCCACGCACGTCGACTGCCCGATCCCGCGCTGCGTGAGCTCGTTGACGATCTGGTACGTGAGCGTGCCGGACCGCGAGACCAGCCCGACCGGGCCGGGCGCGCAGATCTCGTAGGGGATGATCCCGACGTTGGCCTTGCCGGGCGAGATCAGGCCCGGGCAGTTCGGCCCGACCAGCTGGTGCGGCTTGCCGCGCAGGTAGTTCTCGACCCCGGCCATGTCCCGAACGGGGATGCCTTCGGTGATGCACACGATCAGCCCGATGCCGGCGTCGGCCGCCTCCAGGATCGCGTCGCCCGCGAACCGAGCCGGCACGAAGATCAGCGACGTGTCGGCGCCCGTCTCGTCCACCGCCTCGGTCACGGTGTCGAACACGGGGACGCCGTCCACCGACTGGCCGGCCTTGCCGGGGGTCATGCCGGCAACGACGTTGGTTCCGTACGCCTTGTTGCGCAGCGCGTGGAACGAACCCTCGCGCCCGGTGATGCCGTGCACGACGACGCGAGATCGCTCGTCAAGCAGGATGGCCACCTAGGCCACCCACCCTTCGTACGCGAGCTCCACCGCGACGCGCGCGGCGTCGAGCATCGTCGGCGCCGGCACGATCCGCGGATGCTGCGCCTCCTCGAGGATGCGCCGGCCCTCCTCCGCGTTCGTGCCGTCCAGCCGCACGACGATCGGGACCTTCGCGTCGACGCGGCCCAGGGCCTCGAGCAGCCCGCGGGCGACGACCTCGCCACGCGTGATGCCCCCGAAGATGTTGACGAGCACCGAGCGCACCGCCGGATCGGACAGCACGACCTCCAGCGACGTCGCCATCTCGTCGGCGCTCGCGCCGCCGCCCACGTCGAGGAAGTTGGCGGGGCGGCCGCCAGCCTGCGTCACGACGTCAAGGGTCGACATGACCAGGCCGGCCCCGTTGCCGATGATGCCGACCTCGCCGTCGAGCTTGACGTACTGCAGGCCCTTCTCGTTCGCCCGCGCCTGGGTCGGTTCCACCGGGAAGCTGGAACGCAGCGCCGCGAGCTCGGGCTGGCGAAAGAGCGCGTTATCGTCGATCGTGACCTTCGAGTCCAGCGCGACGACCACGCCGCCGGCAAGCATGGCCAGCGGGTTCACCTCGACCAGCGTGGCGTCGGCCTCGCGGACCACCGCATACATCTTCGTCAGGACGTCCCCGGTGCCCTCGCGGGCCTCGGGGTGCAGGTGACCGGTGAGGTAGCGCACCTGGTACGGCTTCAGCCCCAGGAGCGGATCGATCTCGGCACGGCGGATCGCCTGCGGCGAGGTGCGCGCCGTCTCCTCGATGTCCATGCCGCCTTCTGCCGAAACCATTGCGACGTAACGCTTCACGCTTCGATCCAGCGTGATGGCCGCGTAGAACTGCTCGGCGATCTCGACGAGGCGTTCGACGAGCACCCGGGTCACGGGCGTGCCCCGGAACCCCTCCCCGAGGATCCGCGCTGCCGCCTCGGCGGCCTCGTCCGCCGACTGGACCAGGGCGATGCCGCCGGCCTTGCCACGCCCCCCGATCTGGACCTGGGCCTTGACCGCGACGCGCCCACCCAGCCGCTGGGCGATCTGGCGCGCCTCGTCGGGCGACTGTGCCGGAAAGCCCTCGACCAGAGGAATCCCATACCGGGCGAACAGCTCCTTGCCCTGGTGCTCGAACAGGTCCATGCGCTCAGCTGGCCCGCTTCGCCAACCGGCCGCGAAGCCAGTCCACGATGCTGCTCGTGGGGGCGCCGGGCGTGAAGATCTCCTCCACGCCGCGCTCCTTCAGCTTCGGCACGTCGTCGCGCGGGATGATGCCGCCGCCGAAGACCACCACGTCGCCGGCCCCGCGCTCGCGCAGCAGGTCGACGACGCGCGGGAACAGCGTCATGTGCGCCCCGGAGTGGCAGGACAGCCCGACCGCGTCGGCGTCCTCCTGGACGACCGTCTCCGCGATCTGTTCGGGCGTCTGGTGCAGGCCCGTGTAGATGACCTCGAACCCCGCGTCCCGCAACGCGCGCGCGACGATCTTCGCGCCGCGATCGTGGCCGTCGAGCCCCGGCTTGGCGACGACGACGCGGAACGTGGTGGCCATCGCGGGCCAATATACTCGCCAATCGACCATGCCCCCCCGCCGACCTCGCCTGCGGCCACCGGGCGTGAAACCCTGGACCAGGATCGGGCCGCTCGGCCCGTTCCGCGGTCGGCTGGGGCTACAGTGGGTGATCGCTCCCCTGGTCGTGGGGGCCGTCCTGCTGGGCTTCGGGTGGTACCTGTTCCTGCGGCCGCACCCGCCCGGCGGCTCGTTCGTTCCCGTCGGCAAGCTCTCGTCGTTCGCCGAGGGGACGGCCACCCCGGTCGACGTGCCGGGCGCGTTCGTCACGCGCAGCGCGGGACAGCTGTTCGCCGTGCTTCAGGAGGACGGCTGCACGCTGCAGTTCTGTCACGGCCGGTTCGTTGACTGCCGCGGCGCGGTCTACGGGCTGGACGGCCTGGCTCCCGGCGGGGCCGGCGGGCTCACGACGCTGCCCGTCGCGGTGTATCGCGGCACGGTGTACGTCGACCCGGACCATCCGATCGTTCGCGCACCGGCCCCCGAGCCGGCGAGGGCCGCCGCGCCCTGCGGGTGAGGCGCCGCGGCCGGGCCGCGGCGAAGCGACGTTTAGAACACGATCCGCGTCACGACGTCGTGCGTGAGCGTCGCGCGGAACGTGGCCGTGTCGCCCGTCACGAGCCACCCCGGGTCCACCGACTGGACGTTGGAGCCGGGAGGAAGGTGGACGGTCACGGTCACGTCCGCGGGGTTCGTCATCGGCTGGTGCTGGATCGTGAGCTCGTAGACGTGGCCCTGGCTGGTCTTCTGGATGACGCCGGGCGTCGTGTACGTGAACGTCAGGTGCGCGGGATGGTCGCGCCAGGCGGCGATCGTCTGCGTCAGGACGCGGAAGTCGCCTTCGACGTGCTGGACGAAGCCCGCCGGCTGCACGTGCGCAACGCCGCTCCACGGCTGGATCGAATGCGGGAACGGCCCCGGCGGGTCGACGCGGACGAAGGTCGAGCGCTTCGGGACATACAGGCTCATCATCGCCAGGTTCAGGCCGTACGGCGACCACGGACCGACGATCGAGCTGCCCTGCCCGAACGGCACGTCGCCGGTGAGCGTCACCTGGTACGTGGAGCGCACGCCGCCCGAGGGAAGCACGTCTACCGTGTCGTGGATGCTCTGCTGCGCGAAGTAGTCGACCTTGTTGGCGACGCGCTTGTTCTGCACCAGGTAGAGGTAGTCGCCGGGATGGTGCTGCAATCCCCCGTCCCAGCCGAGCTGGGCGAGCAGCTGCTGCTCCTGCGGGTTCTGCGACCACAGCTGGACGCGCTTCTGCGCGAGCGCGGTGCTGAACTCGCGCACCAGCGCGGTGACGTCCCGCGGGTTGGTGAAGACCTTGAACGCCGCGGCAACCAGCTGCGCGGGAAAGACGAACTGCGCGCTCTTCGGCAACAGGTACTGCTGATTCTCGGTGACGGCCACGACGTTGTCTGCGGAGATCGGGCCGGGGAACGACCGGACGCGGATGGGGCGCTCGCCGTCCAGGGCGTCTGCGATCGCCTGCGGGTCCATCGCGATCACGCCGTCAACCGGCTGGTCGACGGACTTGCGAACCATGGCCGCCCACGTCTGGGCGACGTCGGGGAAGTTCGGCGAATAGTTCGCGCCGTTGTTGATGCGCGGGTTCACGCGCGCCGCGTGCACGTACCAGGCGATGCCCGGCGGCATCGGCACGTGGATGCCTCGAAGCGTGTTGTCGATCCCGTTCACGGGGCCGCCGCCCGCCAGCGAGATCTTCCCGTGATCGATGTGCACCAGCGCGTAGGCCAGAACCGCGCCCCCGGTGCCGCGCTGATCGTCGTTGTTCTGCAGCGCCATGAAATACGTGCGGTCGCCGTGGGCGCCGAGGAACCCGGGCAGCACCTTCACGGCGGCGTTCGCGCGCACGGCCAGCCGCAACGCCTGCGTCGAATCGTTCAGCGCCTGGGCCTTCAGCTCGTCGACGCGATGGAAGAACGGCACCGACGGGATCGCGCGGATCGCGGCGTCCCCGGCCCGCAGCTGCTGCAGGAGGATCGCCAGGCGCGGGCCCAGGCTCTCCACCAGGTTCACGTCGATCGTCCCGTTGCGGAATACCGGCGCCGGCCCGCCGCGCCTGCCGCTCAGCGCCTCCGGCCCCAGCAGGTCGACCAGCATGTCGCGGACGGTGGTCGCCGCCTGCGCCTCGTCCTCGGCGGCGGCCACGCCCTGGCGGATCGCCTGGACGGGCCGGCCGAGCCACGGCAGCGCTGCCGTCGCGGAGAGCGTGAACCGCGCGTGGTCCAGCCGGGCCTGCGCCTGGGCCGCCTCGCCCGAAGCCTGCGCGAGCGAATCGTTGGACGGCACCCGGCCGCCCGCCAGGGCGGCGCGGGCCGTCTGGAGCTGCGGGAAGACGTCGGCCACGTCCTGGTAGGCGCGGTACGCCTGGTAGTAGCCGTCGGCCACCACAGCGGCGCCGATGAGAACCACCGCGCCGGCGGCGAGCAGCACGAGCGTACGGGTGCGCGGCCGCGTCCGGCGCCGGCGGCGTCGCCGGCGCTTCGACGCCGATCGCGACCCGTTCGATGACGCACGCTCGCCCGAGCCGCGCGATCGACCCTTCGAACCCGATGGCGAGACCCGCGTCCCGGGCGCGGCGGCGGCGGACGAGGACCCCGAGCCGGAGTCATGGCGCGATGTCGAGGAACGGGAAGACCGGCGCCGCTCACGCCGGTGGCGCCGCGACAGGGGGGTGGGCGAGGCCGCGCGGGCCTCGCTCGCCCGGGTCTCCCGGGCCGCGCGGGCCTCCTGCCACGCCTCTTCCGAGTCGGGCTGCCAATCCGGGCGCGAGTCGTCGCCGTCGTGGCGTTCTGACGGCGAGGGAGATTCGGGCAGCGGATCGGAGGGGTTCATCGACGCGGTGTCCGTCCTGGTCGGGGCGGCCGGCCCAGTCTACCAACCGCCTTCGGCCTCACTGGGCCCATCATCGGTTTGCAACGAGGAACGCTGAAGCGATCACCCGGCGGGGCGCGGGGCGAGCGGCGCGTACGCCAGCAGCACCGTCTTGTCGCCGACGTCCTGGAACGCGATCGTGGCCTCCGCGCGGCTGCCGGCGCCCCGGACCGACAGCACCACGCCTTCGCCCCACTTCTCATGGAACACCGTGTCGCCCTCGCGCACGGCCATCGGCTCCCGGGGGGGCGGCTCGGGCAAGGGAGCGGGGAACCGGCCCTCGTCGATGGCCGAGTCCTTCTCCAGCTCGCGGACCAGGTGCCCGGGGATCTCGCCGAGGAACCGCGACGGCGGGTTGTAGTTCGACCCGCCGAACAGCGAACGGCTCCACGCGTGGGTCAGGTACAGCCGTTTGCGGGCGCGCGTGATGCCCACGTACGCCAGCCGCCGCTCCTCCTCCAGCTCCGCGGAGTCCGTCATCGAACGGTAGTGGGGGAAGATTCCGTCCTCCATCCCGACGATGAACACGATGTCGAACTCCAGCCCCTTGGCGTTGTGCAGCGTCATCAGCGTGACCCCGGGATCCTCCTCGTCGTACTCGTCCTGCTCCGACACGAGCGAGATCTGCTCCAGGAAGTCCGCGAGCTTCCCCTCGGGGCTTCGCTGCTCGAACTCCGCCGCGACGCCGACGAGCTCCTTGAGGTTCTCGACCCGGCCGATCGCCTCGATCGTCTGCTCGGCCTCGAGCTGCGCCACGTACCCGGACTCCTCCATCGCCGCCTCGACCATGCGGGCGACGCCGGCGCCCTCCTCCGCCGCCGCGCGCAGGGTGGCGACGACGCCGGCGAACCCATGGACCGCGCCGCGCGCCCGTGCAGCGAGCACCGAGATCTCGTCGACCCGGTTCACCGCGTCCAGCGGCGCGATGCCTTCGTCGCGCGCGAACTCCTCCAGCGCGGCGACCGTCGCATCGCCGATGCCCCGCTTGGGGGTGTTGATGACGCGGCGCAGGCTGACCACGTCGCTTGGGTTGGCCACCACGCGCAGGTACGCGAGCAGGTCCTTGATCTCCCGGCGCTGGTAGAACCGGACGCCGCCGACGATCTTGTAGTTGAGTCCGACGCGCATCAGCACGTCTTCGAGCACGCGGGACTGCGCGTTCGTCCGGTAGAAGATCGCGATGTCGGCGTAGCGCACGCCCTCGGTCTCGACCAGGCGCTGGACCTCGGCCGTCACGAACCAGGCCTCGTCGTGCTCGTTGTCGGCGCGGAAGCGCACGACCAGGTCGCCCTGGTCCGACTCGGTCCACAGCGACTTGGGCTTGCGCTGGACGTTGTGCTCGATCAGCGCGTTGGCCACCTCCAGGATCGCCTGGGTCGATCGGTAGTTCTGGTCCATCACGAACACGGCCGCCTCGGGGTAGTCGCGTTCGAAGTCCAGGAGGGTCTGGATGGTGGCGCCACGCCACGAGTACACGCCCTGATCGGCGTCGCCCACCACGCACAGGTTGCGGTGCGCGGCGGCCAGCATGTTGATGAGGTGGTACTGGGCCCGGTTCGTGTCCTGGTACTCGTCGATCAGGACGTAGCGGAACCGCCGCTGGTAGTGCTCGAGCACCTCCGGGTGCTCGCGGAACAGGCGGACGGTCTCCATGATGATGTCGTCGAAGTCGAGCGCGCCCGCGGCGCGGAGCCGGCGCTGGTACTCGGCGTAGACCTCGGCCACGACCTGTTCGAAGTGGCTCCCCGCCTGCTCGGCGTACCCCGCCGCGGACACCAGCTGATCCTTCGCCCGGCCGATCATGGCCGCGACCTGCCGGGGCGGGTAGCGCTTCGGGTCGACGTTCATCGCCTTGAGCACCATGGCGATCACGCGCTCGGTGTCGCCCTCGTCGTAGATGGAGAACGACGAGGGGATGCCGAGATGCTCGTGCTCCCGCCGGAGGATCCGCACGCACGCGCCGTGGAACGTGAGGATCCACATCCCCTTCGCGATGCGGGACCCGATGAGGCCCTCGACACGGTCGGCCATCTCCCGGGCGGCCTTGTTCGTGAAGGTGATCGCCAGGATCTCGTACGGCGACACGCCCTCGTCGCGGATCAGATGGGCCACGCGGTGGGTCAGCGCGCGCGTCTTGCCCGACCCCGCGCCGGCAACGATCAGGACGGGCCCCTCGGTGTGCAGCACCGCTTCGGCCTGGACGGGGTTCAGGCCTTCGAGCAGGGGGATCGAGCGCGAACCGGAGGATGCCACGGATGTGATTCTACGGTCGGTCGCCGCCGCTCAGGTGGGAGGCCCCGACCGGCTGGCGTGCGGCGTCGGGGAGACCGGGGGCGACGGCGTGGAGGCGGCCGGGCTCGAGAGCGACCGGATGATCCCGAGCACGTACTGCCCCATGCGGTCCTGGCCCGCCGGGGTGAGGTGTTCGCCGTCGGCCTCGCGGACCTGCTGCAGGTCCCCCGAAGCGTTGCGCAGGTAGGCGGCGTAGCGACCCTGCGAGTTGACGAACAGGTGCCACGAGTCCACGTACGACACGCCGAGGACCCCGTGCGTGACGTTGCGGTAGATCTTGTTCACCACCCGCAGGCCGTAGGCGATGTTGCGGTTCGACACGATCGGCTCCCCCACCCACAGCACGCGCCGGCCCGTTGCGACGACCTCGGCGAGCATGGCGTTCACGCGCTGGGCGTAGGCGCGGATCCACGGCCGCGTGTACCGCACGAGGTAGTGGCTCTGCGCCCGGAAGTCCTGCAGGTCGTTGAGGCCGAGGAGCACCACGACGATGTCGGGCCGGTAGCGCGCGACGTCCTTCTGCGCTTGCGCCAGCCAGTTGAAGTAGTCCAGCCGGGCCAGGCCGGTCGAGATGCGGCCGTCCAGCGTCACGCGGTACCTCCCGGCCGGCGTCGCGGCCCGCTCCAGCCCGTACCCGAGATCCAGGGCGGTCGAGTCCCCGAGGACCAGCACGTGCAGCGGCTGCGAGCGCGTCGGCGTTCGAAGCGGCGGCAGCGGCGTCGCGTGCGCCCGTCGCTTGAGCGGCGTCACCGGCGGCACGGTCGGGGGCGGCGCGAGCGGGTCGGGACGGCCGAGCGCCGTTTCGGCCCTCGCGTCCAGGCGCGCCAGCCCGAGCGCGTGCGAGATCGCCGACAGCGGCGTCAGCACCGCCAGCGCCGCCGTTCGCCGCGCCCCGAACGGCGAGGCTTCCGCATTCGCCTTCAGCGACGGCGCCGACACCAGCGCCCACAGCAGCAGGCACACCAGCATGGCGACCAGCACCTGGCCAGCCGGCTCCAACCGGCGGGGCACGTGCCCGTCCCCGCCGCCCCCAGGATCGGGCGTCGGATCGAGGCGCTCGTCGACGGTCGTGCCGGCCATGGCTCAGAACCGGAAGTAGATGAAGGGGGCCACCCCTTGCGGCCCCAGCAGGGTAATGGCGAACAGCGCCCCGGCGGCCACGACGCCCTGGACGGGCGGCATCAGCCGGGAGAACATCGCCTGCGCACGCTCTGGGACGTCCCGCGGCACGTACTGCGTGCCGATCCCCACCGCGACCGCGAGCAGGACCAGGGGCGTGACCAGCGGGGATGCCTGGAACCAGCCCGTGAACAGGCGGGCCAACACCTGCAACGCCAGGGCGAACGAGCCCGCGCGGAAGAACACCCAGCCGAGGCACACGAAGTGGAACGTGGCCAGCCGGTGCAGCGCCCGGCCGCGGGCGTCCTGAGGCTCCAGCGGCAGGCCCTGCGCCGCGCGCCGCTCCGCCCGGCGGTGATCGAAGACCAGGCCGGCCCCATGCAGGCCGCCCCACGCGACGAACGTCCACGACGCGCCGTGCCACAGGCCGCCGAGCAGCATCGTGATCATGAGGTTCGCGTACGTGCGGGCACGGCCCTTGCGGTTGCCCCCGAGCGGGATGTACAGGTAGTCGCGCAGCCAGCGCGACAGCGTGATGTGCCAGCGCCGCCAGAAGTCCTGCACCGACAGCGCGGCGTAGGGTGCGTTGAAGTTCTCGGGGAACGTGAAGCCGAGCAGGAGCGCCAGCCCGATCGCGATATCGGTGTACCCGCTGAAGTCCCAGTAGATCTGCATCGCATAGCCGTAGATCGCGAAGAGCACTTCGAGCGAGGAGTGCTGGCCGGGGCTGCCGAACACGGGGTCGACGATCGCCGATGCGATGAAGCTCGAAAGGACCACCTTCCGGAAGAGCCCGCTCAGGATGAGGTACCCCGCGCGGCCCAGGTCGATCCGGCGTGGGTCGCGGCGGGTTCGGATCTGGGGAATGAGCTCGCCGCCGCGCACGATCGGGCCCGCCACCAGGTGGGGGAAGAACGATAGGTACACGGCGAAGTCCAGCCACGGGGCCGGGACCAGCACGCGGCGGTACACGTCGATCACGTAGCTGACCGCCATGAAGGTGAAGAACGAGATGCCGACCGGCAGCGTGATCTGCAGCAGGGGAAGCGGGGGGCTGATGCCGAACGTCCGCAGCAGGTTGGCCAGGTTCACCGCGAAGAAGCCGTAGTACTTGAACCACCCCAGCAGTCCGAGCAACGCCACGAGCGTCATCGTCAATGCCGCCCGCCGGGCGCGGTCGCCGCTCGAGCGGTGCACGATCACGGCGCCCGCCTGCGCGAACACGGTGCACGCAGCCAGCAGGAACACGAACCGCCAGTCCCACCAGCTGTAGAAGACGTAGCTGGCCGCGAGCATGAACAGGCGCCAGGGCCGGTGACGGTGATTCAGCAGCCAGTGCCCAAGAAAGACGACGACGAAGAAGATGGCGAAATCGGTCGTCGGAAACAACACGGCGAGGGAATCCTACGCCCGCCCACTGTCGATCCGGATGGCGAACAGGGCCGGTTTGACCGTCCGCGGCGCCGGGCGTAGAACACTCGGACCCGGCCGCGCCGGCCGGGTCCGAACCGATGCCCGCCACGGATGCGGTGCGCGACGCCGCGAGGCGCGCGCGCCCGGAAGGAGGATCGATGGCGGCATCGGCGAAAGGCCTTCCCGTTCGCAGTCGCGCGAGGGCGCGCCGACGGGCGCTCGTCCTGTCGGTGACGGCGGGCGCGCTCGCGCTCTCCCTGGCGGCGGCTCCCGCCGCGCCGGCCCGCTCCAGTGCCGGCCTGCTGGTGGACGGCCCGGTCGGGAACCTGTCCGTGAGCCAGTGGACGGCGCTGTGGTGGCAGTGGGCCTATGCGCCACCGGTTCACAACCCGCCGTTCACCGGGCCCATCTCCAATCCGCTGTTCGACCCGACCGGAGCGGTGTGCGCGGTCGGCCAGGCCGGGCCGGTCTGGTTCCTGGCGGGCACGAGCACGGGCGGCTCGGTGACCCGTTCGTGCACGGTGCCGGCCGGCGTGAAGCTGCTCATCCCGCTCATCAACATCGAGGGCGACAACATCGGCGTCGTTCCCCCGTTCTCGCCGTCGGAGCTGCGCGCCGCGGTCGCCGCCGGCATCGACACGGTGGACGAGCTGCACCTGAGCGTCGACGGCAGGTCGGTCCCGAGCGACGTCCTGTTCGACCATCGCGTGCAGTCGCCGGTGTTCGCCTACGGACTGCCCCCGCAGGACAACGCCGTGCAGGGGTTCGAGGACGGCCAGGGCTACATCTTCCCGGTGGTCTCCGACGGCTACTGGGTGCTACTGAACCCGCTGCCGGCCGGCGATCACGTGATCGACTTCGGCGGCGCGTTCAGCAGCGGCTTCTCGCTGGACATCACCTACGACCTGACCGTCTCGCCCTCAGGTCGTCCCGAGGCGGCGTCGCGGTCGACGCGAGCGCGCGTGACGGCCGCGTAACCGGCTCGGGCCGCGAACCCGTCGGCTATCGTGGCCGCGTGATCTTCCTCGCCGCCGCGCTCGCCGGCTTGGCCTTCGGTGCGGCCGACCAGTACCTGGGGAGCCTCAGGAGCATGCTCGCCCTGGGACCCTGGGCGGTGTCGGTGAGCCAGATGTCGGCGCCCTGGCTGCTGCTGCCGTTCGCGTTCGGCTGCACCCAGAACCGGGCTCGCCGGGCGATGCTGCTCGGCCTGGTCGCGACGGTGGCGGCGCTGGTCGGCTACCTGGCGATGACGGTGAGCCCGGTCGAGAACGTGGCGCTGCGGGCGGTCCCGTCCGGGGCCTGGGCGTGGATCCGCACGAACCTCCCGGTGATCGTGGGCGGATTGGTGACCGGTCCGGTCTTCGGGCTGCTGGGCCAGCGGTGGCGTGTCGAACGCTGGTGGCCGAGCGCCGCGCTCGTCGCCGGCGCGTTCGTGCTGGAACCCCTGGCGAGGCAGGTGGACGGCAGGCTGCTCGGACCCGCCTGGATCTGGCCCGTGGAGATGGCGCTCGGCCTCGCCCTGGCCGCCGCGTTCCTGATGGCCGGCGCCGCTCGAGGGCGGTCCGCCGGGGTCGCTTAGCTTCCGTCGCCCCCGGCTACTCCCACTCGATCGTGCCGGGGGGCTTGGACGTGATGTCGTAGGCGACCCGGTTCACGCCGGGCACCTCGGCCACGATCCGCGACGAGATGCCCTCGAGCACGTCGTGGGGCAGGCGTGCCCAGTCCGCCGTCATGGCGTCTTCGCTCGTGACCGCCCGCACCACGATCGGGTTCTCGTACGTGCGCCCGTCGCCCATGACGCCGACGCTTCGCACGCCGGCGAGCAGCACGGCGAACGCCTGCCAGAGCCCGTGCCCGGCCTCCGAGCGCCGAAGCTCCTCCTGCACGATTCGGTCCGCCGCCCGGACGGCAGCCAGGCGCTCCCGGGTCACCTCGCCCACGACGCGCACCGCGAGGCCCGGCCCGGGGAACGGCTGGCGCCACACGATCTCGGGCGGCAACCCCAGCTCCTCGCCCACCCGTCGCACCTCGTCCTTGAACAGGTCCCGCAGCGGTTCGATCAGCTCGAAGGCCATGTCCTCGGGCAGCCCGCCGACGTTGTGGTGGCTCTTGATCACGGCGGCGGTGCGCGACCCCGACTCGATCACGTCGGGATACAGCGTGCCCTGCACCAGGAACCGCGCCTCCCCGTGTTCGGTCGCGATCTCCTCGAACGTGCGGATGAACAGCTCGCCGATGACCTTGCGCTTGCGCTCCGGATCTTCCACCCCGGCCAGCCGTTGCAGGAACGCGTCCCGGCGCTCCGCGTGCACGAGCGGGACGTGGAAGTGCCGGTCGAACGTCTCGACGACCTGCTCGGCCTCGCCGTCGCGCAGCAGGCCGGTGTCGACGAACACGCACGTAAGGTTCTTGCCCAGGGCCTTGTAGACGAGCAGGGCCGCCACGGCCGAGTCGACGCCGCCCGACAGCGCGCACAGCACGTGGCCGTCGCCGGCCTGGTGGCGCACGCGCTCCACCGCGCGTTCGATGACGTTGGCCGGCGTCCATTCGGGCAGCAACTCGCACGCGTCGTACAGGAACCGCTTGAGCACCTGCATGCCGTGCGGCGTGTGCGCGACCTCGGGATGGAACTGCACCCCGTACAGCCCCCGGGCCCGATCCTCGAACGCGGCCACCGGCGCCGCGGACGTGTGTGCGGTCACGGCGAACCCCTCCGGAGCGGCCGTGACCGTGTCCGAGTGGCTCATCCACACCGTGTCGGTGCCGGGCAGGTCCGCGAGCACGCGGCCGGGATCGTCGACGGTCAGCTCGGTGCGCCCGTACTCGCGCACGCCGGTGCGTTCGACCCGCCCGCCCAGCGCGCGTGCCATCACCTGTTGCCCGTAGCAGATGCCGAGCACCGGCACGCCGAGGTCGAACAGCCGCGGATCGGCGTCGGGCGCGCCGGGTTCGTACACGGAGGCCGGGCCGCCGGACAGGATCAGGGCCGCCGGTCGTCGCGCGGCCAGCTCGTCGACGGGCGTGTCGAACGGGACGATCTCCGAGTAAACGTGGGCCTCGCGCACGCGGCGGGCGATCAGCTGCGCGTACTGCGCCCCGAAGTCCATGACCAGGACCGGTCGCGGCTCTCCCGTCACGCCACCCCCCTTCGGTCCATCGCGCCCCTCGGCCGAGTTCAGCCCATCCCCACCTGCTGAGCCTGCTGCTCCTTCTTTCCCTCGGTCTTGATCGCGGGCGCCACCACCAGCTCGGCCTTCTGGAACTCCTTGACCGAGCCGTAGCCGCACGTCGCCATCGAGGTGCGCAGCGCCCCGAACAGGTTCAGCGTCCCGTCGTTCTCGTGTGCCGGACCGACCAGGATCTCGCGGAGCGACCCGATCTGCTTCGTCGCAACGCGCGCGCCCCGGGGGAGGTCCGGGTGGAACGTCGCCATGCCCCAGTGGAAGCCGCGGCCGGGCGCCTCGTACGCCTTGGCCAGGGGCGAGCCGATCATGACCGCGTCGGCGCCGCACGCGATCGCCTTGGCGACGTCGCCGCCCGTGCGCATCCCGCCGTCCGCGATGACGTGGACGTAGCGCCCGGTCTCACGAAGGTGCTCCATCCGCGCGCCGGCCGCGTCGGCGATGGCAGTGGCCTGCGGCACGCCCACGCCGAGGACCCCTCGCGTGGTGCACGCCGCGCCGGGCCCGACGCCGACCAGCACCCCGACCGCGCCGGTGCGCATCAGGTGCAGGGCCGTCTGGTACGAGGCGCAGCCGCCGACGATCACCGGGAGGTCGAACGACGCGATGAACTCCTTCAGGTTCAGCGGCTCGGTCTGGGTGGACACGTGCTCGGCGGACACGACCGTTCCCTGGATGACCAGGATGTCCAGCTCGGCTTCGAGGGTGAGCCCGGCGTACGACCGGACGCGCTGGGGCGTGAGCGAGGCGGCGGTCACGACCCCGGATTCCTTGACCTCTCGGATCCGCCGGACGATCAATTCCTCCTTGATGGGCTCGCGGTACAGCTCCTGCATCCGCTGGGTGGCCTTCTCCGCAGGCAGGGCCGCGATCTCGTCGAAGACCGGCTCGGGATCGTCGTAGCGGGTCTGCAGGCCCTCGAGGTTGAGGACGGCCAGTCCGCCGAGGCGCCCCACCTCGATCGCGGTCGCCGGCGAGACGACCCCGTCCATCGCCGAGGCCATGAGCGGCAGGCCGAACGTCCACGCGTCGATCTCCCACGACACGTCGACGTCGTCGGGGTCGCGCGTGCGACGCGATGGCACGATCGCGACCTCGTCGAAGCCGTAGGCGCGCTTGCCCGTCTTGCCGATGCCGATCTCGATGTCCATGGCCCGCCTCCGGTGGCTCAGCCCTGCCGCGACACTGCCCCAGAACGCGCAGAACGCCCGCCCGGGGAAGGGCAGGCGTTCCGACGATTCATGGAGGAAGGCTAGCAGACCGGCCGACGATCACCGGCTGGATTCGGCGCTCTCCTGTTTCCCGTTGGACGCGCTGTCGGCGGGAGCCGTCGAGTGCTGGGTCGCGAGGCGGTTGCCGATGGATCCGTCCAGGTCGGTCATGCCCGAGTGCTCGCCACCGGCGTGCACCAGGCGCCGGGCGCTCTCGATGTAGCCGTACTCCACCAGCGAGTCCAGGATCTTCTGCAGCGATCCGTCCGGCTGCTCCTGCATGGTGTCGACATAGATCTCCGGGCTCTGAGGCTCCTCGTACGGATCGTTCACCCCGGTGAAGCCCGTGATCTCGCCGCGCATGGCCTTCTCGTACAAGCCCTTCACGTCGCGTTTGGCGCACTCGTCCACCGTGGCGTGCACGTAGACCTCGACGAAGTCCTTGATCTGCGACCGGCACTGACTGCGGGCATCCCGGTAGGGTGAGACCGCCGAGACGATCGTCGCGACGCCGTTTCGGGTCAGCAGGTTCGCCACGAAGCCGATTCGAAGGATGTTGGTGTCGCGGTCTTCCCGCGAGAATCCGAGCCCCTTCGACAGGTTCGTTCGGACCACGTCGCCGTCCAGCACCTCGACGCGCATGTCGCGGCGGCGCAGCTCGTGGAACAGCATCTCGGCCAGCGTCGACTTGCCGGCCCCGGACAGGCCGGTGAACCAGACGGTGAAGCCCTTCTGCTGGGGATGGGTGGTCACAGGAAGCTCCTTCCGACCGCGCCCTCGGGCGCGTCGATGCCGTACATGGACAGGATCGAGGGGCCGACGTCGATCAACGACAGGCCCTCGCGCCGGCCGGTGGCCTGGCCGGGCAGCCCGGCCATGGCGAAGACCCCGGTGCGGTCGTGGTTCGCGCCGTCGGGTCCGGTGTCGTTCTCGTACGTGAACACGCCCCCGACGGTGGCGCCCTTGACGGCGCCGACCGAGCGCCACTCCAGGTCGCCGAAGTACACGATGAGGTCGGGCGCGACGCCGCGCACCTCGGGGTACGCGTCCTGCGGCTTGATGACCTTGGTGCCCAGCGGCTCGCCGTCGGGCCCCGTCATCGCCTCGAGCTTCGCGATGAGCTCGTCGCGGACCTGCTCGTAGCGCTCGGGGTCCACGATGCCCTGCGGCTCGCGGCCCTTCACGTTCAGGAAGCAGCGCCCGTAGTAGCCGCCGTCGCCCCACGCCACCGTGCGGCTCCAGTCGATCGGCGCCTTGCCGATGGGCGTCTGGGTATCCACCGGCTCCGACAGCGTCAGGTAGCCCTCCTGGATCAGCCAGTCGTTGAAGCACACCCCACCAACCATCCGCCGGCCGCCGTGATCGGACATCAGGATGACGACGGCGTCGTCGGGCAGCGTCTCGATCAGCGCGCCGACCTCGCGGTCGAGGTACCGGTAGTACTCGCGGAACGCGTTCTCGAACGGGTTGCCCGGCACGAACTTCGGATGCTCCGGATCGAAGTCGTCCCAGAAGACGTGGTGCAGGCGGTCGGCCGCCATCTCGACCATCATGAAGTAGTCCCAGGGCTTGTCCTTGACGAGCTTGCGCGCCACGCGGAAGCGGCGCTCCGTCATCTTGAAGACCTGGTCCAGGACGAAGTCCTTGCCCTTCTCCCGGTAGTTCGCGATGTCGAAGATGTACTCCTCGCCGCCCAATTCCTCCTGCACCTGCGACCACAGCTCGACCGGCTGCGCGATCGTCTCGGGCTGGGCGGACGGCGGCGTCAGGAAGCAGGACACCCGCCAGCCCTCGAGCGGGCGCGCCGGGAAGCCGGGCGGCACGCCGATCAGCAGCGACTTCAGCCCCCGCTGCCCCAGCAGGTCCCACACGGCCGGCTCCTTGACGGCAAGGCTGGACGCGATCGACAGCCCGTCGTACGTCGTGTCCTTACGGTTGCGCATCCCGTAGATCGCCAGCTGGCCGGGCGTCTTGCCGGTCATCGAGCACGCCCATGCGGGAATGGTGATCGGCGGCGTGATGCTTGCCAGCTCTCCGTGCATGCCGCGTTGCATGAGCGCGTTGATGTTCGGAATCTCATCGGCGAGCTTGTCGAACAGGAGCTGCGGCGTGCCGCAGTCCAATCCGATCACCGCCACCCGTGGTCCTTGCGACGTCATCAGGCCCCCTGCTGCTTCCCATTGGGCCGGCCTCGGCTTCGGCCCTGAAACACGGCGAGAGCGGCCGAGCTACGGCCGCCCTCCCGAAGCCCAAGTATTGTACTGGACGCATGACCGCCCTCAGGCGCACCCTCCTGGCGCAGGCCGCCCTGTGGGCCCTGCTCGGGCTTGCGCTGGCCCTGGCTCCCCGCTTCACGCTGGTCTCACTGTTCGGCCAACCCGCCCCTTCCGATCCGGCCTGGCTGCGCATCGCCGGCGTCCAGGCGATCGGCCTGGCCATGCTGGAGGTGCTGGTCTCCCGGCGCCTGGAGGACCTGTGGTGGTGGGCCTGGGCGTTCGAACTCGTGACGGTGGCCGCGGCGAGCGTGGCCGTCCTCAACCTGGCCTTCGGCCTGGATCCCGGCCAGTCGGCCGGCGTCTGGTGGGCCCTTTCGGCCGTCACGGTGGCCCTGGCGTTCGGGCTGCTATGGGCGCTGTCCCGAACGGCCCGCGCCAACCCGCCCTGAGACGGGGCTCTCCGCCGGCCGGGGACGCCGCCGCCGGTATGCTGCGGGCGCCATGCGGATCGGGGTGCTGGGTGCAGGCGCCATGGGGAGCGCGGCCGCGCGCCTCCTCGGGCGCCACGACGACGTCGAGATCCTGGTGCTGGACATCGACGCAGACCGCGCCCGAACGGTCGCGGCCGAGATCGGCGCGGACCATCGCGGCGTCGACATCGGATCGGGATCGCTGCGCGATGCCCTGTCGGGCGTGCAGTCGGTCGCGGCCTGCATCCCCTACCGGCTGAACCTGCCGGTGATGGAGGCGGCGCTGACAGCCGGCTGCCACTACGCCGACCTTGGCGGGCTGTTCCACACGACGCGCCGGCAGCTGGAGCTGAACGCGAAGTTCCGGGAGGCCGGCCTGTCGGCGGTGCTCGGCATCGGGAGCGCCCCCGGGATCACCAACCTGCTCGCGCGCGCCGGCGCCGACCGCCTGGACGCGGTGACGTCCGTCGACATGCTCGACGGGGCGGTCGACCGGAGCGGCGAGTTCGGGCTGCCGTACTCCGCCGAGACGGTCCTGGACGAGTTCACGTTGCCGGCGATGGTCTACGAGGACGGAACGATGCGCGAGGTCCCGGCCGCGTCCGGCACCGTCCGCTACGAGTTCCCCGAGCCGATCGGGGCGCAGGAGGCCTTCTACACGCTGCACTCCGAGCCGGCGACGCTGCCGGCCACGATCGAGGGCGTGCGGGACGTGCGCTGGCGACTGGCGCTCCCCGAAGCGATCGCCCGGGGGTTCCGGCTGCTGGTGTCCGTCGGCCTGGCCGGCACGGACCCGGTCGAGCTTCCCGGCGGCGCCGTCGCGCCGCGGGACCTGCTGATCGCACTCCTGAACCGGCTTCCATCCGCCGGCGACGCGCCGCAGGACGTCGAGTGCATCGACGCGGTGGTCCGCGGCCTGCGCGACGGCCGTGGGACGACGTTCGTTGGGCGCGCCCTGCTCCGTCCCTCGCCGGAGGGACTGTCCGCGGGGGCGTTCGGCACGGCCATCCCCATCGCGACCATGGCGCGGTGGCAGGCGGCGGGACGCATCCAGCCCGGCGTGCATCCACCGGAGACGTCGGTGGCGGCCGAGGCGTTCCTGGACGACCTTGCCGCCGAAGGCGTCGAGGTGTCGTTCCCGCCGGCGCCGCCCGGCGCGGCGGCGCTCGGCTGAGGCCTCAGGAGGTGCCGGCGGCCCGGGCCTCGCGCACCGCGTCGCCGAGGCTGCCCTCCCACGGCTCGCCGTGTCCGGGCAACAGCACGTCGGCCCCGAGGCCCTCCAGCCGGTCGAGCGAACGCAGCGCCAGCGGCGTGTCGCGGTTGAGGCCGGACGGAGCGATCTGCGGTCCGGTCCGGCCGGTCAGCGGGTTGCGGGTGACGACCGCGTCGCCGCTGAGCAGCGCGCGCCGGTCCTCGAGCAGGAGCGCGCACATGCCCGGCGTGTGCCCGGGCACATGCACGACCCGCGGGCTGCCCGGGACCTCGATCGTCTCCCCGTCGCGATACGTCGAGACCTCCAGGACCGGCACGATCTTCGTGGCTCCGCGCCGGGCCAGTGAGATCAGCGTGCGGTAGAACTCGAGGCGCCACAGGTAGCGCCACGCGGCGCCGTCGTTCTTCGGCGGCTTCGCCCCCTTGGCCACCGCGGCGTCCGCCTCGTGGACCCAGACGGGCGACCCCGACGCGCGGGCGCGTTCCGCGAAGCCCGTGTGGTCGCTGTGCGCGTGCGTCAGCAGCACCGCCTCAAGGTCCGTGGGCGACAGCCCCATGCGGGCGATCGCTCCGGCGAGCAGCCCCCAGTCCGTCGGCGCGCCGGCGTCGACGATCGTCAGCTTTCCGGCCTCTTCCACCAGGTAGAAGTTGACGATGCCGCCCGTCAGGCGGTGAACGCCTTTCGCGACCTCCATGGCCTCGCCTCCCCGGTCCGCGAGCATACCCCTGGGCCGCAACGCAGTGAGGCCCCCGTCGTGGGGGCCTCACGCTTCGTACCTGGTCGCCCGTCGCCGGGCGCGCACTTCCTAGTGCATGTGGCCGCCGGGCGCGGCCGGAGCCTTCTCCTCCTCGGGCCGCTCGACGACGGCGCTCTCGGTGGTGAGCACCAGGGCCGCGATCGAGGCGGCGTTCTGCAGCGCCGAGCGCGTCACCTTGGCCGGGTCGATGACGCCGGCCTTGGTGAGGTCGCCCCACTCGCCCGTGGCCGCGTTGAAGCCGGTGGCCCCGGACTCGCTGCGGATCCGCTCGACCACCACGGCGCCCTCGTAGCCGGCGTTCGCCGCGATCAGCCGGGCCGGCTCGGACAGCGCGCGCCTGACGATCGTCGCACCGGTGGCCTCGTCGCCCTCCAGGCCGAGCGCGGCCGGGTCGACGGCCTCCTCGGCCCGGATCAGGGTCACGCCGCCGCCGGGGACGATGCCCTCCTCGATGGCCGCGCGCGTGGCCGACACCGCGTCCTCGATGCGGTGCTTCTTCTCCTTCAGCTCGACCTCGGTGGCCGCGCCGACCTTGATGAGCGCGACGCCGCCGGCGAGCTTGGCCAGCCGCTCCTGGAGCTTCTCGCGGTCCCAGTCCGAGTCGGTCTTCTCGATCTCGGCCTTGATCTGGTTCACGCGGCCCTTGATGTCGTCCTCGGACCCCTGGCCCTCGACGAGGGTCGTGTCGTCCTTCGTCACGACGACCTTGCGGGCGCGCCCGAGCATGTCCAGCGCGACGTTCTCGAGCTTGACGCCGATCTCCTCGGAGATGACCTCCCCCCCGGTCAGGATCGCCATGTCCTGCAGCATCGCCTTGCGCCGGTCGCCGAACCCGGGCGCCTTGACGGCGACCGACTGGAAGGTGCCGCGGATCTTGTTGACGACGAGCGTCGCCAGCGCCTCGCCCTCGACGTCCTCCGCGATCACGACCAGCGCCTTGCCCGCCTGGACGACCTTCTCCAGGATGGGCAGCAGGTCCTGGACGCTGGAGATCTTCTTGCCGACGTACAGGATGTAGGGCTCCTCGTACACGGTCTCCATGCGGTCCGGGTCCGTGATGAAGTACGGCGAGATGTAGCCCTTGTCGAACTGCATGCCCTCGACGAACTCGAGCTCGATGCCGAAGGTCTGCGACTCCTCGACGGTGATCACGCCGTCCTTGCCGACCTTCTCGAACGCCTCGGCGATCGTGTCGCCCACCTCGCGGTCCGCCGCGGAGATCGTCGCCACCATGGCGATCTCACCTTTGCCCTCGACGTCGCGGGCCTGCTTGCCGATGTGCTCGACGGCGGCGGCGACGGCCTTCTCCACCCCGCGCTTGAGCGCCATGGGGTTGCCGCCCGCCGCGACGTTGCGCATGCCGAGGTTGGCCATCGCCCGCGCCAGCACCGTGGCGGTGGTGGTGCCGTCGCCGGCCACGTCGTTCGTCTTGGTGGCCACTTCCTTGGCCAGCTGCGCCCCCATGTTCTCGTAGGGGTCCTCCAGCTCGACCTCCTTCGCGATGGTCACGCCGTCGTTGGTGATCGTCGGCGCGCCCCACTTCTTGTCGAGGACCACGTTGCGGCCCTTCGGGCCGAGCGTGACGGCAACGGTGTCGGCCAGCTTGTTGATGCCGGCCTCGAGCGAACGCCGAGCATCCTCGTCGAACTTCAACTCCTTGGCTGCCAATGGAACCTCCAGGTTCGTGCGTGGGGAAGGCGGCCGCGCAACGCGCGACGCGCCCGGGTTACTTGTCGATGACGGCGTAGATGTCCCGGGACTGCAGGATCATGTACTCCTCGCCGGCAACCTTGACCTCGGTGCCGCCGTACTTCGAGAAGATCACGCGGTCGCCGGCCTTGACCTCCATCGGGATGCGCGCCTTCCCGGCGTCGTCGAACTTACCGGGGCCGACGGCGATGACCTCGCCCTCGGTCGGCTTTTCCTTGGCGGTGTCGGGGATGACCAGCCCGGAGGCCGTCGTCTCCTCCTCCTCGATGGCCCGGACCACGACCCGGTCCTCCAGCGGCTTGAGGCTGAACTTGTCGGCCACTTCCACTCCTCCTTCTGACCCAGGTGGGCGGCTGAGCCCGCCATCGGGCTTCAGCCGCTGTTAGCACTCGACCGATGCGAGTGCTAACAGTCTAGCGGCGAGACCGCAAGTGGTCAACGGCGAGGCGAAGCGGCCGGGGATCGGCCCCGGTTTCGAGGTGCGCCGTCCCGGCCGGGATCAGGCGGAGGCGGGCTCGAGCGAGCGGCCCAGGATCTGGTCGATCAGGCCCTCGGTGTCGAACCACTGCTCCTGGGCGAAGCCGGCGTCGGTCGGGCGCTGCTGGCTGCGGATCGAACGGAACTGGTTCGCGTTGTACTCGCGAACCTCCTCGCGGATCCGCGCGCTCTCCGCCTCCTTCTCCGGCCCCTCCGGCATCGTCTGCACGGCGTCGATCCGGTCCAGCAGCTCGTGGGTCTGGTCGATCAGCGCCACGATGCCCTGGGCGATGCCCCGCGGGAGCTTCCCCGCCTTGGCCTTGGCCAGCGTCAGCTGGCGCACGGCCTTGTAGGAGACCTCGACCAGCTGGTCGCGGGTCATCCACTCGGTCTCGTAGTTGAGCCGGTCGCGCCAGTTGATCTCGCCCAGCGCCTGCCGGTGCTCCTCGAGCGTGCGGTGGAACAGGCGGTAGCCGTTCTTCTCCGGGTTGTCGAAGATCTCGCTGCCGGGGTCAAGGAACGGCAGCATCGGGCACATGAACGGGACGACGCGCTTGCCCTTGTACTTCTCGAGCAGGTGCTCGCAGTACTCCACGTTCTCCATGACGAGCTCGGGCGTCTGCTTCGGCAGCCCGATCATGAAATAGATCTCGAACGAGTAGACCTTGTCGATCAGCGCGTCGATGAACTCCTCCATCTCCTCCATCGTGTAGAGGCCGCGGCCGCTGGCGCGCGCCACCTCCACGTTGTGGGAGTCCGGCGACAACTCGAACACCGCCTTGATGCCGTCGCCCATGCGCTGCGCCTTCTCGATCTTCGGCAGCCGGTGCAGGCTGAAATGCACGGACTTGATCTTGTCGTCGAAGAACACGTCCTCGGCGACGGTGAACAGCTCCTCGTACTCGTGCCAGAAGTCGATCATCGTCACCGTCTGGTTGTCGGTGTTCGCCTTGGCGATGCTGCTGAGCTCCATCTGGAGCAGCTCCGGGCTCTTGTGCACGCGCGAGGGCTTGGAGATGCCCATGTACTTGCCGAAGAAGTACCGGCTGCCGCCGCACCACTTGCAGTTGTACTCGCAGCCCGCCTGCGGGATCACCAGGTTGTACGGCGTCATGTTCGACCGGTCCGGGTTGAACACCTGCGACCAGTCCACCGCGGCGCTGAACACGCGCGGCAGGTACGTCAGCGGGTTCGAGACGATCTCGCTGCCCCGGCGCCACGTCAGGTTGGGGATCTCCTCGAGCGCCTCGGGCCGGTTCTCGGACTTCATCAGCAGCTCGACCGGGTACAGCGTGTCGTAGCCGCGGATCACGTAGTCGACCCAGGGGTACTGGAACAGCTCTTCGTTGTGGTACGTCGAGGCGATGCCGCCGAACAGGACCTTCGTCTCGGGGTGCATCTCCTTGAACAGCTTGGACAGGGCCAGGCCGCCCTGACAATGGATCAGCCAGTGCAGGTCGAACCCGATGACCTTCGTCTTGATGTTGGCGAACAGCTCCTCCACGTCCAGGTCCGGGCGCTTGAGCATCGAGGAGGCCACGTTGAGGAACGCCGAGCGGAACCCCTGCTTGCGGACGTGCTGCTCGATCGCGAACACGCCGACCGGCGGCATCTCGAAGATCGGGCTGACGTGGACGCTGTCGGAGTTGCTCAGATACGCGAAAAGGATGTCGTCGCGATCCCGGAAGTCGTACACGCTTGGAGCGTGCACGAGAAGGAGATCAAGCTCCATCATGGATTTGGCCCCTCTCTGCCCGCATAAATGCGGGATTCGTCACCTTTACGGGACTATCACACGCAAGTCGAAAAGCGTCAATCCCCCCAAGGCCCATACCCGACCCCGTCCATTTGGCCTGGTCGCGAACCTTTCGGCGCGTCCCGAGAGTGTACAGGCTCGCCGGTCCGGGCTCAGCCGGTCACCCCGGCGGCCTTGGCCTTGCGCCACATGGCCCGCAGCGGAACGACTGTGCATCCCAGGGCGCACATGGCCACCAGAACGCCGCCCAGGCCGTGGATCACCGTAAGGGCGACCTCCGCCGCCAGCGCCAGGCCGACGATCCCCGCGACCACGCCGCCCATCTCGGCCTTCGACACCCGCCCGGAGCGCGTCCGCAGGCTGGCCAGCTCGAGGTCGAACCGGGCCATGACCGCCGGGTCGACCCCGGCGTCACCGGCCGCGGTTGCCGGCTGGGCCGACGCCTTGACGTCCGGAGCGGGCGCAGCGGGGCGCACAGCGGTCGCGGCCGGCGCGGGCGCCGGGGCGGTTCGCACCGGCTGGTAGCACTGGCCGCACCAGTCGACGTCCGGCGAGAGCCGGGCGCCGCAGGAAGCGCAGGACTCGGTTGGCATGGCGACACAACCCCTCTCACCAGGAGCATCGACCGAGGGGCTCCCGCCCTTGACCGGCGGGGCTCAGCCGTGGCGCATCGCCGCGACGGTCTCGGCCAGCCCGTCCTCGAGGTGCGTCCACGGCTTCCAGCCGAGCTCTCGCTCGGCGAGCTCGTTGTCGAGCAGGCTTCGCCGCACCTCGCCGACTCCCGGCGGCCCGAAGACCGGCTGCCCACGGTACCCGACGATCTCGGCCAGCATGCGAAACACGCCGTTGACGCTGGTCTCGACCGAGGTACCGATGTTGATCACGCGCCCGGCCCCGCGGTCCGCGGCGAGCGAGAACGCGTGGACCGCATCGTCCAGGAAGACGAAGTCCCGGGTCTGGTTCCCGTCGCCGAAGATGACCGGCTGCTCGCCGGACAGCATCTTCGCCGCCATGACCCCGACCACCCCGCGGCCTTCGTCCGCAGCCTGCCGCGGGCCGTACACGCTGCCGAGCACCAGCGCGGTCTGCTCGATCCCCCGGTACCGCTCGTAGAACCGGAGGTAGTCGGCCGCGAGCTTCGCCGCGATGGCGGCCGGGGTGAGCGGGCGCGAGGAGCCGATCACCGACTCCTTGGCCGGAAGGCGCCGCTGGTCGCCGTACACGGCCGCCGTCGACGCGTACACGGCCTTGCGCGCGCCGGTCGCGACGGCGCACTCCAGCACGTTCAGCAGTCCGAGCACGCCGACGCTGGCGTCGGCCATCGGGTCGGGCGCGCCGCGGTCGCCCCGCCGCGCGGCCAGGTGCACGACGACCTCGGGTTGGTGCCGTTCGAAGATCGTGACCAGGCCCTCGGCGCGGATGTCCACGTTGTAGAACGTGAACTGCTGTCCGTACGCGCGCGACTCCACCAGGTTCGCGATCCGCCCGCCCGACAGGTCGTCGACCGCCACGACCCGCTTGCCTTCGGCCAGCAGCCGGTCGCACAGGTGCGACCCGATGAACCCGGCGCCCCCGGTGACCAGGTAGGTGCTCATGCCAGCGCCAGCGACGGGTTCGCGCCGACCGACAGCGGCGTGCGTTCCCCGGCCGCCAGCCGGTAGTAGCCGGCCGCCGCGATCATCGCCGCGTTGTCGGTGCACAGGTCCGTCGGCGGGATCATCAGCCGCATTCCGCCGTCGCGTGCGCGCTCGGCCATCAGCTCGCGAAGCCGCGTGTTGGCAACGACGCCGCCGCCCAGCACGATCGTGCGCACGCCCCGGTCCAGCGCGGCTGCCATCGTCTTGTCGACCTGGACTTCGACAACCGCCTCCTGGAACGACGCCGCCAGGTCCTCGTCGGACGTCCGCTCGCCCCGCGCGCGCTCGGCCTTCACGTGCCGCACGACCGCGGTCTTCAGCCCCGACAGGGAGAAGTCGTACGAGCCGGGTTCGTTCAGCGCGCGGGGGAACCGCACGGCCGACGGATTCCCCTTGCGCGCCAGCGCGTCCAGGGCCGGACCGCCGGGGAAGCCGAGCCCGAGGAAGCGCGCGATCTTGTCGAACGCCTCGCCCGCGGCGTCGTCGAGCGTCTGGCCGAGGAGCTCGTACGCGTGCGGGCGCGGGACGTACACCAGCATCGTATGGCCGCCGGAGACCAGGAACGCGACGTACGGCTCGTCGAACGGACCGTGCTCGATCACGTTCGCGTAGATGTGTCCCTCGAGGTGGTTCACGCCGACGAACGGGACGCCGAGGCCGAGCGCCAGGGCCTTCGCGGCAGCCATCCCCACCAGTAGCGCGCCGACCAGCCCCGGTCCTACGGTGACCGCCACCGCGTCGACGTCGCCCAGCCCGCAGCCGGCCGCGTCAAGCGCCAGGTCGATCAGCGGGTTGATGTTCTCGAGGTGCGCGCGGGACGCGACCTCGGGCACGACGCCGCCGAAACGCTCGTGCAGGTGCGCCTGGCTCGCGATGAGGTTCGACAGCACGGTGCGCCCGTCCTGCACCACCGCGACGGCCGTCTCGTCACAGGAGGTCTCGATGCCCAGGATTCGCACGCGACCCCCGCGTCGTCAGTTCGGCCCGGCGAAGGAGGGGACGTGGTCGATGATGAACTCGAGCCGGTGCCGGTAGTCACGGGTGCGGATGTCGTCGGCCCACATGACCAGGGCATCCTCGGAGGTCTCCTGGTAGTAATTCTTGCGGATCCCCACGGGTCGGAACCCGAACCGCGCGTACAGGCGCTGCGCGGCGTAGTTCGTGACGCGCACCTCCAGGGAGACCGCCGACGCGCCCAGCCGGATCGCCTCGCGGACGATCTCGTACAGCAGCCGGGTCCCGATCTTGCGGCGATGGTGGTCGGGCGACACCGCGATGGTCGTGACGTGCGCCTCCTCGCCGTAGCACATGAGGCCCGAGTAGCCGACGACGTCGCGGCCGAGCCTGGCCACCAGGTAGGTCCGGTTGCGCGGGTCGCTCATCTCGGAGACGAACAGGTTGGGGCTCCACGGGCGCGGGTAGACGCGGCGCTCGATCTCCATGACGCCGCGGAGGTGGCGCCGGCGCATGCGCACGATCTCGAGCTCAGCCGGCTCGTCGGCGCTGATCCCAAGCGATCTCCGCATCCGCCTTCCTCACGTAATAGGGCTGGAGGTCGTAGAGCCGGTCGAACTCCTCGCGCTGGAGCCGCGGGACGGCGAGCTCCACGAGCGACGCCGCGTCGGGATACCCCCTGGTCGCCGACGCGAGCTCCACATGGATCCCGGCCACCTCCAGCTGCTGACGGTACAGGAGCGAGCCGTTTCCCACCAGCAGGATATCCTCCCGCCGCGTCTCCAGCTCCGCGGCCAGACGGCTCGGCGGCCCCGCCTCGAAGCCGGTCTCGCGGGCGACGCCGCCGGGCAACGGCCGGTAGAAGGCGTAGAACAGCTCCCCTCGCTTGGCGTCGATCGTGGCGCAGATCAGCCGCCGGGTCTGGCGCATCGGGTACGCGACGACGTCGAGCGACGGCGTGCCCACGATCGGCACGCCGAGCGACTGCGCAAGCGTCTTGGCCATGGCGACGCCGACTCGAAGCCCGGTGAACGCCCCGGGGCCGAGCCCGACGGCCAGCCCGGTGACCGAGGCCAGCGACGCGCCCGCCCACTCCAACAGCCCGGTCAGCGCCGGCGTCACGGTCTCGTGGCTCGGGGTCTGGGACGCAACCTGAACCGACGCGACCGGCCCGTGCTCCGTCCCGAGGGCGATCGAGGTGGACACCGTCGACGTGTCGATGCCGAGGACGAGCACCTCAGGCGGCCTTCCACTCGGACGTGGCCGCCCGCAGCGCCGAGACGCGCGACGTCCACGCCGGGCCGACACACTCCACGGCCACCAGGCGCCGCTCGAGCGCGAGGTCGTCGCCCTCCGGGACCGTGAGGCGCACGATCAGGCGCGAGGGCGGCAGCAGCGCCTCGATCGCGTCGCCCCATTCGACGAAGACCACCCCGCCCCGCTCCAGCGCCTCGTCGAACCCCAGGTCGGCCACGTCGTGGATGCGGTCCAGGCGGTAGACGTCCACGTGCACGACGTCGATGTCGCCCGCGTACTCGCGCATGAGCGTGAAGGTCGGTGACACCACCGCGCCCTCGACGCCGAGCGCCGAGGCCGCGCCCTGGACGAACGTCGTCTTGCCGGCGCCCAGGTCGCCCGCCAGCGCGACCACGTCGCCGGGGCGAAGCAGGCCCGCCACCGACGCGGCAAGGCGGCGGGTCTGGTCCGCCGACGTCGTCATCAGCTCGATCGCTTCGCCCATTCGACGGCAGGCCCCCTCGCGGCCGCCCGCTCAGAACAGCCCGAGCTGCTCCTCGGGCTCGGGCGGCGGCGGCTCGTCCGCGATCCGCTTGATGAGCTCGAAGTCACCCTTGAGCGACTGCATCTGCGCACTGGACTCCCCCCCGCCGTGCAGGATCGCCGCAGGGTGGAAGGTGGGGACCACCGTGCGGCCGTCGATCTCGAACCGCTCGCCGCGCACGCGGCTGATCGAGACCTGCCTGCCGAGGACGAACCGGGTCGCGAAGTTGCCCAGCGTCACGATCACGCGCGGGCGGATGTGCTCGATCTGCGCCTGCAGCCACGGCGTGCAGGATTCGATCTCGTCGGGCAGCGGATCGCGGTTGCCCGGCGGCCGGCACTTGACGACGTTCGCGATGTACACGTCGCCGCGCGACAGGCCCACGCCGGCGAGCAGCTTCGTCAGCAACTGACCGGCGGCCCCGACGAACGGCTCGCCCTGCTTGTCCTCGTGATAGCCGGGGCCCTCGCCGATGAACATGATGTCGGCGTCGGGGCTCCCCGTGCCGAACACCACCTGGGTGCGGCCCTGCGCCAAGCGGCACCGCGTGCACGTCGCGGCCTGCTCCCCGACCTCCTCAAGCGTCGCGACCACATTGGTCATGCTCCTGCCACCTCCCGTGCCGAGGGGAAGCCCGGTACGCCCGTCGCGGCGAGCACCGCCCGCCGGATGGCGTCCCCGACGGCGTCGACCGCCAGCGCCTCGACCGCACGCTGGTCCGCGTCGATCTGACCCGTCGCGAGCGCGAAGGCCGTGTCGCCGTCCCAGATTGTATGCGCCGGGCGGATGGCGGCGGCCAGGCCATCGTGCGCCGCGAGGCAGAGCAGGTGTGCGCGCTCCTTGCCGAGCCGGGCGTTCGTCGCCACGACGACCAGGGTCGTGTTCGTCCCGGCGGTCGGCGGCTGGTCGCCCGGCGGCGATGCCTCGCTCGTCGACGGGACGGCGTCGTTGGCCGGCGCGGGGATCCGGGAGGCGGCCAGCGTCGAGCCGTCCTCGTCCACGATCTCGCCGAGGGCGTTCACGGCGGCGATCGCGCCGACGATCAGCCCGCCGGCCTCGGCCGATGCGGAGCCGATCCCGCCCTTCAACGCCCCGTCGCGGCCGTTGAGCTTGGCCACCGTCGCGCCGGTCCCGGCCCCCACGTTGCCCTCGGCGACGTCACCGTCGGCGGCGGCCTCGCACGCCGCGCGGCCGTCCTCGGCACCCGGCCTGGCCGCCGGGTCGCCCACGTCCAGGTCGAACAGCACCGCCGCGGGAACGATCGGCACGCGCGCCACGCCCGCGTCGTAGCCCTCGCCGCGGGATTCGAGGTACGACATCACGCCGTCGGCGGCGGCCAGGCCGAACGCGCTGCCGCCCGTGAGCAGGACGGCGTTCACCTCCTGCACCAGCGTGCCCGGCCGGAGCAGGTCGGTCTCGCGCGTGCCCGGCGCTCCGCCGCGGACCTCGCCGGAACCCACGGTGCCCGGGGGGGTCAGCACCACGGTGCATCCCGTCAGGCCGGCCAAGTCTGTCCAGTGGCCCACACGGATCCCCGGGACGCGCGTGATCATCCGGCCCGCCGCCGCGCCCCGCGCCGCTGCGCGAGCCCATCCAGGAAGCGGCCGACCTCGTCGTTGAACGCCGCCGGCTGCTCCAGCGGCGCGGCGTGACCCGCGCCGTCCAGGATCACCGCCCGCGCGTCCGGAAGGTCCCCGGCCAGCGCGACGGCCGACCTCGACGACGTCATCCGATCCCGCGCCCCCGCGACGACCAGCGCCGGCACGCGCACGTCCCGCAGCGCCGGGCGAAGGTCGACGGCCACCAGGCCCGGCAGCAGCTTGGGCCAGATCTCCACGTCGGCGGCCAGCGCCGCGCGCACGACGTGGTCGACGAGCGACGGCGGCGCGCCCGGCGCGAAGTTCGTCGCGCGCGCGACCAGGAACGCCAGGTCCGCGCGGCGCGCGGCGGCGAGCGTGCGCACCCGCTCCGCACGCGCGCGGTCACCGGCGAGGGCTCGCACCGACGGGCGCAGCGCCGCCTCGAGTCGCGCGAGCATCCCGCCCGCGCCTTCCTGCACCACGTCGCTGGCGGCCGTGTCGGCGAGCACGACGCCGGCGATCCGATCGCCGAACGCTTCGGGGCGCACCGCCGCAAGCGACAGGATCGTCATGCCGCCCATGCTGTGGCCGATCAGCACGGCCGGCGCGTCGCCGCACGCGGCGTCCATCACCGCCAGCAGGTCGCGGCCGAGCGCCTCGACGGAGTAGTCGCCGCTCGCCGCGCGTTCGCTGTCGCCGTGCCCGCGCGCGTCGTACAGCACGCAGCGGTAGCGTTCGGAGAAGTGCGTCCACTGGTAGTGCCACGCGGCGACGTCCAGGCTGAAGCCGTGGAGGAACACCAGCGTGGGCTCGGACGTGCGGCTCCCACCCCGGCGCCCCGCGGTCTCCGTCGCACCGGGACCGATCTGGGCGACGGCCAGCCGCGTGCCGTCGAAGGAGGCGACCATCCGGTTCGCGCCCGGCCGCTCGGCCAGCGGATCCCCCGCGGACGGGTCCGGCACCGATCGCGCCCGCCGGACGACCGCGCGCTCGACCGCGGCGCCGATCGCGAGGGCGCCGAGAGCGAGCGCGGCCGCGGCCAGGGGTTTCGCGAGCGCGGCCCACGCCCCGCGGCCGGGCGCCGGGCCCGTCGCGTCGTTCGCTCCGGCGCCGTCGGTGGGCCGGGCGTCACCCGACATGCACGTACTCCCTGGGGACGCGTCGCCCGACGGCGCAGACCACCTCGTACGCGATCGTGCCCGCGAGCCGCGCGAGCTCCCCGGCGGTGATCTCCTCATCGCCCTGCCGGCCGAGCAGCACGACCTCCTCGCCGGCCCGCACCGGATCGTCGCCGACGTCCACGAGCAGCTGGTCCATCGAGATCGTGCCGGCGACCGGGCGACGGCGGCCACGGATCAGCACCGAAGCCCGGCCGGACAGCGCGCGCGCGTACCCGTCGCCGTACCCGACGGGCACCGTCGCAACGTTCGCCCGGCGGTCGAGGCGGTACCGAAGCCCGTAGCCGAGGGCCTCGGCCCCCGCGAGGCGCTTCACGAACGACACGCGGCTCGTCCACGACATGGCGGGGCGAAGGCCGGCTGCCCCGGAATCGAGCGCCGGATCCGGCGACAGGCCGTACACCGCGATGCCGGCGCGAACGAGATCGAAGTGGGCGTCGGGGCGCGACAGGAGCGCGGCGCTGTTCGCCGCGTGCAGGATCGGACGGACGCCGTCGGCCGCGACCTCCGCCGCCGCGGCGCGGAACCGCTCGAGCTGCCGGTCCGTGTACGGGTCGCCGCCCTCGTCGGCCACGGCAAGGTGCGTCCACAGCCCATCGACGCTCAGCCCGGCAGCGACGGCAGCGCGAACGAGCCCGGCGGCATCGCCGGGCGCGGCGCCGACGCGGTGCATGCCGGTATCCACCTTGATGTGGACGCCGACGGGTCCGATGGGATGCGCCGACCCGCGCGCGCCGGCGATCGCGCGGATCGCTTCCGGCGAGTACACGGTGGGCGTCAGGCCGGCCGCGAGCGCGTCGGCCTCCGAACCCGGCGGAAACTCGGCAAGCACCAGGACCGGCGCATCGATCCCGGAGTCGCGAAGCCGAATGCCCTCCTCGACCAGTGCCACGCCGAGCCACGCGGCGCCGGCCTCCAGGGCGGCACGCGCCACCTCGGACGCGCCGTGCCCGTAGCCGTCGGCCTTGACCACCGCCATGAGCGCGGCCCCGGCCGGCCGGATCAGCGACACGTTGTGCCGAACGGCATCCAGGTCGATCGTCGCGACGGTCGGGCGGAATCGTCCGCGCGCGTGCGTCGAGGGGGGCGCCGCGCCCACGGTCACGACGGCCCCGCGAACCGCCGGAAGACCGCGACCGGCACGAACCGCAGCAGGTCCGAGGCCACCATCCCGTCGCCGAGCTCCGAGGCCGCGAGGTCCCCGGCGAGCCCGTGCTCGAACGCGGCGGCGACCGCGACGGTCGTCGGCTCGCCACGGCGCGCGGCCAGGTGCGCCGCCACCATCCCCGTGAGCACGTCGCCGGTCCCCCCGGTCGCCAGCGAGGGTCCGCCGGTCGGGTTCACGCGCACGATGCCGTCGGGGTCGGCCACGAGCGTGCGCGGCCCCTTGAGCAGCACCGTGCATCGAAGCTCCTCGGCGGCCTTTCGCACCAGGCCGACGCGATCGGCGCCGACGTCCTGCGCGGACATGCCGACCAGCCGGCCGAACTCGCCGGCGTGCGGCGTCAGCACGGCGGGCGCCCGGCGCTCCGCGAGCAGCTCGGCGCGGCCGGCGAACGCGCCGAGGCCGTCGGCGTCCACCACCATCGGGCGCTCGCACTCGGCAACCAGGCGGCGAACCGCCTGCGCCGTCTCCTCGTTCGTCGTCAGCCCCGGCCCGATCGCCACCGCGTGCGCATCCGCCGCGCGCTCGAGGACCTGCGACACGGCAGATGCCGCGATCGTTCCCTCCGGCGTCTCGGGCAGGGGCGCGAAGACCGCCTCGGGCACCAGGCCCTGCACGACGGGCACGATGCTCTCCGGCACGGCGAGCACCACCAGGCCCGCGCCGGCCCGTCCGGCGGAGGACGCGCACAACGCCGCGGCGCCGGTCATCCGCCGCGACCCCGCAACGATCAAGGCCGTCCCCCGCGAGCGCTTGTGCGCTTCCCGGTCGACGACCGGCGGCGCCACATCGCGCGATTCGACGAGCACCAGATCGCTTCGCACCAGGTCCGGCGGGAACCCGATGTCGGCGACGAGCACCTCGCCGGCGAAGGCGGCGCCGGGGTAGAAGGCAACGCCCGGCTTGAGCGCGCCGAAGGTCACCGTCGTGTCGGCCTCGATCGCGGGGCCGGCGACCGCGCCGCTCTCCCCGTCCACGCCGGAGGGGATGTCCACGGCCACGACGGCGGCGGCCGAGGCGTTGACGGCCTCGATCGCGGCGGCGGCCGTGCCCGCGGCGGGACCGTGGAAGCCGGTGCCGAACATCGCATCGATCGCGACGTCGGCCCGCGACAGCTCGCGCCGCAAGCCCACCATGCCGGGGGAACCCTCGCCGAGGGTGCGCCAGCGGCCGCCGGACGCGTGGAAGCGCCGGAAGTTCTCCGCGGCCGGGCCGGCGAACGACGAAGGTCCGGCGATCAGCACCGCGGTCACGCCCAACCCCGCGCGTTCGAGGTGCCGGGCCGCGACGAGTCCGTCGCCGCCGTTGTTGCCACTCCCGCACACCACGACCGCCCGCCGGCCGTAGGCGCCGCCGGCGATGTCCTGGGCCGCGCGGGCCACCGCGCGGCCCGCGCGCTCCATCAGATCCAGGACGGCGACGCCGCGCGCGGCGGCGTCGCGGTCCAGCGCCATGGCCTGCGCGGGCGTCAGGATCGGCAGCATCAGGCGGTCACCGCGACGCAGAACGCCGCCGCCATCCGGCGCTCGTGCGTGAGCGCCACCTTCACCTCGGTCACGCCCAGGGCGGCCGCCCGCCGCGCGACGTTGCCGCTCAACGCCAGCGCCGGCGCGCCGGTGGGCGCGCGATCGACGCGCACCTCGTGCCAGCGCATGCCGCGCACGCCGCCGAGCGCCTTTCGGCACGCCTCGCGTGCGGCCCACCGCGCCGCGTAGCTCTCCGCGGGACTACCCTGACGGTCGCAGTACTCGATCTCCTGCGGCGTGAACACGCGGGGCGCGAACGTGGGATGGCGATCGAGCATCCGCTGGACCCGCTGCACGTCGACGAGATCCACGCCGATGCCGACGACGTCCATGGGCCTCAGCGCGCGGCCACTACTCGACCGTCACGCTCTTGGCCAGGTTCCGCGGCTGGTCGACGTCGCAGCCGCGGAGCTTGGCCGCGTGGTACGCGAACAGTTGCAGCGGCACGGACACGACGATCGGCGACAGCAGCTCGTCGGTTCGCGGCACGTACAGGACGTGGTCGGCGAGCGCGGCGATCTCGGCATCGCCCTCGGTGGCCACCGCGATCACCTCCGCCCCGCGTGCCTTCACCTCCTGGATGTTCGACAGCATCTTCGGACGCACGTGACATTCCGTGGCGACGGCCACGACCGGCACCCCGGGCTCCACGAGGGCGATGGGCCCGTGCTTCAGCTCACCGCCGGGGTAGCCCTCCGCGTGGATGTACGAGATCTCCTTGAGCTTCAGCGCGCCCTCGAGCGCCGCCGGATACCCCGTGTGCCGGCCGATGAACAACACGTCGCGCGCGCTGCCGTAGCGCTCGGCAAGCGCGCGCGCCTGCTCCTCCAGCCCAAGCGCGCGCTGCACCTGCTCGGGCAGGCGCCGCATCATCGCGACGCGCTCGGCGATCTCTTCCGGGAACAGCGTGCCGCGGACCTGCGCCAGGTACAGCGCCGTCAGGTGCAGCGCGGCCATCTGGGTCGCGAACGTCTTCGTCGCCGCCACGCCGACCTCGGGCCCCGCGTGCGTGTACAGCACACCGTCGGACTCCCGTGCGATCGAGGAGCCGACGGTGTTCGAGATCGCGATCACGTGCGACTCCTGGCGACGCGCGTGGCGGACCGCCTCCAGGGTGTCGATCGTCTCGCCCGACTGCGACACGCCGAGCGTCAGCGTGCGCGCGTCGAGGACGGGGTCGCGATAGCGGAACTCGCTGGCGATCTCGATCTCGACCGGCATCCGAACCCAGTGCTCGATCGCGTACTTCGCCACGAGTCCCGCGTGAAACGCCGTCCCGCACGCCACCACGAACACCTTGTCGACGTCGCGGATCTGGTCCTCGCGCATGGACAGCTCGTCGAGCTCCAGCCGGCCGTGCGCCCCGATGCGCCCCCGCAGCGTGTCGGCGACCGCCGCGGGCTGCTCGTGGATCTCCTTCAGCATGAAGTCGGGGTAGCCGCCCTTCTGCGCGGCCGCCAGGTCCCACGTGACCTCCATCGGCGTGATCTCGACATCGCCGCCGTCCAGGTCGGTGATGCGCACGGCGTCGGGCCGGATCTCGACGATCTGGTTCTCGTCGACCGGCACGAAGCTCGACGTCCGCGACAGCAGCGCCGGGATGTCGGAGGCCAGCAGGTTCTCCCCGTCCCCCAGGCCGACGACGAGCGGGGACGAGACCTTCGCGCCGACGACGACGCCGGGCTGCGCGGCGTGGGTGACGACCAGCGCGTAGGCGCCGGTCAGCTGCGCGACGGCCGATCGAACGGCGGCGGCCAGGTCGCCGGCGTACACGTCTTCGATCAGGTGTGCGACGCACTCGGTGTCGGTCTCGGAAACCAGGCGGTGACCGGACTTGGCCAGGCCCTCGCGCAGCGACTGGTAGTTCTCGATGATCCCGTTGTGGATGACGGCGACCGCGCCGGAGCAGTCCAGGTGCGGGTGCGCGTTGCGGTCGGTGGGCGCGCCGTGCGTCGCCCAGCGCGTGTGGCCCATCCCGGTCGTGCCGGCGGGGGACCCGTGCTCGGCCAGGGCCGCCTCGAGCTCCGACAGCTTGCCGGCACGCTTCACGACCCCCAGGCCGCCATCCACGACGGCGACACCGGCCGAATCGTAGCCGCGATATTCGAGACGCCGAAGCCCCTCGATCAGGATGGGAAGGGCCTGCTCGGGCCCCACGTAGGCGACGATCCCGCACATGCGACGGTCCATGGTACCCCGGCGGCCGGGACCGCCCGGGGACGCGATTCAGGCGCCGAGGGCCACCCGGACGGAGCCCGCGATGGACTCCGCGTAGCCGTCGGCCTCCTCCTGCGTGGGGGCCTCCACCATGACCCTGACCAGCGGTTCCGTCCCCGACGCCCGCACCAGGACGCGGCCTCGCTCGCCCATGGCCCCCTCCGCGCCGCGCACCGCCGCCCAGACCTCGTCGGCGCCGTCCAGGGCCTCGCGGTCGCGGACCTCGACGTTGACGAGCGCCTGCGGGTATCGGCGCATCGTGGCGGCCAGCTTCGACACCGGAACGCCGCGACGCGTGGCGAGGGTGAGGAAGTGCACGCCCGTGAGCAGCCCGTCGCCCGTGGTGGCATGCGCCATGAAGATGACATGCCCGGACTGCTCGCCGCCGAGCGCCGCGCCGGATCGGAGCATCTCCTCGAGCACGTAGCGGTCGCCGACCCGGGTCTCAAGCATCGCCACGCCGGCCTCGTGCAGGCACCGGCGCAGCCCGAGGTTCGACATCACCGTGGCAACGACCTGGTCGCCGGGAAGCGCGCCGTCCTCGTGCATCGCCACCGCGCACGCGGCGAGCACCTGGTCGCCGTCGATCACGTTGCCCTCGGCGTCGGCGAAGATCGCGCGGTCGGCGTCGCCGTCGAACGCAACGCCGGCGTCGGCCGACGCGGCGACGACCGTGGCCGCCATGGCCTCCGGCTGCGTCGCGCCGCCGCCCTCGTTGATGTTCCACCCGTCCGGTTCGGCGTTCAGCTCGACGACGTCGGCCCCGAGTCGGCGGAACAGCGCCGGCGCGTCCGCCGAGGCCGACCCGTTGGCGCAGTCGACGACCAGCCGCATCCCGTCGAGCGTCCCCTCGGCCGCGCCGGCCAGGTGGTCCAGGTACCGCCGGTGCGCGTCCGCCGCCGGCCGGATCCTGCCGATGCCCCGCCCCGTCGGCCGGGGACCGTCGTCCGCCGACAGCGTGCGTTCGATGTCGTCCTCCACCTCGTCCGGCAGCTTGTATCCGTTCGCGCCGAAGATCTTGATGCCGTTGTACTCCACGGGGTTGTGCGACGCCGAGATCACGATCCCGGCGGTCGCTTCGAGGTCGCGGGTCAGGAACGCGACGCCCGGCGTGGTCACGACGCCGAGCAGCAGCGCGTCGCCGCCCGCGGAACAGATGCCCGAGACGAGCGCCGCCTCCAGGAACTCGCCCGACGCGCGCGTGTCGCGCCCCACCGCGATGCGCGGACGCCGGCCGCGCGATTCGTTCAGCGCGACGATCGCGGCACGACCGATTCCATGGGCGAGGTCGCCGGTGAGCTCGGAGTTCGCGATGAGCCGGATGCCGTCGGTTCCGAACAGCCTTGGCATATGGGCTATCTTACGGGGGCGCCATGGAGCCAATGGACGAACCCAACCCGGAGCTCGACGCGAGCAAGCTCGTGCGCGTGTTCACCTCGGGCTCGCTGCCCGAGGCGGAGCTGGCCAAGGGCCTGTTGGAGTCCGCGGGCATCCCCGTGCTGATGAAGGGCGAAGGCGAGGGCGTCTACAAGACCGGTGCCGTGTACCTGTGGGTGTTCGAACAGGACGAGGCCGCCGCGCGGGAGCTGCTTGCCGAAGCGGCGTCCGGAACGCTCGCGGCCGAGACCGACTCTGCCGACGGCTCGACCGGCTGACGCGCCCGATCGAAACCGCGCGTTCGTTCGCAACGAGGAGGTCGAAGGCCCGCGCGCCCGCGATTACCGCTTGGAGTACTGCGGAGCTTTGCGCGCCTTCTTGAGGCCGTACTTGCGCCGCTCCTTCTCCCTCGAGTCCCGCGTCAGGAAGCCCTCGCGCTTGAGCTGCGGCCGCACCTCGGGGTCGTACTGGATCAGGGCGCGCGCGATCCCGTGGCGAAGCGCTCCCGCCTGGCCGTTCACGCCGCCGCCCTCGATGCGGGCGACGACGTCGAAGTCCTTCTCGCGGCCGATGACCCGAAGCGGCGCGGCGACCTGCATACGGTGCGCGCGGTTCGGGAAGTAATCCTCGAGCGTGCGTCCGTTCAGGACGAATTGGCCCGTGCCCGGCGTCACCGTGACGCGCGCGATCGCTTCCTTGCGGCGGCCGGTTCCCAGGGCCCGGGTCGTCGTGGTCTCCGCCATCTCCCTACTCCTGTTCGGCCTTCGACGCGGCCTTCGTCCGCCGCGTGCGCGTGCTCGCCTTCGCGGTCGACTTCGCCGTCGACTCGGCGCTCGACTTCGCGGTGCTCTTCGCCGTCGACGGGCGCGCCGACGTCGATGTGCCGGACCGCGTCGACGACTTTCGCGTCGCCGACTTTCGCGTCGCCGACTTCCTCGTCGCCGACTTCGTCCCGCCCCTGGCCCCCGCGGCTCGTCCACCCGCAGCGGAGCCGGAACGGCTCGCGGGCTTGCCGCCGGCGGGCTTGGCCGCGCCGCGACGGCGCGGCGCCTCGGCCTTCGGCTTCGGCTCGGGCTTGGGCGCGGGAACCGGCAGGCCCGTCCAGGGCGGCACCTCACCGAGCGCCAGCGGCTTCGGCTTCTGCGCCTGGTGCCGGTGCTCGGCGCCCTCGTACACCGAGAGCTTGCCGAGCATCTTGCGGCCGAGGCGGTTCTTGGGGAGCATGCCGCGGACCGCACGCTCGACGGCCACGGCCGGGCGCTCGGACATCAGTCGCCCGTAGTCCACCTGCGTCAGCCCGCCCGGATAGCCCGAGTGGCGCGAGTAGACCTTCTTCGTCTCCTTGCCGCCGGTCAGCCGGATCCCGGACGCGTTGACCACGATCACGTGGTCGCCGGTGTCGGCGTGTGGAGCGTAGATGGGCTTGTGCTTGCCGCGAAGGATCTTGGCGACCTCGGATGCCAGGCGGCCGAGGACGACGCCGTCGGCGTCGACCACGTACCACCCGCGCTCGATGTCGGCGGGCTTCGGGGCGTAAGTCTTCATCGGTGTCTCTTCGGACTGGCCAGGGTCTCGGCGGCTCGCCGGCGACTGGTCGGGACGCGCTGACGCCCGGATCCGTACGCGGAGAGCCCGGGAAGGATACTAGATTCCCGCTGGTCGGACCCGGTCCCGGGCTGCCCCGGCGGGCGGCGGAGACCCCTAGTAGGCGCCCTTGCGCGTGAACACGGCCGGAAGCGTCTCCGCCAGGATGTACAGGTCGTAGGCCATCGACCAGTTCTCGATGTAGAACAGGTCCAGGCGCACGTAGGCGTCGAACGGGAGCTGGCTGCGGCCGCGGATCTGCCACAGGCCGGTGATGCCAGGCGGCACCTCCAGCCGGTCCAGGTGCCAGTCCTCGTAGGCCGCGACCTCGCTCGGCAGCGCCGGCCGCGGACCCACCAGGCTCATCTCTCCCTTCAGAACGTTCACCAGCTGGGGCAGCTCGTCCAGGCTGAAGCGGCGCAGGTACCGCCCGACCCGGGTGACGCGGGGGTCGTCGCGAAGCTTGAACATCGGGCCGGTGGCCTCGTTGCGATGCTGCAGCTCGTCCAGCATCCGGTCGGCGCCGACGACCATCGTTCGGAACTTCAGGATCTGGAACGGCCGGCCCTTCGCGCCGATGCGCTCCTGCCGGTACAGAACCGGCCCGTGCGTCTCGAGCTTGAGCGCGATGGCGATCACCAGCCACAACGGGAGGGTGATGACCAGCGCGAGGCTGGACACCACGACGTCGAACGTCCGCTTGAGCAGCGCCTGGCGCCCGGTGAGGTTCACCGGGCGAAGCGACAGCGCGAGCAGGTTGCCGATCGTCTGCACGGTGAGCCGCGACGACAGGATCTCCGCCAGGTTGGCCGAGACGCGGATCTCGACGCCCGCGACGCGCGCGGCCTTGGTGATCGTGGCCATCTGTTCCGAGGTCACGTCGCTGGCCGCGACGAACACGCAGTCGGCGTGGCAGTCGCGGATGGCGTCCTCGATCGAACAGGAGTCGTACACCGGCAGCCCGTCCAGCCGCACATAGTCGGACTTCAGCGTGACGAACCCGACCGGCTCGAAGCCGAGGGCCGGGGTCTTCATGGCCTGGGCGACCCGGCGGGCCTCCTGGTTCGAGCCAACGACCAGCGTGCGGAACGACAGCGCCCCGCGCGCCTTGGCCCGGCCCATGTACACGTGCCAGCACTTGCGCGCAATGAACGTCAACAGCAGCGCGAATCCCCAGACCATGCCGATCCACAGGCGCGAATACGTGGCCTTCGACCAGAACCCCAGCACGACCAGGGCGCTGATGCCGAGGCTCACGCCTGCCGGGATTCGCCGGAACTCCTCCGCGGGGGACAACCGCGACAGGCTGTAGAGGCGCAGTGCCGCGTAGATGGGAACGAAGATGAGCGGCGCCAGCAGCACGACGAGGTCGGGTTTGAACCCCGGCGCCTTGAGCCCGTAGCGGACCCAGTAGGCCATCCCCATGGCGGCGATGAGCGCGAGCACGTCGGTGACGGCCACCCAGACCGCCAACCGGGCGAAACGCTGAACCGTCCCTCCCCGAGGGGGAAGGACGCGCTCCTCAGGAGCGAACTCGGTCGTGCGTTCTCTGGTCAGCATGTGTTCAAAAGCAGCGCCCCGCGCCGACGGAGGTAACAGACTAGGGTCTGCTAGCCCATCCTGTCTAGACCCGATTCACCCAGCCCGGGCCGCGCTCCAAGGATGGTCGACGCCGCGCGGACCATCAATAGGGCGATCGGGCTAATTCGCGCCTAAAGTACCAACGTTCGTCCATCGTTCACCCGTTCGCCCGGTATCGGACGCGCATCAACGTGAGCCCGTGAGGAGGCGCCATCTGTGCGGCGGCGTCGCGTCGCCGGGCCTCGAGGATCCGCGGCACCTCCCCGGGGTCCAGGCGCCCGGACCCGGCCGCCACCAGCGTGCCGGTGAGGCTGCGCACCATCTGATGCAGGAAGGAGTCGGCGACGGCCCGGATCTCGAGGCGCTCGCCGGCCGCGGAGGCCGACAGCGTGCGCAGCGTCCGGGTGGTCGCGCCGCCGTCGGGCGGCAGCCGGCAGAACGACCGGAAGTCGTGCGCGCCCACCAGGTGGCGGGCCGCGGCCCGCATGGGCGCCAGGGCGAGCCGTTCCGGGCGGTGCCACTCGTACCGGGACCGGAACGGGTCTGCGGCCGCCCCCGTGTGGATGCGGTAGACGTACTCTCGGGCGGTGGCGCTTCGGCGGGCGTCGAACCCGTCGGCCGCCCGTGTCGCGCGAAGGCATGCCACCTCCGGCCCCAGCATGCCGTTGAGCGCCCGCTGGACACGGTCGACGTCGACGGGAGCCGGCCACACGAACGACGCCACCTGGCCGGCCGCATGGACGCCGGCGTCGGTGCGACCGGCGACGGACAGGACGGGCCGCTCACCGAGGAAGCGCGCGAGCGCATCCTCCACGACGCCCTGGACGGTGCGCACGCGGGGCTGGCGCGCCCAGCCGTGGAACCCAGTGCCGTCGTACGCCAACAGGAGCCTGACGACCGTCACCCTCGGCGCTGGCTAGCCCTCGTCCTCGCCGAGCAGCTCGATGATGGCCATCGGCGCCCCGTCGCCCTTGCGCTGGCCGAGCTTCAGGATCCGCGTGTAGCCGCCCTCGCGCTCCTCGTAACGGGGGCCGATCTCCGAGAACAGCTTGTGGACCACGTCGCGGTCCGGGATCGTCCTCAGCACCTGGCGGCGAAGGTGCACCGAGTTGGCGTCCTCGCCCTGGGCGCGCTTCGCGAACGTGATCAGGTGCTCCGCCAGCGGCCGCAGCGCCTTGGCCTTCGCCTCGGTCGTACGGACCTTCTCGTGCGTGAACAGCTGCGCCGCAAGGCCTCCCAGCATCAGGCGCTCGTGGGCGGGACCGCTGCCCAGGCGCGGGCCTCGTCGGGGCCTCGGCATCTAGTCCTCCCGCAGCCCGAGGCCGAGCTCGTCGAGCTTGGCCTTCACCTCGTCGATGGACTTCTGGCCGAAGTTGCGGATGTCCATCAGTTCCTGCTCGGACTTCTGGATGAGGTCGCCGACCGTGTTGATGCCCTCGCGCTTGAGGCAGTTGTAGGAGCGCACCGACAGGTTGAGCTCCTCGATCGTGAGCGCCAGATCGCCCTGCGGCGGCTCGACGGCGGCCGGACCGACGCGCACGTGGTCGCTCTCCGCCAGGTCCGAGAACAGGTTGACCAGCTCGGCCAACGTGTTACCGGCCGACGCCATGGCCTCCTTCGGCGAGATGGCGCCGTTGGTCTCGACGTCCAGGATCAGGCGGTCGCGGTCGGTCATCTGTTCGACGCGCGTGTTCTCGACGGCGTACGTGACGCGCCGCACCGGCGAGTAGATCGAGTCGACCGGGATCACGCCGATCGGGTCGCGCGGGTTCTTGTTGCGCTCCGCCGTGACGTAGCCGACGCCGCGCTCGACCACCAGCTCGAGCTCGAGGTTCGCGCCCTTGCCGAGCGAGGCGATGTGCAGGTCCCCGTTGAGGATCTCGACGCCCGAGGGCGGCTGGATGTCGCCGGCCGTCACGGTGGCCGGGCCCTTGACGCGCAGGTACGCCGACACGGGCTCGTCCACCTCGGAGCGGATCACCAGCTGCTTGAGGTTCAGGATGATGTCGGTGACGTCCTCGGTGACCTTCGGGATCGTCGAGAACTCGTGCAGCACACCCTCGATCTTCACCGAGGAGATGGCCGCGCCGGGGATCGACGACAGCAGGGTCCTGCGAAGCGCGTTGCCGAGCGTGTAGCCGAAGCCCGGCTCGAGGGGCTCGACGACGAACTTCGAGCGCGTGGGCGAGATGGACTCTTCCTGGATCTCGGGTCTTGCGACGATGAGCACGTTCGTTCCCTCCTTGGCGGGGGATCATCCACTCCTGCCCCGCCTCGTGTGTTCCTCCCGCCGCGCGCCTTCGCGGGCGGGGTTGGTGCGTGGTGCTAGACGCGCCGCCGCTTGCGCGGGCGGCAGCCGTTGTGCGGAACGGGCGTCACATCCTGGATGCCCAGGATCTCGAGACCCGTCGCCGCGAGCGACCGGATGGCCGTCTCGCGGCCCGACCCCGGTCCCTTGACGAACACGTCGACCTTCAGCAGGCCGTGTTCCTGCGCGCGGCGGGCGGCAGCCTCCGCGGCCAGCTGCGCCGCGAACGGCGTGGACTTTCGGGATCCCTTGAAGCCGACGTTGCCGGCGCTGGCCCACGAGATCGTGTTCCCGTCCAGGTCCGTGATCGTGATGATGGTGTTGTTGAACGTGGACTTGATGTGGGCCTGGCCGTGGGCGATGTTCTTCTTCTCCCGCCGCCGCGGCTTCTTGGTCTTCGGCTTGGCCACCGGCTATCCCCTTACTTGCCTTTCTTGCGCTTGACGCCGACCGTCTTCTTCGGCCCCTTGCGCGTCCTGGCGTTGGTGTGCGTGCGCTGTCCCCGGACCGGGAGGCTCCGGCGGTGCCGGATGCCCTGGTACGCGCCGATCTCGATCTTGCGCTTGATGTCCTGCGCGACGTCGCGGCGAAGGTCGCCCTCGACCTTGTAGTTGCCGTCGATCCAGTCGCGGATCCGGACGACCTCCTCCTCGGTCAGGTCGCGGACCTTGCGGCCGCCGTCAAGGCCGAGCCCGTCGACGGTGAGCCGCGCCCGGGTCGATCCGATGCCGTAGATGTAGCGAAGGGCGACGTCCACGCGCTTGTCGCGCGGAAGGTCGACGCCTGCGATCCGAGCCACTGCCGCCTCCTAGCCCTGCCGCTGCTTGTGCCGCGGGTTCGTGCAGATGACCATGACCACGCCGTTTCGGCGGATCAGCTTGCACTTCTCGCACATCTTCTTGACCGACGGACGAACCTTCATCGATACCTTCCCGTGCTCGGCCCGGTGATCCGCCCGCTACCGGTACCGGTAGACGATCCGGCCCCGGGTCAGGTCGTAGGGCGACAGCTCCACGAGCACCCGGTCTCCCGGCAGGATCCGGATGTAGTGCATCCGCATCTTGCCGGAGATGTGGGTCAGGACCTTGTGCCCGTTCTCCAATTCCACCCGAAACATGGCGTTGGGCAACGGCTCGACGACCGTGCCCTCGACCTCGATTGCATCCTTTTTCGCCACGCTCCGGGATGACCTCTCGACAATGAACGCGACCTCGAGGGGTACCTCAGAGGCCGACCGCCAAGTATAGGGCGCGAGCAGCGCAAACGTCTACCGGTGTGACCGATTTGCGCGGGTTCGCCGGGGTTCAGGCCCGAGCCCCGGCCTTCCCGCCGTCCCCCGCCGGCGCCTTCGAGAAACGGTAGCCGTGGGCCGTGAGCACCTCGATGCCCTCCGAGGTGACGGCCAGCGTGTGCTCGAAGTGCGCCGAGAGGCTGCCGTCGAGCGTCACGACCGTCCAGTCGTCCTTCAGGACCTTCGTGCGCCACCCACCGGCGTTGACCATCGGCTCGATGGCCACGACCAGGCCCGGCTTGGCGGCGGGCCCGCGGCCGGCCTCGCCGTAGTTCGGGATCTGCGGATCCTCGTGCAGGGCGCGCCCCACGCCGTGCCCGACGTACTCGCGGACGACGGAGAACCCGGCCGCATCGACCACCTGCTCCACCGCGTGACCCACGTCCGACAGACGTCCGCGGGGCCGAAGCGCGCCGATCCCTGCGTCCAGCGACCGCTCGGTCACCTCCACCAGGGTCTCCGCCTCGGGCGACGGCGCCGAGCCGCCGACGAACAGGCTGACGGCGGCGTCGCCATGGTAGCCCTCCCAGATGGCGCCGACGTCCAGCGACAGCAGGTCCCCCGGCTTGAGCACGCGCTTGCGACTGGGGATGCCGTGCACGACCTCCTGGTTCACCGAGGTGCAGATCGACGCGGGGAAGCCCCGGTAGCCCAGGAACGACGGCACGCATCCCTCGTCGCGGATGCTCCGCTCCCCGATCGTGTCCAGGTCGGCGGTGGTCATCCCCGGCCGCACCGCTTCGACCAGCCGCTCGATCGTCCGGGCCACGACGCGGCCGGCCACGCGCATCCGTTCGAGCTCCTCCGGCGACTTGTAGACGATCACGCGCGCCCCTCCGTCACGACCCCGCAGCCGGCGCCAGGTCGGACAGCGCGGCCACGGCGCGCTCGGTCACCTCGTCCTGCGTCCCGTCGGCGTCCACCACCCGGACCAGCCCGCGCTGCCCGTAGAACGTCGTGAGCGCCTGCGACACGTCGTGATACAGCTCGAGTCGATGGCGCACGGTGGCCTCCTCGTCGTCCGTCCGTTGCCCGAGGTCGCCACCGCACACGTCGCACACCCCCTCCTGACGTGGGGGGTTGAACTCCACGTTGTAGGTCCGCTGGCAGCGCTGGCACGTCCGCCGCCCGGCCAGGCGCTTGACCGTCGTCTCGTCGTCCACCTCGAACACCAGCACCGCCGAGATCGGCGCGGCCAGGTCCTCCAGCACCCGGTCGAGCGCTTCGGCCTGCGGGCGCGTGCGCGGGAAGCCGTCCAGGATGAAGCCGCGGCCGGCCTCCGCCAGCGCCCCGGTCACCATGCGCACGACCACGTCGTCCGGCACGAGCTCGCCGGCGTCCATGTACTGGCGCGCCTCCTGTCCGAGCTCGGTGTTGTGCGCGACGTGGGAGCGAAAGATGTCGCCGGTCGCGATCAGCGTGAGCTGGTAGCGGTCGGCGAGACGGTGAGCCTGCGTACCCTTCCCGGCCCCCGGCGGTCCCAGGAGCACGAGCCTCACGAGCGCAGGAACCCTTCGTAGTGGCGCATCAGCAGCTGGGACTCGACCTGCTTCATCGTCTCCAGCGCGACCCCGACCGTGATCAGGATGCTGGTGCCGCCGAACGGGAAGGACTGGATGTGCCAGATCGACAGGAAGATCGACGGCAGCAGCGCGATGGCCGCCAGGAACAGCGAACCGGGAAGGGTGATCCGGTTCAGCACGTTCGCCAGGTACTCGGCCGTCGGCCGGCCCGGGCGGATGCCCGGGATGAAACCGCCGTACTTGCGGATGTCGTCGGCGGTCCGCACCGGGTCGAACGCGATCGCGGTGTAGAAGTACGCGAAGAACACCACGAGCAGGCCGTAGATCAGCATGTAGACCAGGCTCGCCTGGTTGAGGATGTAGTTGTTCACGAAGTTCTGGAACCACTGGCCGTGGATGACGCTGGCCAGCAGGCTCGGGAAGTACAGGATCGACGCCGCGAAGATGATCGGGATCACGCCGGACTGGTTGACCTTCAGCGGGATGTACGTCGAGCCGCCCGAGGTCTGGCGCCGCCCGACGATGCGCTTGGCGTACTGCACCGGGATGCGGCGCTGGCCCTGCTCCATGTAGACGACGGCGAACACGATGCCGACGCCCATGGCCAGGAAGAAGTAGAACTTCGCGGCGCCGCCCTGCTGCATGATCGCGAGCCCCTCGGCCGGCAGCCGGGAGATCACGCTGGTGAAGATCAGGATCGACATCCCGTTTCCGATCCCCCGCTGGGTGATCAGCTCGCCGAGCCACATGATCATGGCGGTCCCGGCCGTGAGGGTCAGCACGATCAGCGCGATGTGCGGGGCGTTGAACGTGCCGGGCTTCATGATCTGGAACGAGTTCTGGAACAGGAACACCAGGCCGGTCGACTGCAGCAGCGCCAGCGTGACAGTCATGTAGCGCGTCCACTGGGTGATCTTCTTGATGCCGATCTCGCCCTGGCGCTGCCACTGCTCGAGGCGCGGGATCACGACCGTGAGCAGCTGCATGATGATCGAGCTGGTGATGTACGGCATGATGCCGAGCGAGAACACGGCGAACCGCGTCAGCGACCCGCCGGAGAACAGGTCGATGAACTGCAGGACGCTCTGGCTGCCCGCCTGCTGGAACTCCTGCGACAGCTTGCCGACGTCGATGCCCGGGGCGGGGATGTGGGAGCCGAGCCGGAAGATCGCGATGATGAACAGCGTGAACAGGATCTTCTTGCGAAGGTCCGGGATCTTGAACGCGTTGACGAACGCCCTTAGCACCTGACGGCTGCCTCCGGATTCGGGCCGACGAGCCCCCTCAGTCTACCGTCCGCCCAGCAGCTCGACGGTGCCGCCAGCCTGCTCGATCTTCGCCCGCGCGGTCCCGGAGACGGCGTGCGCGCGCACGGTCAGCGCGTGCCCGAGCTCGCCCTGGCCGAGGATCTTCACCGGCAGGCGCCCCTTGACCAGACCACGGTCGCGCAGCGACTGAGGCGTGACTTCCGCACCGGCGTCGAAGGCGTTCCCCAGCCGGTGCACGTTGACCACGGCGAACTCCACGCGGTTGGGGTTGGTGAAGCCCTTGAGCTTCGGGACCCGGCGCTGCAGCGGCATCTGGCCGCCCTCGAAGCCGAGCTTCGGGGTGTGCCGGGCGCCCCAGCCCTTGGTCCCACGGCCGGCCGTCTTGCCCTGGCCGGCCGCGCGGCCGCGACCCACGCGCTTGCGCGGGCGCGACGAGCCCTTCGCCGGACGCAGATGATGCAGCTTCATGCGTCGACCTCCTCCACCGACACCAGGTGACGGACGCGTTCGATCATGCCGCGGATCTCGGGCCGGTCGTCCTTGACCACGGAGTCGCGGATCCGGTGCAGCCCGAGGGCGCGTACCGTCGCCTTCTGCTCCCTGGGCCGGTCGATGACGCTTCGCGTCTGGGTGATCCTAAGCCTCGGCATCGGGGTTCTCCTGCAGGCCGAGCTCGATGCGCTTGGCGGCGCTCGCGACCTTCGCCTCCTCGAGGGCGTCCAGCATCGGCCGCGGCGCGATCTCGTGCACCTCGCGCCCGCGAAGCACCGCGATCTCGTGCGGACGCTTCAGGTCGCGCAGGCCCGAGATGGCGGCGTGCACGATGTTGATCGGGTTCGACGAGCCGAGCGACTTCGACAGGATGTCCTTGATGCCGGCGGCCTCGACCACGGCCCGCACCGGGCCGCCGGCGATGACGCCGGTCCCGGGTGCGGCCGGCTTGAGCAGGACCCTTCCGGCCCCGTCCTCGCCGGTCACCTCGTGCGGGATCGTCGAGCCCATCAGCGGGACCTCGAACATCCCCTTCTTCGCCTCCTCGACGCCCTTCTGGATGGCGGTGGGCACCTCCTTGGCCTTTCCGTGACCCACGCCGACCCGGCCGGCGCCGTCCCCGACGACGACCAGGGCCGTGAAGCTGAACCGCCGGCCGCCCTTGACCACCTTGGCGACGCGGTTGATCGAGACCACCCGCTCCTCGTATGGGCTTCGCTCGGCTGCGCTGTCGTACCGCCTCAAATCCTCAGGCCTCCCTCACGCGCCCCCTCGGCCAGCGCGCGCACGCGGCCGTGGTACAGGCGTCCTCCGCGATCGAAGACCGCGCGGTCGATGCCGGCCGCCTTCGCGCGCTCGGCCAGGGTCTTGCCGACGGCCGTGGCCCGCGCCGTCTTGTCGCCGGCTCCGTTCTCGTCCGACGCCGAGGCCACGGTGCGGCCGGCCGCGTCGTCGATGAGCTGCGCGTAGATGTGCCGGTTCGAACGGAACACGGCCAGGCGCGGGCGCTCCGACGTGCCCGAGACCTTGCGCCGGACGCGGCGGTGGCGGCGGATGCGCGCCTCGCGGGTGAGCTGGCCCGCCATCACGCGGCTCCCTTGGCGGCCTTGCCGGCCTTCTTTCGCACGTACTCCCCTTCGTAGCGGATGCCCTTGCCCTTGTACGGCTCCGGCTTTCGGATCTTGCGGATGTTCGCCGCGACCTCGCCGACCAGCTCCTTGTCGATGCCCCGCACCGTGATGCGGTTGGGGGCCGGCACCTCGAACTCGATGCCCGACGGTGCGGCGACGTTCACTGGGTGCGAGAACCCCAGCGCCAGCTCGAGGTCGTTGCCCTTCATGGCCGCGCGGTAGCCGACGCCGACGATCTCCAGCCGCTTCTCGTACCCGTCGGTCACGCCCTGGACCATGTTGGCCACGAGCGTGCGGGTGAGGCCGTGCAGGGAGCGGTGCAGCCGCTCGTCGCTCGGGCGCTCCACCACCACGGTCCCGTCCTCGCGGCGCACGATCATGTCCGCATGCAGGGTGCGCTCCAGCGAGCCGCGCGGGCCCTTCACGGCCACGCGCGTGCCGTCGATCGTCACCTCCACGCCGGAGGGGATCTCGATGGGCTGCTTGCCGATCCGCGACATCTCGTTGGCTACCAGACGTAGGCCAGGACTTCGCCGCCGACGCCCTGCTTGCGGGCCTGGCGGTCGGTGATGACGCCCTGGGAGGTGGACAGGATGGCGATGCCGAGCCCGCCGAGCACTTTCGGGATCTCGTCGCGCCCCACGTACACGCGCTTGCCGGGCTTGGACACGCGCTTGATCCCGGTGATCGTGCGCTCGCGATTCGGGCCGTACTTCAGCGTCACCGTGATGGTCGAGCGCGGGCCGTCCTGCTCCTGCTCGACGCCCTGGACGAAGCCCTCGCGCGCCAGGATGTCGACCACGTGGCGCTTCAGCGTTGAGCCGGGCACCGCGACGTCCAGCTTGTACGCCATGTTCGCGTTGCGGATCCTGGTGAGCAGGTCGGCGATGGGATCGGTCATGACCATGCGATCACCACGACGCCTTCGTGACGCCCGGGATCTCGCCCGCGTGGGCCAGCTCCCGGAAACAGATCCGGCACAGCATGAACCGGCGAAGCACGGCGCGGGGGCGCCCGCACCGCCGGCACCGCGTGTACGTGCGTACGCGGAACTTGGCGCGCCCTCGCTGCTTGTTGACCAGTGCCTTCTTCGCCATTCGTCTGTCCTCGGTGTCTTCGGGGCCGTCTAGCCTACCGGGCCGCGGCCGCGCTCACGGCCTCCATGCCGGCGAACGGCATCCCGAGCGCGCGCAGCAGCGCCCGCCCCTCGTCGTCGTCGGCGGCCGTCGTCACGATCGTGATGTCCATCCCGCGGACCTTCGCGACCTTGTCGTAGTCGATCTCCGGGAAGATCAGCTGCTCGGTGACGCCCAGCGTGTAGTTGCCGTGGCCGTCGAACGCGCGCGGGTTCAGCCCGCGGAAGTCGCGGATGCGCGGCAGCGCCGTCGACAGCAGGCGGTCGAGGAACTCCCACATGCGGGCGCCCCGCAGCGTCACCCGCGCCCCGATCGACATCCCCTCGCGCAGCTTGAAGTTCGCGATGGACTTGCGGGCCTTCGTGACGGCGGCCTTCTGGCCGGTGATGATCCCGAGGTCCTCGACGGCGGAGTCCAGCAGCTTGGAGTCCCGCACGGCTTCGCCCACGCCCATGTTCACGACGATCTTGACCAGGCGCGGCACGCGCATCGGGTTGGACAGCTCGAGCTCCCGCTGGAGCCGGGGCAGGATCTCCTGCTGGTAGCGCTGCTTCAGCCGCGGCGGCGGCGCAGGCTCGGGCGCGCGCTTCGGCGCCTTGGCGGCCTTCGTCGCGCCCGCGTCCGCGGCGCCGGATCCGGCGCCGTCGTCGGCCGCGTCGACCTGTGCCTCGCCGGCTTCGATCTGCGTGTCGTCCTGGTCCGTCACTTCGGCTCCCTACAGCTCGCCTTCGCACCGGCGGCAGATCCGGGCGTTGACGCCGTCCTCGATGCGGTGGCCCACCCGCGTGGGCTTGCCGCAGTGCTTGCACACGACCTGCACGTTCGACAGGTCGATGAACAGTTCGATGTCCATGATGCCGCCCTGCTGGTTCCTCTTCGAGGGCCGGGCGTGGCGCTTGGCACGGCCGATCCCCTCGATCATCACCCGGTTCTTGCGTGGCAGCACGTTCACGACGCGGCCGGTGCGACCGCGGTCCTTGCCCGCGATCACCATGACCTCGTCGCCCTTGCGGATGTTCACGCCCGTTGACATCTCAAAGCACCTCTGGCGCAAGCGAAATGATCTTCATGAACCGCTTCTCGCGCAGCTCTCTCGCCACGGGGCCGAAGATGCGGGTCCCGCGCGGGCTGCGCTGATCGTTGATCAGCACCACCGCGTTCTCGTCGAACTTGATGTACGAGCCGTCGGGGCGCCGGCGCTCCTTCGCCGTGCGCACCACGACCGCCTTGACGACCTCGCCCTTCTTCACGCCGCCGCCGGGAAGGGCCTCCTTCACCGACGCGACGATGACGTCGCCGATGCCCGCGTAGCGGCGGCCGGAGCCGCCCAGCACGCGGATGCACAGCACCTCCTTCGCGCCGGTGTTGTCCGCGACCTTGCACCGGGTCTCCTGCTGGATCATCGAGCCGCCCCGGGTCCGCTCACTTGGCCCGCTCCACGACCTCGACCACGCGCCAGCGCTTGGTCTTGGACAGCGGACGGGTCTCGGCGATGCGAACCGTGTCGCCCACGTGCGCGTCGCCGGCCTCGTCGTGGGCCTTGAGCTTGGTGGAGCGGCGCACGATCTTGCCGTACAGCGGATGGCGCACCGAGGACGCGATGCGAACGACCACGGTCTTGTCCATGGCGTCGGACACAACCACGCCGGTGCGCACCTTGCGCGCGCCGCGGCCGCCGTCCGTCGCGCTCCCGGCGGTGCCGGCCTGCTCGGCGCTCATGGCCGCTCCTCGTCTTCGTCCGGCACGGCGGAGGCGCCGGCGGCGGCCTCCGACTCGATGATCTGCTCCTCGGCGGCCTCGGCGAGCGACACGCCCTTCAGCTCGCCGCTGGCGATCTTCGCCCGGCGCTCCTCCAGGGCCTCGGCGTCGGCGCGGGCCATCAGGACGTCGAGGTCCACGATCTCGCGGTCGCGCAGCACGGTCATGACCCGGGCGATGTCGTGGCGGACCTGCTTGATCCGCATGGGGTTGTCCAGCTGGCCCGTCGCCATCTGGAAGCGGAGGTTGAACAGCTCCTCCTTCATGTCCTCCATGCGCGCGATCAGCTCGTCGTCGGGCATCTCGCGGAGCTCGGCCGGCTTCATGAGCTCTCCATTCCCGCGCGAGTCACGAACTTCGTCTTGATGGGCAGCTTGTGGGCGGCCCGAAGGATGGCCTCGCGGGCCATGGTCTCGGTCACCCCGGACAGCTCGAACATCACGCGTCCGGGCTTGACGACCGCGACCCAGCCCTCCGGGTTGCCCTTGCCCGAGCCCATGCGGGTCTCGGCCGGCTTCTTCGTGTACGACTTGTCGGGGAAGATGTTGATCCACACCTTGCCGCCGCGGCGGATGTGGCGGGTCATCGCGACACGGGCCGCCTCGATCTGGCGGTTGGTGATCCAACCCGGCTCCAGGGCGAGCAGGCCGTAGTCGCCGAAGTGCACCTCGGTGCCGCCCTTGGCGCGGCCGCGCATCCGGCCCCGGTGCTGCTTGCGGTGCTTGATCTTCTTCGGCGCCAGCATCGGTCAGGACCTTCCTCGCGGACGGCCGGGGCCGGGACGGCCGCCGGGCCGGCGCTGCTGCGGACGGCCGGGCTGCTCCTTCGGCGCCTCCGGCACCGCCGGGACCGCCGGGCCGCCCGCCTCCATCTCACGGGAGTCGGTGATGAGCGCGCCCGTGGAGGCGCCGCCCGCGCCCTGGCCGCCGGCCAGCGCGCGAGCCCGCGCGCGTTCGACCTGCTGCTCCTGCGGAGGGATCTCGTCGCCGTGGTAGACCCAGACCTTCACGCCGATCGTGCCCATCGTGGTCTTGGCGACCGCGGTGCCGTAGTCGATCTTCGCCCGAAGGGTGTGCAGCGGAACCCGGCCCTCGCGATACCACTCGCGGCGCGACATCTCCGCCCCGCCGAGGCGGCCCGAGCACTGCACGCGCACGCCGAGCGCGCCGGCCTTCATCGCGCTCTGCACGGCGCGTCGCATCGCGCGCCGGAAGGACACCCGGCCGACCAGCTGCTCGGCGGTCCCCTGGGCCAGCAGCGTGGCGTCGGTCTCCGGGCGCGACTCGCTCGATGCCTGGTTCATGTCCTCGACCTTCACGTCCACGCGTCGGCCCGTAATCTTCTCGACGTCCTTGCGGATCCGGTCCACCTCGGCGCCCTTGCGCCCGATCACGATGCCGGGGCGCGCGGTGCGGATGAAGACCTGCACCTGGTCGCCCTTGCGCTCGATCTCGATGCTGGAGATGCCCGCGCGCGTGAGCTTGCCCATGATGTACTTGCGGATCAGCACGTCCTGGTGCAGCTGGTCGGCGAAGTCACGCCCCGCATACCACTTGCTCTTCCAGGGGTAGATGACCCCCAGCCGGAACCCGTAGGGGTTGACCTTATGCCCCACTCGCGACCACCTCTTCCAGCGTGCGAACCACGACCGTGACGTGCGACGTGCGCTTGCGGATCTGCGTGGCGCGCCCGTAGGCGCGCGGCCGGTACCGCTTGAGCGTCGGCCCCTCGTCGACCCAGGCTCGCGACACGAACAGGTTTTCCGGGATCGCCTGGCGCTGCTCGGCGTTGGCGACCGCGGCGTTCAGCACCTTCTCCAGCGTGTGGTTCGGCCCGAGCGGAGACAGGCGAAGGACGCGGCGGGCATCGTCCACCTGCCGGCCGCGGATCAGGTCGACGGAGCGCCGCAGCTTGCGCGGCGCGATCCGGACGTATTTCGCGCTTGCCTTCGCTTCCATCCCGTTCCCGTCCTACTTGAGCGACGTGCTTCGCTCGGTGTGGTGGCCGTGCGTGCGGAACGTCCGCGTCACCGCGAACTCGCCGAGCTTGTGCCCGACCATCGATTCGGTCACGAACACCGGCACGTGCTTGCGCCCGTCGTGCACGGCGATCGTGTGCCCGATCATCTCCGGCACGACCGTGGATCGCCGCGACCACGTCTTGATGACCCGCTTGTCGCCGCGGCGGTTCATGTCCTCGACCTTCTTCATCAGGGGCTCGTCGACGAACGGCCCCTTCTTCACCGAGCGCGGCATGGCGCCTCCCAGCTCACGAACCTCTCCTCTTTCCGCGGCGGCGCACGATCAGCCGGTCCGACGACTTCGGCTTGCGCGTGCGGCCCTCCGGCTTGCCCCATGGGCTCGTGGGATGCCGCCCGCCGCTGGACTTGCCCTCGCCTCCACCCAGGGGGTGGTCGACGGGATTCATGGCCACGCCGCGCACCGAAGGACGCTTGCCGCGCCACCGGTTCCGGCCGGCCTTGCCCCAGGATACAAGTTCGTGCTCGGCGTTCCCGACCTCGCCCACGGTAGCCCGGCACTGCGCGTCCACCATGCGGATCTCGCCCGATGGCATGCGCAGGGTCGCGCGGCCGGCCTCCTTGGCGAGCAGTTGCACGCCGGTCCCGGCCGATCGCGCCATCTTGGCGCCGGCGCCTACCTTCAGCTCCACCGCGTGCACGATCGTGCCGACCGGGATGTTCGCCAGCGGCAGCGCGTTGCCCGGGCGGATGTCGGCCGACGGGCCGGACTGCAGCCGGTCGCCGACCTCGAGGCCGCGCGGCGCCAGGATGTAGCGCTTCTCCCCGTCCGCGTAGTGCAGCAGGGCGATGCGGGCCGTGCGATTCGGGTCGTACTCGATGAACGCGACCTTCGCCGGGACGCCGTCCTTGTTGCGCCGGAAGTCGATCAGCCGGTACTGGCGCTTGTGGCCGCCGCCCTGGTGGCGCGTGGTCACGCGACCGTACGCGTTGCGGCCGGCGCGCTTGGGCAGCGGGCGGACCAGCGACTTCTCGGGCGTCCCGCGCGAGATCTCCTTGAAGTCCGGGGCGCTCGCGCCGCGGCGGCCCGGCGTCGTCGGCTTGTACTTGCGAACCGCCATTACGGCCCCTTCGCCTCGAAGATCTCGATCGTGTCGCCCTCGGCGAGCGTCACGACGGCGCGCTTCTCGTCGGGCCGCTTGCCGGAGCCGACCCGCGTGCGCTTGACCTTGCCCTTGCGGTTGATCGTGTTGACCGACAGGACCCGCACGTTCCAGATCTTCTGGATCGCCTCGCGGATCTCGGTCTTGTTCGCGGTCGGCGCCACCAAGAACGTGTAGGCGCCGCGCTCGAGCCCGGCGTAGGACTTCTCCGACACGACCGGGCGGATGATGACGTCGCGGGGGCTCTTCACTTCGAACCCTCCTCGTCCTCGTCGGCGTCCTGTGCGTTCGTCGCATCGGCGTCGGTGTCCTCGGCCCCCGCGTCGGCGTCGTCGGCGGCCGCCTCGGCCGAGTCCGCGTGCGACCCCTCCTCATCGGCCTCGGGCTCCTCGGCCTCGGCCGTGGCCTTCGTCCGGCGGCGGGAGCGCGGGCGTTCGATCGGCGCCTCGATCTGGCCGGCGTCATCGCCGGCGTGGCTGGTGGCGCGGCGCGGCGCGGCGGCGGCATCCGCCGCCGCTTCCTGGGCCGTCTTCTCGCCGGTGACCACGTCGAGCGCCCCGCCGGTGAACAGGACGCGGTCCGCGTACAGGAGGTCGTACGTCGACAGGTTGCCCGGGTAGCTCACCTTGACCGACGAGAGGTTTCGAAACGACTTCTCCGTGACCTCGTCGGGGGCGGGCAGCACGATGAGCACCTTGCCCTGCAGCTCCAGCGCACGCAGCACGTCCACGGCGTCCTTCGTCCTGGCCTCCTCGAACGCCAGCACGTCGACGACGGCGAGCTTGCCGCTGGAAACCGCGTCCGACAGCGCGGAGCGAAGCGATGCGCGGCGCATCTTCTTGTTGACGCGCACCGAGTGATCGCGCGGGTGCGGGCCGTGGACGACGCCGCCGCCGGTCCACTGCGGCGCGCGGATCGAGCCCTGCCTGGCGCGGCCCGTGCCCTTCTGACGCCAGGGCTTGCGCCCGCCTCCGGCCACGTCCCCGCGGCCCTTGGTGGCGTGCGTGCCCGCGCGGATCGACGCCAGCGCCGCGGTCACCACCTGGTGCATCAGCGGGACGTTCACCGGCGCCTCGAACCAGTCCCCGGGGAGCTCGCGCTCGCGCAGGACCTTGCCGGCCGGATCGCGGACGTCGACGCTGGCCATCAGTGCCCCTTGGCCTTGGCCGCGGGCGACTTCACGCTGCCGCGCACCATCACCAGGCCGCCGGCCGGCCCGGGCACCGCCCCGCGCAGCAGCAGCAGGTGGCGTTCGGGATCCGACTCGACGACCTCGAGGTTCAGGACGGTGACGCGCTCGTTGCCGAGCTGACCGGCCATCTTCATGCCCTTGAACACGCGCGATGGCGTGGCGCAGGCCCCGATGGCGCCGGGCGATCGGTGCTTGCGCTCGACGCCGTGGCTGCCGCGCAGGCCGCCGAAGCCGTGGCGCTTCATCACCCCGGCAAACCCGTGGCCTTTCGACACGCCAACGACGTCCGCGTGCTCGCCGGGCTCGAAGATGCCGACGGTGATCTCCTGGCCGAGGGAGAACGAGCCGGCCGCGTCGGTGCGCAGCTCCACCAGGTGGCGCATCGGCTTGACGCCCGCCTTCTCGAAGTGCCCTTCGAGGGGCTTGGACGACTTCTCGCGGCGAGCCTCGGCGAAGGCGAGCTGGATCGCCTCGTAGCCGTCGCGGTCGGCGGTCTTGATCTGGGTGACCACGCAGGGACCGGCCTGGATGACGGTGACCGGCACGGCGCGCGCGTCCTCCGTGAAGATCTGCGTCATCCCGAGCTTGGTCCCCAGGATCCCCTTCGCCTCGGCCATCGTTCGTCCTCTACAGCTTGATCTCGATGTCGACGCCCGCCGACAGGTTCAGGCGCTGGAGCTCCTGGACCGTCTTCGAGGTGGCGTCGACGATGTCGATCAGCCGCTTGTGCGTGAGCATCTGGAAGTGCTCGCGGCTGTCCTTGTCCTTGTGGGGGCCGCGGATCACCGTGAAGATCGAACGCTCCGTGGGCAGCGGCACCGGGCCCACCACCCTGGCCCCCGTGCGCGTGACGTGGTCCACGATGTCGCGAGCCGCGGCGTCGAGTATTTCGTGGTCGTACGCCCGCAGCTTGATCCGAATCCTCGGCGCCGCCATCAGGCCCTCCTCCGTTCCGCGCTGGGCCGCGGCGCGTAGCCGCCGGGGGCCCCCCGCGAGCCGAGCGTCAGCGAGCGAGTGGGGGTTGCGGCGTCAACAGCCGCGGCCGGTTGCGGTCGGAGGGGAATCGAGTCCCCGAGATGGCTGCGTGCGTGGGTCACTTGTTGATCTTCACGACCCTTCCCGCACCCACGGTGCGGCCGCCCTCGCGGATGGCGAAGCGAAGCCCCTCCTCCATCGCGATGGGCACGATCAGC
>DASXAQ010000102.1:0-35675 GCA_036406615.1 Actinomycetota bacterium | reverse complement strand
GTCCCGGACTGGAACGAACCCAAAGTCGGTAACGCGGCGCGCGGCATCGTGGAAGCTCAGGGTGTACGGGGAGGCCAGCCCGCACGGTCGAGAAACATTCGGGAGGCCGGTCCCACGGATGCTCACTTCAGTACCCGGCGGCCCCGACTCCGGCCGAACTCCAAAGGTGGACGCCACAGCCGAGTTCGCCACCGGGGTCGACGACAGAACCAGCATGAACGAAACCAGAGACAAGGCCAGCGCAATGCCCCCCTGAAATCCCCAATGGCGCGTCATCGCCATCCCCCTCGTACGCCCGCATTCGAATCCAATCGCCTCCAGCCGGGCAGAGTCAATGCCCAAGTCGGACACGTGTGTGCGGTGACCGATTGGGAACGCCAGCGCTACGAGCGAGCCGTGTAGCGCCAGAATCCGGTTGGTTCGGTCTGCGTCGGGTACGTACCCAGGATGGAACACGAACGGGATCCGAACGGGCACGTCCACCTGGTCGACGTCGAGCTGAAGGAAACGCTCTGCGGCTTGAGTCCCGGCATGGCGTGGGAGTCCACGAACGCCCCGGTCACGTGTGAGCCATGTCAGGGAGCGCGTCGCGAGGTCGCGGACGACGAGCTCATCGCCAGCGTTTCCTCTTCGCAGGAGACGTAGGGACGCTCACTGCTTCGCGCTCGCGGTGGATGGCCTTGCTCTCACGGGCTTGGGAACGCGCTCTGAAGACACTCGAAGACTGCGTGCTCGGCTTCACCGGTGACCGGGGTAATCGGAATGGAACTGAAGTCGGGCGCAATCTTGCTCACGCCCGGCATCGACTGGAGCAGAGCAGACATCTGGTCATAGGCATCGGGGGATCTCATCCGACATGGAACGACGGCGGAAACCCAGCCGCCGTCAACCCCGCTGAATTGGTCGGGTATTGCTTCTGATACTCAGCAAACGCGTCGGCCCTGCTCCAGTACAAGGGCTAGGCGGGATGCGGAGGGGCGGGAACGGGCGGCGACCGGCCCGTCATTTGACCGCATAGACTCTCCACTCGCCGGGGACCCCCTTCAGTTGGTGCGAGCCCCGCTCCCGAAACTCGAACCGCGCCCCGGCCAACAGGTCCTTTACCGTCTGCGACACAAGGATCTCCCCGGCATCGGCCTTCGCGGCCACGCGGGCTCCGACGTGGACGGCGACCCCCCGGAGCCTGTCTCCGACCACGTCGCACTCGCCCGTGTGCAAGCCGATCCGAAGTCTCACGCCGATCTCGCCAACCGACTCGAGCACGGCCCTGGCGCATTCGATGGCGGCGGTGGGCGACTCGAACGACACGAGGAAGCCGTCTCCGGCCGTATCGATCTCATGGCCCCCGAACCGGTGCAGCTGGGCCCGGATCCTGGCGTTGTGCACCTCGAGGAGATCTGCCCACCCACGATCGCCCAGCTCCTGGGCCCGCTCCGTCGAGTCGACCACGTCGGTGAACATGACCGTTGCCACGACCCGAGTCGGTGCGGCCCCACCCCGGCGCCCCGTGAGGAACTCCTCCACTTCGTCGACGATCACGTCGGTGTCGCCGGCCCAGAGCAGGAAGTCGTCCCCGGGAAGCTCGACCCATCGTGCCCCCGGGATGCGCTCGGCGAGATATCGACCTTGATCCAGGGTGTTGATGCGGTCCCCGATCCTGTGCATCACGAGCGTGGGCACAGCGATCTGTTGCAGGAGAGGGCGCACATCGACGGACATCGTCATCTCCCCAAGCAGAAGGATGGCGCGCGGACTTGCGCCCACGCGCATGAGGGTCGCGGCCCACTGCAGGAACGCCGGGTCGCCGACCATGGACGGGACTGCATCGGCCGTTCGGATCTCCCTGCCCCAGTCTTCCTTCACGTACCGCTCGAAATCACCCCACCGCTCCTGCGTCCACCCCATCGGATAGTCCTCGCTCCAGCTTGCCTTGGCGTAGGTTCCGAGCAGGATCAGGCGCCCGACCCGCTCGGGGTGAGCGGCCGCCGCGGCGATACACGCGGGTCCCGTGTCGGCGTTCCCGAACAACGTGGCGCGTTCGCTCTGCGCCGCGTCGAGCACCGACATCAGATCCGCGACCCGTTCGTCCAGGGTTGGGACTTCGGTCAGTCGATCCGAGAGCCCCAGGCCGCGAGGATCCATCAGGATGAGTCGAGAGAAACCTGCCAGCCGGGTGATGAAGCGACCGACCCTGGGCTCGTCCCAGAGCACTTCCAGGTGCGTCACCGAGCCCGGGACGAGCAGGAGATCCGGACCGGATGACCCCACGACCTGATACGCGAGCGCGGTGCTCCCGTTCCACGCGTACGAGGTCTGTGGCCGGCTCACACCCGAATCGTGCCCGGGACGACAGTGAGCGTGCAAGAGAGAATTGCTCCCGCAAGAGCTGGCACAGAATCGAGGGGCTCAGGATCCGTTGTCGCTGGTGGGCGCGGCAGGTTTTGAACCTGCGACCTCTTGCGTGTGAAGCAAGCGCTCTCCCGCTGAGCTACGCGCCCTCGGCTGACCACGATAGCACCGGCCCAAAAGGGGGCGGCGGCGCGTGCCCGCCGCGCGCCGCCGCTTGGTCGCCGGACCTTATCGATCCGACGCTTTCGGACTCCGAAAAAGCCTCCCTAGCATGCCATCCTGCACACCCCGGGCGCAAACCTCCTCCGAGCCCCGAGTCACGTGGATCCGTCCGCTGCCGGCCTGCCTTCGTTGTCCCTTGAGCTACGCTCCATTCATGTCCGACCCACTCCCCCGCGTTCGCCGCCGGTGACCGGCCAGCCAACGCGGCCCGAGCCCGAGCTGCGGGTCGTGGACAACGTCGCCGAGGCCGCGGTCGCCCTGTTCCTCGAGCTGCAGCCCGGCACGATCGTGCTCTCCGGCGGCTCGACCCCGCAGGCCTGCTACGAACGCCTGGCCGAGCAGCGCGACTACCCCTGGTCGCGCGTCGAGGCCTTCTTCGGCGACGAGCGCTGCGTGCCCGTCGATCATCCCGACTCCGACGTCGGCATGGCGAACCGTGCGCTCCTGTCGAAGGTGCCCGCCAGGTCCTACCCGATCGATGGGGCCGCGTGCGACGCCGACGGCTACCAGGCGACCTTGCGCGACCGCTTCGGGGACCACCCCCGCTTCGACCTGGCGCTGTACGGCCTGGGGCCCGACGGCCACACCGCGTCGCTGTTCCCCGGTCGGCCGGAGGTGCACGAGGTCGAACGCTGGGTCGTGTACGTGCCCGAGGCCGGGCAGCCGCCGTTCGTCCCGCGGGTCACCCTGACGGTCCCCGTCCTGTCCGCGGCCTCCGTCGGCATCTTCCTGGTGTCCGGGCACGAGAAGCGCCCCGCCATGGCCGACCTGCTCGCCGGACGCGACGTGCCCGCGTCGCGCATGGCCCCGGACCGGCTGATCGTGCTGGCCGATCCGGCCGCCGTCCCCTAGGCTCGCCCTCACACGAACCCCGCGGAAAGGAGCCCCTGGATGCAGCTCGGGATGGTTGGCCTGGGCCGGATGGGCGCCAACATCGTCCGCCGCCTGATGCGGGGAGGGCACGACTGCGTCGTGTACGACGTCAGCGCAGACGCGATCGAGCGCATGGCGAAGGAGGGGGCCACGCCGTCCTCGTCGCTGGAGGAGTTCGTCTCGAAGCTCTCAACGCCGCGGGCCGTGTGGCTCATGCTGCCCGCCGCCGTCACGGGGTCGACGCTGGACGAGATCGCTCCACTCCTGGCGGCGGGCGACGTGGTGATCGACGGCGGCAACAGCTTCTACCGCGACGACGTCCGGCGTGCCGAGATGCTCTCCGCGTCGGGCGTAGCGTACGTCGACTGCGGCGTCAGCGGCGGGGTGTTCGGACTGCATCGCGGCTTCTGCCTGATGATCGGCGGGCCGGACGACGCGGTTGCGCGGCTGGATCCCATCTTCGCCACGTTGGCGCCCGGGCTGGACGCCGCCGAGCGCACGCCGGGACGAACGGGCAACGCGCCCACGGAGGAACGGGGCTACCTCCACTGCGGGCCGGCGGGCGCGGGGCACTTCGTCAAGATGGTCCACAACGGCATCGAGTACGGCCTCATGGCCGCGTACGCCGAAGGCCTCAACATCCTGAGGCACGCCGACGCCGGCGCGACCGACGTGGCCGGCGACGCGGAGACGGCGCCGCTTCGCGATCCGGAGTTCTACCGGTACTCGATCGACGTCGCTCGCGTGGCCGAAGTCTGGCGCCGCGGCAGCGTCGTCGCCTCGTGGCTCCTGGACCTGACCGCCGCGGCCTTCGCGGCGGACCGCGAGCTGGCCGGCTTCACCGGCCGCGTCTCCGACTCGGGCGAGGGCCGCTGGACCGTGCAGGCCGCGATCGACGAAGGGGTCCCGGCGCATGTGATCTCGGCCGCCCTGTTCGATCGGTTCGAGTCACGGGACGCCGGCGAGTTCGCCGGGCGCGTCCTGTCCGCGATGCGCCGCGAGTTCGGGGGGCACGAGGAGCGGCCGGCCACCTAGGTCCGGTGGGCGCACGAGCCGCGCCGCGCGACCGCGGCAAGCGAGAGCGTGCCGCGTCAGGTGAGATCGATCAGGATGTTCGCGCCGGCCAACGACGGGCGGCCGAACGGCTGGGGGACGACCGGGGGGTCGACGCGGGGAACGCCTCGGTACCCGCTGAGGCACTTGCCGATGAGCGGCCCCATGATGAGGCTGAGACCGAACCACCCCACGATCCCCATCGCGATCGCGCCCATCTCCCGTACGGTATCGGACGTTTTCGAGGAAAACGTGAAGGCGCGGCAAGAAATTCGCACGCCTTCGGTGGGGCTCCGAAACGGGCGGATCGGACTCCCTACAGCCCGGCCTGCGCGACCACCCGGCCCGATTCCACGGCATCGACCAGCGCCTGGTAGTCGCGTTCGTTCTGGTCCGCGTACGCCTCGGAGAACGTGGCGACCGCATCGTCGAACTGCGCGCCGGCTCCCAGGTAGGAAGAGATCGCCACGCGGTCCCCGGAGCGCGCGTGCGCCCGGGCGAGCGTCCACCCGCACAGCTGCGCGTATGCGGTCATCCCGTCCGGGTCCATGGTCTCGATCTCCGCGGACCCCTTCCAGTCGTGCAGCTGACGGATGTAGAAGTCGCGCTCCTGACCGTCGACGCCCACCACGCGCTGCCACCCAAGGAAGATGTCGCTCACCGTCTGCATCAGCCGCTGCCCGGCGACCACACGCTGGCCCGAGTTCGTGTACTCGCTGCGCGCGATGAACGGCTCGAGCACCGACGACCCGGCCTCCTTCGCCTGCAGGAACAGCGGGTCCTGGTCGTCGCGGCCGAGCATCAGCACGATCCACGCGCGGGTCCCGACGCTGCCGACGCCGACCACCTTGCGGGCCATGTCGACGTAGTGGAACTGCTCCAGCAGGTGGCGGCGTTCGCTGGAGAGCGTGCGGCGGTACTGGCGAATGATGGTGCGAATCCCCTCTTCGATCTGCTCGCGCTCCACCCCTTCGGCCAGGTCCATCACGGGGACGATGAGCGGCGGATCACCGACGATCCGCGGCTGCCCGTCGACGATCGTGGTGAGCTTGCTGAACGCACGCAGGCTGTCGCGCGTCCGCGCCTTCGCCAGCACCTGCTGCGTCTTCTTCAGCCGTCGCGCGCTGAACTGTGTGCTCAGCCGCTCCATCACCGTGTCGGCGTCGGCGTGCACATACCACACGTCGAGGTTGCGGGCGGCCGCGGCCTGGCGCATCGCCACCCGGTACTGCCGCACCGCCGTGGTCGCGACGCGTCGCTGATCGGCCCGCGCGAACGCCCGGTCGCGCGCGGCGATGACGAAGCTCGCGGCCAGCCGCTTCACGTCCCACTCCCACGGCCCCGGCAGCGTCTCGTCAAAGTCGTTGATGTCGAACACGAGCCGGCGCTCGGGCGATGCGAAGACCCCGAAGTTCGAAAGGTGCGCGTCGCCGCACAGCTGCACATTGAGCCCCGAGCGCGGCGTCCCCGCAAGGTCCGAGGCCATGATGTACGCGGCGCCGCGATAGAACGTGAACGGCGACACGAGCATCCGGCCGTATCGGATCGGGACCAGCTCCTGAACGCGCGTCTTCGCCTGCTCCTCCAGCAGCGCGATGGGGTCGGGGCGGTTGGGCGACGGCTCGAACACCGCGTGGCTCGAACGCGGCACCTCCTGGCGGGCGGCCTTGCCCCGGGCGCTTCGCTCCTCGATCGTCAGGTGCGCCGCCCGAGCCGACGTGGCGTACCGGCGAGCGGGCTTTTTCTCCGGTGCGATCGACGGCGGACCGCCACGCTTTCTGGTCGTCGTTCGAGCCATCGGTGACCACCCCCCGCTTCGTTGGTTGGGCGCACGCCGGTACGTGCGAGCCGGGCTCGCGTGATGTGGGTCGATCCTAGCCCGTGGCGTTGCGGCCCGCTGCCAGTCGTGCGGCCCGGCGCGTCGGAGCCGCCGTCAGCCAGGGCCCCGACGCACGAATGTTACGACCGCGGACAGGCCCGGTAAGCTCGGCCGCATGGGTGACGACGACGTCCTGCGCGCGATCGACGCCGGGCTCGCGTTCGTCGACCGCTCCTGGTGGCGCAAGATCGCCGTCACGGGGTCGGACGCGGCCGGCTGGCTGGGCGACCTGATCTCGGCCGACATCTCCGGCCTGCGCTCCGGCGGCGCCGCGCACTCGCTCCTGTTGTCGCCAACCGGCAGCGTGCGCGCGACGTTCACCGTGGCGATGCCCGGCGACGCTCTGCTGCTGATCCAGGACCCGAGCCAGGCGCCGGTCGAACGGCTCCTGGCGCCGTACGTGCTGTCGTCGGACGTTCGATTGGTGGATCGAAGCGCCGAGCTTGCGCTGTTCGCGTTCCCCGCGGGCTCCGGCATCGGATCGCCGCCGGGCGCGCTGGCGACGTCGCCGTCGAGCGCGGGAGCCGGGGCCGGCACCGACCTGACGGCTGCCGCCTCGGAGCGCGACCCGCTCGCAGGGGCACTCTCGAGCAGCCGGCGACGAATCGGCGAGGACGACGTCGAACGCTGGCGCGTCCGGACCGGCGTCCCCAAGCTCGGCGTGGACGCGTTCGACTCCGACCTGCCGCAGGAGGCCGGCCTGGCCACCGCGGTGTCCTTCAACAAGGGGTGCTACCTGGGGCAGGAGGCCGTGGCCCGGACGAACAACCTCGGGCACCCGCGACGCGTGGTGCTGCACCTGACCGCGGACGACCCCGTGGCCGCCGGCGATGCCGTCCTGACCGGCGACGATCCCGCCGGCGACGTGACCAGCTCGACCCAGGTGGAGGGTCGGTGGTGGCTCCTTGCAAGGGTCCGCTGGGAGTCACACGGCGCGGCGCTTCGGACTGCCGGCGGCGTCCCGCTCGTGCCGGCCGGCGCCGCGCCGAAGCGGTCCGACCGACCCATCTCGCGCTGACGTGCCGCGGGGCGCCCGCTCGGACGACCGCGTCCTGTCTGCCCGCGAGCTCAACCGAGCCATGCTCGCGCGCCAACTGCTGCTGGCCCGCTCGCCGGCTCCGCTGACGCGCGCGCTGGAGCGCTTGGGCGGCCTCCAGACCCAGTACGCGCCGTCGGGATACGTCGGGCTCTGGTCGCGGCTGCGCGACTTCGACGGGGCCGCCCTCACGCGCGCGCTCGAGCGCCGGTCCGCGGTGCAGGGCACGATGATGCGCGTCACGATCCACACGGTCTCGGCGCGCGACTACTGGCCGTTGACGGAGGGCGTTCGCCTGGCGCGGCGGCGATGGTGGCTGCGCGCCGCCGGCGCGGAAGCGCGGGAGCTGGACATGGTCGCCGTCGCCCGGCGCGTGCGGTCGATGCTGCGGGCCGGACCGCGCCGGTCGAACGAGCTGATGCAAGAACTCGAAGCCGCCGGGCTGCCGCGGGCCGCCTGGACCGGGGTCGGCCTGTGGCTGGACCTGGTGCGCGTGCCGCCATCGGGCACCTGGCACCGGCGCCGGGCCGATCTGTTCGGCCTGGCCGAACAGTGGGTTCCCCGCGACGGCAAGCCGACGAGCGAGCAGGGGCACGAGCTCCTGCTTCGGCGCTACCTGGGAGGGTTCGGCCCCGCGTCGCTCGCGGACGCGGCGGCGTGGGCGGGCCTGGCAGTCGGCGAGCTCCGCCCGGCGGCGGAGCGGATGCGCCTGCGACGCTTCCGCGACGAGGCCGGCCGACAGCTGCTGGACCTGCCCGGCGCTCCCCTTCCGGGCGCCGACGCTTCCGTGCCCGTCCGGTTCCTGCCGACGTTCGACGCGACGCTGCTGGCCAGCACCCGCCGGACGCGGATCCTGCCCGAGGAGTACCGCCCGCTGGTGTTCGACGTCCGAACCCCGCACTCCGTCGGCACGTACCTCGTCGACGGGACCGTGGCCGGCAGCTGGCGACACGTCGATGGCCGCATCGAGCTGCAGCGGTTCCACCCGCTGCCGCGCGCCGCCGGACGCGAGCTGGAGAACGAGACCGCCGCGCTCGCGGCGTTCCACGAGGCGACGTCCGCGTAGCTCCGTCCCCGCGGCCGTCCGATAGTCTCGGAGGAATGGACCCAGGCACGCGCCGCAGCGGGATCGTGCGGCTGCTGAGCACCCACCTGCGTCCCTACCGCCGCGAGATCGGGCTGGTGATCGTCCTGCAGCTGATCCAGGCGATCGCCAACCTCTACCTGCCGACGCTCAACGCCAACATCATCAACAACGGCGTGGTGACCGGGAACACCGCGTACATCGTGCACACCGGCGGCCTGATGCTGGCCGTCACGCTGCTGATGGGCGTGACGGCCGTCATCGCCGTCTACTGGGGCGCGAAGGTGGCGATGTCGCTCGGCCGCGACGTTCGCGCCAGCCTGTTCCGCCGCGTCGAGACGTTCTCGCAGATGGAGGTCAACCGGTTCGGCACGCCGTCGCTCACGACGCGGTCGACGAACGACGTGCAGCAGGTGCAGATGCTCGGAGTGATGTCGCTGACCGTCATCATCTCGGCGCCGATCATGGCCGTCGGCGGGATCTTCATGGCCCTGCGCATGAACGCCGAGCTCTCGTTGCTGCTGGTCATCATCGTGCCGCTCATGGGCGTCGTGATCGGCCTGATCGTGACGCGGGCCGTCCCCATCTTCCGTTCGGTCCAGCAGAAGATCGACGGGATCAACCGCGTCATGCGCGAGACGCTGGGCGGCATCCGGGTCATCCGCGCATTCAACCGCACGGACTTCGAGGAGCGGCGCTTCGCCGAGGTCAACGCCGACCTGACCAGCACGACGCTTCGCGTGACGCGGCTGTTCGCCCTGCTGATGCCGGCGATCATGCTGATCCTGAACCTGTCGACGGTCGCCGTGATGTGGTTCGGCAGCCTGCTGGTCGGCAGCGGCCGCATGCCCATCGGGAACCTGACCGCGTTTCTCACCTACCTGATGCAGATCCTGTTCTCGGTGCTGATGGCCACGATCATGTTCGTGATGGTCCCGCGGGCCGCCGCGTCCGCGGACCGCATCCAGGAGGTGCTCGAGACCGAGCCGGAGATCGCCGACCCCTCGGCCCCGGCCCCCTCACCGCCGCGCATCGGCACGGTCGAGTTCCGCGACGCCGAGTTCCGATACCCGGGGGCCGACGCGCCGGTCCTGTCCGGGATCTCGTTCGCGATGGGCCCGGGCGAGGTGACGGCGATCGTCGGCAGCACCGGCAGCGGCAAGTCGACGCTGGTGAACCTGATCCCGCGGTTCTTCGACGTGAGCGGCGGGGCGGTGCTGATCGACGGGGTCGACGTGCGCCGGTTCCGGCAGGAGGACCTCTGGAGCCGGATCGGCCTGGTGCCCCAGCGGGCGTTCCTGTTCAGCGGCTCGATCGCGGACAACGTCCGGGACGGCCGTCACGACGCGACCGACGACGAGGTCTGGCACGCCCTGGAGGTCGCCCAGGCGGCGGACTTCGTACGCGACCTCCCCGGCGGGCTGGAGGCGCTGGTGACGCAGGGAGGTTCGAACCTCTCGGGCGGGCAGCGCCAGCGCATGGCCGTGGCGCGAGCCGTCGTTCGCCGCCCGGGGATCTATGTCTTCGACGACAGCTTCTCGGCGCTGGACTTCGCCACCGACGCCCGGTTGCGCGGGGCGCTTCGGAACGAGGCCCGGGGCGCCACGGCGCTCATCGTCGCCCAGCGCGTCGGGACCATCATGCGCGCCGACCGGATCGTGGTGCTGGCAGAAGGGACCGTCGCCGGCGTCGGCACCCACCAGGAGCTGCTCGAGACGTGCGCGACGTACCGGGAGATCGTGTACTCGCAGCTGACGCCGGAGGAAGTCGCGTGAGCGACCGGCCGGACGGCCAGGCACGCGGGCAGCCGCCGCGGCGGGTTGGGGGCGGCCCCCCGGGCATGATGATGATGGGCACCGCGCCCAAGTCGAAGGACTTCGGCGGGTCCGCGCGGCGCCTGCTGGGGCGGCTGTCGCCCGAGCGCCCGAAGCTGGTGCTGGTCGTGCTCCTCGCCGTGGTGAGCGTCACGCTCACGATCCTCGGTCCCCGGATCCTCGGACACGCGACGAACGTCCTGTTCGAGGGCGTCATCGGCAAGCGGCTGCCCGCCGGGGTCACGCAGCAGCAGGTGATCGCCGGGCTGCGTGCACGCGGACAGGAGCAGCTGGCAACCATGCTCTCGGGCATGCAGCTCACCCCCGGCGCCGCTGTCGACTACGCGCAGATCGCCCGGATCCTGAGCACGCTGGCGGTGGTCTATCTCCTGAGCTCCCTGTTCGCCTGGATGCAGGCGTACGTGATGGCCGGGATCGCCCAGCGCACCATGTATGCGTTGCGCGAGGACGTTGACCGCAAGCTCGCCCGCCTGCCGCTCAGCTACTTCGACGGGCACGCGCGCGGCGACGTGCTCTCGCGTGTGACGAACGACATCGACAACATCTCCACGTCGCTGCAGCAGAGTCTGACGCAGCTGATCACGGCGGTGCTCACCGTGATCGGCGTCCTGATCATGATGCTCACGATCAGCCCGCTGCTCGCGCTGATCTCCCTGATCGCGGTGCCGCTGTCGATGTTCGTCACGCTGGTCATCGCCCGCCGGTCGCAGCGCCAGTTCACCAAGCAGTGGGCCAAGACGGGAGACGTGGACGGGTTCATCGAGGAGATGTTCAGCGGCCACGCGGTCGTGAAGGTGTTCGGCAAGCGGGAGGCAGCCATCCGTCACTTCGACGAACAGAACCAGGAGCTCTTCCAGGCCAGCTTCCGTGCGCAGTTCCTCTCGGGCACGATCCAGCCGGCCATGCTGTTCATCTCGAACCTGAACTACGTGGCGATCGCCGTCATCGGCGGCGTACGGGTCGCGAACGGGACGCTCTCGCTCGGCGACGTCGTCGCGTTCATCCAGTACTCGCGCCAGTTCACGCAACCGATCATGCAGACGGCCAGCATCATGAACACCCTGCAGTCGGCGGTGGCTTCCGCGGAGCGCGTCTTCGAGCTGCTCGACGAATCCGAGGAGTCGCCCGACGACGCGCTGCCGCAGACGCTGGCGACCACGCAGGGCCGGATCACCCTGCAGGACGTATCGTTCCGCTACCGGCCGGACACGCCGCTCATCGACGACTTCGACCTGGACGTCCCGGCCGGCGAGACCGTCGCGATCGTCGGACCGACCGGCGCCGGCAAGACCACGCTGGTCAACCTGTTGCTCCGCTTCTACGAGATCGACGGTGGGCGCATCTCGATCGACGGTGTCGACACCCGGCGCATGTCACGAGGCGGCCTGCGACAGCTGTTCGGGATGGTCCTGCAGGACCCGTGGCTGTTCCGCGGCACGATCCGCGACAACATCGCGTACGGGCGCGAGGGCGCGACCGAGGAGGAGATCGAAGCGGCCGCGCGGGCCGCGCGCCTGGACCACTTCGTCCACACGCTGCCCGACGGATACGACACGATGGTGGACGACGAGGCCACGAACGTGTCCCAGGGCGAGAAGCAGCTGCTGACGATCGCGCGCGCGTTCCTCGCCGACCCGCAGATCCTCATCCTGGACGAGGCGACCAGCTCGGTGGACACGCGCACCGAGGTGCTCATCCAGCAGGCGATGTCGGAGCTGATGCGCGACCGCACCAGCTTCGTGATCGCGCACCGATTGTCGACCATCCGGGGCGCGCACACGATCCTGGTGATGAACCACGGCTCGATCGTCGAACAGGGAACGCACGACGAGCTGATGGCCCGCCGCGGCTTCTACCACGATCTCTACGCGAGCCAGTTCACCGAAGCGCTCGACGAGGCATCCTGAGGCCGAGGGCTCCGCGACGACGGCGTCCCGACACCGGGCTGCGTGGCGGCGCTCAGGCGCGAGTGATCGTGGCGTTGTCGAACCGGATGGTTGTCCCGCCGTCGGCGCTCAGCACGCCAAGCCCGAGCCCGAAGAAGCGGGTGAACCCGCCCTGATCCTCGACCTCGCGAACCTGGTTCCCGTTCACCTGGAGGCTCAGTCGCGTCGCGCTCGACCCGTCGGCCACGCACTGGCCGCTCACCACGTTCGTGCCGGCCGCCTGCACCGAGAAGCCCACGGTGCCCTGGGCCAGGATGGAGCCCCCGTCGCTGTTGACCTTCACGATGAGGTAGGACCCGTCGTCCGGCGAGAACGCGAACCCGTAGAAGCGTTCGAACGAGTCCGTCGAGCACGCGACCATCGCGTAGCCCTTTCCGCCGCTGGCGAGCGCGTCGGCCGCGACGCCGACCCCGTCGTAGCTCTTGTCGCCCGACAGGGTCGCGAAGCTCTCCAGATCGCCCTTCGCCTTGTTCACGGTCATCTGGTACGCCCCGTTCACGTACCCGATCGAGCCGCGCGCGTCGGTGTTCGTCTTCCAGCCGCTGGACGGGTCCGAGAAGTCGTCCTTCAGGATCGTCTTGTTTCCGACTCCGCCCGGCTTGGTCACGACGAACGCGATCGTGGGGATCGCGACGACCGCCACGACGATGGCCGCGACGATGAGGCGTCCGCCGCGGCGGCTCGAGGCAGCGGGCGGTGCGACCTCGGCCGCGGGCGCCGGCCAGGATCCGGACGGCGGAGGCGGCGTGGGTGAGGCCGGAGCCGGAGCCATCGGCGCCAGAGTCCCCTGCGCCGTGTCGAGTCGGATCCCCTCCCGTCGCTGCGCGGCGTCGGCCGGCAGTGCCTCGGCGGCCGTGTACGCGCGCCAGGCCTGAGCCCACCCGTCGTCGGTGAGTGGGAAGCGCTCGGCCGTCCCGCTCAGGCGGTCCCAGACGCCGAAGTAGTCCTGCCCGTACCCGCGGATGTAGCCGAGGCGCACGCGGCTGCCCTCGTGCACGTACACGGGGTTGACCGTGGGCGCCGTGGTCGGCGCCGCGGGAATCTGCTCACCCTGCTCGGACATTGGGGTCGAGAACGGTTGGGCGAACGGCTAGCGGAACTTCCGCCACCCGGCCAGCCCGCGGACGAACCACAGCCCACCGAGGACGATCCCGCCCCACCACGCGAAGTAGTGGCCGCCATTGGCGCTGGAGGCCGCGTGGTTGTAGCTGATGATCCAGATCAGCGCCGCCAGGATCGCGATGCCCGCGCCGATCGCCATCTGGATGAGGAACGGCCGCTGGCGGGCCTTGCGGGCAGCCTCCGAGCTCGCCGCCGACGGCGCCTGCGGCGAGGGCGTGCTCGACAGTCCGCTCGCCGGGGGGCTCGACCATCCGCTCGCCGGCGGCGGTGGCGGCGGGGCGGGAACGGGCGGAGCCGGCGGCGCGCCCATCGGCGCAGCCGGTTGCTGCGACGCGTCCTCGCCGGGGACCGGCGGTTCAGTCGTTGCCATGATGCATCCTCCGTTCTGCGGGCCGGCGGGTGAACCATGAGGCCTCGTTCCCGCCCTGTCAACGAACGGGCGTCGCCAGCGCGCCGCCCGCTGGATGCATTGTCGGCGCGACGGCTAGCTGCCTGAATCCAGCGCGGCCTCGAGCCGGTCGAGGAACGGGACCTGCGCGTCCTTCAGCTTGCGGCGCGCTTGCGGCAGATCGAACCATTCGACGCGGTCGATCTCCGGAAACGTCTGGGTTCGGCCGGAGCGCGGCGGCCACTCCATCTCGTACGTGTTGCTCACGGCGACCGCGGCATCGAGGTCGCCCTCCGCCGCCCATCCGAAGACCACCTTGCCCGATTTCTGCCGGATCTGTCCCAGCTCGATCAGCGGCCCGTCGGGCACCGGCTGCCCCGTCTCCTCCGCGAACTCGCGCCGGGCGACCGCCGGCAGCTCCTCGCCCGGGTCCGCCTCGCCCTTCGGAATCGTCCAGTGGCCCAGGTCCTTCTTGACCCAGTACGGCCCGCCCATATGCGCCAGCAGGACCTCGAGCCGGCCCTCCCGGCGGCGCCACAACAGGATGCCGGCGCTCGTTCGGCCACGCTTGTCCCGTGCCATCTCGTGGTCGTTGTCAGGACGACGGCCGGCCGTACCTCGCTGGCCGGGGGCTGGTCAGCTCGACGAATACAGGCCGAACGTCGTGCCCTGCGGGTCGGTGAACATCGCGATCTCGGTGTGCTCGTCCACCTTCATGGCTGGCATGACCACCTTGCCGCCGAGCCCCTCGGCGCGCTCCAGGTACTTGGCGACGTCGTCCACCGACGCGTAGATGTCCACGCGTGCACCGCCGTCCTGGGAGCTGCCGATCCCGCCTCGAGCGCCCTTGGCCGAGCCGGTGTCGATCCCGCCGTGCACCGGTCCGCCGCCCTCGCCGGACATGTCGCCCTTGATCGTCCACCCGAACAGCTCGCCGTAGAAGTCCCAGGCCTTCTTCGGCTCGCCGCAGCCGATCTCCACCCAGTCCACGGGCGGGTTGTCGCCCGCGGAGACGCCGCCGCCGGTGTCGCTCTCGTCGCCCTTCAGCAACCCCACCAGGTTGCCCCAGGGGTCCTTCACCATCGCGAACGTCACCATCTGCGGGATCTCGGTCACCGGCGTGACCTCCGTGCAGCCCATCGACGTCGCCTTGTCGAGCATGGCCTGGATGTCCGCGCCCTCGACGTAGAAGACGCAGCCGGGCTGCCCGCCCTCCGACGGCTGGCCGATGCCGCCGTTCATGCCGCTCCCCGAGTGCGTGTCGATGAGGATGTAGCCGCCGTCGACGGCCTGCGTGTGCCAGCCGAACAGCTCCGAGTAGAACTTCGCGGTCTCCTCGGGCTGCGGGCCCAGGATCTCGAACCATGTGATGGGGTTGCCCATACCGACCCTCCCGGTTGGGCCCGCCGCGCTCGGAGGCGGCGAGCACGCCGAAACCGCCACTCTAGCCGCGATGCCCGAATCGCGCGCGCGCAGAGGCTGTGCCACGATGCCAGGGCAGGCCAAGCGCCGGCAGGCGATCCGCTTAACTAGGGCATGGTCGACACGCACGGCGGTGACCGCGGGATCAATGGGGGTATCGCGAAGGACGACGATCCCTGGGTGACCGTCTACGTGGAGGTCGACGACCTGCAGGCGACCCTCGACAAGGCGGAAGAGATGGGCGCCAAGACGATCCTGCCGCCGAGTGAAGGTTCGGGCGGGCCCTCACTCACGATCTTCACCGACCCCAGTGGCAACCGCATCGGCCTGGCGAAGGGGATGTAGCCGCCGAGGATCGTCGCTCACGTCTCGTCGGCGGCACCCCGTAGCCGGCGCCCCCTTCCGGGGACGCCGGCCACATTCGTCGCTCGCAATCGCGTCGTCCGATTTGTCATGGGACCCGACTGAATCCGGCGATCCATTACCTGGGCCAACCGAGGAGGCCACAATCCCAGCTTCGGTGTGCGAACGGACCCTGGCGCATCGCGCCCAGGAGGCAAGGCGATGGTTCGGTCTTCCCCTTTCCTCGGCACCCACCCCGCGGCCGGGTCGAAAGGCTTGCTCACCCTTCGGCAAGCGGCGTGCCTCGCCGGTGTCAGCACCGGAACGGTTCGACTGTGGATCCATTCCGGACGGCTTCGTTCAACCGCGGGCCGGTCCGGCGCACTGATCGACCCGGCTGATCTGGCCGGGCAGGTCGAACGAAGCCGCCGGGCGCAGGAGGGCGGGTACCGTCGGTGGCCGCAACCAACCATCGACACCTCAGCCGGACGGAAACCGCGCCCCCAGGTCTTCCTGGACCCGAACGGCCGGCGGGCGCGCGTCCTGCGACCCGCGGCCGCGACCCTCGTCCTGCTGTGCGCCGGGTACTTGGCCGTGCTCGCCATGAGCTTCCACGGCAGTCCCGCCGCAGCGACACGAAACCGACCGGCCGGCATCACCGTCGGCGTCAGGTCGTGTCCGGCGGCCGAGTCGACCGCGCACGGTAGGGCGTGCAACCGGGCGAAGCTCTGCGGCACGGCCGGCACGCGGGGAACGACGTCCTTTCCCGATGGGTCGAACCGCGCCTGTCCGGCCCGGTCCGCGGCCGTCGCGGTGGCGGTTCGAACGGGGACGGCGCCGTGAGGGCCGGCCGCGCTGCCGGCCGCGGGCGCCGGCTCTCGTGGTGGCCGCTGGCGCTCGTTCCGGCGACGCTGCTGCTCACGTTCTTCGTTGGGGCGTACGCGCACTACGCGGTCGGCGCGTCCGCCACGGTGGCCGCAGGACCCACGGTGGGAACTCGCTTCGGACTGGAGCGGGCCGGCCCCATCGTCTCCTTTTCTCCGACGATCCGATCGGTCGCGCCTCCGCCTCACGTCGCCGTGTTGACCTTCGACGACGGACCCGACCCCCACTGGACCCCTGGGGTCCTGGCGGTGCTTCGGCGCTTCCACGTGCCCGCCACGTTCTTCGTCGTCGGCGCCCGGGTGCTCGAGCACCCAGGCCTCGTCCGGACGGAGATCGCGGACGGCGATGAGATCGGCTCCCACACGTTCACGCACGTGAACCTCGGCACGATCCCGATGTGGCGGGAACGGCTGGAGCTCGGGCTCACGCAGACCGCCCTCGCGGGCGCTGCCCGCGTCCACACGAGCCTGCTCCGGCTCCCGTACTCCTTCGGGCCGGCGGACCTTCGCACGTCGCAACTGCCCGCCGTCCGCGTTGCGGCCCAACTCGGATACCTGCTGGTCTTCGCCGACCACGGCGGCATCGACTGGGAACGTCCCGGCGTGTCGACCATCGTGCGCGACGCCATGCCCTCGGACGGCCAGGGTGAGGTCATCCTGTTGCACGACGGCGGCGGTGATCGGAGTCAGACCGTCGCGGCGCTTTCGGAACTCATCCCTCTGCTGCGAGCCGAAGGCTACCGATTCGCCACCGTCTCGCAGATCGAGGGAAGCCTGGCGCGCCCGGCGATGGTGCCCGTCACCCACAGCCAGTACGTCCACGCCCTGCTGTTGCTGTGGACGTTCCGGATCGCCGCTCCCCTGTTCGACCTCGTGCGCCTGCTGACGTTCCTCGGAATCCTGCTGTTCGTCGCGCACGTGCTGTTGTGGAGCGTGGTCGCGCCCATCCACGTCCGGAAGCGCGCGCGGCCGCGGCCGGGGCCCGAGCGCTGGCCGGCGGTGAGCGTGATCGTGCCCGCGTTCAACGAAGAGGTCAGCATCCGCGCCACGCTCGCGTCGCTCCTGCGCAGCGACTATCCGGACTTCGAGGTTCTGGTGGTGGACGACGGCTCCGTCGATCGAACACCGACCATCGTTCAGGGGTTCGAATCGGATCGCGTCCACGTCATCCAGCAGGAGAACCGTGGCAAGGCCCACGCCCTGATCGCGGGCGTCGCCCGCGCCGCCGGCTCGATCGTCGTCACGGTGGACGCGGACACGCTGTTCGAGCCCGACACGCTTCGGTACCTGGTCGCGCCGTTCGCCGACCCGACGGTGGCGGCCGTCGGCGGCAACGCGAAGGTCGGGAACCGGGACGGCCTGATCGGGCGCTGGCAGCACATCGAGTACGTGATGGGCCTGAACCTCGAGCGCCGGGTCTTCGACACGCTCCAGTGCATCCCCACGATCCCCGGCGCGGTCGCGGCGTTCCGGCTGGAGGCGCTGAAGGCGGTCGGCGGGTTCACGAGCGACACCCTGGCCGAGGACGCCGACGTCACCATGGCCCTGAACCGCGCCGGCTGGCGATCGGTCTTCGAGGAACGCGCGAGGGCGTGGACCGAAGCCCCCGATTCGTGGAAGGCCCTTGGCCAGCAGCGATTCCGGTGGAAGTACGGCGCGCTGCAGTGCATGTGGAAGCATCGCGGCGCCGTCCGCTCCGGCAAGGGCCATCTGCGACGCGCCCTGGCGTACATGCTGGTGATGGACGTCGCGCTGCCGATCTGGTTGCCGCTCATCGACCTGTTCACGCTCGCGGCCATCGTGTTCTCCCGGTCGCCCGCGCCCCTGGTCGCCTGGCTCGCTCTCAACACGGTCGGGCTGGCGCTGGCCGTCTACAGCTTCAGGATCGACGGAGAGTCGCTCGCGCCGCTCTGGAGCTTTCCGCTGCAACAGATCGTCTACCTGCGATTCATGTCCCTGGTCGCCCTCCGAACGCTTGGCGCCGCGTTGATGGGGGGTCCGCGGCGCTGGGAACGCCAGCGACGGACGGGCAGCCTGGCGCTGGCGGCTAGGGTTCCCGGACGGTGACGCCGACCCGCTGCACGGCGTTGTTCGCGTAGCCGCCGACGTTCCATTCGGGCTCCAGCGGCTGTTCGTTGCCCGCGCCGTCTCGTGCGCGACAGCACAGTTCGAACTCGCCGGGACCCGGCGGGGTCCAGTCGAACGACCACCCCTGCCACGCGTGCGCGGATCGTTGTGGCTCCAGGGCGGCCGCGGACCACGTCGCCCCGCCGTCGTCGCTGACCTCCACCCGCTCGATCGCTCCCCACCCGGACCACGCGCGGCCCTCGATCAGCGTGCGACCGGCATCCACGAACCGGCGCCGGGACATGAACTCGGGGACGCCCGGGGGGACCATGAGCGAGCGCGGCACCATGCGGGTCAGGGGAACGCCGGGTTCGTCGTCCGTCATCCGGAAGCGATACGCGCGCTCGTTCTGATACCCGCGATAGGGCTGCGACACGACCTCGATCGATTGCAGCCACTTCACGTTCGTCATCCCGTACCAGCCCGGCACGACCAGCCGAAGCGGGTACCCGTGCTGCGGCGGCAGCGCGCGGCCGTTCAGCTCGTACGCGAGCAACACGTCGTCGCCCATGGCCTCGTCGAGCGGGAGGCTTCGACGGTAGCGTTGGTCGAGCTCGGCTTCCACGCCCCGATCCATCCCCGTGAACACGACCTCCACGGCGCCGGGCCGGACACCCGCCTCATCGAGTAGCGGTCGAATCGGCGTCCCCGTCCACGCCCCGGTCCCCACGGCCTCGCGCAGCCACGGCTGGCTGATCGCGCGAGGCCGCATCAGGGCCCGGCCGTTGCCCGCACACTCGAACGTCGCTTCCATCGTGATCGCCGGTCGGGCGCGAATCTCCTCGAGCGACAGGTGCAGCGGTCGCTCGACGTCGCCCTCGACGCCGAGGCGCCATGCGGCGCCGTCCACGACCGGGATGTCGTAATGGATCAGCAGGTAGTGCAGCCCGATCGGCGTGATCGGATAGGCGAGCGCCTCCAGGGGCATCCCGTGGTTTCGGGTCGCCAGCTGCAGCTCCTCGGCCGAGATCCCTTCGGCCTCATCATCCACGGGGGAAGTGTGCCCCGGCGGCGACGGTGGCGTCCAGGTCGGGCCGGGCGGTGGGATGCTCGCGCCGTGAAGGATGCGGGAGAGTTTCCGGTGCCGGCGAACCTTGCCGCTGCCGTTCGGACCGAGGGGCGCCGGGGCTGGCTGGCGACCCTGCCGCCCATGCTGCGCCGGCTCGAGCGGGAGTGGTCGATCCAAGTCGGCGCGCCGTTCGAGCCGGGCGGGCAGACGGCGTGGGTGGCACCGGCGTCGCGGCGGGACGGCGCCGATGCCGTCGTCAAGATCCTGTGGCGCCACCCGGAGGCCGAACGCGAGGCCGATGCGCTCCGCATCTGGGAGGGGGATGGCGCCGTCCGGCTGTTCGCCTACGAGGCCGTCGACGAGGAATCGATCGCGCTCCTGCTGGAGCGGTGCCGCCCGGGGACCACGCTGGAAGCCTGGCCCGAGCCCGACCAGGACGTGGTGATCGCAGGCTTGCTCAAACGGCTGTGGCGGGAGGCCCCGACGGAGCCGGCCTTTGCTTCGCTCCAGGCGATGTGCGACCGGTGGGCCGACGAGTTCGAGCGGAACGCCGCGACGCGAGGCGGACGTCTTCCTCTGGACGCCGGCGTCGCCCGCGAGGGGATCTCGCTGTTTCGTTCGCTCCCGCGCGACGCCCGATCGACCGTGCTCCTGTGCACGGACCTGCACGCCGGCAACGTCCTGGCCGCAGAGCGCGAACCGTGGCTCGCGATCGATCCCAAACCGGTCGTCGGCGACCCGACGTACGACGCGCTGCAGCACCTGCTCAACTGCGACGACCGGTTGCGGGCCGATCCGATCGGACTCGTCCACCGCATGGCCGAGTTGCTCGACCTCGACGCCGAGCGGCTGCTCCGGTGGCTGTTCGCCCGCTGCGTGCAGGAGTCGCTGGACTGGCCCGGTTTGGCGGCCGTGGCCGAGACGGTGGCAAGATCGATGTCCACGTGACGTACGAATCCGAACGCGACGCCTTCGCCGAGCGGGCTTTCGGCTCGGCGCTCGGGTACTTCGACGTGCTGTCGGCGCACCTGGGCATGCGGCTCGGGCTCTACGAGACGCTGGCCGGCAGCGACGGCCTGACGTCGCAGGAGCTGGCCACCCGCGCCGGGATCACCGAGCGCTACGCCCGCGAGTGGCTCGAGCAGCAGACGACGCGCGGTGTGCTTCGCGCCGACCTCACGACATCGCCGGCGCGGTTCACCCTTCCTGCCGCGCACGCCGAGGTGCTGCTCGACCGCGAGTCGGCGTTCTACCGCGGCGCCGGCATCGGCCAGCTCGTCAGCATCCGCCACGCGATCGATCAGATCGTGCAGGCGTTTCGCACCGGCGACGGCGTCCCGTACGACGCGTACGGGACGGAGAACGTCGAGGGACAGGGGTACTCGAACCGGCCGCTGCTGCTCACCACGCTGCCGAACGAATGGCTCCCGTCGATCCCGGCCGTGCACGCACGACTGGGATCCGACCCGCCCGCGCACGTGGTGGACATCGGCAGCGGCGCCGGGTGGTCGTCGATCGCGATCGCCACGGCATACCCGGAGGTCACGGTCGACGGCTTCGACGCCGACCCGGCATCGGTCGAGCACGCGCGCGCAAACGCGGCGGACGCGGGGCTCGCCGACCGGGTTCGCTTCCACGCGGCGGACGCCGCGACCGCCGGCGCCGCCGGACCGATCGACTTCGCCGTCGCGATCGAATGTGTGCACGACATGGCACGGCCCGTCGATGCGCTTCGCGGGGTGCGCGGTGCGCTGGCCCCCGACGGGCGGATGTTGATCGTCGACGAACGCACGCGAGACTCGTTCACCGGCGAGCCGGACGACCTGGAGGCGTACTTCTACGGGTGGAGCGTCTTCAACTGCCTGCCCGCGGGCATGTTCGACCGCCCGTCGGAGGAGACCGGCACGGTGATGCGGGCGGAGACGCTGCACGGCTACGCGGAGCGAGCCGGCTTCGGCAGCTTCCAGGTGCTCCCCATCGAACACGACATGTTCCGGCTGTATCTGCTTGGAGCGTAGGGACCGATCAAAGGAGGCGCTGTGGAAGTTCAGCCGAGGCAAGCCACGACCAAGGGTCCCGCCGACCGGTTCACGGGCGACGTGTGGTTCGACATGATCGCGAGCGGCGAAGAACCGTCTCGCCTGCGCGTCACCGCCGTGCGCTTCTCGCCGTCGGCCCGAACCGCCTGGCACTCGCACGCGGTCGGCCAGACGCTGTACGTGGTCGACGGCCTCGGACTCGCGCAGGCGCGCGGCGGTGCGGTCCTCGAGATCGGCGCCGGCGACGTGGTGGTCACCCCTCCCGGCGAATGGCACTGGCACGGCGCGGTTTCCGACCGGTTCATGACGCACCTGGCCATGTGGGACGCGCCGCCCGACGGACCCGAGTCGGAGTGGGCGGACCTGGTCACCGACGAGGAGTACCGGAGCCGCTAGCGCACCGCTGCCTGACCCGGCGTCCGGCTACCTCAGCTTGACCGACCCGGCTTTCGAGAACCCCGACGCGGCGCCCGAGGACAGATCCCGGAGCCTGGCCCGAAACGCGTACGTCCCCGGTCCTGCCCACAGAGGGTCCGACGGCCCGAACGACCCCGCAAGACTGGTCACGCCGGGCCGCCAGTCCACGAACCCCCCCGAGGTGGGTCCTCGAACCTGCACGTCGAAGCCGAACCCGGCCGGAGCGTCTCCGGAGGCCCACGTCACCTGGGCCGTGTCGGTGGTTCCGGGCAGCCGGCCCACCGTGATCGGCGCCGTCACCGAACCCTTGGCGGCGGGGTGGAACGGATCGTTGTACGGGTAGGTCCCGGCCCACTCGAACGTGAAGGCGAACACCTGCCCGATCCCGATGGGCGCAGGACCCCCCGTCGGGCCGAAACCGAACAGGTGCATGCCCGACGAGTCCGCGATGCCGTGCGTGCCGGGGCTCATCATGAGCCAGCTGACGGTGTCCCCGCGCGCGGGGAGCCGGCTGATGTTCGGGATGAAGACCCGGTTCGGGATGTAGAAGACGTAGTGGATGCCGAGATTGAGCGGCTGAGTCCGCCCGATGGCGTTGCCCCCAGCCTCCGTGAACCAGACGTTGCCGTCCGAGCCCGGCGTGATTCCGCCCGGAGCCGCCTGCGGCGTCGGGATGGGGGCTTCGGTCACCACACCGGACGTCGTGATCTGACCGATGTTGTTCCCGAGGATCTCGTCGAACCAGAGGTTGCCGTCCGGCCCCGCGGTCAGCTCCCACAGGTCGCTGCCGGCGGTGAGCACGGGGAACTCCATCGACGTGGTTCCCGTCACGTCGATCCACCCGACCTCGTTGTTGCCCACGTCGGCGAACCACATGTGTCCGTCCGGTCCCGCGGCGATGTCGTTCACGTCGCCGATCGGGGGCGTGTAGACGAACTGCGTCGCGCCGTCGGTGCTGATCTTGAAGATGTCGTTGACATTCGGTTCCGTGTACCAGAGGTAGCCATCCGGGCCGGCGGCGATGTGCCGGGGGCCCCCGGACGTGTTGGTGGGGAACTCCTTGAAGACGCCGGCCGTGCTGACGCGCCCGATCTGACGGGCGAGCCCTTCCGTGAACCACAGGCGCCCGTCGGGGCCGGAAGCGATGTCTTCGGGATCGCTGTTGGCCGTGGGGACCGGATACTCGGTGAACAGGCCGGAGGTCGTCACGCGTCCGATCTGGTTTGCGGCCGATTCCGCGAACCACAGGGCGCCGTCGGGGCCTGCGGTGATCCCCGTCGGAAGGCTGCCGGGGGTCGGGATCGGGTACTCGGTGACGGCCCCCGACGGCGTGATCTTGCCGATCTGGTTCGCGTTGAACTCGGTGAACCACACGTTGCCGTCCGAGCCCAGCGCCGCCTCGTTCGGCTCGGCGCTCGGCGTCGTGACGGGATACTCGACGACCGTCAGGGCCTGCGCCGGTATCGTGGCCATGACGACCGACAGGGCGATCACGGCCGTGACCATACCGAAGCGGACCGTTCGGGTCGGACGCATACGATCCCCCCTTCGAGCTCAGACCGACCGGACCGATTGGCGACATCTGTGCCGACCAGCGATAGGTGATCCTACTCTCGTAAGCTGCACGCCATGTCCCGCCTGCCCTACCCCACCGCCCGCATGGCCGACACGGTCGAGGACCACTTTGGAGAGACCGTCCCCGACCCGTACCGCTGGCTCGAGGTGACGGACGCGCCCGAGACCGTCGCGTGGATCGAAGCGGAGAACGCCCTCACCGAGCGGTGGCTCTCGGCCGTCCCATCGCGCGACCCGATCCGCCGCCGCCTGACCGAGCTGTGGGACTACCCGAACGCCGGCGCGCCGTTCGAACGCGGCGGCCGGTGGTTCCAGTTCCGAAACCCCGGGCTGCTGAACCAGCCGATCCTGTTCGTGATGGACGCCCCCGACGCCGAGGGGCGTCCGCTGCTGGATCCGAACGCGCTCGCAGACGACGGGACGACGGCCGTCCCGGCGATCCGCCTGACGGACGATGGGTCGCTGCTCGCGTACGCCACCAGCGACGCCGGGTCGGACTGGATGACGTGGCGCGTGCGCGAGGTCGCGACCGGCATCGACCGCGAGGACGTGATCGAGTGGTCGAAGTTCTGCGTGGTCGCCTGGCGGTCCGACGGGAGCGGCTTCTACTACGACGCGATGGACGCGCCGGCCGAGGGCTCCGAGTTCCTGGACGAGAGCCGCACCCCGCGCGTGTTCTTCCACCGGCTGGGCACCAAGCAGATCGAGGACGAGCTGATCTTCGCCACCGAAGACGAGCCCGAGTGGCTCCCCGGGGCGGACACCACCGACGACGGGCGGTTCGTCGTCATCTCGATCGCGCGGGGCACGTTCCCCGAGCAGCAGGTCCACGTCATCGACCTGACCGACCCGGAGGGGAGCGTGCGCCCGCTCGTCCCGGACTTCTCTGCCCGGATGGCGGTGATCACCAACGTCGGCACCACGTTCTACGTCCTGACCGACGACGGCGCGGACCGCCAGCGGATCGTGGCGATCGACCTCGACGATCCCGGGCACGCGCGCTGGCGGGAGATCGTGGCCGAAACCGACGACATGCTCTCGGAGGCTCACTTCTTCGGCGGGCGATTCGTCTGCCACTACCTGCACGACGCGCACTCGGTCCTTCGCGTCCATGAGCTGGACGGCACGTTCGTCCGGGAGATCCCGATGCCGGAGTTGTCGGCGCTCGGCGTGTGGCCGCTCGAACACGCCATGGAGGGCCGCGCCGAGAGCCACCTGACGCACTTCCGGGTCACGTCGTTCGTCGATTCGGGCTCCATCTGGTCGCACGACCTGGCGACCGGCGAGACGGCGCTGGTGCGTCCCGCCGGCGCGGGCATCGATCCCGCCGCGTTCGTCACCGAACAGGTCTTCGTCCCGGGCGACGACGGGACGCGCGTCCCGATGTTCCTCACCCGCCGACGGGACATCGTGCCGAACGGCGAGACGCCCGTGTATCTCTACGGCTACGGCGGGTACGGGATCCCGCTCACGCCGGCGTTCAAGGTCCCCTACGCCGTGTGGATCGAACGCGGCGGGCTACTGGCAGTCGCCAATCTCCGCGGCGGGGGCGAATACGGCCGCGCGTGGCACGACGCCGGGCGGCTGGCGCACAAGCAGAACGTGTTCGACGACTTCATGGCGTGCGCGCGCTGGCTGGCGAGGTCGGGTTGGTCGCGGCCGGATCGGATCGGGATCAACGGCGCGTCGAACGGCGGGCTGCTGGTGGGCGCGTGCGAGACGCAGCATCCCGAATTGTTCGGCGCGGTCGTCCCCGAGGTCGGCGTGATGGACATGCTTCGGTTCCACAAGTTCACGATCGGCTGGGCGTGGACGAGCGACTTCGGCGACCCCGACGACGCCGAGCAGTACCCGTGGCTGCGTGCGTACTCACCGCTCCACAACATCCGGGCCGGGGCGCGCTACCCCGCCACGCTGGTGATGACCGGCGACCACGACGACCGCGTCGTGCCGGGGCACTCCTTCAAGTTCGCGGCCGCGATGCAGGCGGCGCAGGGCGGCGACGCGCCCATCCTGATCCGCGTCGAGACCTCGGCCGGCCACGGGATGGGCAAGCCGACGGCCAAGGTCATCGCGGAAAGCGCCGACAAGCTCGCCTTCCTGGAGGCCGCCCTCGGAGTCGTCGAGCGAGACGAGAACGCGGCGTCTTGACGTTCGTCGCGAGAGACCGCGTTACCGCGTGGAGCGAACCCAGGCGGTGAACGCCTCGACGGCGTCGATCACCGCCGCGAACCGGATCGAAGGGAACCGATCGAAGTTGTGCTGCGCGCCGGGCAGTTCGGCATAGACGACCGGACTCCTCGATACCCGGCGGAGGCGCCCGACGAACTCCCTGGCATTGCCGGGAGGCACCATGGGATCGCGCGAGCCGTGGATCACCAGGACCGGCGGCGCGCCCGGCCGCGCATAGTCCGCGGGCGCCGACGGCATGGGCTCGTTCGTGGGGGCGGGGCCGTAGTACCCGTAAAGCCCGACCGCGGCGGCGACCGACGTGTCGGCCCATTCGAACCCCGGCTGGAACGTCGGGTCGTTCGGCGTGAGCGCGCACATGACGGCCAGGTGAGCGCCGGCCGAGCCGCCGGCGACGAAGATCGTTCCGGGATCGGCCCCGTAGTCGGCCGCGTGCTCACGCAGCCAGGCGACGGCCCGTTTGGCGTCGGCGAGGTTCCCGGGGAACGCGCCCCCGCGGCCGAGGCGGTAGTTCGCGCCGGCGCACACCCATCCGAGTCTGACGAGCCGATCGAAGAGCGGACGTGCCTCGCGGCTCTTGCGTCCGCTGAAGAACCCGCCCGGGTGGAAGTAGATCAGCGCGGGGCTGCGCTGCTCGTCAGATCGAGGGCGGTAGAGATCCAGGCGTTGATATGTCCCGTCGGGGCCGTAGGCGATGTTCCGCATGCGGTGGACTCCCCGCGCCGGCAGCCGAACGGGCGCGATCAGCGCCGGCCACCGGGCGATGTTCGGCCGGAGCTCGCGCCCCAACGGTTGGTCGAGTTCGTCACGCCAGCGGATTCCCAGGCCCGACCCCAGCGCGCCGTCGAGAGCCGGCCGCGCACGGGTGGCCCGCCGGACCACCAGGGCCACGCCGATCGCCGTGAGAAGCGCGACGGCCACGCCGGCCCACCCGATCGGCGAGTCGATGCGGCCCTGCGCGACGGCGAGCAGCGTCGAGGCCGCAAGCCAGTACACGATCACGAACGGCAGCTCGTTGAAGGTGGTCTCCAGCACGAACGCGGGCGTCGCGCGTGGACCCTTCGTCGGCCGGGGCCACAGCGCGAGGGCCGTGAAGCCGGCCGGAACCAGGGTGCTGATCAGGAAGCCGATGGGCATGGTCGCGTCCGCCATTCCGCGAGCGTGCCCCGAGCGGGCCGCTCGAGTCAGCCGCCGATGCTACAGACGAGTCGCTACTCTTATGCCCTCCGTGGGGATCGAACGAGCACCATCAGACGATCGACGACGTCCGTGAGCGCCTCCGAACGCACCTTCGACGCGTCCGGGCCGGTCGCGACCCAGCCGTTCTCCCCGCTCGCCCTGCACGTTCGACGGGCCTCCGCCGCGGTCGTGGGGCGGTCGGCCGAGCAGGACGCGATCCGCCAGGAGATCGCGTCGGCGAAGGAGGGCCGGCTGACCGGGCTCACCGTTGAGGGCGAGCCGGGAATCGGAAAGACCCGGCTGCTCCTGGCGGCCGGCGAGCGAGCCTCGGCGGAGGGCTTCACGAGCATCGCCGTCACCGCGGACGAGGAGCTTCGTGGCCCGTTCCTGCTTGCGCGCTCCATCGTCGGAGCGCAGGCAGCCTTTGCTGCCACGAACGGTACGGACTCGGCCGGGGCGCTGGAGCGATGCCTGGACTCGATGTCCGGCCAAGACGACCCGGGGCTCGCGAGCCTGCCCCCGGACCGACGGTTGCTTCGAACCTTCGACCTGGCCGCGGTGGCCTTCCGGGAACTGGCCGCGAGGAGGCCGCTCGCGGTGCTCGTCGACGACCTGCAGTGGGCCGACGACGACAGCCTGCGCCTGCTCAGATACGTCATCCGCGCCGACGCCGAAAGCCCGTTGTTCCTGATGTTCAGCATCCGCCCGGTGGAGCTCGCGTTCGTGACGGAGGCCGTGAACCTGCTCGCCGACATGGAGCGGATGGGGATGGTCCGACGCATGCGGATCGCTCGCCTCACCCAGATCGAGACCCGGGAGCTGCTCGGCCAGGCGCTCGGCGCACCGGTGGACGCGGCCGGCGCGGCGATCATGCACGCCCAGGCCGAGGGCGTGCCGTTCATCGTCGAGGCGATGGCGTCCGCGTATCGCGAAGGCGGCATGATCCAGCAGATCGACGGCGTCTGGACGCTGGCGAGAAACGCCGAACGGCTTGTCCCCGCCGCCGTGCGCACGCTCATCGCGCGCCGTGCCGCCCGGCTGCCCGAGCAAACGAAGGAGGTGCTGGCCGAAGCCGCGGTCCTCGGACGCCGCTTCAGCCTGAAGGACCTTCGCGAGGTGTCGATTCGCGTCGACGACGCGCCGCTTGACGCCGAGGCGCTCGCCGAGGCGTTGGCGCCGGCGGTCGCCGCCGGCCTTCTGGTGGAAAGCCCCGAGCAGGCGGCCGCCGACTACAGCTTTCCGCACGAGCAGGTGCGGGAGTTCGCCGCGGCCGCGCTCACCCCGGTGCGCCGCCGGGCGATCCACGCGGCCATCGTCCAGCTGCTGCTCGGCGGTGAGCCGTCGCCCGAGAGCCTCGCCTTGCTTGCCCAGCACGCGAAGGCGGCCGGCGACGGGGCCGTGTGCGTTCGGTTCTCCCTGGAAGCCAGCCGCAACGCGCTGGCGGCCAACGCGCCCGAGGAGGTGCTGCGCGTCGTCGAGCTCTCCCTCCCAGCGGCCGCGACGCCCGAGGATCGCGTGGGGCTGCTGGAAGCCCGCGACCGGGCCTTCGACATGCTCCGTCGCCCCGCCGATCGGATGCAGGGGCTGGCCGAGCTGGCCGCGCTTGCCGAAGCACTCGGCGATTCGCGCCTGGAGCTGGACGTCCGGCTTCGCCGCGCGGCCGCGCTGCGATCCGCCGAGGAGCAGGATCGCGCCGCCGAGCTGGCGCGCGAGGTCCGCGAGACGGCGGCCGCCATGGGCGACGCGGAGACGGAGCTGGCCGCCTGCATGGAGCTGGGGCAGGACCTGGTGCGAACGACGATCGGCGAGGGCTACGTGCCGCCGGCGGGCGAGGTCGACCTGGATGGGGCCGAAGAGGCCTTCCGGCGCGCGGTGGCATTGGGACGGGAGTTGGGCGACGACGCCTCAACCGCGGCTGCCCTGCGGGAGGTCGGCGTCATTCTCCAGGGCCGGGTCAGGGCCTGGTTCGTCGAACAGGTGATGACCGGCCAGCACATCGCGATCATCAGGCGCGTCGCCGCGGGTGAGGTCCTGGACGACATGCTCCCGGAGCTGCCGATCGCCCCGTACGTCCACGAGGCGGGGCAACTGTTCGAGGAGGCGCTGGAGCTGTTCGAGCGATGCGGGGACCGCCGCGGGGCGATGTCGTCGATCATCGCCATGGGGTACCTGAGCTGGGCGCCCGACATCCACATCGGCCCGGGATCCGGCCGGCACATCGAGGAGATCCGGCGCCTCACGTCCAAGATGAAGGCCTTCACCAACGAGAGCGAGCGCGCGGCGTTCGAAGCGCAGATGCTCTACGGGGTGCACGTGTTCTCCCGCGCGAAGGTCGTTCCCGACCTGGCGGTCTCCCGCGCGGAGCAGGCCTATCGAGAGGCGCACGAGATCGGCGACCAGACGCTCGAGTTCCTGTCGTCGGGCGGCGCGGCCATGGCGCACCTGGACCTGGGCGACGTCGAGGGGGCGAAGGGCTGGATCGACCGGGCGTCGGCGATCGCCGTGGACCACCCCACGCCGCTTCGCGGGCGGCGGCTCGAGACCTGGCGCGGGCTGTACCACGCGGCGACCGGCGACGCGGCGGGGATGAGCAGACACCTCGAGCGCGCCGTCGAGATGGCCGCCGACACCGGTCTGCCGGCGGCGCGTTGCGAGGCGCTGGCGACCCTCGCCGTCCAGGCGTCTCGGCTGGGAGTCGAACTCGGCGACAACGCCCTGCTCGAGTCTGGGGAACGGGCTGCGCGAGAGGTGCTGGAGCTGGCGGGATCCCTCCCCGGGCACCCGCCCTGGACGGCGATGGCGGATGCCTCGCTGTCGCGGATCGCGCTGAGGCGTGGGCAGACCGAGGAGGCCGTCGAGTTCGCTCGCTCGGCGCTCGCCGTCCTGCAGTCCGCGATGCATGAGGACCTGCATCTCGACGTCCTGCTGCCGGTCGCGACGGTGCTGCGCGACACGGGCGCCGCCGAGTGGCACGAGGTTCGACCGTATCTCCAGACGTCGCTCGCGATGATCGCGCAGCGCACCTTGGACGCGCAGGTGCGTGCGCAATGGTTCCGCGGACCCAGCGGGCGCCAGATGCAGGAGCTCGCCGGCGAGATGGACATCCCCCCCGGACATGACGAGCGAGACGGGCACGGCGACGCCGGCGAGGGCTCCGACGCGGCGCTTCTTCGAAACCTGGTGCTCGGCCGGACGAACCAGGAGATCGCCGAGGAGCTCGGCATGGACGAGCCGGCCGTCGATCGCCGGCTCGCCGAGCTGTACGCACGGATCGGCGCGTCGTCCAGGGCTTCGGCAACGGCGTTCGCGTTCCGCGAGCGGGTCGTATGAGGAGGAGGCGCGGGCGTTGCTGCGGGCACGGGTAGACCGGCACCGATGCGTCGGTGCGGGCACGTGCATCACGATGGCCCCGACCGCGTTCGACTGGTACGAGGGCGACTTCGCGAAGGCGGACGTGATCGACGCCTCGAGCGTGGAGCAGGACGTCCTGCGAGAGGCCGCGATGGCGTGCCCCACCGGGGCGATCGTCGTCGAGGAGGTGGAGGAGCTGTTGCCGTGGCAGCTGCGCGGCAAGGAGGCCCCCCGGCGCGTCGAGAAGACGTTCATGTTCACCGACATCGAGGGGTCGACCGCCTTGGTCGAGGCGCTCGGAGACGATGCCTGGCACGGGGTGCTTCGCTGGCACGACGAGACCCTGCGGTCGTTGTTCGCGGAACACGCCGGCGAGGAGATCACGGACACCGGGGACGGATTCTTCGTCGGGTTCGAGTCGCCGGATCAGGCGCTGGCGTGCGCGGTCGCGATCCAGCGAAAGCTGGCCGAGCATCGAACGCAGCACGGCTTCGCCCCCAAGGTCAGGATCGGGGTGCATGCTTCGGGCGCGACGCAGGTGGGCAGCAACTTCTCGGGGAAGGGCGTGCACGAAGCCGCGCGCATCGCCGCGCTCGCCGAGGGCGGCCAGATCCTGGCGAGCCGCGACACCTCGGCCGGTGCCAGGTTCGCCACGTCCGAGCCGCGGGAGGTCAACGTCCGCGGCATCTCGGGGCCCATCGAAGTCGTGCTTGTCGACTGGAACTAGGACCCGGAGCGCAGCAGCCCCTCCAGCCGGCTCGCGAACTCCTGCGGGTCCGAGCCCCACCCGCCGTGCGCGCCCGGAAGGTACGCCGGCTCCTTCCCCAGGCGGGAGGCCAGCTCGATGGCCGCCAGGCGCGCCAACTGCTCTCCCGAGGTCTCGCCTGCGGCGCTGACGACGTTCGTCGACACCCGCCGGAGGGTGTCGAAGTCGGGATCGTATTCGCTGATCGAACGAAGCTCCTGGGCGAGGAACAGATCGAAGTTGCCCATCATGCGGTTTCCCATCTCCTCGCCCTCGGGCGTGGGCGGTGCCTGCTGCATCTCCTCGCTGTACTTCGGGCCACCCTCTTCGACGGCGGCACCGAACATCCCCATCGCGGGGAACGCGCCCTCGGCCTCGTAGGTCTTGTAGATGTCGGCCCACCGCGCCCGCCACGCGTCGACGTCGGGCAGGATCTCGAGCAGCGGCGGCTCGTGCGCGACGAGTGTCGTCACCAGCTCGGGGCGCCGGGTCACCAGGTCGAGCCCGATCGTGCCGCCCCCGCTGTTGCCGTAGACGTAGGCGGGCTCGTCGCCGACGGCCTCGAGCAGCGCCGCCGCGTCGTCCGCGTGCGACTCGACAGAAATGTCGGCGGCCTCACCGCCCAGGGTGCTGCGGGAGTGCCCGCGCTGGTCGTAGGAGACGACCGTGTACCGATCGGCCAGCCGCCCGGCGAGATCGGTGAACATCCCGGCGTCCGTGGGCCCGCCGGAGATGCACAACAGGACCGGACCGGTGCCGCGTTCTTCGACGTAAAGCTTCGCTCCGCGGATGTCCATCATCCGGGGTTCGAGTTCGCCGCTTGTGATGCTCATCGTGGCCCCCTCCCCTCTTGCCAGGCCGTCCCGAACGTCTCCGACGACGCGACGTCGCCGACGGGCTTGCGCTCCTTGCGCCCGCGGCCGGCGGGCCGGCTCGGATAGCCGAACGGCACGACGGCGACGACGTCATACACATCGGGGATGCCGACGACACGCGCGATCTCGGTCATGCCGCCGAACCCGACCCAGTTCGAGCCGACGCCCTCCCCCCAAGCGGTCAGCATCATCGACTGGATGGCCCGACTGGCGTCGGACAAGCCGAACCGGCTGTCCTTCTCCACGGCCACGACGACCGCGAGCGCCGCGCCCGACATGTATGGGCCGGTTTTCGATAGAGGTGCAATCTCCTGCAACCGGTCACGATCCTTGACGACCACGAAGTGCCACGGCTGCCGGTTCATGGAGCTCGCGGACAGCCGCGCGGCCTCGACGATCCGATCCACCACGTCGTCCGGGACCGGCTTGTCCGCATAGTCGCGAACCGCCACCATCGTTCGAACCGCTTCGAATACCGGGTTATCCATGGGCTCGATCCTAGTTGCGCTTCCGAGATAGGGGGGGCGCGACAGAAGCGCCCGCGGGACCCCCTGGGTCTCCGGTTATCCCTCGTGCCACCGTCGTTCGTGACGACGCACGACGAACTGAGCGATGAACGCGATCACCAACAGGACGAAGGCGACCTCGACGGCCAATACGATGATGACGGTGAACCAGTTCGGGCTCAGAAGGCTCAGCACCGGTCCTCCTTCGAGTGTCGTTTGGCTCGTCTTGCGCAGGGTCGGTCCGGGCCGCTAGTCAGGAAGCCGCTGAACGTCTGCCGGGCTGAGCCGTCTGGTCGATGGCTCGAGTCGCAGACCCACCATTCCGATCCGACCTGGACCCCAGACCCCGTTCCTCAATACCTCGACTCTGAGCCCCTCTCCGCCGGCATCGATCACCCGGAAGATCATCCCCAGACGGGTTCGATACACGCCTGAGGAATCCACGTTGTCGAGTGTAGCTCTGGGCGAGTTCGCCCGCTCGGAGGTACCGAGCTCACGATTCTTGAACGCCCACGGATCGCGTGGTCGAAGTCGTGGCCACGCGCTCTTGCTGGTGGGCGCTAGAGGATTTGAACCTCTGACCTCTTCCGCGTCAAGGAAGCGCTCTCCCCCTGAGCTAAGCGCCCGTGCCCGACATTGTAGGCGGGCCGGAGCGGTCCGGCCTACCCCCCGGTCGCCGAGGTCGGTCCTGCCACCGGTTCCGGCACCGTGACCACCGGCTCGGACGGCGGGAGGGGCTCCGGGAACCGCTTCCGGTACAGCTCCACGAGCTTCTGCAGGAACTCGGGCCCGGCGTAGTCCAGCACCAGGTACGCGAGGAGGTCCACGCGGGTGCCCTCGTCGACGTCGGTCCGGCTGTCGATGAGGTCCAGGTTCTTGTTGATCTGCTGCTTCTCCTCGTCGGTGAGGTCCTGCATCGCCGCGGCCATCTCGTTCACGAAGAACCGACGAGCGTCGGCATACCGGACGCCGTCCAACAGCGGTCGAACCAGGTCCACCCGGTCCGCCGCACGGTTCCGATCCGCGGCTCGGCTGATGGTGGCCAGCACCTTCTCGAACACCGCGCCGGGCCCGAGGTCCATCGTCGTGCCGTCCTTCGACCGGTAGCCGACCACCTTCGTCCGCACGATGATCCGGGCGCCGAACCCGGCCAGGATCACCTGCTCCACTGCCGACGGGCCGCTCACCGGCAGCGACCCGATCCGAAGCAGCCACAGCACGACGACCGCCAGGGCGGCGTTCAGCAGCAGGTAGAACAGGCCCGGGAGCGTGGCGAGGACGTGGACCGGCGCGTCCTTGAAGCGCCCGACCAGCTCCGATGCCGCGGACACCGCCGCCAGGAACGCGGCGGCCACGTAAACGACGGCGGGCTCCTGCCACGCCGCCACGGCGATCACGCTAGGCGATCCCCAGCCTCTGGCGCCCGGCCGCAGTCAGTCGGACCAGGTGGTCCGAGGCGACCTCGTCGCGCTGCACGATCTCCAGATCGTCCTGGACGACCAGGTCCAGGACGCCGCGCAGGCCCTCGTCGAAGCGCATCCCCGCGGCCTTGGACGCGTCGATCACGTGCATCGGCGCATCGGGGTCGGAGCGGAACGCCTCCAGGAGCCGGCCTTCGCCGTCGCCATTCGGTTCGGCGGGCTCGGGCTCGGGGGCCTCGGCAGCGGGCGAGTCGTTCGACTCCATCGGCCCCTGCTTCACCCACGTGATGTCGAAATCGCGTGCCGCCATTCGTCACGTCCTTCGCGCGCGGGGGAACACGGGCATCGTAGCACCGGACCGCTGAGGCGGGGAGCGAATTGAACCACGCCAGGAGGTTAGCGTCCCCGGATCCGGTGACGAGCGGCCACTGCGAATCGCGGCCCTGACCTGGGGGTGATTCTCCTGCCCCGGCGCCTACGCCTCGTTCCGCAACACGCTATCGGACTCGGGCAGCGTCACGGTCTGCAGGATGGGGGACGATAGCCTGAACCCCACGATGATGCAGTAGATGCTGAGCGACAGCTCCCAGAGGAACTCGGGGATCGTCGCGATGGACTGGACCGCTCCGCCTCGCGGGATCGCGTTGAACATGACGAGGACCCCGGTGATCATGACGAGCGGACCTCCGATGAGACCAAGCCACGTCATCCCTCTGGGCACCAATTCGGATCGGTACATCAGGTACCCCAGGATCACTCCGTTCGCCAGACCCGCGAAGAAGCCGGGTCCGACGAGGAACGCCCGGCGATAGAGCGCGACGAACGCCTGGCCGAGAACCGGAGTGGAGGCGGCGGTGGCGTCCTGCCGCATGAGCAGGAACGTGAGCGCGCTGATGATCCCGATGGCGATGAACATCGCCTCCACGAGACGGGCCGCGACGTAGCCCACCGCCCCCATCTCGCTCTCGCGCTTGAGAACCGGGTACGCCACCACGGCGGTGGCCACGTTGGCAACGATGAGGAGCACCTCCAGCGTGGCGCCGGTCGCAATTCCCGAGCTTGGATCGGCACCGGCCCCAGTGATCAGGTTCGGGTGATCCAGCATCTTCGCGTAGCCGACGAAGTAGGCCACGATCGACGTGACGAACGTGGCCAGGAAGAACCACCCGAAGACTCGTCCGATGGCCTGAGGTCGATACGCGTGGCGTCCATCGAGGATGGTGGCATCGGCCATTTTCCGTCCCTCCCATTCGCGCAGATCGACGCCAGATCTCTTCGGGGGTATCTCCGCCTACATTACTCTGCGACTACCCGGGCCGGCCCGACACGGAACGGAACACTTACCGAGTGCGACGCCCGGAGAGGAGGAACTGCCATGACGAGCGTGGTAGCGGCGATCACGATTTCGCTCGACGGGTACGTCACCGGCCCGAACGACGGGCCGGGACGCGGCTTGGGCGAAGGCGGTGAGCGATTGCACTACTGGGTCTTCGGCGGCCCGTGGAGTTACGAGGCGGAGCCAAGCGGCGGGGCAACGGGTGCGGACAAGGAATACCTCCATGGAGCGATGGCTCGCGCCGGCGCCGTCGTCGTCGGCCGGGGGATGTACGAGGCCGCCGATGCCTGGGGCGGTCAGAACCCGTTCGAGGTTCCGCTGTTCGTCGTGACCCACCGGCCGGAAGACGCTCCGAGCGAGGGCGATTTCACGTTCGTGGATGGCCTGGACACCGCGCTCGCCCGCGCGCGCGAGGCGGCGGGCAGCAAGGACATATCCGTCGGAGGGGGCGCGGACGTGATCCGTCAGGC
>DASXAQ010000101.1:0-34826 GCA_036406615.1 Actinomycetota bacterium | reverse complement strand
CTGCTGCAGATCCTGGAGGACGGGCGGCTGACGGACGCGCAGGGCCACACGGTGGACTTCAAGAACACCGTGATCATCATGACGTCGAACCTCGGGACGCGGGACATCCAGAAGGGCCCGGGCATCGGCTTCGCGATCGCCGGCAACGAGCAGGTGACCCACGACAAGATGAAGGACAAGGTCATGGACGAGCTCAAGCGCTCGTTCCGGCCCGAGTTCCTGAACCGCATCGACGAGGTCATCGTGTTCCACTCGCTGTCGCGCGACGACGTCAAGAGCATCGTGGACCTGATGATGAAGCGGGTCCGCGAGCAGCTGAAGGCCAAGGACGTGGACATCGAGCTGACCGACGGCGCGAAGGAGCTGCTCGCCGAGAAGGGGTACGACCCTGCCCTCGGCGCCCGGCCGCTGCGCCGCACCATCCAGCGCATGGTGGAGGACCCGCTGTCCGAGAAGCTGCTCTGGAAGGAGTTCAAGGCCGGGCAGACGATCATCGTGGACCGAAGGGACGAAGAGATCGTCTTCGAGGCGGCGCCCGTGCCGCCGGACATCCCGCCCGTCGAGCTGGCGGAGCAGGAGTCCTAAAGCTCACGAGCGTCTCCAGCCGATAAGCGACAAGGCTTCCCCGGTCGCGGGACTCCCTTCGGGGACCTCCTGGAGGCCTCGGAAGGAAGCGACCGATCGGGACGCCGATCGGCCGTCAAGGACGACAGGCCCAGCAGCCCTTCGGTTGCTGGGCCTTCGTCAATCCTCGATTCGCCGTCTCGAAGCCGTGCCGGCCTCGCCTCCAACGCGACGCCCCTCGCGCCCGCGGCCCGTTCTGCGGTAGAAATCGCAGACCACAGACGCCATCGGGGCGGGAGGAGGGTCCATGGGGCCGGAGGAGATCACCAGGCGGGAGCAGCTCGCCCGTGAGCTGGCCGAGCGGCTGCCCGGCCAGGGGGTGCGGTCCCTGGCGATGACGGTGGTGGACAACGGCGGCATCACGCGGGTCAAGACGGTCCCCGTGTCGCTGTTCGAGCGCACGGCCCGCTTCGGCGTGGGGCTCACGCCGGTGTTCGAGGTCGGGATGGTCAACGACTACTTCACCTCCTCGCCGGAGATCAACGGCCCCGCCGGCGACCTTCGTCTGCTTCCCGACCCCTCGGCGGTCAGGGTGCTGGCCGCCCAGCCCGGGTGGGCATGGGCGCCGGCGGACAAGTACACGCAGGAGGGGGAGGTCTGGGGGGCGTGCCAGCGCTCGTTCACGCGGCGGATGGCCGAACGCGCCGCCGACATGGGGTTCGACCTTCGCTTCGGCACCGAGGTCGAGTGGTATTACGGCCGCCAGGAGGAGGACGGCACGCTCGTGCCGATCCACGAGGGGCCGGGCTACAGCATGGGCGTGCTCGCGCAGATCTCCGACCTGGCGCGGGACCTGGTGGTCGCGTTCGAGGAGGAGGGAGTGGGCGTCGACCAGTTCCACCCCGAGTACGCGCTCGGGCAGCTGGAGATCTCGCTCCCGCCGCACGATCCCGTCGGCGCGGCCGACACCAACGTGCTGGTGCGCTCGACCATCCGTGCGGTCGGGCTTCGCCATGGATGGCGAACGTCCTTCTCGCCGGTGGTGATCCCGGGCCACGTCGGCAACGGCGGCCACCTGCACATGAGCGTGTGGCAGGACGGCGCGAACCTGTTCTCCGGCGGCAACGGCCCGCACGGCATGACCGAGATCGGCGAGTCCTTCGCCGCGGGGATCCTGGCCGAGCTGCCCGCGCTCGTGGCGGTCGGCTCGCCGAGCGTCGCGAGCTACCTGCGCCTGGTGCCCTCGCACTGGGCGGGCGTGTACGCCTGCTGGGGCCGGGAGAACCGCGAGGCGGCGCTTCGGTTCGTCACCGGCATGGTGGGCAGCCGGGAGAGCGCGGCCAACCTCGAGGTGAAGTGCTTCGACCTCAGCGCGAACCCCTACCTGGCGATCGGGGCGACCATCGCAGCCGGCCTGGAGGGCGTGGAGCGAAAGCTGCGGCTCCCGGCCGAGTTCGTCGACGATCCCGCGACGCACTCGCCGGAGGAGCTCGAGTCGATGGGGGTGCACCGCCTCCCGTCGTCGCTGGCGGACGCCGTGTCGAACCTCGAGCGGTCCGACGTCCTCGTGGAGGCCATGGGCCCGACGCTGTTCAACTCGTTCACGGCCGTGCGCAAGGGTGAGAGCGAGACGTTCGCCGGGAAGGACCCGGAGGAGATCGCCGCCGCGCACCGCTGGCGCTACTGATCGGCCGCGCGTGGACGTCGACGCCCCACTGATCGATCACCACTGCCACGGGGTCGTCGCCGGCGACCTCGACCGGCCGGCGTTCGATTCGATGATCTCGGAGAGCTTCGACCCCGCGCCGGCGGGAACATCGGCGCTGGACTCGCCCATCGGGCTGACCATCCGCAGGTGGTGCTCGCCGATGCTCGACCTGGATCCGTTCGCGTCGCCCGACGCGTACCTTGCCCGCCGCGCAGAGCTCGGTGCGGCCGAGGTGAACCGACGCCTCCTGCGCGCGTGCGGGCTCGAAGCCCTGCTGATCGACACCGGCTACCGGTCCTCCGAGCTGCTCGACGTGGCCGCCATGGCCGAGGCGGCGGGCGTTGCCGCGTATCCGGTCGTGCGCCTGGAGGCCGTGGCCGAGGCCGTGGCCGCATCGGGGGTGACGGCGGCCGGCTACGCCGCCGCGTTCGAGGCAGCCCTGGAGGAGGCGACCGCGAACGCGGTGGGGCTGAAGACGGTGGTCGCCTACCGCGCGGGCTTCGGGTTCGATCCGTCGCCGCCGTCGAAGGCTCGGATCCTGAACGCGGCGGGCGCGTGGCTCCGCTCGCTCGGCCCCTCGGCTGAGCCGCGAGTGTCGCATCCGACCCTGCTCCGCTTCGGCATCTGGACCGGCGCGCGGCTGGCCGCTGCGCGCGGATTCCCGCTGCAGATCCACACCGGCTTCGGCGACCCGGACCTGACCATCCATCAGACGAACCCGTCGCTGCTCACGGAGCTGGTCCGCCGGCTGAGCCGCGAGGGCGTCGACGTGATCTTTCTGCACTGCTACCCGTATCACCGCGAGGCCGGCTACCTGGCAAAGGCGTACCCGAACGTGCATCTGGACGTCGGGGCGTCGCTGAACCATGTCGGCGCCGGCGCGGCGCGGCTGCTGCGGGAGGCGCTGGAGGTGGCGCCGTTCTCCAAGCACCTGTACTCGTCGGACGCGTTCGGCCTGGCGGAGCTGTATTACGCTGGCGCCCAGGGATTTCGATACCAGCTCGGCGGGATCCTGGACGGGTGGATCGGCGACGGTGAATGCTCCACTGCGGACGCGGAGTCGATCGCCGAGCTCTTGTGCCGGGGGAACGCGCGGCGGATCTATCCGCTGCCGGCGTAGGCGGTCCTCAGGCGCGCAGGCCCTCGATGGCCTCGACCAGCGCGAGGCCCGCGATCGCCAGCGCCGACGCCGGGTCGGCCCACCACCATCCCAACGTCAGGTTCAGCAGCAGCCCGACCAGGACCGTAGCGGACAGGCCGGCGTCCACCAGCGAGAAGCGGGCCTCCGCGCCCAGCACCGGATTGCCGAGGGCGCCCGCGACCGACCGCTTCGCGACGCCCAGGCCGCTCATCACGACGACCGCCGCCGCGGTGATCGCCACGCCGAACGGCGAGCCGCTCGGGCGCGCGCCGGTCACCAGGTGCACGATCGACTGGACGCCGACGTAGATGCCGACCAGCAGGAAGCACAGCCCGATCAGCCGCAGCGCCCGCCGGTCCCGGTGCCGGCCCTCCGCACGCAGCTGCCACGCGGCAACGGAGGACGCGAACACCTCCACGGCGGAGTCCAGCCCGAATGCGGTGAGCGCCACGGAGTGGGCGACGATGCCCGCCGCGATCGCGGCGATGCCCTCGAACGCGTTCCACCCGATCGTGGCGTACTCGAGGTGCAGGCCCCGGCGCGTGAGCGCACGGCGTTCCGGGTCGGGCAGGTCTTCGCGGATGGCGGATGGTTCGTGCGTCACGGTCGCGTCTTCCACCCTAGTGACTCGCGGGTCGTGTCGTACCCGCCCGATACGGTTCGACTGTGGGCAAGCTCAAGCGCCTGTTCGTGTGTTCGGACTGCGGCCGGCCATCGGCGCAGTGGAGCGGCCGATGCGCCTCGTGCGGCGAGTGGGGGACGGTGGCCGAGCATCCCGCCGGCGCCGCGCGCGTCGGTTCCCGAACACCGCTCGGCCCCTCGCGTGGCGTCGAGGATCTCGCGCCCGGCTCGGAGGAACGGCGCCTCACGACGGGCATCGCGGGGATCGACCGAGTGCTCGGCGGCGGTCTGGTTCCGGGGTCCGTCGTGCTGCTCGCCGGGGCGCCCGGCATCGGCAAGTCCACGCTGCTGCTCCAGTTGGCGTCGCTGGTCGCCGCCTCCGGGCGCCCCTGCCTGGTCGCCTCCGGCGAGGAGGCGCGCGGCCAGGTGGCGCTGCGGGCGCGCCGCCTGGGGCTGGACGGCTCGTCGATCGCGTTCGTGCCGGGCCGTGACCTCGAAGACGTCGTGGCAGCGGCGGAGTCCACCAACCCGTCCGTGCTGATCGTCGACTCACTGCAGACGATCCGCCGTTCGGACGTCGACACGCCACCCGGTGGGCCCGGTCAGGCGCGCGCGTGCGTCGATGCGCTGGTGGGGCTCGCGAAGCAGCGACGTATGGCGATCCTGCTGGTGGGCCACGTGACCAAGTCGGGCGACCTGGCCGGGCCGCGCACGATCGAGCACGCCGTCGACGTCGTGCTCTCGTTCGACGGCGAACCGCACACGGGCCTGCGGGTGCTGACCGGCGGCAAGAACCGGTTCGGCCCCGAGGGCGAGGTCGCCTGGTTCCACATGGGGGAGGACGGACTGGCGGAGCGCGAAGGCGGGCCCGGGCTCGGTGACGGATCGGGCGAGCCGGGGTGCGCCACCGCGCTGGCGCTCGCGGGGCGGCGCGCGTTGGCGGTCGAGATCCAGGCGCTCGTCGTGGGGACCGACGGCCCCGCCCGGCGGCAGGTGGCGGGGCTGGACCCGCGCCGGTTCCACATCGTGGCCGCCGTCGCCGACCAGGTCGCGGGCCTGCGCCTGATGCGCGCCGAGCTGTTCGGGACCTCGGCCGGCGGCCTGCGCGTCGACGACCCCGGGGCCGACCTGGCCATGGCGGTGAGCCTGGTCTCGGCCTCCGTGGGGGTTCCACCGCCGCCCTCGACGGGGTTCGCCGGAGAGGTGGCGCTCACCGGCGCGATCCGGCCGGCGGGCGGCCTGGCGCTCCGGATCTCCGCGGCCGCCGCAGCCGGGCTGGGAACACTCGTCTGTGCCGAAGGGGAACCGGCGCCGCCCCGAGGCGCCGCGCCTGTCCGTTTGGTCCGGGTCAAGCACCTGCGCCAGGCGATCTCCTGGCGTGCCGGCAAGCCCTGATCCACTCCGCAGGAGCAGCGTTGCAGAAGGCCTCATCAGGGCAAACAACGGCGCGCGATGCAGTGTCCAGTCTCCGCCGAAGGGCCTAATTGTGCCGTTGACCTGGGCTTTTGATTTGCGGCCGGGCGGGCGGCCGTGCTATCCTGAATCATCCTTCAAAACGAGGAGGCGATTTCCACTGGCCACGCGCACGGCTGTCGCATTCCAAAAAGGCGACAAGGTCGTCTATCCGCACCACGGTGCCGCAGTGATCGAGGACCTGGTCGAACGCGACATGGCCGGGGAGCGCCGGACTTACTTCAAGCTCCGGTTGGCCCACGGGGACCTGACGCTCATGGTGCCGATCGACTCCACCCAGGAGGTCGGGCTGCGGGGCGTGGTCTCAAAGCGCGAGGTCAAGAAGGTCATGGACGTCCTCCGCGAGGAGGAGACCCACATGCCCACCAACTGGAGCCGCCGCTTCAAGACGAACGTCGAGAAGATCAAGTCCGGCGACATCTACCAGGTGGCCGAGGTCGTGCGGAACCTGTCCATCCGTGAGAAGGACAAGGGTCTGTCGGCCGGGGAGAAGCGGATGCTGGCCAAGGCGCGCCAGATCCTGATCTCCGAGCTCACGTTTGCCTTCGATCAGCCCGAGGACCAGACCGAAGCCATGCTGGACAAGGTCCTCGAGGAAGCGCACTAGCCCGCTTCCTCCCCCCGCCGGCGTCTCAAGCGGCGCTTCCGGCTGCCCGAAAACCCTGATGAGGGCCGTGATTGGCGTGCCCGGCTCCCCGCCGGCCCGATGCCGGCCAGGGGCCCCGTTCGGCATGTGTGGGAGACGACGAGGCAGGATGGGCCGGATCGAAGCCGAAGAGGCGCCGCAAGACGAGGCGCCGCAAGACGAGCCGGGCCCCCGGGCGCCCGGGTACGAGGCGTCGCGGGAGCTCGCCGCCGATGCGGACGCGGGCGCTGACCGAGCTCGACCGCGGCTCTTCGACCATCACCTGGTCCACCAGCGGACGTCTCGGAGCATGCTGGTCGAGTTCGTCCGGCTGGTGATGGTGGCGCTGTTCGCGGTCGCCGGCTGGACGATCGCGAGCCAGACGGGCCCGGCGACCACCGGGCGCCTGCTGCTCGGCATCTTCATGGGGTGCGCGGTCGGATTCGTCGTCGGCGGCATGATCGGGCGGAGCACCGCGTCCGCCGCGGGAAGGGTCGAACGAGAGTTTCGGCGCACCCCCGCGCCGGAGATCCTGGCCGGCGCCGTTGGGATGGTGATCGGCATGCTGCCGGCGGCGCTGCTGTCCGTCCCCCTGTTCCACCTGCCTCCGGTGGCCGCGTTCTCCACGGTGTCGATCCTGTACTACCTGTCGGGCTACGTCGGGTACCGGGTCGGCCGCGCGAAGAGCGACGAGCTGTTCGCCATGTTCGGCGTCAAGCCGAAGGCCGCCGGGACCCGAGCCGGCGAGGTCTCCGTCCTGGACACCAGCGCGATCCTGGACGGGCGCATCGAGGCGCTCGTGAAGATGGGCTTCCTCACCGGGACGCTCCTGGTGCCCGCCGAGGTCCTTGCCGAGCTCCAGGCGGTCGCGGATTCGTCCGATCCCGCCCGCCGATCGCGCGGGCGCCGCGGCCTGGACCTGTTGCTGTCGATGAAGCGCGACCCGTCCGTCGACGTCGTGCTGGTCGAGGAGGACGAGTCCGCGACCCGGGTCGACGTCGACGCGCGCCTGGTGCGTCTGGCGCGCGAACGAGGCGGCGTCCTGGTGACGAACGACGCGAACCTCGCGAAGGTCGCCGCCGCGGTCGACGTCCGCGTTCGGTCCATCCACGCGCTGGCCGACGCGCTGCGCCCGGTGGTTCGCCCCGGGGACCGCGTGGAGGTGCGCCTGACCCGGACCGGGCGCGAGAGCGGACAGGGGGTCGGGTACCTCGACGATGGCACAATGGTCGTCGTGGAAGATGCCGCCGACCTCCTGGGAGCGAGCGTGTCGATCTCGGTGACGAACGTCCTGCAGACGTCCAACGGTCAGCTGGTCTTCGCCCGGCTGGCGGAGGACGAATCGGGCCGGGAGGACGAACCCGGGGATATCGCGAGCTGAGCGTCACGGCGCTGCTGCTCGCGGCCGGCTCCGGCGTACGCCTGGGCCGGCGACCGAAGGCGCTGCTGGAGCTCGCCGGCGTGCCGATGTTCCTTCGGTCGGCTCGCGCGATGGCCGGCTCCGGAGCGATCGACGAGATCGTGGTGCTCGTGCCCGACGGGCATCTGGACGAAGCCAGCGCCGCGGCGTCGATCGGACCCGACGCGCTGCCCTCGCTGCGGTTCGCCGTCGGCGGTTCGACGCGACAGGCGTCGGTGCAGTGCGGGCTGGCCGCGGCGGCCGCGGACGCGGACGTGATCGTCTGCCACGACGCCGCGCGGCCCTTCGCGTCGGCCGAGCTGTTCGCCGCGGTCGTACACGTGCTCCGCGCGGCGCGCTCGAGCGGCACCGCCGGAGTCATCCCCGTGGTCCCGAGCGCGGATACCGTGAAGCGCATCGCCGACGGCCGCGTCGTCGAGACCGTGCCGCGCGACGAGGTGGCGCTGGTCCAGACGCCGCAGGCGTTCGATGCGGGCGCGCTGCGCGACGCGCACGCCCGCGCACGCGACGCAGGTCTCGAGGGCACCGACGACGCGGCGCTGCTCGAAGCCGCCGGGTATGCGGTCGCCGTGGTGCCCGGCGAGCCGGAGAACTTCAAGATCACGACGGCCGATGACCTCGAGCGGGCCGAACGCCGCCTGGCTGGCGAGCCGGCCTAGCGGCTACCCTTGCCGCCGATGAGCGACGTGCGCATCGGCCTCGGCATCGACACCCACCCGCGAAGCTCCGAGGTCGGTCGTCCCCTGTTCCTCGGCGGCATCCGATTCGACGGCGAGGCGGGACTCGCGGGGCACTCCGACGGCGATGCGGTGTGTCACGCGCTCGCGGACGCACTGCTGGGGGCGGCCGGGCTCGGCGACGTCGGGGAGCACTTCCCGGAGTCGGATCCCGAGACGAGTGGGATCGCCGGCCTGGACCTGCTGTCGCGTACGGTCGCGCTGCTGTCCGAACGCGGCCTGGCGCCGGCACGCTGTGACCTGACGGTGCTGGCCGAGCGCCCGCACGTCGCGCCGCGTCGCGAGGAGATGCGCGCGAACCTGGCGAACGCGCTCGCCGTGCCGGTCGACGATGTGTCGGTGAAGGCCACGCGGCCGGAGGGCCTGGGGCTCGTCGGAGATGGCGCGGGGTGCATCGCCGTCGCGACGGTCGTGCCGCGGCCCGCATGACGAGGGAACGCCCGAGGAAGCGCACGAGCTCGGGTGGCGTCGGCTCCCGTTCGAAGGCGGAGGCCGGGCAGGCGGTCGCCGGCCGTCGCGCGGTGGTCGAGGCGATCCGAGCCGGCGGCGCCCGCCGCGTGCTGATCGCGAACGGCGCGACGGTCGACGAGGTCGTACGGGAGGCGAACCGGGCCGGGGTCCCCCAGCAGCGTGTCCCTCGGGAGGAGCTCGACGCACTCGGGGTCGCCCGCCATCAGGGCGTGGTCGCCATGGTCGCGCCCCGGCGCGAGCTCGACGAACGCGCGCTGTCGGCGATCGCGTTCGCGGACGATGCCATCGTGGTGGTGCTCGACGGCATCACCGATCCGCAGAACCTCGGCGCGGCGGCTCGCGCCGCGGAAGCTGCGGGGGCGGCGGTGTTGGTCGCGCGCCGCCGCCGGGCCGCGCCCGTCTCGCCCGCCGCCGTCCGCGCCTCCGCCGGCGCGCTGCTGCACCTGCCGCTGGCCCGCGTCGCGAACGTGTCGCGGGCGATCGAGCGCCTCAAGGACCGCGGGTTCACCGTGGTCGGCCTGGACCAACGTGCCGATCGCACGATCCACGATGTGCCGCCGCCGCCCCGGCCCGTGGCCCTGGTGGTCGGGTCGGAGGGCGAGGGGATGTCGCGTCTGGTTCGCGAGGGGTGCGACCAGCTCGTGTCGATCCCGCTGGGCGGCAGGACGGCGTCGCTCAACGCCGGCGCGGCGCTCGCCGTGGGCCTGTTCGGGTTCGTGTTGCGGCCGGCTCGGTGATGGCCGGGCCCGCGGGCGCGGGCGGTACGATGCAGCGGTGCTGGCGTGGCGCAGTCCGGTAGCGCAAGCGACTTGTAATCGCTAGGTCGTGGGTTCGAATCCCACCGCCAGCTCCATCAAGCGGACGGCCGCGCCTCGGGCCGACCGCGTTCGATCGCGTGCGTGCTACCGTTCGTCGGCGGATCTTATGGAGGCATGGCGATGCTGAAGGAAGTGACCTGTCTGTGCGGGTGGGCCGCCCGGGGAACGGACGACGAGGTCGTCGAGGCTCTGACCCGGCATGCGTGGGAGGACCACGGCATCCGCAAGACGCGCGAGGAGATCCTCGCGAACGCGGTTCCGGTCGACGCCTAGGAGATGACGTCCGAGCCGGAGCCCACACCGGTCGTCGAGCTCGTCCCCGCCCTCAGCAACGTCGCGTGGTCGCCGGAGCTCGTCGCCCAATCCCTGGAGCCGCTGTTCGTCTACCTCGGCGAGGACGGCGCGCGCCAGCTGCGGCCGATCCATGCCACCACGCTTCGGGTCGGCTGGCCTGCGGGCAAGCAGCCGGGCGAGATCGTCCTGGCGGCGGCCGGCCGGTACGGGCTCGCGCCGCTGCTGGTGCACTCGACCTCGTGGCGGATGGACGCGTCGCGGGTGGTGCTGACCTACCTGGTCGCGGTCGAGCGTCCGCAGCCGTTGAACGAGAACCTGGCGGACGAACCGGTCCTGCGCGCCGACCTGGCGCGGGGCGACGCGCTCGGCGGCGTTCCCGGGATCGACGTGTCGCAGGTGATCGAGCATGCGTTCCGGCACCTGTCGTGGCTGGTCAAGGACGACGCGACGGTGCGAGACGCGCTTCCCGAGTGGGTCTCGTTCCTCGAGCGCTACGAGCCCGAGCCCTTCCGGGCGTTCGGGCCGCCGTCTACTCCGCCGGCTTGACGGCCTTGACGATCATCTCCGAGGCGCCGACGTACTGGATGTCGCGCACGATCAGGCCCATGCGCTCGATCTCCTCGCGGAGCGACTTGCGCGTGTACTGGTTGATGTGCTCGGTCGCGTAGCCCTGCGGGAAGACCTTCTTGTACAGGCCCTCGATCGTTCGCCACAGCCACCGCCCGTAGTCGGGCGTGCCCAGGATGAGGTCGCCGCCGGGCACGAGCACGCGGACCATGTCGGTCAGGTCGATCTCCTCGCGCGGGATGTGCTCGATCACCTCGGAGCAGATCACGACGTCGAACGACGCGTCGGCGAAGGGGAGCTTCGACAGCGAACCGGCGACCAGCCGGCGGCCCGGCGAGCGCGCCCAGCGCAGCTTGCGGAACTGCATGTCGAGCCCCACCGCCTGCGGCAGGCTCTGGAGGATCCGGCTGGAGCCGCACCCGACGTCAAGGATCCGGCCGGTCCCGTCGACCATCCCGCGGATCACGCGGAAGCGCGCGCGCTGCCAGTAGCGCTGCAGCGGGATCCACGAGTCGAACGCGCGCGAGTCGTAGTCCGCCGACTTCACGCTGTTGCGCAGCGCGATCAGGCCGCCGACCGTTCGCAGGTACCCCATCCCCAGCTGTGCCTTGCGGCCCTTCGCCCACATCCGGGACTGGCGATAGAAGAGGGGAACCTCCTGGATCCTCCATCCCTGGGCGAAGGCCTTGACGACGATCTCCTGCAGCGCGTCCAGGCCCTCGGCCGAGATCGGGCCGACGTCCTCGAGCACCTCCCGGCGGTACATCCGAAAGCTGCTGGACAGGTCGCGGTAGGGAAGCGCGAGCGTCGTGCGGTACACGCGGTTGAGGACGCGGCTGGCGACGCGCCGCGATGCCGACATCTCGGCGAACGCGCCGCGCACATAGCGCGACGCGATCAACACGTCGGCCTCGTGGCGATGAACCCACAAGCTCCGGATGAACTCCGGCCGGTGCGAGTAGTCGGCGTCCATCGTCACCACCCACCGGCCCCGAGCCGTGCTCAGGCCCGCGCCGAGCGCGTGGCCGAATCCCTCGAACGCGTAGTCGGCGACGCGCGCGCCCTGCTTCTCCGCCAGATCGCCCGCCGGGTCGCCCTTCGGGACCGCGACGATCACCTCGGCCGCCGCCGAGCCCATCACCACCTCGAGCACGGCGTTCAGCCGGGGCAGGAGCCTGCCCAGGTCGTGCTCCCCGTTCCATACGGGGATGACTACCGACAGTTCCGGGGTTTGGTTCGAACTCATGCTCGTCACGTCCATTTCCGTGCTCGAAGTGCCCTTCAGGGTTCGGGGACCGGCGTCCGCCGCCCGGGATTCTACGGGCTGGCGCTCAGTTCGGAGTCCGCCGGTGGCGAAGCGCGGTGCCCGGGCTCAGTCTCCCCGCAGGTGGGACCGGCGAAACGCCTCCACGGCGGGCGTGAGCGGCAAGGCCGGGTCCTGGCCGGCGAACGCGACCGGGTCGCCCGCCACGACGCGGAGCGGGAGCTCTCCAGCCCACACCGGCGCGTCCGGGTCGGGTTCGTCCTTGGGAGGCCCGGTGCGGACCTTCGCCGAAGCCTCGTCGATGGGCAGCGTGAGCACCATCGTCTGGCGAAGCTCGTCGTCGGTCGGCGGCCGCGCTTCGTGCCAGCGTCCCGGGAGCAGGTGCTCCGTGAGCGTCCGAAGGGCGCGCAGCTTGTCGTCGCGCTCCTCGATCGGCTCGGCGCGGCCGAACACCACCGCGGACCGGTAGTTGATCGAATGGCTGAAGGCCGAATGCGCCAGCACGAGCCCGTCCACCAGCGTGACCGCGACGCTCACGTCGATGCCGCGCCGCAGGGATCGAAGCGTGCCGCTGGCCGACGACCCGTGCACGAGGAGGTCGTCGCCGTCGCGCGCATACAGCGTCGGGGTCACCTGGGGGAGCCCGTCGACGCAGAACCCGAGATGGCAGACGAACCCGCGGTCCAGGATCGCGTCCAGCGTCGCGCGATCGTAGTGGCCGCGCTCGGGATGGCGACGGATGCGGGTGCGCGCCGTCTGCGGCAGGTCCATGGCCGAGAGCCTACCGGGTGGGCGCGCGGCGGAGGCCGCGCCGAAGCCGTCCCGCGTGGCCCGTCCCGCTAGAGTAGAGCCGCCGTGAGCACCGGTTCCGCCTGGGAATCCGCCCTCAAACAGCTGGACGATGCCGCCCGGATCATGAACCTCGACCCGGGGGTTCACGAGACGCTGCGCAGCCCGCGCCGCACGCTCGAGGTGTCGATCCCCACGCGCATGGACGACGGGTCGGTCCGGGTTTTCACCGGATACCGAGTGCACCACAACACGTCGCGCGGACCGACCAAGGGCGGCATCCGCTATCACCCTGCGGTCACCCTGGACGAGGTGAAGGCGCTGGCCATGTGGATGACCTGGAAGTGCGCCGTGGTCGGGATCCCGTACGGCGGCGCGAAGGGCGGTGTGGTCGTCGACCCGAAGTCGCTGTCCATGTTCGAGCTGGAGCGCATGACCCGCCGCTACACCTCCGAGATCCTGCTGATGATCGGGCCCGAGCGCGACATCCCCGCACCGGACATGGGCACCAACGAACAGGTCATGGCGTGGATCATGGACACGTACTCGACGCGATCGGGCTTCTCGGTCGGGGCGGTCGTCACCGGCAAGCCGTTGTCGATCGGCGGCTCGCTCGGCCGCGTGAAGGCGACGGCCCGCGGCGTGACGTACACGACGCTGGCGACGCTGAAGCATCGCGGGATGGCCGTGGAGGACACGCGCGTGATCATCCAGGGCTTCGGCAACGTCGGCGCGAACAGCGTGGAGCTGCTGCAGCAGGCCGGGTGCGTGGTCGTCGGGGCGTCCGACGTCGCCGGTGGCGTGTACAACCCGAACGGCTTGTCGTATCAGGGGCTCGCGACGTACCAGGCCGCGGCCGGATCGTTGACGGGCTACGAGGGCGGCGAGGCGGTGTCGAACGCCGAGCTGCTGGAGCTCGACTGCGACGTGCTGATCCCGGCCGCCATCGAGAACCAGCTGACGAGGGACAACGCGGACCGCGTGAAGGCCTCCGTCATCGTCGAGGCGGCGAACGGCCCGACCACGCCCGAGGCGGACGATGTCTTCCGCGACCGCGGCGTGCTGGTGGTCCCGGACATCCTGGCGAACTCCGGCGGCGTGACGGTTTCCTACTTCGAGTGGGTGCAGGACCTGCAGTCCTACTCCTGGGACGAGGACGAGGTGAACGAACGCCTGCGCAAGATGATGGAGAAGGCATACGTCGACGTGCTGCGCGAGGCCGAGGACCGCAAGGTCACCATGCGCGAGGCGGCCACGATCGTCGGGGTCGGCCGCGTCGCCGAGGCGCATCGAACGCGCGGGCTGTACCCGTGAAGCGCCCCGGCGTCCCGCCGGCGCCCGGCTGTACCGAGCGGCGGGCGGCCCGGTAGGATCGTGGCCCGATGACCACCTCCGCCATCCGTGGGCTGATCCTGGCGGCGGCCGTCGTGCTCGGCGCGATCCTGATCGGCCAGGCGTTCAGCGGCAACCCAAGCCAGGCGGTCGCGCCGCCGGCCTCGCCGACGCCGTCGCCGTCGGTGTCGCCGTCGATCTCACCGAGCGCTCCGGCCTCGCCGAGCCGGGACCTGGTGAAGAACGTCCGGATCCAGGTGCTGAACGGCACGCAGACCACCGGCCTGGCCGCCGAGCAGGCGCAGCGCCTGCGCCACGCCGGCTACAAGGTCATCGCGGTGGAGCAGGCGCCCGTCACCTACACCCACACGACGATCTACTACCGGTCGGGGGCCAGGGCCAACGCCGAGGCCATGAAGCAGCGCTACTACCCGACGGCGCTGGTCAAGCCGAAGCCGTCGTCCATCCATGCGAACGTGGCGCTCACCGTGATCCTGGGCGCGGACCTGGGGACGTCGCCCTCGCCGTCCGCGTCCTCCACCTGATTCGCCCCGCCGGCCGGTGACGCGGCTCCTGCCGCCCGCGCTGGCGCCGCTTCGAGACCGTCCTTCGGCTTCCGGCCTGTTCCTTGACTTCGACGGCACGCTGTCCGAGATCGTGGCGCGGCCGGAGCTGGCGCGACCCGTGCCCGGGGCCACGGAGCTCCTGCGCCGCGCGGCGGCGACGTTCGCGCTCGTCGCGATCTGCAGCGGACGCCCCGCCAACGTGGTCCGGCGTCTGCTGGGCGTGGAGGACGCCGACGGCGTCGAGGTGTTCGGCCTGTACGGCCTGGCGGCGGACGCGCCGGCGGCGAGCGGTGCCGTGCGTTCGGACGTCACCCGCGCCGCCGACGGCGTCCCCGGCTCGTGGGTCGAGGACAAGGGCCCCTCGCTCGCGGTGCACTATCGCGGCGCCGCGGACGAGGCTGCGGCGGAGCGGGAGCTGACGCGGGCGCTGCGCGCCGTGGCCGGGCGCCACGGGCTGGAGCTGCTGGCCGGCAAGCGCGTGCTGGAGGTGGCGCCGGCCGGCACGCCGGGCAAGGGATCGGCGGTGACGGCGGCGATGCGCCGGCGCGAGCTGGCCGCGTGCGGCTACGCCGGCGACGACGTTGCCGACCTGGATGCGTTCGCGGCGCTGGATGCGCTCGCGCGGCAAGGGTGTTCGACGGCGAAGATCGCGGTGCGCGGCCCCGAGACGCCGCAAGGCCTGCTGGACGCTGCGGACGTTGTCGTCGACGGCCCCGAGGGGCTGCTCGAGCTGCTGCGCGCGCTGGTCAGTCCGTGACCGGCCGGATCCGAGCCAGGTCGGCGAGCTGCGCGCTCACCCACCGGTCCGGCGTGTTGCGGCGGACCGCGGCGCGCAAGCCCCGGGCCCTGCGCACGCGCTCGTCCTCGCCCATCTCCAGCGCGCGCCACATCGCCTCCGCGGTCTGGTGGATGTCGAACGGGTTCACGCCGAGCGCGTACCGGCCGAGTTCGTGGAACGCCCCGGCGTTCTCGGAAAGGATCAGCACGCCGCCGCGGCGGTTCAGTGCCGGGCCCTCCTTCGCGACCAGGTTCATCCCGTCGTAGACGGGGTTGACGACCATCACGTCGTACTGCTCGTAGGCCGCGAGCGTGTTCGGGTAGTCCTCGCGCAGGAACAGCTCGATCGGTTGCCACCCGGGCGCGCCCAGCTCGCGGTTCACGCGCTGCACGGCCTCGACGCAGTCGTCGGTGTAGATCTGGTACTCCTCCATGTCCTGGCGCGAGGGGTTCAGCAGCGCCAGGAACCGGACTCGGCGGCGCCACTCCGGGTGCTCCCGGATCATCTCCTCGAACGCCAGGAACCCGCGGATGATGTTCTTCGACAGGTCGGTGCGGTCGACGCGCACGATCACGCGCGAATCCTCCCGCCAGCGGGTGAGCGCCCGCCGCGCGGCGCGCACCTCCGGTCGCTTCGTCTCTTCCTTCAGGCCGCGTGCGTCGATGGCGATCGGGTATACGCCGACGCGAACGGTGCGGTCCCGCCAGCGGATGGCGCGGCGGCGCGGGTCCACGGCGGCGCCGGGGATCGACCGGCAGCCCAGCAGGAAGTTCTGCGCCCATGTGTCCGAGTGGAAGCCCAGGACATCCGCGCCCAGGAGCCCCTCGAACAGCTCCAGGCGCATCACCTCGGGCATCATCCGGATGTACCGCGGCCCGGCGAACGGGATGTGCGAGAAGTGCACGATCGCCGCGTCGCGGTTCAGGCGGCGCAGCATGTCGGGAACCAGCGACAGCTGGTAGTCCTGCACCAGGTAGGCCGGCGAGCCGCCCAGGTGGCCGCCCTCCTCGGCCAGCGCTTCGGCGAAGGCCTGGTTCACGTCCCGGAACGCATCCCACGAGCGGTATGTGTCCAGGTCGAACACCGGCGTGCGCGCGGTGTCCCACAGGTAGTGGTGCAGGAACCACAGCACGCGGTTCGTGATCCCGTTGTAGTACCGGTCGTAGACGTCCGATTCGAACGACAGGTATCGCAGCCCGTACTTGAGGTCCTCGGAGACCACGTCGACGCGTCCGGCCGCCGCCTGGCGCCGGTCCTCGTCGGTCATCGCGCTCGCGATCCACAGGCCGCCCGAGGCCGACAGGGTGTCGCTCAGCGCGGTCACCAGGCCCCCGGACCCGCGCCGCGTCACGACTTCGCCGCCGGGACCCACCTCGAACTGCACCGGTCCCCGGTTGGAGGCGATGATGATCTGTCGCTGGTGCTTCGCGTCCATGCCGGCCCTCCCGCCGTGGCTCCAGACGCCGCGTGTGCCGGCCGCGCCCTCCTCAGAGGGACGCCAGCATCTGAAGGTAGTCCACCAGCTCCCTGGGTGTCAGAAACCGCTCACGGACGCGCTCCCGGGCGGCGCGGCCCATCCGGGTCCGCTCGGCCGGGTCCGCGACGAGCCCCACGAGGCGCTCGGCGCACTCGGAGACCGAATCCACCAGGAACCCGCTCTCCCCGTCCTCGATCTGCAGCCGGATCCCGCCGACGTTGCCGCCGATCACCGGCCGCTCCTTCCACATTCCCTCGGAGACCACCAGGCCAAACCCTTCCCGCAGCGACTTCTGCACGATGACGGTGGAGGCCTGCTGGAACGCGTTCACCTCGAGATTCCCGACGCCCTGGAGGTTGGTCAGAAGGAAGACGTCGGGATCGCCGTCGCGGTGCTCTTCGGTCAGCTGGAACCAGTGCATGCCTTCGGGGTCGTCCGACGCCATGGAGGCGATCATCACGAGCTGCAGGTCCGTGACCTCCTGCTTGGCCAGGCGGTAGGCGTCGATGACCCCGAGCGGATCCTTCCACGGGTCGAACCGCGATACTTGTAACGCGATCGGCCGCGAGCGGTCGACGCCGTATCGGGTGAGCACTTCGTAGATCGTGCTGTGGCCCAGCCAGCAGTTCTTCGGCGACGTTGGGTCGATCGACGGCGGCACGGCCACGATCCGCGGATGGTGCAGGCCCGGCCGGACGAACTCCTGCAGGGTGAACACCGCGGCGTCGTAGCGATCCACGAACGGGGCGAAGAAGTCCCACACGGGCTCGAACGCGGCGGTCAGGTCGATGTGGCAGCGCCACGCCCACCTCCCGCCGCGGGTGCCGGCCTCCTCCAGGATCGACAGGATGGCCGCCGGCTGCGGGTCGTGGATGATGACGAAGTCGTAGTCGTCATCCCACGTCTCGGCGTTGAACCGAACCTGGTCCAGGTAGGTCGAACGCATCTTCGGCGTCCACGGGACCTCGGCTCCCTGCAGCGCGTTGTGGATCGCCTTGGTGATCCAGAAGAAGTCGTCCGACCCTTCGATCACCCGCCACCGGGTGTCGATGCCGAGGTCGTTCAGCAGGGCCACCTGCGTGAAGAGCAGCTCCGCGACGCCGCCGCCGAACGCCGTCGAGTTGATCTGCAGCAGCCGGCACCCCGCCAGCGGCGCGGCCGCCGCACGAAGCCCCTCCACGGCCTGCTCGCCGGCCGTCTCGATGAGGTCATCGACGCGCCGCGGCGGAACCGGGACCGTGGTGAGCATTGCGGGGAAGTCTACCGAGCCGAATGCGGCCCTCGGCTAGAATGGCCGGACCGCGGCCCCTCACGATTGGAACCGGATGACCGCCGAGCGAGGGCCCTTCTTCTCCAACCCCTTCGTCGCGCGAGCCGCTCGATGGGGCCTGCTGGCATGGTCGGCCATCGGGATCATCATCCTGGCCTACGTCGTGTACCGGTGGGCGCTGTTCCCCATCCGGGCCATCCTGGCCCCGTTGCTGGTGGCGCTCGTCGTCGTGTACCTGCTGAACCCGACCGTGACGTGGCTGGAGGAGCGCCGAGTCCGGCGCTGGATCGGCGCGCTGGCCGTCTACATCGTGTTCCTGGCGGCGGTGGGCGTGGGCCTGGCGTATCTGATCCCGGTGCTGACGCACCAGGCGTCGGAGTTCGTCAAGGGCGTCCCCGACCTGCTGGCGCGCGGCCAGCGCGGGCTGCAGTCGCTCGCGTCCAGGCTGGGCGTGTCGATCAACGGTGGCGACCTGGTGAAGGCGTTCGAGCAAGGCGGCGGCGCGTCGAGGTTCGTCTCGCGGGTGACGTCGCTGACGTCCGGCGCGGTTCGCGTCGCGCTGGTGGCGGCGCTGGGGCCCCTGATCGCGTTCTACGTGCTGGTCGACCTGCCGAAGATCGCGCGCGAGGCGACGTCGCTCGTCCCGGCGGGGCGGCGTGACGAGGCGCTCACTCTGGGGGCGCGTGTGAGCCAGACGCTCGGCAGCTTCTTCCGCGGACAGCTGGTCGTCGCCTTCCTGCTGGGCAACGCCGCGGCGCTCGGGTTCTGGATCGTGGGGTTCCCGTACTTCGCGCTGTTCGGCGTGCTGGTCGGCATCCTGGCCCTGGTGCCCCTGATCGGGGTCCTGCTGGCCGCGGTCCCGACGCTGTTCGTCGCGTTCGCGACGAGCTCGTCGACCGGAGGCGTGCTGCACATCCGCGGCGGGTGGCCGCTGGCGCTGGCGTGCGCCATCGTGCTCACGCTGGTCGAGCTCCTGGATACGCGCCTGCTCACGCCCCGGCTGCACCGGCCGACCGTCCGGCTGCACCCGGTCACCGTCCTCATCTCGCTGCTGGTCGGCGGAGCGCTGTTCGGCTTCTGGGGGCTGTTCTTCGCGGTGCCGGCCGTCGCGGCCGCCAAGGTTGTCGCGCTGCACGTGTGGGACACGCGATCGCAGTGGCCGCCCCGCGTGGCTCCCGTGCCGGATACCGAACCGCATCGGCACGCTGCCGGCGACACGGGGTGACGGCGCCGAACCATTCGGGCGCCGGCCCGGTGAAGGTCCTGTACCTGATGGGGCACGGCGGCAGCGGCACGACCATCCTCGGCAACGTCCTCGGCGAGCTGGACGGCTTCGTTCACGTGGGCGAGCTCGACACGCTCTGGGCACAGGGCCTGGCCGGCCGGCAGGTCTGCGGCTGCGGGCTCGCGTTCGACCGCTGCCCGGTCTGGGCGCCGGCGATCGCGTCCGCGCTTCGCTTGCCGGACGGGACCGAGCTCGACCGCTCGACCGTGGATCGGTGGCATCGCCGCGCCGTTCGGGTCCGGTACGCGATCCGCCTGCTCGGCCACCGGCCGGGCCGAACCGCCGGCCGGCCCGAGCTCGACGGGTACGTCGGCGTGCTGTCGCGACTGTATGCGGGGCTCGCGGCCGTGACGGGCGCGCACGTGATCGTGGATTCCTCGAAGCGCTCCGGCGACGCGGCCGCGCTTCGACTCGCGCCCGGGGTGGACGCGTACGTCGTGCACGTCGTCCGCGATCCTCGCGCGGTGGCGTGGTCGTGGGCGCGAAGAGACGACGTGCCGCCCCTGACGACGATGCGGGAGTGGATCGGCTTCAACGCGATCGACGACGCGGTGCGAATTCGGTACGGGCCGCGGCGGGCGGCCCTGGTCCGCTACGAGGATTTCATGCGCCGCCCCGTCGAGACCGTCGAGCGGCTCGCGCGGCTCGCGGGATCTCCCGCGAACGGGATGCCGTTCGTCGACGCCCGGACCGTTCGACTCCGGCCGAACCACACGGCCGCGGGCCACTGGAGCCGGTTCGGCGCCGGGCCCGTTCGGCTGGAGCCGGACCGCGAATGGGCGTCGAAGCAGTCCGCGCACGACCGCCGCCTGGTGACGGCCGTCGCACTGCCGCAGTTGCTGCGCTACCGCTACCCGTTGTCGGTGTCCGGCCGCCCGCCCACGAACGCCGATACCGCGTCCGCGAAGCCAAGGCCCCAGGGCCGGTCCAGCAGGTAGGCGTTCGCCACGTCGCGTCCCGCGACGCTCGGCGCCCCGTTGGCGACCACGAACACGGCCGCGACCTCCGGCGCGACGTCCAGGTCGGTCGGCGAGTCGCCGATCGCGATGCACGCGTCGGCCGCCATGCCCCGCTCGGCGCGATCGCGCGCCACCGCCGACCGCTTGTTCACGCCGGCGGGCACCAGGTGGTACGCGTGCACCTCGTCCTGATCGAGATGCGGGAAGCGGCGCCGGCCGCCGGGGATGATCCCGTTGTCGCGCAGGTCCAGCCATCCGTAGCCGGCGGCGTCCAGAGACCGGACGGCCTCCGCCTCGTCGACGCGGCCGCGAAACAGCATCGAGGCTTCTCTCGGCAGGTACGCCCACGGCGCGTGCGGCTCGAGCCGGCCGGCGAACTCGTCGAGCAGGAAGCCCGCCGCCCCCGAGCGCTCGATCGCCAGGTACGGCGTGCCGGGCCCGGCGAAGGCGCCGAAGTTGCGAACGAGGCGCTCCGTGCCGGCTTCGCGATACACGATGAGGCCGCCGAGCTCGGCGATGCAGGCGCGGGCGCCGACCAGCCGGGCCACCTCGCGCATCGTGTCGGCCGTCCGACCCGAGGACAGCACCAGATCGATCCCCGCCCGCGCGAGCGCGACGACGGCGCGCACCGGGTCGGTCACCGGGCCGTCCGGGCCGGCGATCAGCGACCCGCCCGGGCCGAGCAGCGTCCCGTCCAGGTCGACGTACACGGTTCGGATCGACAGGCGTCGTGCAAGCTCCGGCAGGTGCTCGGCCGCCGGGGGCAGCTGGAGGACCGGTCCGGCAGCTTCGTCGGTCGAGCTCACGTGACGGATGCTCCCACGCGCACCGGCCGTCCTGCCGACGACCCACGTTGACGTGCGAGGATGCCCCGCCTACCCTTTGACCAGGAGCCGAGATGCTGAAGGTGTCCCAGAAGACCGAGTACGCCATGCGGGCCATGACCGAGCTCGCCGTTCGCCAGGAGTCCGGCGGCGAAGAGCTGGTGCCGGCCCGGGCGCTGGCGGAGTCCCAGCACATCCCGCTGCGGTTCCTCGAGCAGCAGCTCGGGGCGCTGCACAAGGCTGGGCTGGTGGAGAGCTTCCGTGGGGCGGGCGGCGGGTGCCGGCTGGCTCGCGACCCGGCCGAGATCCGCGTGGCCGACATCGTGGACGCCATCGAGGGTCCGATGTATCCGATGACGTGCCTGGACGACTCCGATCACACCTGCTTCGCGGACGCCGCCTGCGGGCTGCAGGAGGTGTGGGGAGAGGTCCACCTGGCGATCCGCCGCGTCTTCGAGCAGATGACGCTCGCCGACCTCGCCGAGCGCCACCGCAAGCGCATGGACCGCCGGCCGATCTTCGCGGCCAGCGAGCTCACCCGCCCCAGGACCTGAGCGCTCGCTCGGCCGTGGGGCGTGCCTCGAGGGCCCGTTCCGCTCGAGAGGTCCGTCCGGTTCGCTACTTGCCCAGGATCCGCATCACGGTCGTGCCGCACACCGGGCACTTGCCCTTGGCGGCCCGCCGACCGTTCTTGAGGGTGGTTTCCTCGCCCTCGAACTCGCGCTTGGCCTTGCACTTCACGCAATAGGCCTCGTACTGCGCCATGGCTTCCCTCTCCTCTCCCGGGGCCAGTGGCCCGCGTGGCTCTCAGACACGCTGCGAGGCCGCCTGCGTAGGACGGCCTCGTGCTCAAGTGTGAGGGACGCCAAGCACGACTGCAAGCGAATCCGTGCTGAATTGCCGAGGTGGAATTCCATGTTCGCAATTGCCCTGAACCGGACGAACCCGAAGCCGGCCAGGCCATCCCCCAGGGATGCCGGCTCAGCCCGATGTCTTCTCCACCAACAGGGGGCCGAGGAACAGGGCATCCATGCCGGTGTTGAGGAAGTCGTTCAGCGCCTCCTCGGGCCGGTGCACGATCGGCTCGCCCCGCAGGTTGAAGCTGGTGTTGAGCACCACGGGCACACCCGTTCGGCGATCGAACTCCGAGATCAGGCGGTGGAAGACCGGGTTGCCCTCCCGGGTGACCGATTGGAGCCGGCCGGACCCGTCCACGTGCGTCACGGCCGGGATCCGCTCGCGCTGGTCCTCGCGGATGGGCAGCACCAGCAGCATGAACGGGTTCGTCTCGTAGCCTTCGAAGTACTCGGCCCCCCGCTCGTCCAGCACGGCCGGAGCGAAGGGGCGAAAGCCCTCCCGGTGCTTCACCTGCTGGTTGACGATGTCCTTCATCTCGGCCCGCCGCGGGTCGGCCAGGATGGAACGCGCTCCGAGGGCGCGCGGGCCCACCTCGGCACGGCCGCTGAACCATCCGACGATCCGCGAGTGCGACAGCAGCTCGGCGGCTTCGGCAGCTGGGTCGGGCACCTCGCGGAACGGGAGCTTGCGGGCCGCGAGCACCTCCTTGAAGTCGGCCGCCGTGTACTCGGGGCCGAGGAACGCGTGGTCCATGTGCCAGTCGCGCGGGCGGCCCAGCAATTCGTGCCACACGTGCAGCGCCGCGCCGAGCGCGTTGCCGGCGTCGCCGGCCGCCGGCTGCACGAAGATGCGCTCGAACGGCGTCTCGCGCAGCACCCGGGCGTTCATCACCGAGTTCAGGGCGACGCCGCCGGCCAGCGCCAGGTCGGTCGCGCCCGTGGCCGCGTGGAGCGCGCGCGCGACGTGCAGGGCCGTCTCCTCGGCGAGCGCCTGGATGCCGAACGCGACGTCACGATGGTGGTCGGTCAGCTCGCTCTCGGGAACGCGCGGCGGGCCGAACCGCTCGAGGAACCGATTCGACAGCGGGCCGGACTCGACCTGGTAGCGGAACCACGACAGGTCGACGCGGAACGTCCCGTCGTGCATCGGGCGGACGAACTCGCGCATGGTTGCCACGTGGCGATCCGAGCCGTACGGAGCCAGGCCCATCACCTTGCCCTCGTCGGCGTTGGGACGAAAGCCGAGCCAGCCGGTGATCGCCGTGTAGATCTCGCCGAGTGAGTCCGGGTTGCGGATCTCGCGCAAGGTGCGCAGCCGGCCGTCGCGGCCGACCCCGGCCGTGGTCGACAGGAAGTCGCCGCCGCGGTCCAGCGTGAGCACCGCGGCGTCCTCAAACGGGCTGGCGAAGAACGCGCTGGCCGCGTGGGCTCGATGGTGGCCGACGTTCACGACCCGCCCGCGGTAGCCCCAGCGGCGCAGGAAGTCGTGCTGCTTCTTCCACAGCATCGCGTCCACGTACGTCTGCGCCGCAAGGCGCTTGGCGCCCGCCGGCATCCGCTTCACCGCGTCAAGGGCGCCCCGCGCGTAGTCGACCCCCGCGCGGTGGGCGAAGGCCACGACGTCGACATCCCGTATCGCGATGCCGGCCTGGTCGAGGCAGAACGCGATCGCCCGGTCTGGGAAGGCCTTCGTGTGCTTCTCCCGGTTGAACCGCTCCTCCTCGACGAAGGCCACGGGTCGCCCGTCCTGCAGCAGCGCGGCCGCCGTGTCGTGCGAGAAGCAGTTGACGCCAAGGATATTCATGAGCCTTCTCGGCCCCAGGCTAGTGAGGGCCGGCGGTTATGCCCTGCGTGACGACGGAACTCCACAGGGTTCGAACACGACGGGGCGCCGGGCGGGATGTCCCGCCCGGCGCCCCTCGCAGGGCCTGCAGGCCTCAGCTCTGCGGGAGCCGGAAGGCGAACAGCGTCCCGTCGTCGGCGCCCACGTAGAGCACCCCATCGGAGATGGCCGGCGAGGACGACACGGGCAGTCCCGGGGTGGTCGTTCCCGTCCACAGCGGCGAGCACGGGGTGCTGCACGAGCCGGAGAACGCGTACACGTTCCCGTCGTCGGCGCCCACGTACATGACGCCGGACGCCTCGGCGGGCGAAGACCGGACTGCTCCCGCGAACGCGTTCGATGTCCACTTCGTGGCGCCGGTCGTGGGGTTCAGCGCGTACACCTTGCCGTCGCTTGAACCCACCCATAGCGTGGTGGTGACCGCCGCGGGGGACGAGTCGACGGAGGTGCCGCCCGTCTGCTTCACCCACGTGCGCGTGCACGGGTTGGTGCAGTTCGTCGGGAACGAATAGATCTTGCCGTTCTCGGCGCCCACGTACAGCTGCGTGCCGAGGATCGTCGGCGTGGTCCGGATGGGAGTGCCCGGCAGCGCCGGCCCGACCCATAGCGGTGAGCACGGGTTCGAGCAGGTCTTCGGGAACGCGTAGACATTGCCGTCGTCGGCGCCGATGTACAGCGTCGTGCCGAGCAGCGCCGGGGAGGAACGAACGGGCAGGCCCGCGGTCGTGGTCCCCGCCCATACGAGCGCGCCGCTGCTGGCCTTGAAGTCGTAGAGCTTGCCGTCATCCGAGCCGACGTACACGGCGTTGCCCGACACCAGCGGCGAGGATCGAACCGGGTCGCCGGCCGTCGTGGTGGCGCTCCACACGAACGCCCCCGTGTCCGCCTTGTAGGCGTACAGCTTGCCGTCGTCGGCGCCCACGAAGACCATGCCGCCCGCCACCGCCGGCGTGGACTCGATCGGGAACCCGGCGTGCGGCGTCACCGTCCAGTTCGGCGCGCAGGCGCCCGAGCAGGTCGTGGGGAACGCCGTCAGCGTGCCGTCGTCGGAGCCGACGAACACCTGCCCGTTCGCGACCACGGGTGAGGTGCGGATCGGTCCCCCGGTGGCCCCGGTCCAGCCGAGCGTCAGCTGCGACACGTTCTGCCGCGTGATGATGCTCTCCGCGGTGTTGACCCCGGTGCGGGTCGGCAGGTTGTGGAACATCGGCCAGTTCGTCGGCACGGTGAACGACTCCCCCTCGGTCACGCCGCTCGACGAGCCGTTGGCGACGACGTTGTGCGCGCCGAGGTCGGCCGCGGCGGGCACGACGAACGAGCCCGAGATGCCGCCGCTCCCGTTCGCGGTGGTCGAGGCGACCGACGTGCCGTCGAACGTCACGCCCACGGTCTCACCGGGGAGGTAGCCGGTCCCGGTGAAGCCGATGGTCGCTCCCGGCGCGCCGAACGGCGAGCTCAGCGTCAGGGATCCGCAGTTCGCGAACGCGCTGCCCTCCAGGCCCTCGCCGTCTGGACCGGGCGTGCCGACCGGTGGGCTGAACGTGCTCGAGGAGACCGACGTTCCGTTGGACGTCAGCAGGAAGATGTCCATCTGCAGCTCGCTCTGCGCCAGCGCGTTTGCCTGCGAGAGTCCGGCGAAGTCCGACGTGGGGAACGACACGATCTGCCCTGCGTCCTCTTCGGCCAGGAACCACGCCGCACCACCGAACGCGGTGTCGCACCGGGTCGGCGGCAGCGGCGCCACCTGCTCGGTGTCGTGATCCACCGGGGTCACCACGGAGACCGCGCCGCTGGGGTCAACGGCCAGGACCTCGTTGTTGAACTTCGTCGCCAGCAGCACGTCGCCCCCGTAGGGCGCGAACGACCTCGGCGCCACGTTCGGCCCCTCGACCTGCACGCCGCTGGAGGCCACCAGCGTGGACACACCCTGGGCGTTCACGCGGTACACCGTGCCGTCGTGGCCGGTGACGATCATGTCGTAGCCGAAGTCGCCGATCGTGTCGAACGTGATGCCGGCGCTGTCGACCGGCAGCGCCGGGATCTTGGCGAACAACCCGGCCTCCAGGCCGTCCGGCGAGATCTGGTAGATGCGGTGGTTCTGGGTCACGTACGCCCAGCCGAGCGGCCAGTGGCCGAGTCCGGGCGACACCGCGATGTAGCGCTCCTGGCACAGGCGAGCCGGGACTGGCAGGCTCGCGAAGGTGGAGACGTTGCCGTGCGAGTCGATCGAAGACACGTCGGAGGAGCAATCCTGGGTCACGAGCAGCCGTCCGTTGGCGGCCGCCACGCCGACCGGCTCGTCGATGGTGGCAAAGACGGACGGTGTTGCCGCCACGGCGGCCCGCGCGCCGGCCCCGATCAAGGTGCCGGCCGTCGCCAGGACGGCCACGATCACGAGCACTCGGGATCGAGCGATGCCCCGATGAATACGAATCGGGGAATGGTCGCCCCGCCGACGCGCGGATGGATTCACGTAATTTGCTCCTCTGCAGACCCGGAAACGGACACCTATGTTCCCCGATACGTCCGGAATGGGCAATAGGCCCAATGGCCGGGATGACCCGCGGTCGGGCCGCGCGACAGCGGTCTGCGGCGACGCGGGGGCTCAGGCGTGGTCGGCGAAGAACGCGAGCACACGTTCCATGTGCCGAAGCTGCTGCGCCGTGTCATTGGCATGGTGCCCGGCGTCGTAGACGTCCACCTCCACCTGGCCGCCGGCCGCGGCGTAGGCGTCGGCCCACTTGGTCGCCGAGCTCAGCGGGCACCGGCTGTCGTTGCGCCCCGCGATGATCAGGGTCGGCGCGCGCCCCCGGGACACGAACGTCATCGGGTCGCGTTCGCGGTACCGGTCGGGCACATCGGCCGGATGTCCTCCGAACATCGCGACGTCCCAGGCCTGCAGGGGCGGCGAGGACCGATCATGGGCCTCGACGTAGTCCCCGGTGGGGATGCCGGCGAACACGGCGCGCCACCGGTCCGGGTTCAGGCCCACGTTCAGGCACGCCAGGTAGCCGCCCCACGACCATCCCGCGAAGTACACGCGGCCGGGATCGGCGACACCGTCGGCGACGAGCGAGTCCAGGCAGGCGATGATGTCCTCGGACTCCGGGAAGCCGACGTTGCGGATCAGCTTCTCGCGAAACGCGATCCCGTAGCCCGTGGAACCGCGGTAGTTGACGATCCCCAGCGCGTAGCCGTGGTCGACGAAGGCCTGGAATTCGGCGTCGAACCCGTCGCGCACGTGCCACTCGGGCCCGCCGTGCGCGTACATCACGATCGGGTGCGGTCCGTCGCCGGGCGGCTCGACGACGAACGCCTGGATCTGATCGCCGGCCGGGTTCTCGAACCAGTACGAGCGGAACGGACGTCCGGACGGAGGCCGATCGGGGCTGGAAGACAGGATCTCCCGGTCGCCGTCGCCGAGCAGGCGGTTCGGCGTCGCGCTGTCGCCGGCCAGGAGCCAGACGTCGCCTTCGGCGCGGACCGCGGCGTCCAGGATCTCGCCACGTTCGGGCCCGCACGGCTCGACCGATGCATCATCGACGTCGAAGCGGAACAGCTGCTCGCGCCCGTGGTGCTCGTGGCGAAGCAGGATCGCGTTCGCATCGGGCCACCAACCCAGCGGAAAGGCCGCGCCGGGCAGATCCACGGGCAACCTGCGGAGCTCGCCCGCCGAGACGTCCCAGATGCCCGGGCGTTCGTACTCTCCGAGCTCGTGATGGACGAGCAGACGCTGGTCTCCGGGCCGGGGCGACCACGCAACCGGATCCAGGAGGCGTCCGCGGTGCTCGAGCCCGGCGACGGCCTCACCCGTGCGCGCGTCGAGAACGCGTAGCGCCGGGTGCAGGATGTCGCCGCGCTCGCAGTGGCGGATGCACAGCAGGGTGCCGTCGGAGGACAGCCCCCCTTCGCCCTCAGGCCACTCGCGCCCGACCCCGGCCGGCTGCTCATGGCGGTACAGGCTCACGGGGTCGCCGTCGCCGTGGGCCGCGTAGATCGCGTAGTCGTCGTCGGACGCGATGGCCACCGCGGTCGCGCCGGCGACCATCGCGATTCCCATGTCCCACCCATCGGGGACATCGGGGAACAGCCGTTCCGGATCACCGCCGTCCAACGGCGCTCGGACCCAGTGACCGCGTTCGTCTCCGGTCGCATCGTGCCACCAGACCAGCGCATCGCCCTGGGGCGCAATCAGAACGGCTTCGACGCCGATGGGATCGAACGACCGCTGTCGTCGTTCGCCCGTTGAGAGGTCGGCAGTCCAGGCCTGCCACGAGCCCGAAGCCGTGGAGACGAACGCCAGCAGATCCGGCCGGGCTGCCGACCAGCGGGGGAAGCGCATTCGGGGCGCGGTGAAGCGGCGCCTCCAGTCGTTGGTCGCCGTCATCGGTGGGGCGTGACCGGTCAGGGCGTCCGAATGTGCAGGGTCGTGGTTGCCCAGGCCAGCAGCGATCCGTTCGAGCTGACCTCCGCCACCATCGACTCCACGCCGTTGCAGGATGGCACGAGGATCTTCAGTGGCGAGGGCACGTACCGCTGGTTCGGCGCGAGGGTCGTCGAGCTGCCGATCGGGTCGATCGTCGGGCAGGGCGGGATCATGCGACCGAACTCTGTGATGGTGATAGGGATCGTTCGATCCGTGCAGTTTCGGATCACCAGGAAGAGCTTGACCGGGTCGCCGCCGTGGGCAAGCGGGTGGTTGAACGCGAAGCGCGTGATCTCGACGACGCAATGGGGGTGGTCGGCCGCGTGCACGGCGATCGGCTGGGCGGTCGTCGCGGGGCCGGCTGCTGCGGCGACCTGCAACGACGCGGCGAGCATCGCCGCAGACACGACCAGACCACGAAGGGCGGATCCGGCGCGAGGGATCATGGCAGCTCCCTGTGATGGGCGGATGGACAGACTACGCCCCGATGCCGGCGTCAGCGATACTCGATCGCGCGCTCGACCGCGCCGACGATCCCGCCCTCGGTGTCCGCTCCCAGGAACTCGACGTCGTCGTCCCCGTACAGGCCGGCGAGGTCGTCGCCCTCGATGGCGACCACCGGTCGATCCGAGCTCAGATAGAGCGACAGCAGGTCCCCGGCGGACGTGCCCTCGAGCACTGCCTCGCTTCGCAGCCGGCAGTCCAGGACCACGACGTCCGAATCGGCGATGAGCGGACACGCGCCGGTACGGTCTCCGATGCACACGTAGGTCGGCGCCGAGGGCCCTGGACACACCGTCAGGTCGTACCCGCGGTCCTCGAGCAGCCTCCGAACGAATTCGCCGTCGTCCCCATCGCCCTGCACGAGCAACACACGCGGGTTCGCCTTCATCGAGACTCCCTTCGTCACCGTTGAGTCTCGGGAAGACCGCGCTCTGCCACGAGGGCCGTTGGTCCCGAGGAACCGGGGCCCTCCGACCTCCCGGCCGCCCTGCGCACCTTCCGCGCCGTCGGGCAGGCTAGTCCAACCGGACGTGGCTGGGGCTGATCTCCAGGATCAGTCGAACCTGGCCCGGCGTCGGCTCCCACGGGTGTCCTGTGTACCTGCGGGCGAGCGCATCGATGTGGTCGTCGGCGCCGTCGGTCGTGACTCGCACGACGGTCCCTCGGATCGCGAGCGGCGGCCACAGGGCTTCCGGCACGTGGGCCGCGACGGCTACGCGAGGGTCCCGGCGGATGTTTCGAACCTTCACACGTCCGTCGGCGGTGTTGAGGAGGGCGAGGCCACGTGACGCGTCGGCGTCCGACCACATCGGCGCGACGTGCGGAGACCCGTCGGGCATCGTGGTAGCCAGGTACGCGAGCACGTCGGGCCTCGTCAGGATCCCGACGGCTTCGTTGGGCAGCTCCATCGCGCGCCCCCGGCCGACCGAGGAATGGTCGGCCCTTCGGACAGGCTAGCGGGCCAGGTCAGGAAACCCTCGCGTTCCTCATGGACACAGTCGGGATAGGCTGGCACCCGAGGGCAGACCGGGTGCAACGTCCCGAGATCGAACGCCGCCTGGAACGCATCGAACGCCTCCTTCAGGCCGCCGGCGAGGAGACGCGACGCCTCCGCCGAACCATGGGCACGGACCTGGACCGCAGCGATCGCTGGGCACGAAAGATGCTCGCGGTACTCGAAGACCTGGACCGAAGCGGCGGCGAAGTCTCCCGGCGGGAATTCCTCCGCATCGGCGAGCGCCACGGCTACAACCACCGGGGGATGGCCAGCTACTACCAGGTGCTCGTCGAGCCGGCGTCGAAGGGCAAGACACGGCTCACCGCGGCCGGACGGGAACGCCTCCAGCTCCTTCGAGAGCGGTACGCGGCCTGACCACGAACGAAGCCGACCACGCTCACACGACGCGGATGCACGAGACGCTCGACAACGGCGAACGTGCTCGGAACCGAGCGGTCGCTGCCCTGGAGGGCCTGTCCGTCGGCGACGCGTTCGGACAGACCTTCTTCGGAAGTATCGAGCGCGCCCAGGGACGGATCGAGCATCGGATCGTCGAACCCGGTCCCTGGCCGTGGACGGACGATACGGCGATGGCGCTGAGCATCGTCCAGGTGTTGCGCGAGTCCGGCACGATCGATCAAGACCTGCTGGCGAGTGCATTCGGAGGTGCCTACCGAAGCGAGCCCTGGCGAGGATACGGGCCGGCGATGTTCAGCCTGCTCGAACGATACGTGGACGGCGCTGATTGGCGCGCGATGGCCGCAGCACAGTTCGGGGGCACGGGTTCGTTCGGCAACGGGTCGGCGATGCGCGTGGCGCCGGTCGGCGCGTACTTCGCGGACGACCTGGACCTGGCCGCCTCCTCCGCAGCGGACTCGGCGGTCGTGACCCACGCGCACCCCGAGGCGGTCGCCGGAGCCGTGGCGGTCGCGGTCGCCTCCGCCCTGGCCGCGGGCGATCCGTCGCTTGCCGGGACCTCGTTCATCACGGAGGTCGCGGAGCGCACACCCAAAGGCGAGGTTCGGGACGGCCTTCGCAAGGCGGCCCTCGTCCCGGGCGAGATGGACGTCCTCGCTGTTGCGCTCGTGCTTGGGAGCGGGTCCGACATCTCGTGCCAGGACACGGTCCCGTTCACCGTCTGGTCTGCGGCGCACCGGCTGGACGACTTCGAGGCCGCGATGTGGACGACCGTCGCCGGGTTCGGCGACATGGACACCACCTGCGCGATCGTGGGGGGCATCGTAGGAGCCCGGGTCGGGGTCGAGGGAATCCCTGAGCCCTGGCGAGCCGCCCGGGAGCCGCTTCCCTGAAAGCGCGGCCAACCCCGCGAGGTGTCCGGCGAACACGGTTGAATACGCAGATGAAAGGCTCAAGGGAGCGGGCCCAGGACCGGGATCGCTTGTGACCGAGGAGGCGGCGACCGAATCTCCGCGGGTGCCCCGGTCGTCCGTGGGTTGGTTCGCGACCTGGACCCCGATGCTTGCGCGGATCGGTGCGGATGCCGGCGACGACGAGGAGCTCCGCCAGAAGAAGGCGCTCCTCGTTCTGCTCGCGGTCCTGATCCTTCCCGTCTCGGTCGTGTGGGGCAGCCTCTACCTCGGTTTCGGCGCGCTGGTCGGCATCATTCCGTACCTGTACTTCGCCCTCTCGGTCGCTTCGTTGGCGGTCTTCGCGCGAACGCGACGTTTCCAGTTCCTGCTGGTTGTGCAACTGCTCGACATCCTGCTCACGACCAGCGCGGGGCAGATGTTCCTGGGCGGCTTCCTCCCATCCGGGGGCGTCGCCTTGTGGGGCATCCTCGCTCCGCTGGGCGCGCTCGTCTTCCTCGAGGTGCGCCAAGCGGTCCGCTGGTTCGTCGCGTTCCTCGCCGTCTTCGTGATCACCGGCCTCGCCGGCGAGGCGTTGTTTCCGAACGGGAGCCTCCCGGTGTGGTTCACGAGCACGATGCTCGCGCTGAACATCATCGGGGCGGCATCCATCGCCTTCACGCTGCTGGCGTCGTTCGCGCGCCAGCGCAACGAGGCCCTTGCCGCGCTCCGATTCGAGCAGGAGAAGTCCGAAAGGCTCCTGCTGAACATCTTGCCGCGGCCCATTGCCGAGCGACTGAAGGCAGCCTCGCAGACGATCGCCGACCACCTCGCCGAGGTCACCATCCTGTTCGCGGACGTCGTGGACTTCACGCCGCTGGCCCAGCGACTCCCGCCGGCCGAGATGGTCGGCGTCCTCAACCAGCTCTTCTCGCGGTTCGACGCGCTCGTGGAGCGGCACGGGCTGGAGAAGATCAAGACGATCGGCGACTGCTACATGGCCGCCGCGGGCGTGCCGGATCCGCATCCGGACCATGCACGACAGGCCGCGCTACTTGCGCTGGACATGCGAGACGTGGTCGCGACCTCGTTCGTCGCCGGCCAGCAGGGCCTGGAGCTCAGGATCGGGATCAACTCCGGGCCGGTCGTTGCCGGCGTGATCGGCACGAAGCGCTTTCTGTACGACCTGTGGGGCGATTCCGTGAACACCGCGAGCCGGATGGAGTCGCAAGGAACGCCCGGACAGATTCAGATCACGCGCGCAACGTACGAGCTCCTGAAGGACCAGTTCGTCTGCCGGCGACGGGGAACGATCCAGGTGAAGGGAAAGGGCGAGATGGAGACCTGGTTTCTCGTCGCCTCGAGTTCGAATGACCAGCCGCACGGGGAGGTCGGTCGTGGCCACCTGGGCTGAGTTCGAACAGGCCGAGCCGGACCTGGCGGCCTTCGCGCGGGAGCGGATGCAGCGTCGCATCGTGTACCAGGCCACGCTTCGGCTCGACGGCGCACCGCGCGTGCACCCGGTCTCTCCCTGGATCGCGGCGGGCCTCCTCTGTGTTTCGTTCCGCGACACGAGCCTGAAGGTGCGCGAGGTAGCGCGCGACCCGCGCTACGCGTTGCACACGGCCCAGCCCTGGGACGACCACGCCGGCGATCACGGCGAGTTCATGGCGCGCGGACGGCTCGACTCGATCGACGCGGCACATCCCGCCGTCGTTTCGCGCCCAGGTCAAACCCCGTATGGGCTCGTCCACTACGCGTGTTCGATCGACGAGGCGGTCGCGACCGAATACACCGACGAGGAGATGCCCGTCTACCGACGGTGGAGACCGTCCTCACCCGGCGACTGAATGGACTGATGCGGGCGCCCCTCGTGCTATAACGGGCATCGCGTTCGCTGGAGGGGGGATCTGGGTGAGCGGGACGCAGTGGTTCTTCATCGTCTTCCGGCTGCTTCACATCCTGGCCGGCGTGGCCTGGGCGGGCGGCGTCTTCCTGTTCGTCGTATTCGTGCAGCCGAGCGCCGCGGCGATTGGGCCGGCCGCGGGGCCGATGATGGGACAGCTGCTCGGCGCGCGGAAGCTGGTGGACTGGTTCCTTCGGCTTGCGGGAATCACGATCGTGGCGGGCCTCATCATGTACGTGAAGGACGCCAGCGAGTTCGGCTCGCTCGGGAAACTCCTGGACACCGGGTACGGGGTGGCGCTGACCGTCGGGATGGTGACGGCCATCGTCGCCGCGTTGCTCGGAATGTTCGTGACCAGGCCCGGGGTCCAACGTCTCCTCGGCCTTCAGCGCGCGATCGCGGATTCCGGGGCGCCTCCCACGCCCGAGCAGGGGGCGGCGATCGCGAAGATCCAGGGCACCCTGAAGACGTTCGCGAGGCTCTCCCTCGCCTTTCTCACCATCACGGTGGCCGCAATGGCCACCGCACGGTACTGGTAGCCCCGCCCGGGTCGATCGTCAGGAGCTGACCGCTCCTCCGGAGCAGGACCGGCCGGCTTGCGTTCGAGCAGGGTCACCCTGATGACAAACAGCGCAACGTGCAGATAGACGAAATTCATCGACCCCGAAAACGCGGTGATGCGGTCCGCGACCCGATTCTGGATGTTCTGAGCTCGCTGCTGCGCATGGCGAACCAGCGCCGGATTCGATTCGACCAGTTGATCCGCTGGATGCTCACGTCCCCTCTTCTCGCTACGTCTGGGCCACGTGTTGCGAGCGCGAAGACTACGCCCGAAGGGCTCGCACCTGCGCACGCTCCTCGCGCCACCACACGAGCTCGTACGCGTGAAGACAGACCCAGACGGCGGCCACCATGGCGAGCGCGGCTACTGTGGGCACGACGGTCGCCACGGGGATCAAGCCTGCGCACAACAGGCACGCGGTGAAGCGGCCGCGGCCGGGAGTGCCGGCCACACGTAGGCGCACCCCCACATAGGCGGACAGGTACAGCGCCGGGCCGCCGCAGAGGCAGAGTGCCAGGAGCGCGTCGGGCCTGGCCCACACGTCGGCGAGCATGGTCTTCATCGCGAAGGCGAACAGGATGATCCCGACGACCAGCGGCAGGTGCAGGTAGGTGAAGACGTCGCGGGCAACGGCGGTTCGCTCCCGCCCGCTTCGATCGAGAAGCAGCTGCCGGATCCGAAGCGGGAAGAAGTCGAAGTAGGCGAGCCAGAACGACGCGGCCACTGCCAGGCCGAGGGCAGCCGAGAGCATGACCGCCGGGCCGAGTCCCACCTTGCGGGCGCCCAGCCCGATCGCGATCAGGGATTCCCCGATCGCGATGATGATGATCAAGCCGTAGCGTTCGACGAAGTGAGCGGGCTGGAGATGCCAGCCGATCGGCTTACCGAACAGGGGCCCGAGCAGTCCGATGACGACCGCGATCAGCCACATGAGTGACCGCGGCCAGCCGTCGACGAAGCCCGCGCCCAGGATGAGGGCCGCGCTGCCCAGCCCGAACGGCGCCGATCGAAAGATGGTCCTGGTGGAGCTTCGCTCCCCGCGCACGGCGACCGCGAGCAGGATGAGCGCCATGGCCCGCGCTACGAGGAGGGCGACGCCGAACAGCACGCCGTAGCGGCCGAACGCCTCGGGCACAGCGAGTGCGGCAAAGAACATCGCGGCGATCGCGATCAGCATCGTGCCCAGCGCCGCGCCCTCTTCCGGATCGACCGTGTTCGTCAGCCAGGCGTAGGCGGTCCATGCCAGCCACAGCGTCGAGAGCACGAGCAGTCCGTGACCGAGGCCGGCCCAGGTCGGCTCGTCCGACAACAGGGTGGTGACCTGCGTGAAGGCGAACGCGAACACGAGGTCCAGGAAGAGCTCCAGCGGGGTGACGCGGTGCTCGAGGGTGGGGCGCGGATCGCTCATGGTGCGCAACCTAGCGCGATCGGATCGAGGGCG
>DASXAQ010000100.1:0-7967 GCA_036406615.1 Actinomycetota bacterium | reverse complement strand
AAGGAGCGACGCTCATCCTGTGCTCGCACCTCGGCCGGCCGAAGGGCGCGGTCGTCGACGGGCTCCGGCTCGACCCGGTTGCCGATCGCCTGCGGTCGCTCGGCGTCGAGGTGTCGAAGCTCGACCGCGTGGTGGGCCCCGAGGTCGATGCGGCGGCCGAACGGGCGGCGCCGGGCGACGTCCTGTTGCTGGAGAACCTCCGGTTCGAGCCCGGCGAGGAGCGCGGCGACCCCGCGTTCGCCGACGCGCTCGCGCGCCCGGCCGCCGCGTACGTCGACGACGCGTTCGGGGCCGCGCACCGCGCGCACGCGTCCGTCGTCGGCGTGGCCGAGCGCCTGCCCTCGGCGGCGGGGCGCCTCATGCAGGCGGAGGTCGAGGCGCTGACCCGAGTCCGCGACGACCCGGCCCGGCCGTTCGTCGCGATCCTCGGCGGCGCGAAGGTGTCGGACAAGCTCGGCGTCGTCGAGGCGCTGATCGAACGCGTCGACGCGCTGCTCGTTGGCGGCGCCATGGCGTTCACGTTCCTGGCGGCCCGCGGCCTGGAGGTGGGGGAGTCGCTCGTCGAGCCCGACCGGTTCGACGACGTGCGCGCGGCCGAGCAGAAGGCGAAGGAGCGCGGGGTCGACCTCCGCCTGCCCGTCGACGTGGTCGTCGCCGACCGGGCCGAGGCCGGCGCGACGCCGCGCACGGTCGAGGCCGGTGCGATCCCGGCGGGCATGAAGGGCCTGGACGTCGGCCCGGCCACGGTGGCCGACTTCGGCCGCGCGATCGGCGGCGCGGCGACCGTGCTGTGGAACGGCCCCATGGGGATGTTCGAGCTCGCGCCCTTCGCGGCCGGGACGGCCGGCGTGGCCGACGCGGTCGCGAGCTGCGACGGCTTCACGGTCGTCGGCGGGGGCGACAGCATCGCCGCCCTCGCGGCGCTCGGCAGGCTCGGCGCGATCGGGCACGTGTCCACCGGTGGGGGCGCCTCGCTGGAGTTCATCGAGGGACGAACCCTGCCCGGGATCGACGTGCTGATGGAGGCGGCCTGATGCCACCGGCGCGGCGCCCGATCATCGCGGCGAACTGGAAGATGCACAAGACACACCTGGAGGCCATCGCGGCCGTCCAGAAGCTCTCCTACCTGCTGCCGAGCGAGGAGGCCGAACGCGTCGAGGTCGTCGTGTGCCCCGCGTTCACCTCGCTTCGCTCGGTACAGACCCTGCTGGACGCCGACCGGCTTCCCTACGCGCTCGGGGCCCAGGACGTGCACTGGGAGTCGAAGGGCGCGTTCACTGGGGAGGTCGCCCCCGACATGCTGTCCGCGCTCGGGTGCACGTACGTCATCGCCGGCCACTCCGAGCGCCGTCAGCTGTTCGGCGAGACCGACGACGCCGTCGCGAAGAAGGTGCGCGCGGTGTTCGGCGCCGACATGACGCCGATCCTGTGCGTCGGCGAGACGCTGGAAGAGCGCGACGGCGGGCGCATGGAGGACAAGGTCACCGGGCAGGTTCGCGCTGCGCTCGGAGGCCTCGACGCCTCGCGCACGGCCCGGGTCGTGGTCGCCTACGAGCCCATCTGGGCGATCGGCACCGGCCGCAACGCCAGTGCGTCCGACGCTGGGCAGATGGCCGGGCTCATCCGTTCGACGATCGCGGACCTGCACGGCGCGGACGCGGCGGCCGCGGTCCGCATCCAGTACGGCGGCAGCGTGAAGCCGTCGAACATCCGGGAGTTCATGGCGCACCCCGAGATCGACGGCGCGCTCGTGGGCGGCGCGAGCCTGGATCCCGAGGAGTTCGCGCTCATCGTGAGATACCAGTGAACCAACTGCTGTACGTGTGCCTGGACGGCCTCGGCGACGACCCCATCCCCGAGCTCGGCGGGCGCACGCCGCTCGAGGCCGCGGACACGCCGGTGCTCGACCGGCTGGCCGCCGGCGGGAGCCAGGGCATCGTGTACACGGTCGGGCGCGACATCGCGCCGGAGTCCGACATCGCGGTGTTCGCGATCCTGGGATACGACCCGCGCGAGCAGCACCCCGGCCGCGGCGTGCTGGAGGCCATCGGCAGCGACATGGAGTTCGCCGACGGCGACCTCGCCTACCGCGTGAACTTCGCGACGCGCGAGGGGGAGGAGATCGTCGACCGGCGCGTCGGCCGCGACCTCCCGAGCGACCAGGCACACGAGCTCGCCGCCGAGGTGAACGAGCGCGTGAAGCTGCCGGGCGCGTCGCTTCGGCTCGAAGCGACCGTGGAGCATCGCGGGGCGCTGGTCATCCGAAGCTCCGAGGGTCCGCTGTCGGCCAACGTCTCGAACACCGACCCTGCGTACCGTAAGGAGGGAAGCCTGGGCGTCGCCCTTGAGACCTTCGAGGACCGCGTGGCGATCGCCGAGCCGCTGGACGGCTCCGACCAGGCGGAGCGGTCTGCCGCCCTCACCAACCGGTTCGTCGAGGACGCGGCGCGCGTCCTGGACGCCTCCGAGGTGAACCGCCGCCGCCGCGCCGAGGGCCGGCTGGCGGCGAACCTGATCCTGACGCGCGACGCCGGCGACCGGGTGCCGCGGCTGGTGCCCATCAAGGAGCGGTTCGGCCCGTCGTGGGGGTGCTTCGTCGAAATGCCGGTCGAGCGTGGCATCTCGATGGCCCTGGGGATGTCGCCGGTCGACGCGCCCACCGGCGGACCCCGCCGGGAGCAGTACGCGCAGTGGGCGGCGCTCGCGGCGGAGGCCCTCGGCGGGTACGACGCGCTGTACATCCACATCAAGGGCCCCGACGTGCCCGCGCACGACGGCCGGTGGGCGGACAAGCGCGACGTGTGCACGGACATCGACGAGGCGTTCTTCGCGGAGCTGATCCCGAACCTGGACCCGCGCCGGGTGGTGGTTGCCGTCACGGCCGACCATTCGACGTCGTGCGTTCGCAAGGCGCACACGGCCGATCCCGTGCCGCTGCTCGTGGCCGGCCCCGGCGTGTCCGCCGACGCAACACGATCGTTCGGCGAACGGGAGGCGGCTCGCGGCGGCCTGGGCGCCCTCATGGGGCCCGAGGTCCTCCCCTCGCTGGTCCCGCTGCTGTCCTGAGCACGACCCGGCGCCCAATCCCGCAGGCGGGATGCGCCGTATATGGCTGGTGAGGAGATTGGCAGCGCCGCGCTTTCCCCTCATAATCTGCACGACCCGGGGACCGGAGGGACGTGGATGGCGCAGCAGGTGGCTTCGGAGCCGGTCGTTGATCCGACCGAACCGGAGCTCGGAAGGGTCGAGGGACGCTCGCCGACCCAACTCGTCTGGGCCCGCCTGCGCAAGGACCGCTACGCGATCGCCGGCGCCGCGTTCATCGTCGTCCTGACGCTCCTGGCGGTCTTCGCAGGGTTCATCGCCAAGTACGTCGTCCACCACGGGCCGAACGAACCGTTCATCTTCTCCGGGACCGCCCCGGACGGGATTCCCTACGGCCCCAGCAGCAGCTTCTGGTTCGGCCACGACACGCTCGGGCGAGACGTGTTCGTCCGCGTGCTGTACGGGGCGCGTACCTCCCTGATCGTGGCCGTCGTGGCCACCGGCATCGCCATGATCATCGGGGTCATCCTCGGCCTGATGGCCGGCTACTACCGCGGGGCCGTCGACACGATGGTCTCCCGAACGATCGACGTGATGATGTCGCTGCCGATCCTGCTGCTGGCCATCGGGCTCGCGGCCGTGTGCGGCTCCGACCGGCAGGGGTGCCTGGGGGGGAGCATGCAGTGGCCGTCGGGCCCCGCGTCGACCGCCATGTGGTTCGTGGCGCTGCTGCTGGTGATCCTCGGCGCCATGCAGTGGAGTCGCGGCAAGGCCGCCAGGGGCGGCTTCATCATCTTCCTCGGCTTGTTCGCTGCCCTGCTGCACTTCCCGGTGCCGCTGCCGTCGATCAGCCCCGGCCTGCCGCTGGTCATCTTCATCATCGCGTTCGTCAACTGGACCTACATCGCGCGCATCATCCGCGGCCAGGTGCTGTCGCTGCGGGAGAAGGAGTTCGTCGAGTCCTCGTACGCGACGGGGGCCTCCGACTGGCGGATCATGCTCCGCGAGATCATGCCGAACCTCGCGATGCCGATCATCGTGTACTCCACGCTGATCATCCCGACGAACATCCTGTTCGAGGCGTCGCTGTCGTTCCTGGGGGTCGGGGTGAGCCCGGAGACGGCGTCGTGGGGCCGCATGATCTCGGACGCGTCGGCCAACGGCATCTACCAGTTCGCCCCGTGGCTGATGATCTACCCGGGCCTGTTCCTGTTCCTGACGACGTTCGCGTTCAACCTGATCGGCGACGGCCTGCGCGACGCGCTGGACCCGCGGACGGCGAAATGAGCATCGGAGCCGCCGGGTGATCCGCTACATCATCCGCCGGCTCCTGTGGATCGTCGTCGTGCTGATGGTCGTGACCGGCCTGACGTTCATCATCTTCTACGTCTTCCCGACCACCGACCCCGCGGTCCTGGCCGCCGGGCGAAACCCGACCCCGCAGCTCATCGCGCAGATCCGCCACATCTTCGGGACCGACCGCCCGTTGTTCACGCAGTACCTGATCTTCATGAAGCACCTGTTCCTCGGAGACCAGTACGGCTGGCCGGGGTTCGGCTTCTCGTACCAGGACCTCCAGTCGGTGAAGCAGGAGATGTACAGCAGGCTGCCGGTGACGATCTCCCTCACGGTCGGCGCGGCCGTGATCTGGCTGCTGATGGGCATCCCGATCGGCATCGTGTCGGGGCTTCGCCGCCGATCGGTCGCCGACCGCGCGTCGATGCTGTTCGCGTTGCTGGGCGTGTCGGTGCCGATCTTCTGGCTCGGGCTGCTGATGCTGTACGTGTTCTGGTTCAAGCTGGGGATCGCGTGCTCGAGCGGCTACGTCCCGATATTCAAGACCGCGGGCACGGTGGGGTCGTACGGGCTCTTACCCTGGGCATGCCACATGGCCATGCCGTGGTTCGCCTTGGCGGTGGGGTACGCGGCCTTCTACGCGCGGATGGTGCGCGGGAACATCCTGGAGACGATGAGCGAGGACTACATCCGCACGGCCCGGGCCAAGGGCCTGCCGGAGCGAAGCGTGGTCTTCAAGCACGGCCTGCGTGGCGCCCTGACGCCGGTCGTGACGATGTTCGGGATGGACGTGGCCTTCCTGCTGGGGGGCGCCATCATCACCGAGGTCACGTTCGACATGCAGGGGATCGGGCTGTACGCCTACCGGGCGGTGATCAACTCGGACCTGCCGGCGATCCAGGCCACGACCCTGCTGGCGGCCTTCTTCATCGTGTTCGCCAACCTGATCGTGGACATCGTCTACGCGTATCTGGACCCCCGGGTGCGGTACACGTGACCCGGGCTTTCGGCGCGGGCGGCTTCACCGTACAATGAGCGGCCGTAGGTGAGGACCTGGAGCTGACGTTGGCCGAGCCGCTGCTCGAAGTCAAGAACCTGAAGGTCCACTTCCCGACCGAGGACGGGCTGGTCAAGGCCGTTGACGGCGTCTCGTTCTCGATCTCGCCCGGAGAGACGCTGGGCATCGTGGGGGAGTCCGGGTCGGGCAAGAGCGTCTCCATGCTAACCACGATGGGCCTGATCACCCGCAAGCAGGCCATCATCGAGGGCGAGGTCATCTTCGAGGGGCAGGATCTCCTCAAGCTCCCCGCCGACGAGATGCGGACGATCCGCGGCGCCAAGATGGGGATGGTCTTCCAGGACCCCATGAGCTCGCTGCACCCCTTCTTCAAGGTCGGCGACCAGATCGTGGAGGCCATCCGCGCGCACCAGAACCTGTCGAAGAAGCAGGCGATGGAGCAGGCGATCGACATGCTTCGCCGCGTGGGCATCCCGCGCCCGGACGAACGGGCGAACCAGTACCCGCACGAGTTCTCCGGCGGCATGCGCCAGCGCGCGATGATCGCGATGGCCCTGGTGCTCAACCCCGACCTGCTGATCGCCGACGAGCCGACCACGGCTCTGGACGTCACGGTGCAGGCGCAGATCCTGGACCTGATCAGCCGGCTGAAGGACGAGTTCAACGCCGCGGTGGTGATCATCACGCACGACCTCGGCGTGGTGGCCGAGCACTGCGACGACATCCAGGTCATGTACGCGGGCAAGGCCGTGGAGTTCGGCGCGTCGCGCGACATCTACTACAGCGCCCACCACCCCTACACGTGGGGGCTGCTCCAGTCGATCGCCCGCCTCGACGCCGACGTCGACCGGCTGCGCCCCATCAAGGGGCTGCCGCCGTCGCTGATCTTCCTGCCGCGCGGATGCTCGTTCAATCCGCGCTGTCCCTACGCGTTCGACCGATGTCGCCAGGAGGAGCCCGAACTCGTTCCCGCCAACGGCCATCACGCGTCGGCCTGTCATCTGGCGCTCGCTGACAAGGAGCGCATCTTCAAGGAGGAGGTGGCGCTGACCTCGTGAGCGTCGACATGAACGAGCAGCCGCAGGCCGGCCCGCCCGACGCCGCTGGCTCGGCGGACGCCACCAGCCCCGAGGCGCGCACGGCACCACCCGCGCCCGCCGCACGATCCGACAAGACGCCCCTCGTGAAGCTCGTCGGGGTGAAGAAGTACTTCCCCATCAAGCGCGGCATCATCATCCAGAAGACGATCGGCAACGTGCACGCGGTCGACGGCGTGGACCTCGAGGTCTACCCGGGAGAGACCGTCGGGCTGGTGGGGGAGACCGGGTGCGGCAAGTCCACCACCGCGCGGGTCATCATGAAGCTGTTCGACCCCACCGAGGGGCAGCTGTTCTTCGACGGCCAGGAGTACACGTCGCTGTCGCGAAGCAAGATGCGGCCGCTGCGCCGCGAGATGCAGATGATCTTCCAGGACCCGTACGCGTCCTTGAACTCGCGCAAGACGATCGGCACGATCATCGGCGAACCGTTCCGGATCCACAAGACGGTGAAGGGCGACAAGATCAAGGGCGAGGTCCAGCAGCTGATGGAGCTCGTCGGCCTCAACCCGGAGCACTACAACCGCTACCCGCACGAGTTCTCCGGCGGGCAGCGCCAGCGCATCGGCGTCGCGCGGGCGCTCGCGCTGAAGCCGCGGCTGATCATCGCCGACGAGCCCGTGTCCGCCCTGGACGTGTCCATCCAGGCGCAGATCCTGAACCTGCTGGAGGACCTGCAGGAGGAGTTCAACCTCACCTACGTGTTCATCGCGCACGACCTGTCGGTGGTCAAGCACGTGTCCGACCGGGTCGCCGTGATGTACCTGGGCAGGATCGTCGAGATGGCGGACGGCGACACCCTGTACCGCAACCCCAAGCACCCGTACACGGGCGCGCTGCTGTCCGCGGTGCCGATCCCGGACCCGGACCTGGCCGCCGCGAAGAAGCGGATCATCCTGGAGGGCGACGTGCCGTCCCCGATCGACCCGCCGTCGGGGTGCCGGTTCCACCCGCGCTGCCCGCGGGCGCAGTTCCCCGTCTGCAAGGAGATCGAGCCCGAGTTGACGCCGCACCACACCGGCCAGGTGGCGGCCTGTCACTTCCCACTGGAGGACCAGGCGATCATCGAATCGGCCGCCGTGTCCGACTAGTATCATCGGGTTCCCATGCTCGACATCGTCGTCATCGTCATCCAGGTCCTCGCGTGCCTGTTCCTCATCCTCGAGGTGCTCCTGCACTCCGGGAAGGGCGGCGGCCTCTCCGACATGTTCGGCGGCGGTGGGGGGCTCTCGGGCGGGACGTCGGTGGAGAAGACGCTCGACCGCATCACGGTCGTGACCGCGATCGTCTACGGCCTCGCCACCGTCTACCTCGTGAAGTTCTGGACGTAGGCGCTTCGGAGGCCGCGGAGGCCGCCGGAGGCCTGTTCTCGGTTCCCACGCAAGCCCGGCCTATAATCGCGGGCGCATCCCGTCGGAGTGGCGGAACTAGGTAGACGCGCTAGGTTGAGGGCCTAGTGGGCTTCATCGCCCGTGGGGGTTCAAATCCCCCCTCCGACACTGCTCTGACCG
>DASXAQ010000099.1:0-19717 GCA_036406615.1 Actinomycetota bacterium | reverse complement strand
AGGATGCCGATCGTCACGCCGGCCCCGGTCGCCGAACTCTGATCGAACCCGTAGGCCTTGCGGATCTGGTTGGGACGCAGCCCACACGGCGCGTAGGGCTGGAATGCGCCGTACGCCTGCGGCTTGTCCGTCGCGATCTGCTCGCCCCAGTACTTCGAGCACGGCGGCGCGTTGAGGAACACCGGGTCCAGCGGCGGGAGCGCCGACGGCGTCGCCCTCGTCTGGTCGAGCCCCGTCACGCCGCTGATCACACCGGCGACGGACGCGGGGATCGACACGGCCGAGGACGCCGCGCGGACGACGTGGCCCTGGAAGCGGTACAGGTTCAGCGTCGTGCCGAACGCCTTCTCCACCTGCGCCACGCTGCCGCTCGCATTCACCCACAGACGATTCGCGGGGACGGAGCCCACCGTGAACCCGTGGCCGCGAAGCCACGAGGACACGCGCGCGACGTCGGACTGCGCCGGTGCGAAGTCGGCGCGGAACTGCGCCGGGGTCAGGTAGTGCCCGTACGATGCGCTGCCGGGCGTGGTGACCGCGGTGATCGTGCGCAGCAGTTGGGCCTGCTGACGCCAGTGCAGGACGATGCGGAACGACACGGTGCCGGATGCGTGTCGAACCAGGTTCCGCTGGTTCGCATACGCGGGCGTGACCGCGAAGGTCCTCGGCGCCGCGGACGCGATCGAGGGAACGGCAAGGGCGACCACCACGGCGCCCGCGGCCATCCCGATGGCCAATCGTTTGACGGTTCGATGCATACTTCCTCCCCTTCTCCATGCTCGAAACGACCGACGAACAGGCGGTTTGAGCCAGCGATCCCCTCGCCCGGCGACGAGTCGATCGCGGGCCCACCGTCTGGTGCTGGCCCTGGGCGGGCCGCCGGGCACCGTATCACCGACTCGGGAGATTTCGCAAGATTGACCCAATTGCCCTGAGCGACCCTTGCGTCCATGGCCAAACGGCCTCGAATCGGACCTCGTCCCCGGCGTGTGTGCGAGACTCCCGGCGGCGATGAGCGAAGCGGAGCCACTCTCACCCCCCGGGGCGCCCCCGGGACCCCGGCGGCTGCGGCGTCGGACATCTCAACGGCGGATGGAGCGGCTCTCCCGCACGGTCGTCGTGATCGTCCTGGTGGTCGCGAGCGCCTTCATCATCGCGCGGCCGCATTCCCACTCGACCGCGGCTGCGCGGCCGAGCCCCACCCCCGGGGCCACCGTCTCGACCGATCCGTCGTCGACGCCGGGATCCGTGCCCGCCGTGGTTCGACCAGGGCGCCTCCTGCGGCCGGCGCTGAGCCGCTACCTCGGGGCGCAGCCGGGCACCATCACGGCCGCCGTCGTCGACACGGCGACGGGTCAGTCCTTCGTCTATCGCCCGGGGGTGCGATCGATCACCGCGAGCATCATGAAAGTGGACATCCTCGAGACGCTGCTCAGCAGGGCGCAGGCCGAGGACCGGGATCTGACCGAGGACGAGCGCGAGCTCTCCCGACGGATGATCGAGGAGAGCGACAACGACGCGGCCGAGGACCTCTGGGAGCTCCTGGGGGGCGCGCCGGCCGTCGCCCAGTACAACGCTCGCGCCGGGCTCGAGAACACCGTCCCGAACCAGGCCGGCTACTGGGGGCTCTCGACCACCAGCGCGCTCGACCAGGTCCGGTTGATCAAGCAGATCTGCTACCCGAGCAACCTGTTCACGCGGAGCTCACGCCGGTACGCCTTGGACCTGATGACCCACGTGGACCCGGCGCAGGCCTGGGGCGTATCCGCCGGGGTCGCGCGCAAGGCCACCGTGGCGCTGAAGAACGGTTGGCTCCCCCATGACGGCGCGTGGCAGGTGAACAGCATCGGCTGCGTCCGGGGCGACGGCCGCAACTACGTCATCGCCGTGTTGGTGGGCGGTACGTCCAGCGAATCGGGCAACATCCGAACGATCGAGGGCCTGTCGAAGCGGGTGTGGACGCAGCTCCGGCCGTCGACCAGCCACCCTCACGGCCCCCGCTGAATCGTTCCCACGCTGTCTCGTCGAAGGCAAGATGCGCACCGCCGCGTCACGGGAGCGAGAGTCGCAACAGCTTCCCGTCGTCGAACGCCGCGGTCCAGAACGAGCCCTTCGCGAACACGCCGTTGTGCGGTTGCGTCCCCACGTCCCACACCCGTAGCACGGCAGGCCCGGCGGGGTCGACGCGCACGACCGTGTTCGCCCGATCGGTCGTCACCCACAACGAACCGTCGTGGAGCAGCAGACCATCGGCCCCGTCGCCGACGGCGACGGACGCCGTGACCCGGTTGGTCCCGGGGTCGATCCGCTGCAACGTGCCGCCCTCGAAGGTGGTGACCCACAGCGCGCTTCCAACGGCCAGGACGTGAATGGGTACGGCGTCGGTGTGGACGTTGGCGATCGTCTTCCCCGTCTTCGGGTCGATGCGCATCACCTGGTTGCCGTCGGTATCGGTGACCCACACGCTTCCGAAGGCTGCGGTCGCGTACAGCGGAGTGCCCTGCAGCGGGAACGTGCCGGTGACCTTCCCGTTCCCCGGGTCGATGCGAGACAGGGTCCCCTCCAGTTGGTTGACGGCCCAGATCGACCCGAAGCCCGCGGCGATCCCATCCGGTTCGCGACCGACGGCGATCCGGTCGACGACCCGGCCGGTGGAGGGGTCGATGCGGGCGACGCGGTCGGCCGTCAGCTCGACCGCCCATACGGAGCCGAACGCCTCGACCAGGTCGATCGGCGATCGCGCCGGCACGGTGTCGATCACCCTCCCGCTCGCCGGGTCGACGCGCTCCAGCCCGTTCGCCTGGTAGTGCCCCACCCAGATCGACCCGTGGGTCAGCAGCACGGGGTCGGGCTGATCGGCGACGTCCACGCGGGTGAGGACCTCGGCGAGAACGGCCGGCGGCGCCGTGGAGGGTGACGCTCCCACCGAGGTCGGCGCAGCCGGCGCCGTCGGTCCATTCGAGCCCGAGCTTGCCGGGCCGCCGGCGGCCCCACCGCAGGCGGCGGCCAACGACATCACCAGGAGCAGCATCCCCAGGCGGTGCGCCCTCACATCCCAGTCATACGGATGGCCGACGAGGCCGGGACGGCGCACGCGTGCGCAGGAGCGCCGAAGCGCGAGTCCTACAACAGGTCGTTCGCGGCCAGGAACTCCGTCGCCGCTTGCTTCACACCCTGCCCGTCCAGCACGACCTTCCCGACGAGGGCGGTCACGTTCTGGGTCGTGAGCCGCGCGCTCACCGCATCGAGCAACCCACGGATCTCGTCGTTCAGCTTGTCCGAGCGGATCACGGGCGTGATGTTCTCCGCGTTCTGGAGGTGCCGGTCGTCCACGAGCGGGACGAAGCCGTCCCTGGCAATGCTCGGATCCGTCGAGAAGAGCAGTCCGATCTGCACCTGGTCGTCCTTGAGCGCGGCGATCGTCTTCGGCCCGCCGGCATCCAGCGGCGTGAAGTCGTCGAAGAGGATCCCGTACGCACGCTGCAGCCCCAGGAGACAGAGCGGTCGCTGCGGGCACTCGGGTGAGCCACCGAACACCAACCGGCCAGCGACGGGAGCCAGCGAGCTCATCGTCGTCAGATGGAATCGCCGGGCCGTCTCGGCGTTCGCAACGAACTCGTTCGTGTCGTTGGCTCGGGAGGGCGTGAGCAGCGTGATCCCGCTGGGCTGCAACCGCTCGCGGTCCTGCCCGGCAACGGCGGCGGGATCGTTCGATGCCTGCGCGTTCGGGTCGAGGTACAGGAGTAGCGACGACAGGTACTCCGGCGTCAGGTCGATCTGTCCCGACTCCAGGGCATTCTGGGAGATCTCTCGGGACGGGAAGTCGAACTGCCGCTCCACCGTGTAGCCGGCTCGCTCCAGAACCTGGGCATACATCTCCGCCACGAGCCGGTTCTCGGTGAACGCGCCGGACACGCCGACGACGATGATCCCCTTGGCTCCCCCCGGGTTTTGCGGTGTCCGGCCCGGACCGGAGGGAGTGCAGGCCGCCAGGCTCAGGCAGGCAGCCAGCAGGACGAATCTCCTCACGAGGTCATCCCCGATTCCGAGGACGGCACCGTGATCGGAGCATCGGCGCGGCGGGCCAGCAGCACGCGGACCGGGGTGGGTCCCTTGCCCTTGAGTTCCAAGGTCAGGGATGCCCCGAACTCGTAGTCATCCCTCAACAGGACGGCCGTCGGGTCCGAGACGAGCGCCTGGCCCGGCTCCGCGATTTCCTGGAGCCTGCTGGCGAGGTTCACGGTGTCGCCCCAGAGGTCGTAGGCGAATTTCCGATAGCCGATGATTCCGGCAACGGCCGGCCCGGTGGCGACGCCGATCCGGACCATGAGCGGGTCACCGGAGGGCCACCGAACCTGCCCCGCCTCGGCGAGGACCTCGAGCGCCATCGACGCGGCCGCCGCGGCGTGGTTCGCCATGGGGACGGGCGCGCCGGCCACGGCCATGTACGCGTCGCCGATGGTCTTGATCTTCTCCAGGCCATGGTGATCCGCGATCTGGTCGAACCGGCGGAAGAGCTCGTCCAGGGCGGCGGCGAACGCCTCCGGAGATGACCGTGCGCCCTGCTGCGTGGATCCCACCGCGTCGGCGAACAGGACCGTCACCTGGTCGAACGCCTGAGCGACGCGCGCGTCGGGCGAGCGCTTGAGTTGCTCGAAGATGGCCTGGGGCAGGATGTTCAGCAGCAGGCTGTCGGATCGCTCCCGCTCCTGTTGAACCTGGCGCTCGCGCAGGAACACCTGTCGCGAGAACCGTTCGAGTCGATAGGCCGCCAGTCCGCCCAGCATCCCGAACGAGATCAGGAAGAGCGTCGCGAGCACCCGCGTGACATCGACGATGTAGTTCGCCGTGATCGCATACGGGAGGTAGGCGGCGATGCCGATCACCATGATCAGCACCACCAGGACGAAGCGGAGCCGAGCCAGCGTGTACGTGAACGCCGTGATCAGGATGATGCCGACGTAGCCGTACTCGGGCGGCAGCGTCAGGACGTGCGAGACGTAGTAGACCCACACCACGATGGTCGTTACCGCGACGACGACCGACATCCCCTGCCAGATGCGCCGGAACAAGGGAGTGAACGTGAGCCCGAGGCCGACGAGCAGCATGGGGATGAACACGCCGTAGCGGATGATCGCGTCGAGCCTGCGGTCGGAGAGGGCGAGGATGTGCGGTCGCAGGATCAGGCCCCAGGCGACCCAGAAGGCGATCCCCGCCACGAAGGCGAAGCGGATGTTCCCGATGTTGTGGCGGAACCGGTCGTCCCGAAATGCGTTCTCGAGGCCGGGGTCGCGGAACCGCAGCCGCAGCCGATCGAGGCGCAGCGGCCACCGCTTCTCGGCCTGCGTTGGTGTCTCGATACCGTCCATGAAGACCTTCGGGGCGCCGCCCGAGCCTGACCATGATGCCTGGCGGGTGCGGACTTGTCAGCCGTCTCCCCCGGCGCCGCCTCCCCGCGCCCGGCTGCGGGTCTTCGCGCGCTGGTCGGCGGACAGCGCGAGCTTGCGAAGACGGACGATGGCCGGGGTGACTTCGACGCACTCGTCCTCACGGATGAACTCGAGCGCCTGCTCGAGGGACAGGTCACGGTGCGGGATCAGCCGCACCAGCTCGTCGGACGTCGCGCTGCGCATGTTGGTCAACTTGCGTTCCCGCGCCGGGTTGACGTCCATGTCCTCGGACCGCGGATTCTCCCCCACGATCATCCCCTCGTAGACGTGGGCGGTCGGTCCGATGAACAGCTCGCCGCGCTCCTGCAGGGCGAGCAGCGCGTACGTGGTGGCCATGCCGCGCCGGTCGGCCACCAGGGAGCCGGTGGGGCGCGTGCGCAGCTCGCCCGCCCACGGCTCGTAGCCCTCGAACACATGGTGGAGCTGCCCGGTGCCGCGCGTCTCGGTCAGGAACTCGGTCCGGAACCCGATCAGGCCGCGGGCCGGGACCACATACGTCATCCGGACCCATCCCGTGCCGTGGTTGACCGTCTCTTCGACGCGGCCCTTGCGCAGCGCCAGCAGCTGGCTGACGACACCGAAGTACTCCTCGGGGACGTCGATCGCCACGCGCTCAACGGGCTCCCACACGTCGCCGTCGACCATTCGGGTGAGCACCTGGGGCTTGCCGACCGTCAGCTCGAATCCCTCGCGGCGCATCATCTCCACGAGCACCGCGAGCTGAAGCTCGCCGCGGCCCTGGACCTCCCAGGTGTCGGGGCGTTCGGTGTCGAGGACGCGCACCGCGACGTTGCCGACGACCTCCTGGTCAAGGCGGCTCTTGATGAGCCGGGCCGTCAGCTTCGACCCGCTCTGCCCCTGCAGCGGCGACGTGTTGACGCCGACCGTCATCGAAAGGCTCGGCTCGTCGACATGCGTCACGGGAAGGGGGCGCGGGTCGTCGGGATCGGCGAGCGTCTCGCCGATGGTCACCTCGTCGATGCCGGCGACGGCGATGATCTCCCCTGGACCGGCCTCGTCGGCCGGGACGCGGTCGAGCGCCTCGGCCACGGTGAGCTCGGAGAGCTTCACCCGCTCCACCTGTCCGTTCGCGCGGCACCAGGCCACCAGCTGCCCGCGCCGGATCGTGCCGTTCAGCACGCGACACAGGGCAAGGCGCCCGAGATAGGGCGTCGCGTCCAGGTTCGTCACCAGCGCCTGAAGCGGGTGGCCATCTTCGTACCGCGGCGCGGGGATCCGTTTCAGCAACGCCTCGAAGAGCGGCTTCAGGTCGGCGCCCGGGGCGGACGGGTCGGCGGAGGCCTGCCCTGCCCGCGCGTTCGTGTACAGGATCGGGAATTCGATCTGCGACTCGTCCGCGTCCAGGTCGAGGAACAACTCGTAGACCTCGTCCACCACCTCGCGTACCCGGGCGTCCGGGCGGTCGATCTTGTTGACGACCAGCACGACCGGCAGGCGCGCCTCGAGCGTCTTGCGCAGGACGAACCGCGTCTGCGGCAGCGGCCCCTCGCTGGCGTCGACCAACAGCAGCGCTCCGTCCACCATCGTGAGGGCTCGCTCGACCTCGCCGCCGAAGTCGGCGTGGCCCGGCGTGTCGACGATGTTGATCTTCACGTCGCCGTAGCGGACCGCGAGGTTCTTCGCGAGGATCGTGATGCCCTTCTCGCGTTCGAGGTCCATCGAGTCCATCACGCGCTCGGCAACCGCCTGGTTCGCGCGGAATACGCCCGACTGCCACAGCATCGCGTCGACGAGCGTCGTCTTGCCGTGGTCCACGTGCGCCACGATGGCCACGTTCCGGAGGTCGTCGCGCGTGCGAATCGTCATCATCCAGGCCCTCGATCGCGAGTGCGGAGGGCGAGGCGCCCATCTCGTTGCGGAGGGACGGGGATTTGAACCCCGGAGACGGTTACCCGCCTACACGCTCTCCAGGCGTGCCCCTTCGTCCGCTCGGGCATCCCTCCGCCGGCGATTGTAGGCAGCCGGGGGGAGCCTCGACGCGATGAACGCCGGTTGCGGCAGGACTGGGATTTGAACCCAGGGAGGACTTTCACCCTCACACGCTTTCGAGGCGTGCGCCTTCGTCCGCTCGGCCATCCTGCCAGGGCACAAAGTCTAGACGCGTCCCGTCCCTCAGCGGCGCCCCAGGAAGAACGCCTTGAGCAGCGCCGAGGACTCCTCCGCGAGCACCCCCGACTCGACCCGCAGACGGTGGTTGAGGCGCGGATCGCGGGTGAGGTCGCCGAGCGAGCCGGCGAACCCGGCCTTGGGGTCGGCCGACGCGTAGACCAGCCGCTCGAGTCGGGCGAGCACCAGCGCGCCGGCGCACATCGCGCACGGTTCCAGCGTGACGAACATCGCGCACCCGTCCAGGCGCCACGACCCGACCCGGTCCGAGGCCTCCCGCAGCGCCAGGATCTCCGCGTGGGCCGTTGGATCGTGCGCGCGCTCGCGTTCGTTGCCCGCCACGGCAAGCACCTCGTCTCCGCGGGCGACCACCGCGCCGACGGGCACGTCCCCCGACGATTCGCACGCGGCCGCGCGCTCCAGCGCGATTCGCATCAGGTCGACATCGGCAAGCCCCGCCACGGCCGCTAGTCTGGCCGTGACGTGGAGGGACCGTCCACCTTCGGGCCCGAGCCCGCGGGGACTGCGGGTGAGGCCGGTTCGGCGGTGACGCCGCAGCTCGCGGCGAACCCGGCCGGCTGGCCGCAGGAGCTGCTGCCCGTGTTCGACCGCACGCTCACGTGCGAGTTCGCGTCGATCTCGCGCACCGGCCGTCCGATCACCTGGCCGCTCACGCCCTTCCCATCGGAGGACGGCGAAGCCATCGAGGTGTCCACGGGGCTCACGTACCCGTCGAAGGCGGAACGCGCCCGTCGCAATCCGAAGGTCGCGATCCTGTTCTCCGACGATGTGGGGTCCGGCCTGGATCGCCCCCCCATGGTCCTGGTGCAGGGGCTGGCGAGCGTCCGCGACGCCGACCTGCAGGCGAACACCGACCTGTATGTGCAGCGCACCATCGCCAAGCTGCCCGAGGCCTGGTCCGGCGTCTCGGGGCTCGCGCAGCGACGCCGGGGGTGGTATTGGATCCGCATCTGGGTGCGCGTGACGCCGCTTCGCATCCAGTGGTGGCCGCAGGGCCGAACGGACGAAGCCCCGCATTCGTGGCGCGCGCCGGCCGGGACGACCGCACCGCCATCGGACCCGGCGCCGGTCGGGCCCAATCCGAAGCCGTGGCAGGAACGGCCGACGCGCTGGCGTGAACGCGCGGCCGTCGCCGTCGAACAGTTCGGCCGCCCGGTCCTGACGGTGATCGGCCAGGACGGGTTTCCGACGCTGATCCGCACCGACGATGCCCGCCTGGACGGGGCCGGCTTCGTGCTCGACCTGCCTGCGGGCATCGAAGGACCGCTCGCCGGCAACGGGTCGCTCACCTTCCACGCGCGCTACGACCGGGCCGCGCCGCACGAGAGCGCGGTCTTCGTCGGGCACCTGGAGCGTCCTCGCCGTGGCGGCGGCGGCGTTCGTTTCACCGTCGACTGGCTCCTGGGCGACTTCCGTCCCCAGGGATCGCGACGGCGACGCCCCCTCGCGAGGTGGACCGCGAGCCGCCGCGTGTCACCGCGGATCAAGGGCGAGGCGGCGCGGCGCGGCCAGGGCGTGCCCCACGTGCGGCCGCCCGACGCGGCTTCTCATTAGATCCGCACAGGTCGGCCGCCCGTAACCCCCAACGCCCCGCTACGCTGCGGGGGCCCTTTCGTTGACCGACGGGCGCGAACTCGGGTACCCTTCCCCACCTGGCGATCCCGATTTGCCCCGGATTGACCGGATTGGTTGGGGGATGGTTCGAATGCCAACGCGGACGCGTACGCGCCCGTCCCGAAGCCCGTGGCTCCGGGCCTGGCGGACCGGCACCGCCTTTGCGCTCGCGGCGGCGGCGGTCGTGGTCCTGCCCCCCGTCGCCGCCCGCGCCGCCGCCACGTGGACCCAGGGGGCGAGTCTGCCGGGCAGCTACGTCACCCACTGGGACGTGGCCTATGCCTACTACCCGCCGCTGCACGAGGTCGTCCTGTTCGGCGGCTCGCCGAAACAGACCACCGAGTCGTGGAGCAACCAGACGTGGGTCTACCGGTCCGGGACGTGGTCTCGAGGGCCCAACGCTCCGGCGGGGCTCACCCCGCGCGGCGGCGGGGCCATGGCGTATGACCCCGTCAGCCAGCGCATCGTCATGTTCGGCGGCTCGGACGGCTCGTGGCCGCCGAGCAACCAGACGTGGCTGTTCGACGGCACGCAGTGGACGCCGGGGCCGGCCGCGCCGCCCGCGATGGACGGCCGCACGGGCGCCGAGATGGCCTACGACGATGCGCTCGGCACGATCGTCCTGTTCGGCGGGTCGGGCGCGCTCCCCTACTCGGACACGTGGCTGTACGACGGCGCGACGAACTCGTGGTCGCAGGGGCCGCCGACGCCGTCGGCCGTCATGCCGCGGTCCTTCTTCGGCATGGCGTACGACCCCGTGCAGAACCACATCGTCATCACCGGCGGCGACGGCGGCTTCGACACGTGGTTCTTCGACGGCGCGACGTGGACGCAGGGGCCCGACGAGCCCTCCACGATGGGGCCGCGGGACCGGTTCCGCATGGCGTACGACCCGCAGCTCGGGGGCGTGACCGTCTTTGGCGGCATGGGGTACCTGGGAAGCCGGCACATGTGGGTTCTGGTCGGCGGCGCGTGGACGAACATCAAGACCGGCAAGACGGGGTGGCCGAGCAACCGCGTCGATGGCGACCTGCTGTGGAACCCCGACGCGAACGCGCTGATGTTGTTCGCCGGCATCATGACGAACCAGAACGGCAAGGCCGGGTTCACCGACACGTGGTTCTTCGCCGGGACGCCGCCCACCCCCGCCGCGCCGGTTGCCCCGTCGGCGCCGCCGACGCTGCCGCCGCCGTCCACGCAGCCGTACGTCCCTCCGTCGGGTCCGTCGAACGGCACGCTGTCGGCGCACGACGGGCAGTTCTGGCTGGACGGCAACCCGGTCATCCTCAAGGGCGCCAACGACACCAGCAACTCGCCGAAGAGCGAGGTTCAGCAGCTGGCGTCGTTCGGCATGAACCTGGTGCGCCTGCGCGTGCGATGGGCGCAGCTGGAGCCGACCGCCCCGACGTCGAATGGCGACGGCACGTGGACGCATCACTGGTCCACGACGTACCTCAGCAGCCTCGACACGTACCTGAGCAACGCCCACCAGGCAGGGCTGTACGTGGTGCTCGACATCCACGGGTGCGACCCGAACCAGTGCGGCTTCTTCGGGCAGGGACCCGAGTGGTCCTACACCGCCCCGTACGACTCCACGGGGATCAACTACCCGCACACGCCGCAGGGCAAGGCGCAGGCGCAGGCCGACTTCTGGACGGACAGCCTGCGCACATCGTTCTACGAGCAGATGTGGACGTTCCTGGTGCAGCGCTACGCCTCGTCGCCGGGCATCGCCGGCTACGAGGTGATGAACGAGCCCCAGCCGGGCACGCTGCCCAACGCGCACTCGACGACGCAGCTGATCCTGGACGGTGAGTTGCAGATCGCCCAGACGGCGATCCGCCCCTTCGACCCGACGCACGTCATCTTCTTCACGACCCGCGAGGACTACGGGCCCGGGCTCCGCCAGGCCGACCTGTCCGGGTGGGCCGCGATGGGCAACGTGGCGTTCGACCTGCACGAGTACTTCGGCGCGCGCTGGGGCGTCGGGTTGGACCTCATCAATCCGAACGGCCAGACCTACGGCGAGGCGCTCGGCAACCTGTACGAGCACGTCGCGACCGGGACGTCCTCGGGGAACTTCTCGTACCTGGGCTCCACGCTGGAGGCGATCCGCTACCTGCGCGACCGCGAGTCGGGCGTGCTCGCCGCGGACGGCATCCCGGTGTGGGTGGGCGAGATCGGCACCCGGTTCATCGACCTCGGGGTCAACACGTACTGGGGATCGGTCACGGCCGCGGCGAATTACCTGGGCCTGTCCTGGACCGTCGACAACGGCCCGTTCGGTTTCGTCGGGCAGTCCTGGCAGCCGATGGTGCTGGCCGCGATCGCGGCGCCGGGCTGAGGCCGGACGAACGTGCGCCCGGGGCGAGCCAACCGCCCCGGGCGCACGCCGGCACCATGGGTGCCTAGTAGGCCTGTGCCGTTGCGGCCGTCGTGGCGGTGGAGCCGGAGCCCTGCCCCCCGTTCATGTGCGGGCAGTTGTGATGCGTCCCCGACGCCGTGGGGCGGGCGGTGGGTGACGGGGACGACGAGCCCGCCGCGAGGGCGTGGCTGACCCCGAATGCCCCGAGGGCAATGGCACCGGCCGCGCCGAGCGACACGAGGACGCGACGTGCGACCGTGATCAGTCGGATCACCTCCCTTCGTCGACTCGACGCCCCCGAGTGGACCCGCCGAACCTGTGAAACACGTGAGAGCCCGGGCGGAACTTCCCATCGGCGCACGGTGAGAAGGTGAGTGGGTGAAGCGCCTGCTGATCATCCTCGGCGTCATCCTGGCGGTCCTGGTGGCCGCCAACTTCGCCGCGCGCGCCCTGGCCGAACGGACGGTGAGCCGCGAGCTCGCGACGACGCTGTCGCTGTCCGGGAATCCGAGCGTGTCGCTCGGCGGCGAACCCTTCCTGTGGCACGCGGCGACCGGCAACATCCCGAGCGCGACGATCGACGGGACGGACCTGAGCGCCGGCGGCGTGACGTTCGACCGCGTCCACGCCACGCTCACCGACGTCACGTTCCCGCCGTTCGCGGTCGTCGCCGGCCATCGGGCCGTCATCCGCGCGGCCTCGGGCCAGGGAACGGCCACGATGGACGAAGCCGCCGTCGCGGCGTTGCTGAAGGACCGTGGCGTGAACCTTCCCGTCCGGCTTCAGGGCGGGCGCGTCCTGGTCACGCTGCCGATCGTCGGGGAGATCCCGGTCGTCCCGACGTTGGAGGGGAACCGGCTGGAGCTTCGCCCCGACGTGTCGCTGCCGGAGTCCATCACGCCCTCGCTGTCGTTCGAGCTTCCCGCCGTCATGGACGGCGTGCGCTACACGGGCGTGGTGGTGCGCGACGGCACGGCCGTCATCTCGTTTCGGCTGGACCGGCCGAGCTTCGTCGTGAACGGCTGATCAGTACTCGAGCCGGCCGGCGCGAACCCAGCACCACGCCGCAACGCCCAGCAGGATCACGCCGAGGATCAGGCCCGCAATGCCGCGCTTCGAATGGTGGCCCGTCGCGTTCGGCAGCCAGCCAACCAGGTGGATATGCGGCAGGCTGCTGATCGGCACCACCAGATAGGCGATCCCGGCAAGCAGGGCCAGGATCCCGATGATCCCCACGATGATCGCCGCCGTGCGATACCGGCGCGCCTCGAACTGCGTCTCGCTCATCGACATGCTCGACCTCCGTCTCATCGTCATGGAGCGGAACGCCCGGGCGCGGGAGGCCGGTGTGCCCGATCTCGAGCGAGATCCACCGTCGTTGCCGACGGCGCCCGATTCTAGCCGGTGAGCTCGTTGGAGGCCGCGGCGACGACCAGGTTGCGGCCGCCTTCCTTGGCCAGGTACAGACGACGATCGGCGGCATCCACCATGATGGGAGGCTCGGCGACCCCCGCCGCGACGCCGATGCTGACGCTCACGTCGACGAGGATCTCGCCGACCGGCACCGGTGCGAGCTGGATCGTTCGACGCAGCCGTTCCGCGATCGTCGCGGCGCCGTCGACGTCGGTGTCGGGCAGCACGGCCAGGAACTCCTCGCCACCCCACCGCGCGATCTGGTCCTCGCCGCGGACGCCGGAGCGAAGGCGGGCCGCGACTTCGCGCAGCACTCCGTCACCGGCGGTGTGGCCGTGCTGGTCGTTGACGCGCTTGAAGCGGTCGATGTCGATCATCAGCACGCCGTACGGCGAATCGCGCCGGCGGGCGGAGCTGTAGACGGCCCCCAGGTGCTCTTCGAGGTGACGGCGGTTCCACAGGCCGGTCAGCGCGTCGGTTCGCGACATCCGCTCGAGCTCGGCGTTGCGCTCGCGAAGCTCGTCCTGCAACGCCTTGACCCGAACCGCGGCGCGGACCCGGGCGATCAGCTCCGCCGCCTCGAATGGCTTTCGCAGGTAGTCGTGCGCGCCCAGCTCCAGGGCCCGGACGACGTCCGCCGCGCTGTCACGAGCGGTCAGGAACACCACCGGGACCTCGTCCAGGTCGGGATCCTGCTTGAGGTGGCGAAGCACGTCGAAGCCGCCCATCACCGGCATCTCGACGTCCAGCAGCAACGCGTCCGGCCGCGAGCGGTCCACCACCTCGAGCGCCTCCCGGCCGTCCTCGGACTCCAGGACCCGGTAGCCCTCCGCGCGAAGCTGTTCGCGCACGAGCAGCCGGATCACCTTCGAGTCGTCGGCGACCAGGACCAGAGGAGCCCTGCGCGGCTCAGCCGGGGCGTCGTCGTCCGGATTCGACTCGCCGCCATGCGACTCCCACGGGAGCGGTGCGAGCGACATGCGACGTCACCCCGCCGGCCCGCGCCGGCGAGCGGGTTCGATCATCGTGCCTTTGGACACGCGTCCTGCCTCCAACGATTCGCGAATCGTTTCGCGTATCGGGACGGCGGGCGGACGGCTTGAGAGGCGCCGATTCGTCGCATTTGCGAACCGAGGCCCACCGGGCGGGCCCGCAGACACCCTGGCAAAGGTGAATCGCGCGCGCGGGCGTGCCGATAGCCGGAGTGTGGAGCGATCGAGCGCATCCCGCCCCCGCGTCCTGCTCGTGGACGACGAAGAGGAGACCCGGACGCTTCTCCGCGCCTTCCTGGAGGCCGAGGACATCGAGGTCGTCGCGGAGGCGAACGGCGGCATCGAGGGCGTGTTCAAAGCGGGCGAGTTGCGTCCGGACGTCGTCCTGATGGACGTGCGCATGCCCGACATGAACGGCATCGAGGCGACGCGGCAGATCCGCGCCGTCCACCGCGGCGTGCAGGTCATCATCCTCACCTTCTACGGAGCCGAGGAATGGGACGTCGCCGCCGAGGAGATCGGCGCCTTCGGCTACCTGGTCAAGGGCTGCCCGCCGGCGCAGATCGTCGAGCAGATCCGCCTGGCGACCGCGTCCGAGGAGGACTCCTGGTCGCCCGACGAGGTGCGCTGATGCCGCCCCTGGTGGCGACGGGCGACGACGAGCTTCCGATCGAGGACCAGCGGTTCATCCCCTACACGGAGTCGCTCGGCGACGGACGCACGATCTCGATCGGGCCGCAGGTCGAATCCGTCCTGGGGTTCACGCAGCAGGAGTGGATGGAGAACGCCCTGTTGTGGGTCGACCTGATGCATCCCGAGGACCGCGACCGCGTGGTCGAGGCCTGCGAGCAGGCGAACCGCACCGGGCGAACGTTCCGCTCCGAGTACCGGATGATCGCGAGGGATGGCCGGGTCGTCTGGGTTCGGGACGAGGCGTCCCTGGTCATGGGCTCGCACGGCCAGCCGCTGTGCTGGCAAGGCGTCATGATCGACGTCTCGTCGGAGCGGGCGCAGGAGAAGGACCGGCCCTAGCGCCGGCTGGAGTCCAACTCCATGACGCGCTTCTTGGTGGCCACTCGCCGGTAGCTCTCCTCGACCAGGTCGCTGAGCACGCCCGGCGGCGGACCCGCCACCCGGATCGGGATCGTGACCCAGCCGCTGCGGCCGAGGCCGTAACCCGTCGGTTCGGCGTCCGGGAACCCCAGCGCCATCTCGTGCGACTCACCCAGCTTGACCGTGATCGCCGGCCACCGGGGGCTGTCGGGGCTCCCCAGGAAGACGAACACCTTCCCGTCGACCTTCGCCACGGTCTCCTCCCAGGGGTGGTCCTCGTAGGCGCCGGGCAGGCCCAGCGCGAACTTGAGCACCTGCCGATGGGTTCGCCTCGGATCGGCCATTCGAATCGCCCCTTTCACATCGCGCGACGCGCTTTTCCGTTTTTCGGTCTATGCTCCCGCCGTCCGAGTCGTTCCGAGAGGAGGGGTCGCGTATGCGACGGGTAATGGCGGTAGGTTCGACCACCCTGCTGATGCTGGCGATGCTCACGGGGGTGGCGGCGGCAGCGCCGAAGCACCTCGCCCCGATCCGCATCATCCACATGAACAAGGGTGCGGTCACGTCCGGCAACTGGTCCGGCTACGCGAGCACCGGCACGACGTTCAAGAGCGTGAAGGGCACCTGGACCCAGCCGAGCATTGACTGCTCCGTCGCGCCGAACGGCGCGGTGGCCTTCTGGGTGGGACTGGACGGATTCACGAGCGGGACCGTCGAGCAGGACGGCACGATCGCGTTCTGCACGAACGGGACGGCGAAGTACTTCGACTGGTGGGAGATGTATCCGGCGAACGCCGTGCAGGTCGTCCACACCATCAACCCCGGCGACAAGTTCACCAGCAGCGTCCAGTTCACCGGGGGCCAGTACATCCTGAAGGTGACGGACACGACGAACTCGGCGGCCTCGTTCTCCACCACGCAGTCATGCCAGGGAACCTGCAGCCGGTCCTCCGCGGAGTGGATCACCGAGGCACCGTGCTGCGTCGGCTCGGGCTTCTTCCCGCTGCCGAACTTCAACTCGATCAAGTTCACGAGCGCAGCGACGGCGAACGACGCGGGGCACAAGGGCCCGATCAACGACCCGAGCTGGACTGCGACCTCGATCACCATGGTCAACGGCAGCGGCCAGACGAAGGTGTCGACCTCCGCACTGAACGCGGCGGGGAACTCCTTCACCAACCGCTGGGTGCGCGCTTCGTAGCTCTGCGCACCGCGTCGTAGGCAACGTCGACGCCGTCCCGCACCCGCGCCGAGCGGGGCGGGGCGGCGTCATGTTCGCGGCGCGAACACCTTCTTCCCGCAGCCCGGGCGGCACAACCGGGGCCACGACGGCGTCTACCGCTGACTCAGCCGAACGTGATCTCGCCGATCCGGTTGGCGACGTAGTCGCCGAAGAACACCGGTCCGTTCGCGGTCCCGGCCAGCCCGTAGACGGACTCGCCCGACGGGACGTTGATGGCCGTCGCCCTGCCCTGGATCGACGCGCGATAGACGACCGGTTGCTCGTAGCAGCTCATCCACAGGGCGCCACGCGCGGCCGCGATGTTCTGCGGCGCGCAGCCGACGGGCAGCGGGAACAGCTTGACGGTGTCGCCGGTGCCCGGCGTCAACCGGCCGACGACGTCCTCGTAGAAACCGGTGAACCACAGGTTGCCGTCGGGCCCGGTGACGATCGAGGAGGGGTAGTTCAACCCGTCGTACACGATGGAGACGCTGCCCTCGGTCGTCATGCGCGCGATGCCCTCGCTCACCGTGAACCAGATCGCGCCGTCGGGGCCGGCCGTGATCCAGCCTGGATAGGAACCGGTCCTTGCGACCGGAAACTCCTGCACGTCGCCCGAGGTCGTGATCCGCCCGATGGCGTCGTTGCCCGGCCGCGAGTACCACAGCGCGCCCTCGGGTCCGGCGATGATGTTGCCGACGCCGCTGCCTCCGCTGAACTGGCAGCCGGTGCACGGCGGGATGGGGAAGCTGGACAGACTGCCGCTCGTGGTGATCCGCCAGATCACGTCGTTCGTGTCGTCGGTGAACCAGAGAGCCCCGTCGGGGCCCGCCGCGATGGAGTCGGGCAGGCCGGACTCGGTGAGCCGGAACTGGCTGAAATGGCCTGCCTGCAACCTGCCGACCGCGTCGTGGGTGAACTCGGTGAACCAGGTGGCGTGATCCGAACCGATGGCCAGGGTGAACGGCCCGGCGCCCGGCGTGGGGACCTGCACCTCCGTCACGTTGAACGCGGCGGCCGACGCCTGGCCGGCGCCGAAGATCACCGCGGCGACCGCCAGCACCGCAAGGGTCGAACCTCGGATCCCTACCCGGACGCGGGCGCGCAATCCATTACCGGGCTTGGGCATGGCAGCCTCCTTCGATCAGCCGCGACTCTCCTTTTACGCACTACGAATGAGACCCGCCCGGGGTTCGATTTCAGCCTGACGGCTCGTGGCTCGCGGTCTTGACGAAGATCCTGGTCGCATGGTTGTGTTCGTCCGGATTTCTTCGGCTTATCCGCGGGAGAGGGGGGATCGTGCCTTCGAGGCGATGGCTCGTGGCGATATGCGTCACCGCCGCCCTGGCATTTGGGGTGACGCCGGCCAACGCCCGGGAGTCGGTTCCGGTGCGGGTCCGCTCCTGCACCGGAACCTGGCAGCTGGACAGCATCACAGTGCCCCCTGGATCGTTGCTCAACGGAGTGTCCGCGACCTCCCCAACCGACGTCTGGGCCGTCGGTTCAGCCGGTAACGACCCGCTCTTCCTTCACTGGGATGGCACCTCGTGGACCCAGGTATCCGCCCCAAGGGTGGGCGCGTTCGATTGGCTGGCTGCCGTCTCCGCAAGCTCGCCGACGGACGCATGGGCCGTCGGCTTCTACCAGACGTCTCTGTCGGGCGGCCCGAGGACACTCACCTTCCACTGGGACGGGACAGCCTGGACATCGGTTCCGAGCCCCAACCCGAGCACGTCGCAGAACAACTTGTACGCGGTCTCGGACGGCCCCGGCGGCACCTGGGCTGTGGGGGCTTATCTGGACGGCGACTGGAAGACCCTCGCCCTTCAATTGGTCGAAGGGAGTTGGGTTCAGGTGCCGACGCCGAACCCTGGCAAGTTCCCCAGCGGCTCCTTGTTCGGTGTGGCCGGGTTCTCGGCCAAACGGGTGACGGCGGTCGGGACGCGAGACTTTGGGGGGTCTGGCAACGGATTCGCCGAGGGTTGGGATGGCGAGGCGTGGCAGTTGCTCGCCAAGCCTCGCGCGCCGGACGCCTCGTTCAATGCCCTTGCTGCCGCGCCATCCGGCGACCTCATGGCGGCCGGTGTCGACCCGAGCGGTGCCATCGGAGCCCACTGGTCAAGAGGGAGTGGATGGACCAGTTCCAGAGTCGCCCTTCCCCCGGATGAGTTCGGGAAGTTCGTTGGAGTCGCGTGGTCCAGTGACACCACGGCATGGGCGGTTGGAGAGACCGAAAACAGCGACGGCTCGAAGACCCGCACGCTGATCGCGTCGTGGGACGGCTCTGCCTGGACGGTCGTGCCGAGCATCGATCCCGACCCGACGAGCAGCGGCTTGGTTGCGGTGACGACCGCGTCGGGTCAGGCCTGGGCGGTCGGCGGCTACGGGCACAGCGGAAGCGGCGGGCCCATGATCGAGTCCTACTGCTGAGCCGCTCGCCGCACGAGACGATAGCCGTGCATCGCGGGCTCGCGTTCGCGACGATCAGGCGTCGGCGCGGACCAGAAACGCCAGCGAGCCGAAGATCAGCGTGAGCGTCAGGAGCGACCAGCCCAGAACGAACCCGCCGCTCAGCATCCCCATGACGCCGGTGAACAACGCGCACGCCAGAGCCGCCAGCCCCGCGAGGTGCCAGCGTTTCGCGCCGATCCAGCGAACGACCGGCGACTCAACCCAGTTCGGGGCAACCGCGGCGAATTTCGGAACAGCCCTGGCGACCTTCGGGCCGGCCTCGCGCCACCGATCGCCCAGCCGGCGGGCCGCGCCGTCGACGTCGACCGTGCCGAGCAATCGGCGAATGCGGTTCCCCATCGCACGCCGGCGCTCGGCGATCGCGCGTCCGAGTTCCGTGGCTTCCTCGTCGCTGAGGCGCGCGCTGTATCGGCGAAACGCAAGGCGGCGCAACCTGAGGTTCTCGCGGTTCTCGACCCGGCTCATCGAGCCGCCTCCTCTTCGAACGTTCGGCTCATCGGTGTAGGCGTGGACATGTGTCCCTCCTCAGTGGTGTTCGAGCTGGCTCCCGCGACTGCGAAGCGCGCGCGGGCAGACGTTCGGCTCGTGGATGACGGATGAGCGGTGCGGCAGGTTCAGCGCGCGAAGGACGCATGCATCCTCGCGACGCCACACGCGGGTTCGGACGTCCCCACCCGTCCGATCAGGGTTTCACGGCGTGCTTCGACCCTAGGAAGGGTTCCCGTCGAGCGTCAAACGCCCAGGTGAGCGAGCCGCGCGACCCGGGGATTGCTCCGCGGCAGACCTCTTTCTGCGGGAGCCTGGGGCGAGGATTATCCTGCTTCCACGTGCTCGTTGGGGGGCAGATGCGACCCGCCGGGCGAATCGGTTGCCTGTTCATGATGCTGTTCCTTCTCCCTGGTTGCGGTTCGAGCGCGCCAACCGGCGGCGCCGCAGGAACGGACCCTGCCGCCCTCACGGGAGCGACCTGGCGCCTGAACGACACGTC
>DASXAQ010000098.1:0-1815 GCA_036406615.1 Actinomycetota bacterium | reverse complement strand
TCGCTGATCTTCCTGTCGACGATGGCCATGGGGCTCACGGGCTACCTCTTGGTGTGGGACGAGCGGGCCTACTGGGCGTCGGTCGTGGCCGTCAACATCAACGGCACCGCACCCGTGCTCGGCCCCTTCATCTCGAAGTTCCTGCTGGCCGGGCCGGTGTTCGGAGCGCAGACGATCTCGCGCTTCTACGCACTCCACATGCTGCTGATACCCGGGTTGATCGCAGGCCTGATCTTCGTGCACCTGTGGCTGGTCGTGAAGCTCGGCGTGACGCCGTGGCCCGGGCGACCGGTCGAGCATGAGGAGGCAGTCGGCGACTGATGGCCGTCGCGTCCCCCCGCAAGGTGATCAACCGCCGCGTCCGCTACGAGACGGAGCTTGCGGCGCAGAAGAAGGAGGGGCACCCCTTCTTCCCGTACGCGATGTTCCACGACACCGTCGTGAACTTGATCATCGTACTGATGATCGTTCTCATGGCGGTGATCTGGCACGCGACCGCGGGCCCGATCGACGCGCATCATCCCGACGGCCAGAACGGCTGGCTCGGAGCACTCTACGAGGGCAAGGCCAACCCGGCGGTGCAGGTGACCGAGCCGCGGCCCGAGTGGTACTTCCTCTTCCTCTTCGAGCTCCTGCGCATCTTCAAGTCGCCGTGGGAGCTGATCTTCGCCACGATCATCATCCCGACGATCCTGATGGTGCTGCTCGTCGTGTGGCCGTTCCTGGATCGTGGCCGCGACCGCCGGATCTCGCGCCGGCCCGTCGGCATGGCCGTCGGGCTGACGGTGCCGGCCGTGCTGATCGCGCTGACGATCGCCGGCGGAGTCGCGCCAGGCGCCGTGTCTGGGTCGAACATCACCGGGAACCCGGACTTCGACAAGCTGCCGGCGGCGGCCCTGATCTCGTCGCACGGCTGCACGACGTGCCACAACTTCGGTGCAGGTGGTGGCAGCGTGGGCCCGGATCTCTCAAAGGGCGCGCCGAATCCTGACCCGGCGGCGATCAAGGCCCAGATCGAGAACGGCGGAGGCGGCATGCCACCCTTCAAGGATGCGTTCACCGACGAGGAGATCAACCAGATCGTCGACTTCATCGTCGGGCTTGGTACGGGCACCCCGCCGTCTGGTTAGGCTCCCACCGTGCAGGTGATGCTCGGAATGACCGGCGCGTCCGGCGCGCCGTACGCGGCACGCATCTTGCGCGCGCTCGTCGCCTCCGGCGCTGACGTCGGCGTCGTCGTGTCGAGGGCTGGCGCCCAGGTGATCGCGCTCGAGCTCTACGGCGACCGCGACATGAACCCCGCAGGGGCGGTCGAGCGGCTTGTCACCGACCACGGTGAGGCGGACGTCCGCATCTGGGGCGAGTCCGACTACTCGGCGCCGTACGCCTCGGGCTCGAGCCGCACCGACGCGGTCATCGTGTGCCCGTGCTCGATGGCGACGGTCGGCACGATCGCGGGCGGCGCCGAGGCCAACCTGATCCACCGCGCGGCCGCGGTGCAGCTCAAGGAGGGCCGGAAGCTCGTCCTCGTGCCGCGCGAGACGCCGCTGTCGGACATCCACCTGGAGAACCTGCTCCGTATCAAGCGGGCAGGAGCGTCCGTCGTCCCCGCCATGCCCGGCTTCTACCACCTGCCCCAGAGCATCGACGACCTCGTCGACTTCGTCGCCGGCCGCGTCCTCGACTCGGCGGGCGTCGAGGCCACGCTGTACGAGAGGTGGGGCTCTCGATGACGCTCCAGCCCGACGAGGTGCGCGAGATGTTCGACCGGATCTCCCCGGCCTACGACCGCATGAACCGGGTGATGAGCGCCGG
>DASXAQ010000097.1:0-4553 GCA_036406615.1 Actinomycetota bacterium | reverse complement strand
CCTTCGACGAGCCGTAGCCGCCCCATTCCTCGGAGCCCTCGACGCCCGCGTCGGAGGTGATGTCGAGGATGCGACCGTTCGATTCGCGTAGCAGCGGCAGCGCGCGCTGGATCAGTCCGAGCGGCGCGAGCACGTTCGCCTCGTACACGCGGCGGAGCTCCGGCAACGGGTACCGGTCGAGCCGCGGCTGCGGGCTCGGCCCGAGCCGGCTCGCGTTGTTCACGAGCAGGTGCAGTCCGCCGAGGGATCGCGCCTCGTCGACCAGCCGCTGCCGGTGCTCCGGATCCGTGACGTCGCCCGGGATGGCCCGGACGACGGTCGCGGCGGGAAGCTCGGCCGCCGCGCGCTCCAGGTCGTCGGCGCCTCGCGCGTCGACCACCAGCTCCCATCCGCGCGACGCCAGCGCTCGGGCCAGCGCCAGCCCGAGCCCTCGCGACGCGCCGGTGATCAGGGCGATCCTTCGTGCCTGCCCGGCCATGGTGACCTCCTCCCGCCGCGGCCGGGGCTCCTCGCCCGGCCTTGAGACTATAAACACAGAATAATCTATGTTTACGGCTCGCGCGCGAGGTCTGAATCGGGTGGTCGATTCGGGCACGCTGTGGCGTCAGAGGAGGTCAGAAGGGTCGGGGTGGGCGGATTCGAACCGCCGGCCTCCTGCTCCCAAAGCAGGCGCGCTGCCAAACTGCGCCACACCCCGTCGGCAGCATCCTACCGATGCCCGCCGCGGCAGTGGGAAGGAAATCGGTCGAGAGAGACTGTTAGATTGAGTCGCCCCGCGGGTGTAGCTCAATGGTAGAGCTCCAGCCTTCCAAGCTGGTGACGGGGGTTCGATTCCCCTCACCCGCTCGAGTCGGCCCCGTCGGGGGCTACAGGACCTCGGGCACGTCCTTGTCCGGCGGATTGCCGCCGAAGTGGTTCGCCACCGCGGCGAATGCCTCCTTCGGCTCCCAGGTCATGTCCGGGTACGTCGTCCCATGCCGGCCATCCGGCAGCGCCCTGACGAGCGACATCGAATCCATATCCATGTCGTAGCGGGGATCGTCGTCGGTGCAGGCCTCCGGCGTCGCAAACGTCGCAAGCAGCGCACCGGCCACACCTGCGCGCTCGAGTTCATCAAGGGCCGCCGCGAGCTCGCGGGCCTGCATCGCCTCATCGCGTTCGTACAGGCCGTTGAGGCGTGGCCGGAAGAAACGCCCGATCAACGGACGCGTGTGCAGCAACTGTCGAGTCCCGTCCACGACACCGAAGCCCAACGCGCCCGAACTCTCGGCATCGCGGTAGGTGCGCATGCCGAACTCCGTGACGATGACCGGCTTGCCGGTGTCCACCAACGGCCTGAGCATCTCGACGTAGCGGTCTTTGGTCCGTTGCTCCCGGTAGTGGTCCACGCCGATGTAGTCGAAGGGTCCCCAGTCCACCTGCTCGAACATGAGCGCCGCATAGGTGAGGGGCCCGGCGAAGGCGGCGCGCACCCTCGGAACCAGGCCCTCCAGGAGCTGGTTGAGCTTCCCGTTTCCCAGGAGGGCCGGCTCGGCCTTGAGGTGCTTCAGCCGCCCGAGAAGGCTCCGCCCCGGGAGCAGGCCTCTGGCGAACAGCGTGTGCTCGAAGCCCGCCACGAACACGACGCGACCCGGGTGGGCCCGCTCCAGCGGCGCGGCCGCCGCCGCCGCGGCAACCAGCCGCGACTGCGTCTTCTGCGGCGGGTACTCGAAGATCGCCGGAGAGAACCACACCTCGAGCCCGGCGTCGAGCGCGATCCGGGCAACCGCGGTCAACCGCGAGAGGTGACTGCCCACCACGCGCACGGCGTTGGCGTGGAGGTCGTCGCGGATGATCTGCATCTCGCGCCGAACCACGGCCATGTCGAGCGGCTTGCGTCGGGTCGGAAGGCCAAAGCCGGGCCCACGGAACACGGTCCCCGTGTCGTAGTGGACCCCTCTGTGCTTCATGTGCGTCGCGCTCTTGGTCCTTGACGAGACAGGCTGTCGCGGGCGTGCATCGCGGCCCGGCATTGTAGGCCGACGTTACTCGTTCGGATCGGGCCCAATCGTGTCGGGTGAATTGTTGTCATGTCAACATTTCGACTCTAAGCTATCTCCCGTGAAGATCGAAACGTCGAAACCGGCGAACCAGCGGGACGTCACCAAGGAGCGCGTGGCCACCTGGCTGGTCATGCACCAGGCCACCCGGGTCCTCCAGGAGCACGTCGAGCGTCGCCTGGACGAGAGCACGCACCTGTCCTGGCTGGAGTTCGAACTGCTGTGGCGCCTGAAGCTGGCTGCCGATCATCCCCTCCAGATGAACGAGCTCGCCGCCCGGCTGCTCGCGAGCCCCAGCGGGATCACGCGGGTCGCCGACCGGCTGGAGAGGGAGGGGCTGATCACCAGAGAGACACCGACCGACAACCGGCGGATCGTCCAGGTGGCGCTGACGCCGCTCGGTGCCAGCACCCTGGCCGACGCCGACCGGGCCTTCCACGACGGACTTCGCGAAGCCATGTCCGACGCCCTGACGGCCGACGACGGAGTTCGCCTTCGCCGCATCATGCGCAAGCTGCTCGAGCACAACGGCGCGTGGTCGGCGGAACGCTGCGATCCGATGGCGACGCCCTGAGCGGGCTGCCGAGCCGTCGAAGAACGACGAACATGAACGACCAGTGCTGCAGAGAGGACACGTGACATGAGCAAGCGACCGCAACCGGTCGTCGGGAGCGACGGAGAGCCGCTCGCCGAGGTTGCCGGCATCCCCTCCGAGGGGCTGAGCCACCGGGAGATCCTGATCGTCTTCTCGGGGCTGATGACCGCCATGCTGCTGGCGGCCCTGGACCAGACCATCGTCGGGACGGCCCTGCCAACGATCGTGTCCGACCTTGGCGGCTACAACCACCTGTCCTGGGTGGTGACCGCCTACCTGCTGACCTCGACCGCCACGGCGCTGCTGTACGGCAAGATCTCCGACCTGTACGGCCGCAAGCGCATCTTCCAGTTCGCGATCGTCATCTTCCTGATCGGGTCCGCGCTGTCGGGCCTCAGCCAGAACATCGGCCAGCTGGTCGTGTTCCGCGCCATCCAGGGCATCGGCGCCGGCGGCCTGTTCGTGCTGGCCTTGACGATCGTCGGCGACATCGTGTCGCCGCGCGAACGCGGGCGCTACCAGGGCTACTTCGGGGCCGTGTTCGGCCTGGCCACCGTCGCCGGGCCGCTGATCGGCGGGTTCCTGGTGGACAACCTCAGCTGGCGGTGGGTGTTCTACGTGAACCTGCCCGTCGGCGCCGCGGCGCTGATCGTCACGACGCTCGTGCTGCGGGACTTCCATCCGCACCGCCGTCACCAGATCGACTACCTCGGTGCGGTGCTCATGATGGCCGGCGTGTCGGCGCTGCTGCTGGTGAGCGTCTGGGCGGGCCAGGAGTATCCGTGGGGATCGTGGCAGATCGTCGGGCTGTGGCTGGCGGGCACCGGACTGCTCGGCGGATTCCTGTTGCGCGAGCACACGGCGAAGGAGCCCATCCTGCCGCTTCGCCTGTTCCGCAACAAGGTATTCGACGTCGCCAACGCCATGGGGTTCATCGTCGGCCTCGCGATGTTCGGCGCGATCGTGTACCTGCCCATCTACTTCCAGCTCGTCCGCGGCGCCTCGCCCACCATCAGTGGGCTGCAGATCCTGCCGCTGATCATCGGGCTGTTCGGCGTGTCCATCGGCAGCGGCCAGATCATCAGCAAGGCCGGCCGCTACAAGATCTTCCCGATCGTCGGCACGGCCCTGATGACCGTGGGGATGTTCCTGATGGCGAGCCTGCACGCCGACACGCCGTACTGGCAGGCGTCGCTGTACATGCTGATCCTCGGCATGGGGATCGGCGCCGTTCTCCAAGTCCTGGTGCTGGCCGTGCAGAACGCCGTCACGTGGGAGGACCTGGGGACCTCCACCGCAGCCACCACGGCGATCCGTTCGATGGGCGGCACGTTCGGCACGTCGATCTTCGGAGCGATCCTGACGGCCCAGCTGGCCATCTGGCTGCCACGGCTGCTGCCGGCCGGCGCGCCGGTCGGCGACCTGAAGGGGAACATCACGGCGAGCCCCGCCGCCCTCAAGGCGCTCGCGCCTGCCCTTCGCGACCCGATCATCGAGTCCTTCGTCCACTCGCTGCACGTCGTGTTCCTGGTGGCGGTGCCGATCGCGGCAGCCGCGTTCGTCCTCAGCCTGTTCCTGCCCGAGATCGACCTTCGCCAGACGGTTCGCCACGACTCCAAGGCCGGAGCGAACGGAGACGCCGAAGCCGGCGCCGAGGCCGTCCCCACCCTGGGCTGATCCGCCGATCACCCGAGCGCCAGACCGGAGTGCGGAGCACCGCTTGCGGTTACGACATCTCCGAACGGGTAAAGAACGACCCGAAGCTCGTCGAAGGATTTCACGTAGTGATGCTCGAACTCACCCCGCTCAGTGCCGCCGCCGGGATCGTGGTCCCTCGTACCGGCTCCGTTTCATCGCCCCTGGACACCGGCGTCGTGCTCGTGGTGATGCTGGCGTTCCTGGTCGCGATCTCCCTGATG
>DASXAQ010000096.1:0-21128 GCA_036406615.1 Actinomycetota bacterium | reverse complement strand
GGACCGGTACGTGCTTCCGGCCCTGGGCACGCCCTGGCAGCGCGGGCGGGTGTTCCAGCACAAGGGCTCGCCGGCCTCGGTGCCGGCCTGACCCGAACGGCCGACGAAGGGAGCGGGCAGCCGCCCGCTCCCTTCTCGCGTTCCGGGGCGGATCCATTCGAGGAGAGGGACACCATGAACAGGCAGAAGCAGCGAGCTGGGACAGGGCCAGGAATCCCGGTCACGATCGAGGAACCGCCGCTGCCCCTCCCGAGCGCGATAAGAGCCCTGGGCTCCTGCGCCCTGCGGACCGGCGTTCTCCTGGCCCGGCGGCGCATCCACCAGCCGGTCGAGCACGTCGGGATGCGGTTCGAGTTCGCGGACGCGACCACGGCGGAGGCGTACCGGGAGACGGTCGTCGATCGCCCGCCCCCTGCCGCCCCGGCAGTCCTGGTCGTCTGCTTCCGCCTCCGCCGAGTTCGCAGCGACCGGGCGCACGCACTCTTCCGCTTGGAGAGCGAACTCAATACCCCGCTGTTCGTCGGATTCCCTGGCTTCGTGTCGAAGCTGTGGCTACGCCACGATGAACGAGGCTCCTACCGGGGCCTGTACGAGTGGGACGGCCCGGCGCTGGCGGTCGCATACGTACGGGCCCTCTGGTGGGCGTTGGCCCTGGTGAGCGTTCCCGGCTCCATCCACTACCAGGTGCTTCCCGGCACCTCCCGCGACGAGGTACTCCGAGATCCTTCCGCCGTCGAGCCGATCGCCAAGGGGACCCGGAGCGGCTGGTGGCGTCTCGTCGGGGTCGAGCCTGCCTCGAAGCCTCAAGCGAGCTGACGTGGCCGATGATCGGCAGGTTGCTCCGCGAGCCGCTTGGCCAGGATCAGCCACCGGCGCATGATCCGGTCCGCAAAAGGACCGACGAGCCTCCAGTACCGACGGAACAGCTCGGCCGACCGCGGGTCGGTCGTGAGCGTCCGCGTCTCCGTGGAGAGCACGGACCGCGACGTGCCGTATGGCTGCACGAGGAAATCGACCGCGACCTTCCCGAACCCCGGTTCGTCGAAGTTCCGAAACTGCCCCGGCTCGAACGGGTGGAACTCCAACTGGGTGGGCTTCATGAACTTCCCGATCATCCCGACGACGAACTCCCTGCCGGGCTCCTCGTCGAGCACGACGAACGCTTCCCGGTACTCGTCCGCCGACAGGGCGCCATCGCGCTGCTGCCGTTCGGCGCACCGCAGGCCGGATGCCATGCGCGCCGGCATTGCCCGAACCTGTCCCAGCAGGCGCAGCAGCGGATACGACTCCGCCACCTGATCGGGGTCGAGGCTCCGGACGGCCTGATACGTCGCATCGACCGGGGCGTTGACGACGACCGCGGTCGCCTGCGTCGTGTCGAACCTCGGCAGGACGTCGTCGAGCAGCATCTCCGTCTCTGCCGGTTGGGTCGATGTCTGGACCCGTAGGGTGGACATGGCCGCTCCTTTCTTGCTTCTGCCTGCAGTCTGCCCCGCGCGGATTCGGCCACCGGGGGGCCAACGACTCTCTTCGTCACGGACCATTGGACCCGCTCCGGCGCCGTGGCGGGGCGGCCCGGCGTTGGGATAGCGTTTGGCCGTCGAACCCTGCGAGGTCCTCGGCAGACCGCGCGGGGCAACGACCCAACTGGGACGGAAGGAGATCGCAATGCCCGAAACGAGCGACTACGTGAGCGGCATCATGAGCGCCCCGGTGGTGACGGTGGCGAAACAGGCGACGGTCGCGCAGGCGCTCCGGGCAATGATCGACCACGACTTCGGCGCGGTCGTGGTGACGGACGGCTCGTCTCCGGTCGGGGTGTTCACCGAGCGCGACCTGACCCGGAGGATCCTCGAGGACCCCGATCTGCTCGAACACCCCGTCGCCGACGTCATGTCCTCGCCCCTGGTCACCGTCGCTCCGGGGGATGAGGTCGTGTTCGTGTTCCAGCTCATGTCCGAGAAGGGCATCCGCCGGCTCCCCGTCCTGGACGGGGGCAAGCTGGTAGGCATCGTGACCGAGCGCGATCTCCTGACCTGGGTCGACGCGGTCGCGACCTCCTAACGCATCCGACCACGGCCGGCCCGGGAGTCCATTGGACCCCGCAGAAGCGGGCCGGACGACCCCAATCCGAATCGTCCCGAGCGTCCACCATCGGCATTGAGAACAGCACGCAAGGCCGAAAGGAGGGCGCCATGAACGGCAGGATCGTGGTGGGTGTGGATGGATCCGAAACCGCACGGCGAGCCGCTCACTGGGCGGCCGAGGAGGCGAAAGTCCGGGGCGCCGATCTGGACCTGGTGATGGCGTGGGAGGTCCCGGTGTCCGCCTACGGCTACGGGTTCGCCGTCGTGAACGAGGACATGATCAAAGGGTTCGTCAAGCAGGCGGAGGATTGCCTGGCCGACGCCGTCGAGGCCATCCGCCCCGACGCCCCGAACCTGCACATCGAGACGAACGTCGTGGAAGGCAACGCGGCCGAGATGCTCCTGCGCGCATCGCGCGACGCGGACCTGCTCGTCGTCGGCTCTCGCGGCCTGGGCGGGTTCCGCGAGTTGCTGCTCGGTTCGGTGAGCCAGCATTGCGCGCACCACGCGACGTGCCCCGTCGTCATCGTGCGGCACGTCCACGAAGACGCATGAAGTAGGAGGTGAGGAAGATGTTCGGAGCTGGCATTCCGTTCCTGGTCCGGCCCGAGGGAACGTCGGTCACCGGCGTGGACATGTGGGTGGTGCTGGCGATGGTGTGCTTCGCCGTCGCGGCGTTTGCCGTCAGCTTCTGGATCAGCGTTCGTCGAGCGGGCACGGAACCCGAGGAGGCCGACGAGAAGGTCGGCGCCCACGGCGCGACCGATCGCGAACGCATGGCGGCGTGATCTCGGTGCCCTCACCACGCCGCTACGCCGAGGGGATCGCTTGCGATCCCCTCGGCGTTTCCGCGACCGGGTGCGATCACCCTGGCGGCCAATACTTCTGAAGGACGGGGCGAATGTCATCTTCGACGACCGTGAACGCGGTACCGATGCCCATCCAGCCGGGGCCGGAGATGCAGGCGCTGACCCGGTTCCACATCGACGTCGCGTGGGATGGAGTGATCGAAGCAGGCGGCATGGGACCGGGCACGCCAGCCATGAAGGCGAAGGGCCGGGGAATGCACCGGGCGATCCAGAACGGCCGGTGGATCGTCGGCACCTACGAGCAGGACCAGTTCCTGCTCGACGGCACGTTCGTGCTCACGTGGCAGCTCCACTGGGTCGCCGGATGGGACCCGGCCGCGGGCGAATACCGGGCGACCATGGCCGACAACTACGGGCGGGCCGACGTCATGCGCGGCCGAATCGAAGGAACCATGTTGACGTTCGAGACCATGCAGGATCGGCCCTTGAAGCTGCGGCTGACCTGGGATCGAAGCGACCCCGACCAGATGATCTGGCGAAACGAGATGTCGATCGAGGGCAGCCCGTGGGCGCTCGTCGAGCAGTACCGATGCTCGCCGCTGCGGCCACTCGACGACTGAGACGGGCAACGGCGACGTTGGATCAGGCGGGTGCGGCCTCGGCCTCCGGCTCGTCGAGGAATCGGTAGCCGAGGCCGCGCACCGTCACCAGGTGGACCGGATTGTGCGGGTCCACCTCGACTTTCTGCCGCAGGCGCTTGACGTGCACGTCGAGCGTCTTCGTGTCCCCGAAGTAATCGAGGCCCCAGACCTGAGCGATGAGGAAGTCGCGGGTGAGCAGCCGCCCGCGGCGGTCCAGGAACACCTCCAGCAGTTCGAACTCCTTGGGGGTGAGGCGCACGCGCTCGCCGCGGACCCGAGCCTCGTGCCGCGCGACGTCGAGCTCCACGGGCCCGCCGCGCAACAGGCCGGCCTCCGGCCGGTCGCCGCTCATGCCGGCCCGGCGAAGCTGCGCACGCACGCGCGACAGCAACTCGCGCATCGAGAACGGCTTCGTGACGTAGTCGTCGGCCCCGAGCTCGAGGCCCGCCACCTTGTCGGCCTCCGCGTCCTTGGCGGTCAGGATGACGATGGGCACCGTGGACTCCGTGCGGATCAGCCGGCACACGTCCAGGCCCGACAGCTTCGGCAGCATGAGGTCCAACAGCACCAGCGACGGCCGCTCGGCGCGGAACTGCTCCACGGCCCGTTCGCCGTCGAGCGCTGCGTTCACGCGGTAGCCCTCGCGTTCGAGCGAGTACTGGATGCTCTCGGCCAGGGACGGCTCGTCCTCGACGACCAGGATCTGGGTGGGCGGAGCGTCAGCTCTCGTCGTGGGAGGCATCCGTGAACTCCTTGAACTCCCCGGTCAGCAGAAAGCTCACCTGTTCGGCGATGTCCACGGCATTGTCGCCGGCGCGTTCGAGGTGCCTGGCGACGACGTTCATGCTGATCCCCCACTCGAGCTTGGCCGGATCGTCGGCGAGCTTCACCACTTCCCCGAGCATGCCGCGGTTCAACGCGTCGACGGGGTCGTCCATCTCCGGGAGCTTCATGCACAGCTCCAGGTCCCGGCGCTCGAAGGCCTCCATCGACGCGCGGATCAACGTGCACACCAGCGCGCTCATCTCCTCCAGGTGGCTGAGGATGACCGGGCTCGATGGGAGGGCGCGCGTGAGCTTCGACATCTTCGCGATGTTCACCGCCTGGTCGCCGATCCGCTCGACGTGCAGGTTGATGTGCATGATCGCCGACACCAGCCGAAGGTCGGAAGCGACCGGCGTCTGCAGCGCCAGCGTGTCCAGCACGACCTTCTCGATGTCCAGGTAGCGGCTGTCGATCTCGTCGTCGCCCGCGATGACCGCGTCGGCCACCGCGTCGTCGCGGTGCACGATCGAGCGGACGGACTCCCCGACGGCGTGCTCGGCGAGCCGGCCGGCCTCCACGACCTCGGCCTCGAGGTCCGCCAGACTGTGGTGGAAGCGCTTGCGCGTGCCTTCCATCAGCCGAACCGTCCCGTGACGTAGTCCTCCGTGCGCTGATCCGAAGGCGTGGTGAAGATCTTCTCGGTCGGGCCGACCTCGACAACGTCGCCGTTCAGCAGGAACATCGTCCAGTCCGCGATGCGCGCGGCCTGCTGCATGTTGTGCGTCACGATGATGACCGTGTACGTCGCCTTCAGCTCCTCGACGAGCTCCTCGATGCGAAGCGTCGACGCGGGGTCCAGCGCCGACGCGGGCTCGTCCATCAGCAGCACGTCCGGCTCCACGGCCAGGGCCCGCGCGATGCACAGCCGCTGCTGCTGCCCGCCCGACAGGCGGCCGCCCGGCGTGGACAGCCGGTCCTTGACCTCGCCCCACAGGCCCGCGCGACGCAGGGCTTGTTCTCCGAGTTCGCGCAGCTCGGACTTGCTCAGCCTGCCGGTCAGCCTGAGACCAGCGACGGCGTTCTCCAGGACGGTCATCGTCGGAAACGGGTTGGGGCGCTGGAACACCATGCCGATGCGGCGGCGCACCTCGACGGGGTCGGCATCGGACCCGTAGATGTCCCAGCCGTCGAACATGACCTTGCCGGTGACCCGTGCGCCCCGCACCTCTTCGTGCATGCGGTTGAGGCAGCGGATGAACGTGGACTTGCCGCAGCCCGACGGCCCGATGATCGCGGTCACGGACCGGTCCTGGGCGGTCATGTTGACGTCGTTCAGGACGTGGTGGGAGCCGAACCACGCGTTCAGCCCTGAGACCTCCATTCCGTTCACCTCGTCCGTCGCTGCTGCCGGTCCGACAGCACTCTCGCGGTGATCGACAGGCTCAGCACCACCAGCAGCAGGATCAGCGCGCCGCCCCATGCGAGGGAGTTTAGGCTGATGATCGCCGACTGCGCGTAGTTGTAGATGCGAAGCGGCACCGCGTCGGTCGGCTGCAGCGGGTTCGTGTTGACGAAGTCGTTGCCGAGCGCCGTCAGAAGGATCGGCGCCGTCTCCCCCAGCCCGCGCGCGACCGCGAGCATGACCGCCGTGAAGATGCCGGCGCCCGCCGTCGGCACGACGATGCGAAGAATCATCTTCCAGCGGGGCACGCCGAGCGCCAGCGCCCCCTCGCGCAGCTCGGTGGAGACCAGGCGAAGCACCTCCTCGGTCGCCCGCGCGATGATCGGCCACATCAGCACCGTCAGGGCGATCGCGCCGGCCACGGCCGAGAAGCTGCCCATCCGCACCACCACCAGGGCCCAGATGAACGCGCCGGCGACGATGGACGGCGTCGACAGCAGGATCTCGGCGACGAACCGAACGGCGCCCGCCAGCCGGGTGTTGCCGTACTCGGACAGGTAGATCGCGGTGAGGATCCCCAAGGGGACGGCGAACAGGATCGCCATCCCGACGATGATCGCCGTGCCGATGAACGACTGCTTGATGCCGCCTCCGGGCAGGCCCGGCACGGTCGGCGTCTGCGTGAAGAAGGCCACGTTCAGCGCCGACAGCCCGCGGACGAGCGTGTACCCCACGATCGCGAACAGCGGGATGAGGGCCAGGACGCCGGCCACCCACAGCCCAACCGTGAACGCGCGGTCCTTGACCCGGCGCCGGGTGCTGAGCGTCCTCGGCGGAACGGACCGCTCGACCGCGATCACGGCGAATCCTCTTCCGGCCCGAGCCCGACGTTCGCGCCGTACACGATTCCCGCCGCCTCGCCCGCCTCGATGGCCGACGCGGGGCCGCTGCCGACCAGCGCCGCCGTCCGCCCGACGAGCAGCCGGGACAGCGCCGCCATGATCAGCGAGATCACCACCAGGATCAGCGCCAGCTCCAGCAGCGCCGCCCGGTGCACGCCCAGGGTCGCCTCGCGGAACTCGTTCGCGATCACCGCAGGGATCGTGTAGCCGGCGCGAAACAGCGACGCGCCGATTCCCAGGCCGTTGCCGACGACCAGGGCCACGGCGATCGTCTCGCCCAGCGCGCGGCCGAGGCCCAGCATCGTCGCGCCGACGATGCCGCTGCGCGCGTACGGCAGCACGGCCATTCGGATCGTCTCGTACCGGGTCGCGCCGAGGCCCTTCGCCGCCTCCCGCAGGTCGTGGGGCACGATGGCGATGACCTCGCGCGTCACGGCCGTCACGATCGGGATGACCATGATCGCGAGCACCACGCCGGCCACGAACAGGTTGCCGCCGGTGACGACCTTGCCTCCGCCGGGGATCTGGAACAATGCGCCGATCACCGGGACGTGGCCGATCGTGTGCGCCAGGAACGGCTCCACGTACTTGTCGAAGATCGGCACCAGGATGAACAGGGCCCACAGTCCGTAGATCACGCTCGGGATCGCCGCGAGCAGGTCGACGAATACCGCCATCGGGTTTCTGAGCCAGCCCGACTCCACCTCGTTCAGCAGCAGGGCCAGCCCCACCGAGACCGGCACCGCCAGCACGATCGCGATCACCGAGGTGACGATCGTGCCGAAGATGAAGGGCAGCGCGCCGAACGCCTGCGTCACGGGATTCCAGTCGCGGCCCGTCACGAACGAGAAGCCGAACTTCGTGATGGACTCCCAGCCGCCGGCGAGCAGCACCCACAACAGCAAGCCGAGCAGGGCGATCAGCCCGAACGCGATGACCAGGGTGCCCCAGCGGAACGACGAGTCGGCGGCTCGCGACGACGATCGGCGTCGCGAGCCGACCGTCGTCGCGCCCGGGGGCAGGGGTGCGGCCTGGGCCATCGAACCCTTGGTTACGTTCCCGACGTCGGGGTGATCGCCTGGCCGTTGAACGTGATCTTGGCGATCTCGCTCAGCGACCCCTGGGCGACCGCCGTCGGAAGCGGCGCGTAGTTCAGCGCGTTGAGCTCCGCCTGCCCCTTCGTCAGCCCCCAGTGCCAGAAGTCCACCAGCGTCTGCCCCTGGCTCTGGTTCGTCTGGGTCACGTACGCCACGACGTAGGTCGTGCTGGCGATCGGGTACGCCGCGGGGTTGCTCGAGTTCAGGATGTTGGTGTCCGCCGAGATGGGGAACTGCAGTCCGGCGCCGGCCGCGGAGATCGCCTGGATGGTCGGCGAGACGTACTGGCCGCCCGGGTTCTTGATCGCCGCGCTCGACAGGCCGCTGGTGACCGCGTAGTCCTGCGAGGCGTACCCGATGGCGCCGTCGGTCTGCTTGACCGCGGCGGCGACGCCCGAGCTTCCGTTGGCGCCCTGCCCGACGGGCCACTGGACGGCCTTGTCGGAGCCGACGCTCGACTTCCACTCGGGGCTGGCGTCCGACATCCACTGGGTGAAGACCGCCGTCGTCCCCGACTCGTCCGCGCGGTGCACGACCGTGATGGCCGTGCTCGGCAGCGACGTCCCCTGGTTCTGCGACGCGATCTCGGGATCGTTCCACGTCTTGACCTTGCCGAGGAAGATGTCGGCCACGGTCGCGCCATCGAGCTTGACGCCGTTCGGGGCGCCGCTCAGGTTGTACAGCACGGCCACGCCGCCGAGCGCCGTCGGGAACTCGACGGTGTCGCCGCCGGTCATCGTGGACATGTCGGCCGGCTGCAGCGGCACGTCCGTCGCACCGAAGTTCACGGTCTTGTTGGCGATGGCCTGGACCCCGCCGCCGGAGCCGATCGGTTGGTAGTTGACCTTCGCGTCGGGTTCGACTTTCAGGAACTCCTGGGCCCAGGCCGCGTAGAAGGGCTGAGCGAACGTCGATCCCGCCCCCGTGAGCGCCGCGCCTTTGAAGGAGCCCGACGAGCCGCCGGACGAGGAACCGTTGTCGTTGCTGCAGGCCGCGGCCGCCAGCGTCAGGGCCGCCGACACGGCGATCGCCGCGCCGAATCTTCCGGATCGCTTCACGGTGTTCCTCCTCGGAGTCGTCGCCTGGATCGGACCCTGTGCCGTTCCATTCCGCCCCGCACGCGCGCCGAACACTAGGTACGGTCTGTGAACCGTTCCTGTACGCAAGATGAACCGCCGGTGAACATCGGCGCGACGAAGCGAACGGGACGAGCGCCAGGCGGTGGCCGGCGACCTGATCTGCCCCAGGGCTACTATGGCCAGCGGGCGGCAGGACGCGGGGCACGGGGGGAACGCAGGCGTGATGACCGGAGCGAACGGGCGCAGAGCGGTCATGGTTGGAAGCCTTCTCGGCCTTGCCGGTCTCGCCGTCGCCGCCTCGATGGCCGTTCGATCACCCGGACTTCGCGCCGCGGCGATCGTGTCGGCGCTCGCGCTGACGACCCTCGGCGCCTGGAGCGCCTGGTCGTGGGCCGGTCGCCAGGGCCGGGCCCTGGCGCAAAGTCGGCGCCGGGAATCGGAGCTCAGCCGCACCTCCGAGCTGCTGGGTGCGACGGTCGCGTCGCGCGAGGCACTGCTTGCCTCATTGCCTGAGGGGGTCGTCCTGTTCGGACCCGAAGGCAACGTGACGTATGCGAATGCCGCCGCGAGAGATCTCCTGGGCAGGCACATGGTTGAGGCCTCGAAGGTGACGCCAGCCACGTTGCGCGCCGCCGTTGAGCGGGTGCGGGGCGACTCGTCCCGCGCGGAGTTGGAGTTTCCGACCACCGGGCGCATCGTGGAGGCAGTGGTCGTACCTGCGCCGCTTGACTCCGTCGTCGTGATTGCCAAGGACGTGACGGCCGCGCGCCGGACCGAGCAGTTGCGGCGCGACTTCGTGACGAATGCCTCTCACGAGCTCAAGACGCCGGTCGCCTCCATCGTTGCCCTCGCGGACGCCCTCGGTCAGGCAGTCGATGACGAGAATGCGACGCATCGCTTCCTTCAGTTGCTCGACAAGGAAGCGCAGCGGATGTCACGTCTGGTGGCCGACCTGCTCGACCTGTCTCGCCTCGAGACGGGGTCGCCCGCGTTGGTACCCGTCCGCCTGGACGAGATCGTGCAAGCGGAGGTCGGCTGGGCGCGACCGGCCGTGGAAGGCACACGCGTGCGGCTCGTCGTCGACGACATGGAATGCTCGGTGGTTCCGGGATCCGAATCGGATCTGTCGCTGATGGTGCACAATCTCCTGGACAACGCCATCCGCTACACGCGCCCATCCGGCGAGGTGCGTATCTCGGTCCGCAGCGTCGATGGGGTCGCTGAGATCCGGATCGACGACACCGGAGTCGGGATTCCCTCCGGCGACCTGGACCGGATATTCGAGCGCTTCTACCGGGTGGACGAGGGCCGGTCGCGTCAAACCGGAGAGACGGGATTGGGACTCTCGATCGTGCGACACGTGGTTCAGGCCCATGGGGGGGAGGTCACGGTGCGCAGCGTCCTCGGCGCGGGATCCACATTCCTCGTGCGGCTGCCGCTCTCGCGTTCCCAGCGCGCGCAATCTCATCAAGTGGGCGATCCTCCCCGTTGACTCAGCGCGTAGGATATGCGCTGGTCATGCGCCGCCTCGGGTACCCCACGGTGTAGGAGGCGCAACAAAAGGAGCCGGGATGAAGAGGTTTCAGGTGCTGCCGAGGGATCTCTCTTTCTACGCTCTGTTCGAGAAATCCGCGGCCAACATGGCCGAGGCGGCGAATCTGCTCCTGAAAATGGTCACCGACTTTGCCGACCCGGAGTCCGAAGCATCGAAGATTCGCCAGCATGAGCACGAGGGTGACGAGATCACCCATCAGATCATGCGCGCGGCGAACACCTCGTTCGTCACCCCGTTCGATCGGGAGGACATCCACAAGCTCGCTTCTATCCTCGACGACATCCTGGACAGCATCGAGGCGGTGGCAGACCTCTTGGTCCTCCACCACATCGAGAAACCGCTGCCGCAGATGCGTCAGCTTGCCGACGTGCTCGCCCGGGCGGCGGACCAGTTGAGCGCGGGCATCGACAACCTGAAGAGTCTCCAGGAGCTCGAGGCATACACGGTCGAGATCAACCGACTCGAGAACGAAGGCGATCGCGTGTACCGCAAGACGGTCGCGGCCCTCTTCTCGGGAGACTACAAGGCCATGGACGTCTTGAAGTGGAAGGACATCGTCGACCAGCTCGAGGGCGCGATCGACGCATGCGAGGACGCGGCCGACGTCATCGAGTCCATCGTGCTGAAGCACGCCTGAGCCGAATGGTCACGGCGGGCCTGGTCGTCACGATCGCCGTGGCGCTCGCATTCGATTTCTTCAATGGATTCCACGACGCGGCGAACTCCATCGCCACGGTCGTCTCGACGCGTGTGCTCTCACCGGTTCTCGCGGTCCTGTGGGCCGCCTTCTTCAACTTCGTGGCCTTCATCATCTTCGGTACGAGGGTGGCGGCCACCATCGCGACGGACGTCGTCAATCCGAACGTACTCACGGTCGGAGTGGTGTTCGCGGGTCTGGCAGCGGCGATCGTCTGGAACATCATCACCTGGTGGCTGGGACTCCCCAGCTCCTCGTCTCACGCGCTCATCGGGGGAATGGCCGGGGCTGCTGTCGCGCACGCTGGTTGGAGCTCGTTGGAAGCAGCCGGCTTCCGCAAGATCATCCCATTCATCTTCTTGTCGCCCATCATCGGACTCCTCCTCGCATTCACGCTGCTGACGATCGTCATGTGGAGCTTCCACCGCGTGAGGCGGATCGACCGATTGAACGTGGGGTTTCGGCGCTCGCAGTTGGTTTCGGCGGCGGCGTTCAGCCTGGGGCACGGGTCCAACGACGCGCAAAAGACGATGGGCGTGATCCTGGCCCTGTTGATCGCCGCCAGGATCGTCCCCGCATCGGCGCCCGTCCCGCTCTGGGTGGTCCTGTCGGCCCAGACCGCCATCGCGATCGGCACAGCGCTCGGGGGATGGAGAATCGTGCACACGATGGGTTCCCGGATCACTCGGCTCAAGCCCGTCGGCGGCATGTGCGCCGAGACGGCGGCCGCCGCGACGCTCTTCTTCACCGCTCACGCCGGCGTACCCGTCTCGACGACCCACACGATCACGGGAGCGATCGTCGGTGTCGGGACGACGGAACGGCTGTCCGCCGTGAGGTGGGGGGTCGCCGGCCGTGTCGTCTGGGCATGGGTGCTGACCATTCCGGGCGCGTTCGCCGTGGCCTGGCTGGTCTCAGTTCCCTTCAAGATCTTCTAGGAGGTCGTGATGCGGCGAATCGGTAGACGGGCGCAATTCTTCTTCGTGCTCGGAATCGTCTCGCTCGCGCTCGTGTGGCCGACGCCCCCCCAGTTCCGTTGGGTGGCATGGCTCTGCGTCGGGCTTGCCGGCCTGTGGGGTGTGCTCTTCTCCATCGAGGACCTCGCCAGCCCTCACGCGGGGTCGAGACTCAAAGTGCCGGCGGACGAGGCGGGCCTGTTCGCCCCGCCTCCCGCGCCCGGACAGCAGCGGCCCTCCTAACTGGGTCTTAGCAGCTCGTCCAGGAGGCCGCGCGCGCGCCGTTCGATCTCGTCGCGGATCGGCCGAACCTCGGGGAGCGATCGCCCGGACGGATCGGGCAGGTCCCAATCGAGGTATCGCTTCCCGGGGAAGACCGGGCACGCGTCCCCGCAGCCCATGGTGATGACGACGTCGGCCTCGCGCACGAACTCGTCCGTCAGGCGCTTCGGGACCTCCGTCGACAGGTCCAGGCCAGCTTCGGCCATCGCCTCGGCAACGGCCGGATCGATCGCGCCGGCCGGATCCGTGCCGGCCGAACGCACCCGGACCCGGTCGCCCGCCAGTCGGGCCAGCAACGCCGCCGCCATCTGGCTTCGGCCGGCGTTGTGGACGCAGACGAACAGGACCTCGGGCGAGGCCGACGTCGTCATCGGTGGATCAGCAGCAGCCCGGCGGGCAGCAGTCGGGACAGCACGGGTCGCAGCGCATGACCCAGCCTCCTTTCAATCGATGGACGTCGATACGTTGCCAGATCCATCGACGTCTGTCAATATGTGCTGGATGCGACGCATGATTCAGGAGATCGACGCCTGCTGCCCCTCCCCGCTGGTCCGGCCGATGAGCGGCGAGGACGCCGCGCAGGTGGCGGGCTGGCTCGGCGTGCTGGCCGACCCCGCGCGCCTTCGCCTGGTGAGCCTGATCGCGGCCATGCCGGAGCGGGAAGCGTGCGGCTGCGACCTCACGAGCCCCCTTGGCCTGTCGCAGCCGACGGTGAGCCACCACCTCAAGGTCCTGCAGGATGCCGGCATCGTGGCCCGCGAGCAGCGCGGGCGCTGGGCGTTCTACCAGCTTCGGACCGAGCCGCTGGCGGCGCTCGGCCGCGCGCTCATGCCCGCTGAAGTCCCCGCCTGACGCTCAGCGTCTCCCACGTTCCGAGCCCCGCCGCGCCGTGGACTCGGCCTCACCCGGCGGCGCCAGCTGGTCGTACGTGCATTCCTTCGGCGGCTTGTCGTCGCGCCAGCGCAGGAACCGCGCGGCGTGGCGGAACCGCCCGCTCTGCAGATGGTCGAAGGAGACCTCGCACACGAGCCGCCCATCCAGCGCCACCCACTCGCCTTCGCCGCCGCCCCACCGGCTCGCTCCCCCGGGCATTCGCCCCACGTCGGCCTCGATCCCTCCGAAGCCGAACGCGTCGCCGCCCTCGTACGGCGCCAGGAACTTCAGCAGCGCGCGCCGCTCCTCGGCGCGGAACGACGACGTGTGGCCGACGTAGTGCAGCACGCCGTCCTGATACAGCCCGAGCAGCAGCGAGCCGACGCCGTCGCCCGCCTTCGATCGCCGGTAGCCGCCGACGACGCAGTCCGCGGTGCGACGGTGCTTCACCTTCACCATCACGCGCTTTCCGGGCACGTACGGGCCGTCCTCGCGCTTGGCGACGATGCCGTCCAGGCCGAGCCGTTCGAGCTCGCTGAACCATCGCCGCGCCGTCTGGGCGTCGTCGGTCTGCGGCGTGAGCAACAGGTTCGTCGCGCCGGCCACCAGCGAATCGGGGCCCGCCACCGGGACCTTCGATCGGCCGCCGCCGAGCGCCCGTTCCAGCTCGCTTCGCCGGGCACCCATCGACTCGCGCGTCAGGTCCTTGTCGCCGAGCGCGAGCAGGTCGAACGCAACGAAGCTCGCCGGGATCTCGGCGGCGAGCTTTCGAACGCGCGACTCCGCCGGGTGCAGGCGCATCTGCAGCGCGTCGAAGTCCAATCCCTTCTTTGCCGCAACCACGATCTCGCCGTCCACGACGCACCGCGCCGGCAGCCGGCGCGCAAGGAGCTGGACGACTTCCGGGAAGTACCGGCCGAGCGGCCGGCTGTCGCGGCTGTCGATCCGCACGTCGTCCCCGTCGCGGAACACGATCGCGCGAAAGCCGTCCCACTTCGGCTCGTATCGCCACCCGTCGCCGAGCGGGATCTCGGGTTCGAGCTTGGCCAGCATCGGCGACACGGGAGGTCGAACGGGAAGGCTCACCCGCGCATTCTGCCACCCGAGCGAAGAGGCCCGCGGCTAGACTGCGGCGTCATGCCGACTCGCGACCAGGCCGATCTCGTGGTCGTCGGGGCGGGCACCGTCGGGGGCTGGGCCTCGGTGTTCGCGACCGAGACCGGCGCGAAGCGCGTCATCGTCGTCGAACGCGACGTGGCCGGACAGGGCGCGAGCAGCCGCGCGGCCGGGATCGTGCGCGCGCAGGGCGGCACGCCCGTGACCGTCGAGCTCGGCCGGTGGTCGATCGCGTTCTACCGCGGCCAGGGCGAGCGCTACGGGACCGATTCCGGCTTTCGCGAGCTCGGCTATCTCCTGCTGGCGTTCACCGCGCGCGACGAACGCGAAGGCCGGGCCCGCGTCGAGATGCAGCGCGCGGCCGGCCTGGGCGACGTTCGCTGGATCGGCGCCCGCGAGGCGGCCGCCCTGGCGAAGACCCTCACGCCGGACGGTCACCGCGGCGGCAGCTACCGCCCGACCGACGGGTGCATCGATCCACCGCGCAACGTCCGCGCGTATTCGCTCGCGATGCAGCACGCCGGCGTGGAGCTTCGCGAGCGAACCGCGTTCCTCGGACTGCGGACGGCCAAGGCGCGCGGCGGTTGCCGCGTGACCGGCGTGCGCACCGCGGACGGCACGATCGCCACGCCCCGCGTGCTGCTGACCGGGGGCCCGTCGCTGCGCGACGTGGGCAAGCTCGCCGGCGTGCGCGTCCCCGTCGGCGGCGCTCGCCACCAGGTGGCGCTGACCGCGCCGCACGCCGCGTTCGACCTCGACCGCGAGCCGATGGTGTTCGACCTGGGCGCCGGCCTGTACTGGCGGCTCGAGGAGGGCGGCCTGCTGTTCGGGATGAGCAACCCCGCCGAGCCGCCGGGCCCGGCGCGCGAGGTGGACTGGCCCTACTTGAGAAAGATGCAGCGACGGCTGGCCCGCCTGGTGCCGGCGACGGCCGGGCTCGGCCTGCGCAAGGCGTGGGCGGCGACCATCGACTACACGCCCGACCACCTCCCGATCCTGGGACCCGCCATCGACGCCGGCGGCGCGCCGATCGACGGCGTCACGGTGGCGTCGGCGGGCGGCCACGGCATGATGTGGGGCCCGGCCGTCGCGAAAATCGCGGCGGACCTGTCCCTGGAGGGGCGAACCGACCTGGTCGAGGTCACCGACCTGGGGCTCGAACGGTTCGACGCGCGGGGCCGAAGCCGCGTGGGCACCGATCCCATCGCGTTGCCGTTCCCGGTCTCCGCGGGCGCCGACTAACCGAGCGACGTCCCGAAAGGGCGCCCGCGACAGCGCCGATAGTCTGGACGAAGGTGTTGCCCGAACCGCTGCCGTCGCACGACCTCGAACCGCCCTCGCCGCAGCCTCAGGAGCCCGAACCCACGGCTCGGCGTTCCCGTTGGCGGCCGGCGTTGCGCTGGGCGGCCACGGGCGCCCTGGTTCTGGTCGTCGGACTGGTCGGCGCCGGGTTTGCGCTGGCCGTCGCCGGCCGCCAGACGGTGACGCTGGGGCCGTTCACCGTCCAGCTCTCGGCCGCGTTCGGCCGCGGCGTGACCGACATCCAACTGCCGCCCGTCGGGCGGATCACGGCCGACACCCACCGCGCGCCGCTGCACCTCACCGCGACGCTCGAGGACGTCGGCGTCCCGGCCCTCACCGACACGATCCGGCAGGAAGGCCTCGACGCGATCGCACCGCAGGTCCAGCGAGACGCGCGTCAGCGGGTCGCGCCGTTCGCGCTCCGCGTGTTCTTCATCGGCGTCGGTGGCGGGCTGGCCCTGGCGCTGATCGTGTTCCGCCTGCGATGGCGATTCGTCCTGGCGTCGACGCTCGTCGCCGCCGTGGCGGTCGGAGGGTCCGAGCTGGCGGCCGCGTCGACGTACCGGCCGGGCGCCTTCGCGTCGCCGACGTTCTCGGGATCGCTCTCGATCGCCCATGAGCTGATCGGTCCCGCCCGCGAGGCGACCAACCGGATCGACGACTTCCGCGACCAGCTGACGCGGATCGTGGCCGGCGCGGCCAGCGTCTACGCGTCGATCCAGGCGAGTCCGGTCGGCACTCCCGGCGAGATCACGGTGCTGCACATCTCCGACATCCACCTGTCGCCGCTCGGCATGGAGTTCGCGCAGGAGCTGGCGAAGTCGTTCGACGTGGACATGGTCATCGACACGGGCGACATCACGTCGTTCGGCACGCCCGCCGAGGACGCCATCCTCTCGTTCATCCCCGGCTTCGACCGACCGTACGTGTTCGTGCGCGGCAACCACGACTCGGTCGCCCTGCAAGAGGAGATGGCGAAGATCCCCAACGTCACGGTGCTCGACGGCACCGACGCCACGGTGCACGGTCTCACGATCTACGGCCTGGGCGACCCGGTGTTCACGCCGAACAAACTGGCCGCCGGCGACGACGCGCAGATCGCGGCCGCCGTCCACAGCGTCGGGCCCCGGATCCTCCGAGACCTGAGCGCGCTACCCGGGCCCCCGGCGGTGGTGGCCGTCCACGACGACCGGATGGCCGACGCGGTCGCTGGTCGCGTTCCGCTCGTGATCTCCGGGCATTTCCACGTTCCCTCGGCGCGCGTGGCCGACGGGACGCTGTACCTGCGGATCGGTTCGACGGGCGGCGCGGGCGCGAACGTCTACACCGAGCAGGGCGGCGTGCCGCTGTCCGCCGAGATCCTGTACTTCGTGCCCGGCGATCCTGCGCGGCTGGTCGCCTACGACCTGATCCAGCAGTCTCCGGTCACGGGAAGCCTGACGGTGCAGCGTCACCTGGTGGCCCAGCAGTTCGGCAGGCTCATCCCGTCGCCGCCGGCGCCATCCCCGACGCTGAGCCCGACACCGAGCGCGGCCCCTTCGGGCTGACCGGCCCGATGTTCGCGGGCCATCCGGCCGGGGCCGCGCGCCCGCCTGCCTCGCAGGATGGGATCGAAGACCATTCGATCCGAAGGGAGGTCGTCATGTCGCTGCAGGCAGACGAGGCGGGCGCGAATCAGGAGCTGCGGGACCGCGCGGTCCGGCAGTTGAAGAAGAAGCATGACTTCCGCGCGCACCTGCTCGTGTACGTCCTGGTGAACGCGTTCGTCGTGGTGATCTGGGCGGTCACGGGATCCGGGTTCTTCTGGCCGGTGTTCCTGATGGCGGCGTGGGGCATCGGGTTGGTGATGAACGCCTGGGACGTGTACCGCTCGCAGGACCCGAGCGAGGAGCAGATCCGCCGGGAGATGGATGCACTCAGCCGGCGCTAGCGCCGAGGCGGGGTCGCGACGCCGGCGATTCCGGAGCGGGAGGTCAGCGGGCCCGAACCGGCAGCATGGCCAGTTCCGGGTGCAGCCGCTGACGCCGTCGCACGTACAGGACGCTGGCTACCGTGCCGAGGGCGATGGCCGTGAGGTGCACACCCGGCTCCATGGCCATGACCATCCCGGGCGAGATCGTGAGCGCCATCGTCAGCTGCTGGACGGCCGTGACCAGCAGCAGCGCCCCCCAGGCGAGCGACAGCGTACGGAACACGGACAGCGCGCGCGGGTGGCGCCACCGTTCGGCCAGGTGCCGGCGTTCCTCGTGGTGATCCGACGTCAGGTGGATCGCCAGGGTCCGCGTGAGCGGGCGGCGCACGGCCGCCGAGACGGCGAACGCCAGCCCGAGCACGGCGCTTCCGGCCGCGCCCTTGACCAGGATGAACAGCGGCGAGTGGAACCAGAACGCCAGGCCTACCGACGCGCCGGTCAGCGCCACGAACGCGAGGCCGACCAGGCTCGGGCTGCGCCCGCGCACGAGCCGAGCGATCAGGTCGAGCAGCGGCACCGATGACGCCGCGGCCAGCGCGACCAGCGTCGGTGCGTCGCGAGACACGACGAAGTAGATCAGCCCCGGCAGCACCAGGCCGGGCAGCAGGTGGCGGATGAGCGGGCGCCAGTTACGCGGACCGTGCAGGGGCATGGCGAACGTTGGTCGTGGGTCGGGGACTCGGGGATGACATCGATGACGTTATCGGCCAGGGAGGGGCAAAGACTTGACGCATCGCACCGTACCGGATGGCGTTCGTGTGCCTTCGGCTCGGGCTCCACCTCTTCGCGACGGCCGGCGCGGCGGGCCGGGTTCCACCATATCGCCCGCTCCGGCGCATACCATGGGCCGGACGACCGATAAGCCGGTCCCAAGGTACGAAGGGGACGCCATGCGCCGGACCATGATCGCCACCCTCAGTATCGCCCTCGTCGTTCTGAGCGTCCCCGCATCAGGCGCGGCCGCCGCGTCCGCGGGGACGTCGTGTCCCGCGGTCGCGCATCACATCGACGCGCAACATTCGGGGTTCAGCTGTTCGACGCTTCCCACGACGCTCGCCAAGAAATGGTCGATCACCCTGAACGGCGACGCGTCCTACCCCCTCGTCGCCGGAGGCAGGGTCTTCGTCACGACGTCGAACAGCGGCGGTCCATATGGCGGATGGCTCTACGCGCTGAACGCCTCCGACGGAACCGTCGCGTGGGGCCCCGTGCCACTGTCGGGCACGTATTACTACTTTCCCCTCGCGTACGACGGCGGCCGCGTATTCGTCAACGACTTTGACGGGACCATTCGCGCCTTCGACGCCGGGACGGGCGCACAGGCGTGGACCACCCCGACCGCGTACTTCAGCGGCGAGCCCGTTGCACTCAACGGCAGAGTCTGGGTCGAGGGCCCCGGCATCGTGTACGGGTTGTCCGAGACCACCGGCCAGATCGTCGCCCAGTCCCCATATCTGGACGGCGACGGCGCGGCCCCCGCGGCCGACCAGACGGGGGTGTACGTCTCGACCGGCTGCGCGTCACAGTACGCGCTCAACCTGGACGGAACCCTCAAGTGGTCCGACCACGACGGCTGCACCGGAGGCGGAGGAGCGTCGACGGCTTTGAGGAAGCGACTCATGTTCGGCGCTGACGGCGATGTCGTGCTCCAAAAGACGAACGGAACCCAGGTCGGCTCCTTCGCCGGCTGGCCCGCGTTCGCGGGACCGGACGGATTCTTCGCCGTCGACGACTCGGTCTTCGCGGAGGACGTGCAGACGACGGTCCCACTCTGGACGACACCGGTAGGCGGGACCATCCTGGCCGGACCCGTGGCGACGCGAAGCGCCGTCTTCGTCGCAACGGATGCGGACCAGCTCGTGACGTTGGATCCCCGTACCGGGCACGTGCTCTCGACCATCGCCCTCGCCGGCACGCCGGGCGGCGGCGGGCAGTATTTCGGCTCTCCGTCGGACATGGCGGTCGGCGGCTCGCTGTTGGTGATCCCGACCGGGTCGACGGTTACGGCTTACGGGTAGCGGTCCCGGCGAGCGACGCCAGCCGCTCCACGACCCGCCGGCAGACCTCGCCGACCTGCTCGACGTCGTCGGTGAACATCGAGGGCTTGAAGCAGATGGCGGTGAACCCTCGTTCGAGCTGACCGGGGATCGAGGCCATCGCCCGATCCAGGTCGGCGACGCTGCGTTCGTCCGGAAACGATCCGCGGATGCCGCCGATCATCTCCAGGCTCGATGGGTCCCGCCCGGCCTCGGCCATGGCGGCGCGGATCCGCGCGAGGTCGTCGTCGGTCGGGGTTCCGAACGGGTGGAAGCCGTGGCCGTACCGAACCAGCCGTCGAAGGAGCGACGGGTGCACGCGCTGCCCACCGAACCACATGCGCGGTCCGTCCGGTCGCTCGGGTTTGGGCTCGACGTACACGTCGTGGAACGCGAAGTACCGGCCCGCGAAGGCGGCCGGGGCCTGGGTCCAGGCGGCCCGCATGGCCTCCAGCTGCTCGTCCAGGATCCGCCCGCGCTCGTCGAAAGGGACACCGAGGGCGTCGTACTCCTCCTGGAGCCAGCTGACGGTCGGTTGCACGATCAGCCGGCCCCGCGAAAGCAGGTCGAGCGTGGCGAGCTGCTTCGCGAGCAGCAACGGATGCCGAAGCGGCGCGATGATCGCCGCCAGCGCGATGCGGATCCGCGACGTGGCCGTGGCGATCGCCGACGCCAGCACGACGCTGTCCGGCCAGGGCGTCGACGGGTCCTGGTTGCCCGGCGCGGCATAGTCGCGGGGGTTCGCCATCAACCCCGCCGCGCCGGCCGATGGGCCCAGGACGACGTGCTCCGAGATCATCACGGTGCCGACGCCGGCCTCCTCCGCCTGCACTGCGATGCGAACGAGCGCGCCGAGGTCGCGCGCCGGCGTCAGCGTCCAGTTCTCAGAAAGGACCAGCACGGCTTCGGCCATCGGGCCGAGCCTAGAGGACGCGAGCGGGGCCGGCCGCGGCTATGCGTGGACGGCCAGTGCCCGCAGGGACTGCCTGGCTTCGCGCCGAACGAAGATCGGGACGTAGGTCGTGATGCGCGCCTGGGCCAGCCGCGAGTACGCGCCCATGACCACCCGTCGCACCGTGCCGTCGTCGACCCGGCCCTCGAACTCCAGAGTGAGCTCCGTCGCCACCGAGTCGACCTGCTGCCTGACGTCCGGCTCCCTGTTCATCGCCCCCCCCAGTTACGGTTCGATGGACCGGCCCGAAAGCCTATCGAAAGTCCACGAACCGTGGAAGAGGCCCATCTGTTCCGCCGGCCCCCTGTGGAGACGACCGGATTCGAACCGGCGACCCCCTGCTTGCAAAGCAGGTGCTCTACCGCTGAGCTACGTCCCCGCCGTCCACTGTAGGGCACCCCGCGCGGTGCAGGCGCAGCTCCAGCTCGACGCGTTCACGCCTTCGGCGGTGGCGGCCGGATCGGCGCACGCCGTGGAAGGGGGGCTCAGGCGCCCTGGTCGCGGATCTGGACCCGGCGCTGCACCAGGCGCTCGACGTCCCCCACGGTCCGGAAGTGCTCGACGGTGATGTCCTCGTCGTCGAGGGTCACGTCGAACTCCTCTTC
>DASXAQ010000095.1:0-3024 GCA_036406615.1 Actinomycetota bacterium | reverse complement strand
CCGCCATGTCGACGGTGCGATCGGACGCCACGAACGTCTTCCCCCGATTCATCGACGCTCCGTATCCGCTGATCGACCGGGGCGAAGGGGTCTGGCTGTACACGCCCGACGGCACGGCGATCCTGGACGCATGCTCCGGGGGAGCGATGACCACGTGCCTGGGACAGGGCGTGCCCGAGATCGTCGACGCCGCGGCCCGGCAGGCCGAACGGATCACCTACATGTACAACCACCACTTCACGAACGAGCCCCAGGAGCGGCTCGCCGAACGGCTCATCGAGGTGGCGGCCCCCGAGATGGCTCGCGTGCGGCTGGTGTCGGGAGGCTCGGAGGCCAACGAGACGGCGCTTCGGCTGGCCAGGACGTACCACGTGGAGCGAGGCGAGCCGGGTCGGTGGCAGGTGATCTCCCCCGCTCAGGCCTATCACGGCTCCACCATCGCGACCCTTGCCCTGAGCGGGCGCACCGCCCTGCACGAGCCGTACACCCCGTACCTGGCCTCCCATCTGCACCTGTCCCCTTCCACGTGGCGATTCGATCCGAGCGGAGACGCGGCGCTCGAGGAGCTCGATCGCGCCATCGAACATTCGGGTCCGGGGACGGTGGCGGCCTTCGTCTGCGAGCCCGTGAGCGCGGCCGCGCTTCCCGGCTACTCGCCGCCCGACCGGTTCTGGGAGGGCCTTGCGGCCCGGCGCGACGAACACGGGTTCCTCATCTGCTTCGACGAGGTCGTGACCGGCCTCGGCCGCACGGGAAGCTGGCTGGCCGCGCACCAGCTGCCGATCGAACCGGACATCGTCACCGTGGGCAAAGGTCTCGGCGCGGGCTACGCGCCGCTCGGCGCGGTGCTCTGCCGCCAGCACGTCTACGACGCGCTGGATCAGGGATCCCGGGAATTCGACCTGGGGCACACGTGGGACGGCGCGCCGCTTTCGGCGGCGGTCGGCCTGGCGGTCCTCGACATCCTGGAGTCGCGCGGGCTCGTGGACCGCGTCCGCGACCGGGGGCCCGCCCTGCGGGATGAGCTCGAAGCGGCGCTGATGGATCTCGCCATGGTGCGCGAGGTCCGGGGTCGCGGCTTCCTGCTCGGCGTCGAGGTCGTCGACCCGCGCGATGGGACGTCGTTCCTGCCCGAGGAGATGGACGTTGCGGCGCTGATCGATCGCACGGCGCTGGAGCACGGGGTGCTCGTCACCTCCACGCAATCGACCGCAGACGGGTACGCGGGCGACCAGACGCTGCTGGCTCCGGCGTTCACCGCAAGCGACGGCGAGCTCGCGCAGATGGTCGAGCGATTCGCGGGCGCGATGGCCGCCGTGGAACGGTCCGTGACCGAGATGCTGTCCGGCACGGCCGGAGCCGGAGGTTCGGCTTGACCGACGCCCCGGGCGACGGGGAATTCGTCCTGCTCGGGATCCCCGATGTCAACGGATCGCTGCGCGGCAAGGCCATGCGGCCCGCCGCGTTCGCGTCCGCGCTTCGTCTGGGCACCGTGATGACGGACCTCATCCTGGGGCTCGATCCGGTGGACACGCCGATCGCCGACTACGAGCGGTTCGGCATCCGGACCGGCGCCGCAGACCTGATCGTTCACCCGGACCCCGACACGCTGCACGATCTGAGTTGGCGACCCGGATGGCAGGTCTGTCTGGCCACGCCGAGCTGGCCGGACGGCTCGTCGTGCGAGCTCTCCTCGCGCGAGGCGCTTCGCCACTCGCTCGACGGCATGGGCCGGCTCGGCTACGAGGTCCTCGCGGCCGTCGAATACGAGGTCCGGCTGTGGGACGGCGGCGGTGCGCCGCTGTCGAGCGGCATCAGCTACAGCCTGGCCGAGATCGGACGGTACGACGCGTTCATCGCCGCGCTGGTCCCGGCGCTCGAGGGACTGGACGTGGAGCTGTCCGCGGTGCATACCGAAGCGGGCCCCGGGCTGCTGGAGCTGAACCTCGGGCCGCGTCGAGGGCTCCGAGCGGCCGACGACGCCGCGCTCACGAAGTTCGCCGTCAAGGAGCTGGCATCGTCGATGGGGCTGCGGGCCAGCTTCCTGGCCAAGACCGTGCCCGGCGAGGAGGGCTCCAGCGGACACCTCCACCTTTCGTGCTGGAGCGGGGAGACGAACGCCTTCGCCGCATCCGGCCCGGAGGAGCCGCTCCCGGAGGTCTTTGGATCGGCCATCGCCGGAGTGGTCGAACATCTGCCCGCCGCATCGCTGTTGATGAACCCCACGGTGAATTCGTACAAGCGACTGGTGCCGGGGTGGTTCGCACCCATCAACGCAAGCTGGGGAATCGAGAACCGCTCGACGGCAGTCCGGGCCATCCGTTCGTCCCGCCCGGAGCTCTGGCGCTTCGAGTGCCGTCGGCCGGGCGCCGACGCGAACCCGTACCTGGCGATCGCGGCCGTGGTGGCCGCGGCCGCCGACGGCATCCAACGAGGAGCGAAGCCCCCGCCGCCCGTCGAAGGCGACGCCTACGCGCGGTCCGATCTCCCCGAGCTGCCCGGGTCCCTCGAAGCCGCCCTCGGCGCCTTTCGCGCCGACGACGCGTTCAGAGAACTGCTGGGAGAAACGTTCAGCGACTACTACATCACCTCGCGCGAATGGGAACTCAAGGCATGGCGCGAGACGGTGACCGATTGGGAGCGCCAGCGCTACGAGCGGGCCGTGTAGCGCCGGCACTGCCGCAGAATCGCCGTTTCCGTTTCGTCCAAATCACGATCCGATGTGGCCCGCCCAACCATCACATGATCGAGAACCTCGTCGTGTGCCTCGCGGAGCCGCAGAAGGGCGAGCCTGGCAAAGGGGCCGCGTACGTGACAGAACTCATGCTCCAATCTCGAGGGGCACCGACGGGTCCGGGAACAACGAAGGTGGCATTGGCGACATCGCTTGCTTCGCAGAGCACGCGACCGCGATAGTGGACGGTGAGGACGATCCGGCCGGCCCCTTTTGTTGCATCGGCGGGTATCGTCCTCGTGACCTGGAACGAGCCGTCCCGGACTGGAAGGAACCCAAAGTCGGTAACG
>DASXAQ010000094.1:0-3376 GCA_036406615.1 Actinomycetota bacterium | reverse complement strand
TCGTGCCGGTCGGCGTCATCGGGCGGCGGCGATCGTATTCACTCAGGCCCTCGAGCTTGGAGAGCAGCACAGCCCGGCTGGCCTGGAGCTTGCCGTGCAACTCCTCTTTCAGGTCAGGCACGGCACCCACCTCACCTCTAGCCCTCTCCCCGCATGGCCGCCCGCTGCCGTTCCATCGTGTCCGCTTCGCGGGCTGTGATTACCTGCGCTCCGAGCTCTACGGCGCGATCACGCTGGCCTTCGGTCAGCAAGTAGTGCCGGGTCACCAGCTCCTGCTGTGACCCGACCGGGGTACCAGGGTCCCGGCGGATGCCGAGCCTCGCAGCGAAGGCATGCAACTCATCCTGAGTGTCAGCCGTCAGGCCGAACATGGGAGGCGGCGGGGTCGTCCTGCCATAGAGGAGCCGACTCCGATCTCGCAGCTTGTTCACGTACACAGCCATGGCATCCTCCGCTCGGCGACACTGCCCATGGCTAAGGAACCACCCTGATTGTGGCACAACGGAATGCCGGCACCCGGCCCACCGGTCAGGAATCGAGAAGCTCAGGTCATCGGGGCGTGCCTAGCATGAGGTTCGTCCATCAAGACTCGAAGGGAGAGACCGGCAATGAGCGACACGAGGAAGCCCGCCACGAGCACGTCCGCGAGCGACAAGGCGTTCGGGGGCTTCACGGGCGAGGAACGAGCCGCGATGAAGGAGCACGCACAGGAGCTGAAGGCGGCCGCGCGCCGCGGCCCGCGTGCGGCCAAGGCGGACGGGGAAAGCGAAGCGCTCGGGAAGATCGCCGAGATGCCGGAACCGGATCGCGTCATGGCCGAGCGGCTCCATGCCATCATCAAAGCCAGCGCGCCGGCTCTCTCGCCGAGAACCTGGTACGGGATGCCCGCGTATGCCAAGGACGGCAAGGTCCTCTGCTTCTTCCAGCCCGCGCAGAAGTTCAAGACGAGGTACGCGACGTTCGGCTTCAATGACGTGGCGAACCTCGACGAAGGCGCCATGTGGCCGGTCGCCTTCGCCCTGACCGAGCTGACCGCCGCCGACGAGGCCAGGATCGGCGCGCTCGTGAAGAAAGCGGCGGGCTGAAGACTGAGCAAGCCGGGCCGGCGCCGCCCGTAGGGTGGAAAGCGGACCGTTACCGCGACCGCGCCGGCGAACGGAGGGAGACACGATGAGCATGGCCACGGGGACGGACACGCAGCCGCCCGCGCTGCACGCGGCCGACAGCCACGATCTGATCCGCGTGCACGGCGCACGGGTGAACAACCTCAAAGACGTCAGCGTCGAGATCCCGAAGCGCCGGCTGACGGTGTTCACCGGCGTCTCCGGCTCGGGCAAGAGCTCCCTTGTGTTCGGCACGATCGCCGCGGAGTCGCAGCGGCTGATCAACGAGACCTACAGCGCCTTCGTGCAGGGCTTCATGCCGACGCTGGCCCGCCCCGAGGTCGACGTGCTGGACGGCCTGACCACCGCGATCCTCGTTGACCAGGAGCGGATGGGCGCCGACGCGCGTTCCACGGTCGGCACCGCCACCGACGCCAACGCGATGCTGCGCATCCTCTTCAGCCGGCTCGGGCGGCCGCACATCGGCTCGGCCCAGGCGTTCTCCTTCAACGTCGCCTCGATCAGCGGTGCGGGTGCGGTCACGCTCGAGCGCGGCGGGAAGACCGTGAAGGAGCGCCGCAGCTTCAGCATCACCGGCGGTATGTGCCCTCGCTGCGAAGGCCGGGGCGCCGTCACCGACATCGACCTGTCTCAGCTGTACGACGAGAGCAAGTCGCTCCACGAGGGCGCGATCACGGCCCCCGGCTACACCGGGGGCGGCTGGAACTCCCGGCTCTACGCCGAGTCGGGCTTCTTCGACCCGGACAAGCCGATCCGCACGTTCACCCAGAAGGAGCTGAACGACTTCCTCCACCATGAGCCGGTCCGGATGAAGATCGCGGGCATCAACATGACCTACGAAGGGCTGATCCCGCGGATCCAGAAGTCGATGCTGTCCAAGGACAAGGAGGGGATGCAGCCGCACATCCGGGCGTTCGTGGACCGGGCGGTCACCTTCACCACGTGCCCCGGGTGCGACGGCACCCGGCTCAGCGAGGCGGCCCGGTCGTCGAAGATCAAGGGGATCAGCATCGCCGACGCCTGCGCGATGCAGATCAGCGACCTGGCCGAATGGATCCGCGACCTTGACGAGCCGTCGGTGGCGCCGCTGCTGACGGCGCTACGGCAGACCCTCGACTCGTTCGGCCAGATCGGGCTCGGCTACCTCAGCCTGGACCGCCCGTCGGGCACGCTGTCGGGCGGCGAGGCGCAGCGCACCAAGATGATCCGCCACCTCGGCTCCTCGCTCACCGACGTCACCTACGTCTTCGACGAGCCGACCATCGGCATGCACCCCCACGACGTCCAGCGGATGAACGACCTGCTGCTGCAGTTGCGTGACAAGGGCAACACGGTGCTCGTCGTGGAACACAAGCCGGAGGCGATCACGATCGCCGACCACGTCGTCGACCTCGGCCCCGGCGCGGGCACGGCCGGCGGCGAGGTGGTGTTCGAGGGCACCGTCGACGGGCTGCGGGCCAGTGGCACGATGACCGGGCGGCACCTGGACGACCGGGCCGGCCTGAAGCCGTCGGTGCGGGCACCGTCGGGCGTGCTGGAGGTGCGCGGCGCCAGCACCCACAACCTGCAGGATGTCGATGTCGACATCCCGCTCGGCGTGCTGGTGGTGGTGACCGGCGTGGCCGGGTCGGGAAAGAGCTCACTGATCCACGGCTCGGTGTCAGGCCGGGACGGCGTGGTGTCGGTCGACCAGGGCGCGATCCGCGGCTCGCGCCGGAGCAACCCGGCGACGTACACCGGGCTGCTCGATCCGATCCGCAAGGCGTTCGCGAAGGCCAACGGCGTCAAGCCGGCGCTGTTCAGTGCCAACTCCGAGGGTGCCTGCCCCAGCTGCAACGGCGCCGGCGTCATCTACACCGACCTGGCCATGATGGCCGGCGTCGCCACCACCTGCGAGGAATGCGAGGGGAAGCGCTTCGACGCGTCGGTGCTGGAGTACCACCTCGGCGGCCGGGACATCAGCGAGGTGCTCGCGATGCCGGTGACCGAGGCCGGGGAGTTCTTCGCCGCCGGCGAGGCGCGCACGCCCGCCGCGCACGCGATCCTCGGCCGGCTGGCCGACGTCGGGCTCGGCTACGTCAGTCTCGGCCAGCCGCTCACCACGCTGTCCGGCGGCGAGCGGCAGCGGCTCAAGCTGGCCACCCACATGGGCGAGAAGGGCACCGTCTACATCCTGGACGAGCCGACCGCCGGCCTCCACCTCGCCGACGTCGAGCACCTGCTCGGCCTGCTCGACCGGCTCGTCGACTCCG
>DASXAQ010000093.1:0-2853 GCA_036406615.1 Actinomycetota bacterium | reverse complement strand
GGGTGTGCGACTACCCGACGATCCAGGACGCCGTCGGCGAGGCGATCATGGACACCAACGCCTCACGGGCGTTCGTCTTCGGCGTCGCGCAGGCCCTCGACGGCGTGACCGACGGGTCGCAGACGAACCCGGGCGTCGGGGAGCTGGCCCGCGGCAACTACCTGCACTGGCTGTGGCAGATCAAGTTCAACGCGGCCAAGAACGTGGCCCACGTCGTCGACAAGATGCTGCACTGCTGCGGCGGAACCGGCTTCAAGAAGGAGCCGCTCCAGCTCGAGCGCTACCTGCGCGACGGCAAGGCCGGCTGGGTGATGGGCCCGACGAACGAGGTGCTGCGCCAGTTCGTCGGCAAGACCGCCCTCCTGGGGATGGAGTCGCTCGACTACTGGAACCAGGTCATCAACCGGCGGGCGCTCGAGAACGAGTTCAAGAAGATGACGGCCGACCAGAAGCGGGAGCTGGCGGAGCAGCTCCTCGCCGAGGCCGGCTCGTAGCGATCCTCAGGCGGCGGTCGCCGGCGGCTCGGCCGCCGGTCCGCCGCTGCATGGATCACCTGCCGGAGGCGGGGTGGCCCCGCGCCCCCGGCAGGTTCGGTCAGATGTGGGTCAGGAGCCGCCGGTATCGGCCGGGGGCGGCTCGACCAGCCGCCACTTGAGCGGCTTCTTGTCCTGCACGACCACGCGGTAGATGTAGAGCAGCACGCCGATCGCCAGCACGAGCAGGCCGTAGACGAGCGTCCGCTTGCTCGTGACGCCGTAGGCGAGGCCGCTGTTCCAACCGCCAATCACGAGCAGCACGAGGTCGAAGACGGCCAGGACCCCGGCGATCACGACCCATGCGGGCCCGACCTTGATCGGTCGGGGGAGGTTGGGCTGGTCGCGGCGGAGAAGCAGGAACCCGGACATCGCGAACACATGGCAGAGGACGTAGCCCAGGTTCGAGAAGATCAGGATCTTCAGTGCTCCGGTCGCATCCGAGCCGAACGAGAAGAGCAGGAAGATGTTCAGGAGCGCGTCCAGCGTCATCGCATTCGCCGGGACGTGGCGGCCGTTCAGCTTCCCGAACCACTTGACCGTCATGTCGTCGCGGGCGATCCCGAATAGGGCCCGCGACCCGTCGGCGGTGGCCGTGTTCATCGCGAGGACGATCCCTGCGCAGAGCAGGATGATCGCGATGCCGGTCCCCGCTCCCAGGATGTCGTGGAACGCGGTGGCGTAGAACGACACCGTGTTGTTGGGCGGGTTCGGCCCGAAGCTGAGGTTCTGGTCGCCGAACGTCCCGATGGCACCAAGCGGCAGCAGGCTGTACACGATGACGCCGAAGAGCGCCGCCGTGCGCAGCGCCATCGGCGTATCCCGCACCGGCTCGTTGTACTCCGGAGCAAACGTGGCGCAGCACTCCATGCCGTACGACGACCAGCACATCACGTAGAGCCAGGTGATCACGAGCGTCCAGCCCGTGTCGCCGGTCGAGCCGTAGTCGATGTTGTTGTGGAGGTTCGACGTCGAGAAGTCGCCGGTCAGGTAGGGCAGGAACATGAACACGGCGAGCGGGATCAGAAGGAGCGCCCCCGTGACGTAGCCGACCCACACCGCCGGCCGCATGCCCAGAACGTTGAAGACCCAGATCACCAAGATCACCACGGTCGTCAGCGCGATCGGGAACGAGAAGTAGAGCGGGATCCCGAGGAAGCTCCCCGAGTGGTTCCACGACGAGCCAGCGTTGGCCGAGCTCGTATAGAACTGCGCCTGCACCAGTAGGCCCACCACAAGGCCGCTGGCCGAAAGCACGACCGACCAGCCGATCCAGTAGCCGAACGCCGCGATCGGACCGACGAACGAGCAGTAGCGCTTCCACGCCTCGTGGGCGTAGATGGCGATGCCGCCCGAGAGCCGCGGGAACATCGCGGCCGCCTCGGAGTAGATGTAGTTGTGCAGCGCGCCGATCACGACCGACGTGGTCCACAGGATCACCGCGCCCCACCCGCCCAGAACTGCCGCCGAACCGCCCAGGCCCGTGATCAGGAAGCTCGGGTTCGCCAAGGCGACGACGAAACCGTCGAACCAGCTGATCGTTTTGAGGAGCTCGCGTTCCTCAACTACCGCAGTGGCCATGCAAGAACCTCCCAAGAAGCCGCGATGGGCACGAAGATGCGCCGGATCTTGAAGGATTCGCCGGACGGAATCAACATCATTCCCTCACGTTCTTGCCACACCCTTGCGGAAGGTTCGACACATCCGCGAAGATGTTCCCGATGGCCGCTCCGCGGATCACGCTGCGCTGCGATTGCGGCGCCGAGGCGCTCGTCGCCTTCGGCGACCGGTGGACGTGCGAGTCATGCGGCCGCACGTACGACACGGCCGGGATCCCGGAGGCCGATTTCCGGGCCATCGAGGCCCTGCGGCGACGCTATCGCCTATGGGGGTACGTCGGCGTGTCGCTGCTGGCCCTCCTGGTCCTGTTCCTGGCGCTCACGGCACAGCAGTTCCAGATCTTCATCGCGCTTCCCGGGATCCTGCTCGTGTGGTTCACGTACATCCGGCCCTCGATGCGGAGCCGGTACCGGCGCCGGGTGGGCGAGCTGCAGCGGTCGTGGACGCTGCGGGCGGAGGGTGAGGCGTGAGGCTCCGCGAGCGGCCGGCGGCACCGCCCCCTGATGACGTCCTCGTCGCCGGCTCCGAGCGGCGCCCGGTCGTGCTCGCGACCCTGGCCGTGCCGTTCGAGCCCGAGGCGTTCCGTGTCGCACTGCAGGCGGCGATGGAGTCCGGCGTCACGCTGATCGTCGTCGACGCGGTCGAGCTGCCGTTCTGGCCGCAATCGATCGCCACGAGGCACGCCGACACAGAGCTCGAT
>DASXAQ010000092.1:0-37705 GCA_036406615.1 Actinomycetota bacterium | reverse complement strand
GAGGAGCTCGCGGAGCACGGACACCAGCCGCGACTCGAGAACGCGAGCGGAAGCCTGCGTTTCGACATCGCGAACGGCAGGACGACCGTGCACTGGTTCGTCCGGATCCACAAGGGCGACGTCGCGGTCTCGCGTTCCGGCGACGAAGCCGACTGCACGATCCGCGCGAGCAGAGCCGTCTTCGACAGGCTCGCGAGCGGCCAGGCGAGCGCCGTCGCCGCGGTGCTGCGCGGAACGCTCTCGATCGAGGGCGACTGGCGTCTCCTCGTCCTCTTCCGCCGGATCCTGCCCGGCCTCTCGGCGACCGAGTCGACCGCGCGCCCCCGTAGCGGAAGGAGCCGAGGATGAGCGACGGGCTCGTGCAGATCCTCGACGGCAACACCTTCGTGGTGAGCGACGACCGCGGCGACATCGAGGCGTCGCTCACGGACCCCACGGGCCTGTTCTCGTTCGACACGCGGTTCCTATCGAAGTGGGTACTCACGATCGACGGGCAGCGTCTGAACGCGCTGTCGACCGACGACCTGCACTACTTCGAGAGCCGGTTCTTCCTGGTGCCCGGCACCGGCACGGTCTACGTCGACGCGAAGCTGTCGGTGATCCGGCGTCGTTCGGTGGGCCAGGGGTTCACGGAGGAGCTGACGATCCTGAACCACGACGCGGAGCCCGTGGACCTGCAGGTGCGCATCGATGCCGCGAGCGACTTCGCCGACCTGTTCGAGGTCAAGGACGCGCTCAAGAAGAAGGGCTCGTACCGGAACCGGGTCGAGGACGGCCGCCTGTTGCTCACCTATTCACGGGACACGTTCGAACGAGCGACGCTGATCACGGCGTCCGTCCCGGGGAAGGTGGACGGACAGGGACTGGCGTTCGACGTGCATCTGGGCGCGCACGGCCGATGGTCGGTGGAATTGACCGTGCAGACCGAGTTTCAACACCTGAGACCGGCCTCGGACCGCAAGGGACGGCGGCCCAGCACGGCCCGGGGCCTCGAGAAATGGATGACTCGCTCGCCCAGACTCGAAAGCGACCTGGATTCGTTGAAGGTCACGTACCAGCGCAGCCTGGTCGACCTGGCGGCGCTTCGCTTCGAGGCGCTGACGCTGCCGGGGCGCGCCTTGCCGGCCGCCGGCCTGCCGTGGTTCATGACACTGTTCGGCCGCGACAGCATCTTCACCAGCCTGCAGTCGTTGCCGTTCACGCCTGAGCTGGCCGCGACGACGCTGCTCGCCCTCGGCGAGCGGCAGGGGACGCGCATCGATGACTTCCGCGACGAGGATCCGGGGCGGATCCTGCACGAGATGCGCTACGGCGAGATGACGGCGTTCGAGGAGCGCCCGCATTCGCCCTACTACGGGTGCGCCGACGCCACGGCGCTGTACGTGGTGCTGCTGGATGAGTACGAACGCTGGACGGGCGACGAGAAGCTGGTGCGCGACCTCGAGTACGAAGCCCGCGCGGCGCTGAACTGGCTCGACGAGTACGCGGACCTGCAGGGCAATGGCTACGTCTCGTACAAGCGGCGCAACGAGAAGACGGGCCTGGAGAACCAGTGCTGGAAGGACTCGTGGGATTCGATCTCCTATCGCGACGGGACCCTGCCGGGGTTCCCGCGCGCGACGTGCGAGCTGCAGGGCTACGCGTACGACTCGAAGGTGCGAGGCGCCCGGCTGGCGCGGCTGGTGTGGAAGGACCCGGGGCTCGCCGACCGGCTGGAGAAGGAGGCCGAGGACCTCAAGCGGCGCTTCAACCGCGACTTCTGGGTGCAGGACGGCGAGTACTTCGCGATCGCGCTGGACCAGGACGGCCGCCAGGTGGACACGCTGACGTCGAACATCGGCCACCTCCTGTGGAGCGGGATCGTCGACAAGTCCAAAGCGAAGGCGATCGTTGGCCATCTCATGGGCAAGCGGCTGTTCTCCGGCTGGGGCGTTCGGACCATGGCCGTGGGCGAGGCGCGGTACAACCCCATCGGCTACCACGTGGGAACCGTGTGGCCGTTCGACAACTCGTTCATCGCGTGGGGATTGCGGCGCTATGGCTACAAGGAGGAGGCAGCGCTGATCGCGAACGGGATCCTGGATGCCGCCGAGTTCTTCGCGGGACGCCTGCCGGAGGCGTTCGGCGGATACCCGCGCGAGTTGACCGGCTACCCGGTGCAGTACCCGACGGCCTGCAGCCCGCAGGCGTGGTCGACGGGCGCCCCGCTGCTGCTGCTGAGAACGATGCTCGGCCTGGAGCCCGTCGGCGAACACCTGATCGTGGACCCGGCACTCCCGGAGGGGATCGGCCACCTCGAGCTCCTGGACATCCCCGGCCGGTGGGGACGCATCGACGCCTTCGCGCGCGGGCGCGTGCCGGTCTCCCGGGGCCCCGGGCGCTGATCCCGGCGCCACCGCACGCCCAGGCGCGGGCCGCCCGCTGACCGCCGGTCACCGGCACATGGGGGCCCGGAACCTCAAATCCACTGGCCTCCGTATATAAGGAACGACATGCAGAAGGGGGATTGGGCGCGCACGCGCCGATGGCAGATCACGGCCGGGGCTGTCATGGTGCTGTCCTTTGTCGCTGCTGCTTGCACCGGAGCGCCGCCGGCGCCCTCGCCGGCGGCCAAGCCGGCGTTGCATGGCTGGATGCTCGCGGCCAGCTCGGTCTTCGATGGGAGGGTCAGCCTCCTGACGCTCCCGTCGGGCCGGGTTCGAAGCGCGAGCCTGCCGCCCAACGCCATCCCGGTGGCGGCTGCCTGGGCCTCTCCGGGGTCGGTCGCGCTGGCCCTGCTTCCGACCGGGAGCGATGCGCGGTCGCCCGACCGGCTGTATCGGGTGAACGCCGGCGGCACCACGCAGCCCGTCGGCCGGACCCTCCTGGGGGTGCGACAGGCGAGCGCGGGCGGTGGCCTGATCACGGCAGCCACGTGCCGGGACGTGCTGGTGACCGCCGTGGCCGACCCGGGGCGCTGGCGGTCGCTCGGGGCGGGATGCCTGGCCGCCCCCGCACCCGACGGCACGTCGGTGACGTTCTCCGACGGCTCCACAGTCTGGACGGCGCCCGCCGACGGGAGCGGCCCCGTCCGCCGCCTCTGGGCGATCGAGCCGAGCACACCGGGGCTCGGCGAGCTCGGACGGCACGGCACCATCGGCGCTCTGGCGCCGGGTCCGCAGGGCCTCGCGATCCGTGTCGACGGAACCGGTCCGTCCAGCGGCGCGTTCGCGATCGTCGTGCTTCGGCCCGACGGGTCGGTGCAACCCATCACGGCCGGGTCGCTCGGCGGGCAGAGCCCGCCCGAGCTCGCGTGGCAGCCGGGGGGCCGGCTGCTCGCCTTCAACGCCCCGCTGCTTGACGGGGGCGGCACCGTCCAGGTGGCCGACGCGACGACCGGCGCTCGCCGCATCGTCGCGATCGACCCGCAGGGCTTCTCCGGCCTGCTGTGGTCGCCATCGGGAGCCGCGCTCGTCGCCTCGGGGTCGGACGACCACTGGCTGTTCGTCGACCTCGCCGGCGACTGGATCACTCGCATCCCGTCGGGCGGCGCCTTCCTGCTGTACGACTGGGGCGCCTGAGTGCGCGTCCGAGGGGTGGGGCGGGTCGCGTCGCGGCTTGCGCGCCGGCCGTTCCAGCTACTGCGCTTCCCGTCGCTGCTCCTGGCGATGACGCTGGCGGCGGCCCTGCTCGCGCTCGCGGGGGCCGCAGCCCCCCTGTTCCTGTCCTCCGCCGGCAGCGCCGCATTCGCGTCGGCGCTGTCACGGTCGGGGGGGACGCCCGCGCTCAGCGTCGCCGACTCCGGCCAGGCCGACCCCGTCCTGCTGGCGTTTCGCAACCGACAGCTCGACCAGGCGGTCCGGCCGGTGGGCGGCCTCGGGCCCATGGTGTTGTCGGTCACGGGCTCCGCGGTGTGCGCCGCGCGCCCGGGCGCGACCTGCGGCGCGAGCCAGCCGGTCGTTCGGCCCCTGGCGCGAACCGGCGCCCTGAGCCACGTGCGCGTCGTCGCCCGAGGAGGCCAAACCGGCGGCGTGTGGATCAGCGACATCACGGCGGGCCAGACGGGCCTGGGGCCCGGCGACTCACTTGCGCTGTCGGCGGCCGACCGGTCGATCACGGTGCCGATCGCGGGTGTCTTCCACGACTTCGCCGGCGAGGACCTGTCGGACTTCTGGGCGCCGCTCGGCGGGCTCATCCGCGGCGCGGCCGGCGGGGTCGACCACGCGCCGGCGCCCCTGGTCATCTCCGACGCCGCCACCATCCAACGCATCGACGGCGCGCTGGACAGCTCGGAGCAAGTGAACTGGGAGTACCCGATCGACGCGAACGGAAAGACCCTGCCCGAGGCGGCGGCCACGTCGCGGGCGCTGCAGTCCGTCGTCGCGAAGCTTTCCGATCCCGCCACGCAGCTCGGCTCCGCGTTCACCAACAGCTTCCAGGCGACGGCGCTGCCGGCCATCGTCGCGCAGGCGAGTGCGGCGCAGGCCGCCACGACCGGTGCGGTGCAATCCATCGCGTTGGCGGGCCAGCTGCTCGCGCTGGTCGGCGTGGGATCCGCCGGCGTCTACGCGGCCCGCCGTCGGCGGACGGAGGTCTCGCTGCTGGCGGTCCGCGGGGTCGGTCCCTTGCGATACGGGCTCACGTCCTCCGTGGAGGCGGTCCTCCCGGTGGCGATCGGCTCGGGGGTGGGGCTTGCCGCCGCGGCCGCCATGGTGCCTCTGTTCGGCCCGTCATCATCCGTCGCTGCTTCGTCGGCGCAGGATGCGGCCACCGCCGCACTGCTCGGGTTCGTCGTCGCGTTGGTCGTCGTCGGCCTGGTGGGGGCGGCGGCGGTCACACGCGAGTTCGAGGGCGTGCCGGGCCGCGGCGCGGCGATCGCCGCGCGAACCCCCTGGGAGGCGGTCGTCCTGGCGTTGGCGCTGGCGTCCTGGTACGAGATCGTCACGCGGGGCTCGGGCCTGTCTCCCGGGCCGGGCGGCGAGGTTCGCATCGACCGCTTGATGCTGCTGTTCCCGGTCCTGTTCCTGGCCGGCGCCGGCGGGCTGGCCGTTCGACTGCTCCAGCGAGTCGCGTTCCGCCGTCGTGCGCGGGCCGACCGGCGCTCCGTGCCCGCGTTCCTCGCGGCGCGCCGGCTCGGTTCGGCTCCTCGGGCCGCCGCGGTGCTGGTCACGGCGTCTGCGCTGTCGATCGGCATCCTGGCGTACGCGGGAACGGTCGCCGCCTCGGTGGCCGGCACGGCCCGCGAGAAGGCGCTGGTGCAGGTCGGGAGCCGAACCGCCGTCGGCGTCGCCCCGGGAACGGCCGCACCGGCCGGCAGCGTCGCCGCCGCGGTGCTGCGCGTGATCGGCCAACAAGCGGAGCCGGCGGGAACCACGGTGGACCTGCTGGCGATCGATCCGGAAACGTTCGCGCGGCAAGCCTTCTGGGACCCGCGGTTCGCCACGTCGAGCCTCACCTCGCTGCTTGCCGCCCTCGATCGCTCCACGCCAGGGCGCTTGCCGGTGATCGTGGCCGGTGGCGGCGTGCCGGGGGGCTCCACGCTCAGCCTGTTCGAGGCTCCCGTCCCCATCCAGGTGGTCGGACGCGCCGGCACCTTCCCCGGCACGCGCGGGAAGCGTCCATTGCTGATCGTTCGCGAGCCCGATCTGCGCGCCGCGGCGAACCGCGCGGGCGTGTCGCTGACCGGGTTGAGTGTTCGGCGCGAGCTCTGGTCGAACACGGACCCGGCGCCGTTGCTGACCGAGCTTCGCTCGGCGAACGTCGCGGCCGGACGCGTGGTGACGGCCACGCAGGTCGAATCCGCGCCGTCGTTCCTGGCCCTGTCCTGGACGTTCCAGTTCCTCGCGGCGCTCGGGCTGCTCGCCGGGCTCCTGTCCCTCGTGAGCCTGCTTCTGTATTTGCAGGCGCGGCAGCGGACGGAGGAGGTCGCGTACGTGCTCGGCCGGCGGATGGGGCTCACGAGGCGCGCGCATCGGCGCTCCATCGCCTTCGAGCTTTCCGGCATGCTGCTGTGCGCGCTCGCGATCGGCGGATGCCTGGCGGGCCTGGCCGCGTTGCTCGTGTATCGTCGGCTTGATCCACTGCCGGCACTGCCGCCCGGCCCGCTGCTCCGGCTTCCGCTCGGGTTGCTCGCGGCCACGGCCGTGGCGCTGGTGACAGCCGCGTGGGGCGGCTCGTGGCTGGTTCAGCGCCAGGCCGACCGGACCAACGTCGGGGAGTTGATGCGCCTTGCTTCGTGATTCGCGGATGAGCCTCACGCTGGCCGCGGTCGCCTGCGCGGCGCTGCTCAGCTCGGCGTGCACGAGCGGTGGCACGACGGCGGGGACGCACGCCTCGACGTCGCCGAGGGTCCACGGCCGGTTGCTGATCTCGTCGTCGTCCGGGAACGACGTGGCGGTCGTGAACCTGCCGACCGTGCGCGCCATCCCCATGCAGCGCCCGGTGGGAACGACGTACCTGGCCGCGCTGCAGTGGGGCCCCGACGGCACGCCGTGGGAATTCACTCCACTGAGCAACGTCGGGTCGCCGGCCCTGTTCTCCTTGTCCACGACGCGGCCGGCCCAACGGCTCGCCCCACCGATCCGCGGCGACTTCTTCCAGATTGCCGGCGGCCGGTTGATGGCCGCGGCGTGCGGCGGCTTCGTCACGGTGGCCGGCCTGCGGGAGCTGTCGAGCCCGTCGACCTGGCAGCGGTTGCCCACCGGGGCGTCGCGATCGTGCGGGGCGGCCCTGTCGCCCGACGGCCGCCGGGTCGCCTACCCCACGCTGACGGGGACGGGCGACCGGATCGTCGAACTGCCGGCGGACGGCGCCGGCGCGCCACGCGAGCTGGTCTCGCTGGGCGATCTCGACGCGCTGGCCGCGGCCGGCATCCGCAGGCCCGTCGTGGGGAGCAACATCGTGTGGGGACGGGGCGGGATCGCATTCCTGGCCAAGCCGCGAAGCGTCCTGAACGGCCAGGCGAACCAGGCGCCGCACGCGCTCGTCGTGATCCCGCCGGCCGGAGCGCCCCTGGTCGTCGCGCTCGGGAAGGTCGACTCGGGAGAGGTCCTCTGGCAGCCGCGTGGCGACCTGGTCGCGTTCACCGACGACGTCGGGTTCGGGAATTTCGGTCGAACCGGCTCGACGGCGTACACGGAGCTTCGCGTGTTCGACCCGCGGTCCCAGACGATGCGACAGATCGGCACGGCATCCGGTTACGCGAGCGGCCTGTTCGCGTGGGCGAGCGATGGCAGCGCGATCGCCTGGGGACAGACGAACGACTTCATCCGGTTCCTCACGCCGAGCGGGGGCTCGCTCGGCGCCCTTCCGATCGAGGGGGTGCCCTTTGACTGGGCCACCTGACGAACCGGCGCCGGGGCCGCCGGCGAGCGGGGCGTCTCCCGCCCCCTCCGCCTCCCGGATGCGTGCGGCGGCCGAAGGCGTCCGCATGGCACTGGGGGCGCCGGTCCGCCTGGTGCGGTTCCCCGCGTCGCTGCTGGCGGTCATGGGGACGGCCCTCATCCTGGGGATCGTCGCGTCCTCCGCGCCGCTGTTCCTGTCGGCCGTCGGCGCCTCCGCGCTCCACGCGCAGGTGAACGAGACGCGGGCCGCGTTCGGGGGGCTGATCGTGACCGACGAGGGGCCGCTGACCGCCGACCGCATCGCGTACCGCCAGCGCCTGCTGACCCGGACGACCGCTCCGCTTCGTGGGCTCGGCGCTCCCACCGTCACCCTGCTGGGGACCGGAGCAACGGTCGCCTCCGCGTCGCACCCGGGCGTCACCGCGCCGGTGCAGCCGCTCAGCCGGACCGGGTTCGGCACCAACATCCAGCGCCTGAGCGGCGGGGGGGATGACGGCATCTGGCTCGCCGACACGACGGCGCGCACGATCGGCGTCCAACCCGGCGATCGCGTGCTCCTCACGTCCGGCGACGCGACGGTGTCGGCTCGCGTCGCGGGCACGTACCGTGCGCTGTCTTCGATCCCGCTCACGCCGTACTGGTCCGCCATGTATCAGTACATCTGGACGCGGTCGAAGGGAGACTTCGTCCCCCTCCCGCCGTTCGCGATGACGTCGCAGTCGCAGTTGCTCCAGCTGGAGTCCGCAAGCGCGTCCAGCGGCCTCGAGATGTGGGACTACCCCCTGACGCCGAACGCCAGCCTGGAGACGGCGCAGCGGCTCGGCGCACAGATCCGGACGGTGCAGGCGAGCTTCGCCGACCCTCGATCGACGCTCGGCTCCGGGTTCGTGTCGGCGTCCAGCGGGCTGCTGGCGCTGCTCGGGCGGGCGTCATCGGAGCGCACGCAGCTCGCCGGCGCCGTCGGCGCGCTGGCCACCGCCGGGCTGGCCGTGACCCTGCTCACCCTGGCGCTGGCAGGGGCCTACGGATACGCGCGGCGGCGCTCCGAGTTCGGCGGGCTCCGCGCACGGGGCGTCGGCCCGATCCGCGCGGGGGGCCGGGCTGCGATCGAGGCCGCCCTGCCGGTGGCCATCGGCGTTGCCGCCGGGTGCGCCCTGGCGCTCGGGCTGTTCGGCGCGCTCGGCACCGGCCCCGTAACGTCCCAGGCCATGCGCTCGGCCGTCCGGTGGAGCGCGGTGGCCGCACTGGTCGGGATCGCCGTGTACGCGATCACGGTGGCCGCGACCGCGGTGCGCGAGCCTCGGTCGGATCGCCACCGCACCCGGGCCGGGTTGCGCCGCACCGCTGCGCGCATCCCGTGGGAGGTGCCAGCCCTGGCGATCGCGGCGGCGGCGCTGTGGGAGATCCGCCACAGCGGCGCCGGCGCCGTCGCCGGCGGCCCGCACGTGGATCGCCTGGTCGGCCTGTTCCCCGTGCTGTTCGTCGCCGCGCTGTCGGGCCTGGCCGTCCGCGGCCTCCGTCGCCTGCTGCCGCGCCTGCGGCCCGGTGGCTCCTCGACGCCCTGGTTCCTGGCGGTGCGCCGCGCGGCGGCAGCCCCGGCGACCGCCGGGTGGCTGGTCACGGCGTCGGCGGTCGCGATCGGCATGCTCGTATACGGCGGCGTGCTTGCCGCCTCCTTGCAGAGCGCGTCGGCGGCGAAGGGTCAGGTTGCGATCGGGTCCGACGTCGCCGTCGACGTGTCCTCCGGCACCCAACTGCCGCGCGGCAGCGTGCTGCCCGCCACGGTGGTCCAGCGCATCCCCGGCGTGGCCGTCGGCCCCGGCGAGCATTCGGTGGACGTGCTCGGGGTGGACCCATCGACGTTCGCCCGCGCGGCGTACTGGCAGGGGCGGTTCGGTGGATCGCTGCCCGGGATCCTGAACGCGCTCACGGTGCCCGCCTCCGCGGGGTCTCCCGTCCCGGTCGTCGTGGTGAACGGCAACGTGCCCGCGCAGGCCCACCTGGAGACCCAGGGCTTCTCCATTCCGATCCGGCAGGTCGTGAACACGTCCGTGTTCCCGGGCATGTCTGCGGGCCGCACGTTGATCGTCGCCAACGCCACGGCCCTCTCGCGGGCCATGGTCGCCGCGGGGCTGACCATGGACGAGGCCGGCGACCTCCCCCAGATCTGGGCGCGAGGCGACCCCGCGACGATCCTGCCACAACTGGGCGCGGCCGGCGTGCCACTGTCGACGGATTCCGTGTTCGGCGCGCGGATCACCCCCGTGCACACCGCCGCCGCCGAGGCGCAGACCTCGCGCCTGCAGGCGATCACGTGGACGCTCGGCTACCTGCGGGCGCTCGGGTTGCTCTCGGCGTTGCTCGCCTTGGCGGGGATCGCTCTCTACCTGCAGACCCGGCAGCGTGCCCGGCAGGTGTCGTTCGCGCTCGCGTCTCGCATGGGGCTGCGCGCCAACGCGTATCGAACGTCGGTGGCGCTCGAGCTGGCGTGCATGCTGGGCATGGCCTTCGTCGTCGGGTCGGCCATCGCCATCCTGGCGGCCGCCCTGGTCGTCCAGCCGTTGGACCCGCTCGGCTCGCTACCCCCGGGCGCGCAGCTCGCCCTCCCGCTCGCGCTGTTCGCGGAGATCGCGCTCGCGCTGGGAATCGTCACCCTGGGATCGGCCTGGCTGGTGCAGCAGCGAGCGTCCCGTGCCAACGTTGCGGAGGTGATGCGCCTTGCCACCTGAGGAAGCCACGGCAGTCGCGGAGACCACGTCGTCGAATGACGCGGCCTCGTGCAAAGGACTGGTGAAGATCTACTGGACCGCGACCGGCGAGGTCAACGCACTGACCGGGATCGACGCGTCGTTCCCCGAGGGCGCGATCACCGCGGTCGTGGGTCCGTCCGGGTCGGGGAAATCGTCGTTGCTGCGGATCCTGGCCGCGATCGACCGCCCCACCGCGGGGCAGGTCATGATCGGCGGCCGCGACGTCTCGTCGCTGCCGGCGTGGCGCCGGCGCCGCGTGCGGCGCCGGGTCGTGGGCTACATGTTCCAGCGCCCCGCCGACAACCTGATCCCCTACCTGAACGCGTACGACCACCTGGTGCTGGCGGGCCGGCTGCGCGGCGGCTTCGATCCGAACGAGGCCGACGAGCTCCTGGAGGTTGTCGGCCTGACCGATCGGGCGAAGCACCGCCCCCATCAGATGTCGGGCGGCGAGCAACAGCGGCTGGCACTGGCATCGGCCGCGATCGGCAAGCCAGCGCTCGTGGTCGCCGACGAGCCGACGGCCGAGCTCGACAGTGGCTCCGGGCAGGCGCTGATGGAGCTCGTTCGAAGCTTGGCCAGGCGGGGCGTCACGTTCCTGTCCTCAACCCACGATCCGATCGTGGCCGCGGCGGCCGACCGGACCCTGTACCTGCGCCATGGAGCGCTCGAGGCGGAGGCCGACGCGGAGCGCCATCAGGCGCGCGCCCTGTCGGTCATCGACACCGCCGGGCGGATCCAGCTGCCGCCCGGGGCCCTTCGGCTGTTCCCCGGCCGCCGCGCCGTGATCACGGTCGACGAGGACGGCGTGAGGATCGATCCCCCATGATGGCGCCCGCCGCTCCCGACCGGACCGACCGCGACGTCCTGGTTGCCGTTCGCGGCCTGACGAAGTCCTACCGGCGCGGACCGGAGGAGGTACATGCGTTGCGCGGCGCGTCGTTCGTGCTTCGACCCGGCGAGTCGGTCGCGCTGATGGGACCGTCGGGCTCGGGCAAGACCACCGTGCTGAACCTGCTGTGCGGATGGGAGCAACCGGACGGCGGCGAGATCCAGTGGTCGCACGACGACGCCGTCCCTGCCGGGGACCGGCCGTGGTCCGACGTCGCGGTCGTGCCCCAGGACCTCGGCCTCATGGAGGATCTGTCGGTGCGGGAGAACGTCGAGCTACCGCTTCGCCTGAGCGGGCGCCCGGACCAGGCCGGCCGCGTGGAGGCGCTGCTGACCGGCCTGGGCCTGGACGGGTACCAGGATCGCGCGCCGCACGAGCTGTCGCTCGGCGAGCAGCAGCGGGCGGCGCTTGCCCGAGCGCTGATCCTGTCGCCGCGGCTGCTGCTGGCCGACGAGCCCACCGGCCACCAGGACGCAGGATGGGGCCGGGCCGTGTTCACCGCGTTCCGGCTGGCCGCGCGCGAGGGCACCAGCAGCCTGATGGCTACCCACAACCCCGAGGCGCTGAAGTTCGTCGACCGCGCGCTGGCCATGCGTGACGGCCTGATCCACGAACTGGAGCGCCGGCCGGACTGATCGTCAGGTTACCTGACGTTTCGCCGCGCGCCGCGACGCGCGCCGGCGCCGCAGTCGCGGCAGCCGCACGCACGCGGCGACCGTCACGGGCCGGACAGGGAGCGGTACGCCTCCGGACGACGGTCCCGGTAGAAGTGGAACAGCTCGCGAGCCTTGCGGATCGACGACAGGTCGCAGTCCGCGACGAACGCCCCCTGCTCGTCGGCGCCGGCTTCGATCAGGACCTGCCCCCACGGATCGCAGACGAACGACCCGCCGAAGAACGTCAGCAGCTCCTCGGACCCGGTGCGGTTCACGGCGGCGACGAACACCTGGTTGAACAGCGCCTGCGCGCGGCAGGCCATGCGCCACGCCCGGTGCGACGAGAACCCCGGCTCGGTCGGCTCGTCGCCGATCGCGGTCGGAAACACCACCAGCTCGGCGCCGGCCAGCCCCAGGGCGCGCCCGGTCTCCGGGAACCACTGGTCCCAGCAGATGGCCAGGCCCGTTCGCAGCGACCCCGTGTCGACCACCTGGAACCCCGAGTCCCCCGGCGCGAAGTAGAACTTCTCCTCGTAGCCGGGCCCGTGCGGGATGTGCGTCTTTCGATACCGGCCGAGCTGCTCCCCGGACGGCGCGAAGACGACCGAGGTGTTGAACAGCAGCCCTTCCGCGGCGCGCTCGTAGAGCCCGCCGACGAGGGTGACGCCGTTCGCTACGGCCATCTCGCGAATCGCGGCCGTCAGCGGCCCGTCCATCGGCTCCGCCAGCGCGTAGCGGGCCGCGTCCATCCGCTGGGGGAAGTAGCGGTCGGCGAACAGCTCCGGCAGCACGACGAGCGCGGCGCCCTGTTCGGCGGCGTCCGCAACCAGCCCCGCCGCCTTCGCCAGGTTCTCGTCCCGCGACTCGGACATCGCCATCTGGACGACGCCGACGCGAACCGTGCCCAGCTCGGTCACGGGCCGCTCGCGAACGCGGGCTCGCGCCCGTCGGCGCCGCGAAGCCACTCCACCACGTTGCGCCCGAGCGCCGGCACGAAGTACCCGCCCTCCTGCAGGATCAGCACGCGCCTGCCGAGCGCGGCCGTCCGCCGCCCCGCCTCGTGGTATGCGGGCGTCGTGAGCGCGAAGTCGCAGATGGGATCCTGCCCGTACGTGTCGATGCCGAGCGACACCACGACCGTCGATCCGCCGAACCCGGCGATGGCCTCGAGCCCGCGGTCGAGCGCGTCCAGGTACTCCTCGTCGGGGCAGCCGGCGCGAAGCGGCAGGTTCAGCGTCGCGCCGGCCCCGTCGCCGGTCCCGGTCTCCTCGGCGAACCCCGCGAAGTACGGATAGGCGCGGTTCGGGTCGCCGTGCAGCGAGACGTACAGGACGTCGCCGCGGCCGTAGAAGATCTGCTGCGTGCCGTTGCCGTGGTGGTAGTCCACGTCGAGGATCGCGACCGGCTCGCCGGTCCGCTCCACCAGGTGCTGCGCGGCGATCGCCGCGTTGTTGAAGAAGCAGTAGCCGCCGAACGCGCCGCGGGGCGCGTGGTGCCCCGGCGGCCGGCACAGGCCGTACGCGACGCGCTCGCCGTCCAGCACCGCGTCGGCCGCGGTCAGGGCCACGTCGACGGCCGAGCGCGCCGCGTCGTACGACCCCGGGACGACGCCGGTCATCGTCTCGAAGCACCACCGGCCGAGCCCGGCCAGGGCGCTCGCCGACTCGGGCGCGGGCCCCATCCCCTCGCGGAGCGCTGGGTGCAGCACCGTGTCCGGATACGCTTCGTCCTGGACGTGTTCGGCGCGCCACCGGCTCCAGAACGTCTCCAGGAACGCCACCATCTCCGGATCGTGAACCGCCTCGATCGGCTCGCGGCCGTGCTCGACGGGATCCTTCAGGTCGAACCCGCCGTCGGCCTCCAGGGCCGCGCGGATCGCCTCGGCTCGCGCAGGCACCTCCATCATGGGCAGCGCGACGCCGTACTGGATCTCGTGGGCGGGGTCGTGCAACCGGTGGCGCGGCGAGTACACGGCGCGCATCAGCGCGGTCCCTCCCCTGCGCCGGGCCGCGCGATCCGCGCCATCAGTAGTGCTCGGTCTCCTCGGGAAGCTCGTACCAGCGCTTGCGGTCCCCGACCTTCGCGCGCAACTTCCACTTCAGGCTCTTCGGCGCCTCGTCGGCGGCCTCGCGGAGCCGCCGAAGCTGCGCGGCCGGATCGAACGCCCGGTCGGCCGGAACCAGGTCGGCGCCGTCGCCCTCGGCCAGCGCGCGGATCTTGTCCAGGTTCATCGTGACGGTGCGCCACCAGCCCCAGTCCTCGGCGACCACGGCGCACACGCGCCCGAGCCCAAGCGTGCCGGGCTCGTCGCCGTCGCGGACCTCGAAGGCCGACGCCAGGTAGATCACGTCCTGCGCGTCCTTGCGGTTGAGTTCGAAGATCTGCAGTTTCGACAGCAGCAGGTCGGGCGCGTCGAGCGTGTGCGGCAGGCGCTCGATGCGATCGGTGAACGTCAGGGTGTGGCTCATCTCGAGCTTGTCGATCAGCACGTCGATCGTTCGTCCCGACGGCGAAGCGAAGTACAGCTGCTTGTGCCCGTACAGCGAGTTGAACGTCTTGTCGGCCTGGTACCCGCGGCCGACCAGGAACTCCGACAGCGGTCGGCGGTGCGCCGAGACCGAGGCCATGTCCAGGTCCTGGCCGTCGCGCGCCCGCGGTGGGTAGTCCGGCGTGAGGTACCGCACCGCCAGCCCGCCGACCAGCCGGACCGGGATGCCGGCCTCCTGCGCGCCACCGATCAACGACAGCGCCTCGGCGAACACGTCGCCGTCGCCGGCCGCGGACGCCGCGCCGGGCCGTTCGGTCTCGTCCATGCCCTAGCCCTCCACCCGGAAGCTGCGCTCGATCCCGTCGGCCGACACGTCCACGATGTGCCCGCGCACGACGCCGAACGCGGCCTCGCTGCCTGGGTTCACCAGCAAAGTATCGCCCAGCTTGCGCTCCCCGCCCGACTCGTGGATGTGCCCGTGCAGCGACAGCAGGGGCGCGACGGTCTTGACCGCCTGCAGGACCCCGGTCGAGCCGACCGGCCCCCGCAGCAGGTCGCCGGCCGACGCCTTCAGCTGGAGGTTCTGGTCCAGCATGGGCGCGACGTCGATGCCCGTGTCGTACGGGGGGCAGTGGATCAGGAAGATCGTGCGGCGCGGGTCGCGAGCCTGGTCGGCCAGCCCGTAGATCTCCTCGAGGAAATCGTCCTCGGACACCTCGCGCGGAGTCTGCCACGGCGTGGGACTGGACTTCCCGAGCCCGATGACTTGCAGCCCGCCCGCGATGTCCACGATCCGGCCGTCGACGTTGGTGCAGTAGCCGCTGTCCGCCAGCGACTCGTCGATGATGTACGGGTCGTCGTTGCCCGGGATCAGGTAGACCGGCACGCCGGTCCCCTCGAGCCGGTCGGCCGCCAGCGCCATCCAGTCGGTGACCTGAGTGGCGAGCTTTCGATCGAACAGGGCAGCGAGCTTCGACGGGTCGCCGACCACGTCGTCGATCTCCGCGTGGGTGGTGCGGTACGGGTAGTAGCCGATGGCGGCGATGTCGCGCTCGAGGCCCATCAGTTCCTCCTCGGAGCGCGCGACCCGCCGAACGCCGAACAGCTCCGCCTCGAACCGGTCCCCGTCCTCGACGATGGGCACGATCGCCTTGCCGGTCAGGTCCCCGCAGTACAGGACCGCGTCGGCCTTGTAGATGCCGAGGCGCACCGCATTGAGCATCTTGCGCCAGGCCTTCTCCGAGGCGTGGAAATCCGAGACGACGTAGAGCCGAACTTCGTCCTTCTTCGTTCGCTTCATGACCGGGTCCCGGGGCGCGAGGCACCCCCACGGCGCAGGGTACCTCGCGGCGCCCGAAACGGTCAGTCCGGCGGGATCTCCCGGTACAACATGCCGAGGTCCACCCCGGCGGCGCGGTTTCGAATCATCTGGATGATGTAGATGATGATGGCGATGATCACGGCGCCGATGGCGAACGAGACGCCCTGCTGATTCAGGTAGGTGAGCTTGCTCGTCTGCGTCCCGAGCGCGTCGAGCAGCGGCTTGAGCCCGGCCCACCAGTACGTGGACAACGCGAACACCAGCCACAGCACGCCGAAGACCGGCAGCCATGTCCGCCATGGGGCGTTGCGGATGAGGTCCTTGCGCGTGATCGGGGCCAAAAGCGCGTTGAACCCGGGCATGATCCAGGTGAGCGCCCCCATCAGGATGCCGAACCAGATGGTGGATACCAGGCTCAGCCGTCCGTCCCCGGCGACCGTCAATCCTTTCGGCAGCAACGGGAAGTTCTGGAAGGCGGCCAGCAGGATCGAGAAGCCGAGGGCGGCCAGGATGGCGTTCAGGGGCGCGCGGAGCCGTTCGTTCACCCTGCCGAACCACTCGGGCACCTGGCGGTCGAGGCTCCAGGCCAGCGACACGCGGCTGATGAAGATCAGGTACACGGGGCACAGCAGGAACGGGAACAGCGTCCCGCCGAGGCTGACGATGAGCCAGATGGGCCACAGCCCCGGCTTGACGATGGCGCCCATGAGCGGCAGCGAGTTCGGCTGCCCGAGCGGCAGGTGCGGATCGCCCAGCCAGAACAAGCCGCCCCAGCCGACCTGTCCGGCGAACACGAGCTTCTTCGCCAGGAGATCGACGTACAGGGAGTTCATCACGACCGCGATGCCGAGCGCGCCGAGCAGCGCCCACATGACGCTGCGCTTGATGTTGCCGCGAACCTCGCCGGCGATGTAGGCGCTGTACTGGAACCCGATGAACTGGAACAGGAGCACCGCCCACATGAGCGCGAAGCTCGACACGTGCCAGTCGACCCCGCTGCGCAGCAGCCCGTTCGAGTTGGCCGACTGGATGAGAGCGGCCTGCGACACGCCGAAGTTGGTCCGCAGGTTGTGCGTGAACGTGGCCTGGCTGAACACGATCATCCCGAACACGAACATGAGCACGGCCGACGCCAGCGCGAGGCCGGCCAGGCCGGTGACGATCCGGTGGAAGCGCTTCGTCGGCTGGATGACCAGCCAGAAGATCAACGCCAGCACCACCAGCATGCTGACGAACCCGGGCCAGTTCCGGATCACGCCTCCCGAGGTGAACCACGTGTTGGCCTTCTCGAAGAAGTTCGCCCCGGTGCCGATCCCGATGATCCGGCCGCTGATCTGGAGGTTGCGCAGCACGATCGGCACCTCGAAGGCGATGATCGCGAGCGACGAGAACACCAGCGTGAACGACTCGATCCACGCGATGAACGGGCCGGCGCCGGGGATGAACCGGCTCGTGAAGACGTAGTCGCCGCCCGAGCGGGGCATGACGCTCGACAACGAGGCGAAGATCAGCGCCAGGAAGACGCAGAACGCCCCGACGACGATGGCCGCCCATCCGTAGGTCGAGAAGGGCCCGGTGAGCCCCACCGCGATGAAGGGCAGGGCATAGAAGACGGGGTACCAGCCCACGCCGGTGCCCACGAACGCCGCGGTGTTGAAGAACAGGGCGTTGGTGATGCTCACCTCGCGAACCAGCCCCGAAGACTGTCTGACGAAGAGCTTGCGGCCGACCGGCTGCTGCTGGGCGACTTCCGACACGACGCCTCCCTTCACCCGCGGTGATCGGTCCCAGTCGTTCCTACGCCGCAGGGCAATCGAAGTCAAACAACCGCCAGCATCGTCGTCGCAGTAGGATCGTGCCGATTCGGCCGGCAGGGGGGAAGGTGATGCGGTTTTCGCGCTTCGCGCCGATCGTCGCCACGGCGCTGACGTCCCTGGCGTTGAGCCTGGCCTCGGCCGCGCCGCCCGCGATCGCCGCCGACGCGGCGCCGGGACTGAAGGCGCGACCGGCGACGCACGCTCCGCCCGGCCGCGAGCGGCATGGCTGGCGGCAGTCGATGTTCGACCCGGCGCACGACGGCTTCAACGCGTCCGAGGGCGGCATCGGCCCCGGCAACGTCGGCACGCTCACCAAGATCTGGGAGCAGCCGCTCGGGATCTTCACCGCCTACGCCTCGCCCATCGTCGCCGGGGGGCGCGTCTTCGTCGGGGACGACCTCTCCAGTCTGCATGCGTTCGACGCAGCGACCGGAAGGCCGATCTGGTCGGCGACCGCCGAGGACTTCTTCCAGGCCTCGCCGGCGTACGCGCGCGGGGTGGTCTTGGCCAACCCGATCTACGGCCCCCTGCACGCGTACAACGCCGACACCGGCGACGAGCGCTGGACCGTGTCGTGCTCCGGCGGGTTCCGAGCGCCGCCCCTGCTGTCGCGTGGAGAGATCGTCGCGGCGTGTTTCGACGGAACGGTGTACGCGCTGGACGGGCAAAGCGGCGCCGCTCGCTGGTCCACCTCCGTCGGCTGCTGCATCTACGACCAGGCGCCCGCGGCGCGCGATGGCGTCATCTACCAGCTCTCGACGGCGCACACGCTGACGGCGCTGAAGCAGGCGACCGGGAAGCGGCTCTGGTCGGTGCCCGCCTTCGCCGTGGGGACCGTCGCCGTCGGCCGGGGACTCGTCTACTACAACGACTACCCGAACGTGGTTGCCGTGGACGCCGGGACGGGCGCCACGGTATGGGAGGCCCCGGTCCTGGACGTCCAACCCGACGGCTCGCCGGCCGTCGCCGGCGGGATGGTGATCGTTCAGGCAGGCAGCCGGCTGGTCGCGCTGGACGAGGCCACGGGCCACACGCGGTGGACGGCCGCCGCCTCGAGCAGCATCGGTCCGGTCGTGGCCAACGGCGTCGTCTACGCCTCGTCCTCGACGTCGAACTACGTGTCGCAATGGGATGCGTACGACGCGGCGACCGGGGAACCGCTGGCGACCTTCCACACCTCCGGGGGGGTCTGCAAGTTCGGCGATTGCACACGAGTCGTGCCGGTCGTGGCGGACGGCAAGCTGTTCCTGGCCGGACCGGGACCGCAGATCGTCGCGTTCGGCCTGCCCTCGGCCGGCTGAGCGGCCCACCGCGTCCACCAGCCCCAACTTTCCATCCGTTCATCGAATCAGAACATCCGATCTCGCCGAGGTGACGAATACATCTCCTGGAGGGGACGTATAGGGCATTTCCCCCCCTGTTCGAAAGCTTCGGCGAGAGGAGGGCGCCCGTGAGCAGGAGATGGACCTGGGGGGCCGCAGCAGGAGCGATGCTCGCAGCCGTCGCGTTGGTGGCGGCGGCCTGCGGTGGCGGCGGTTCCGCCACATCGTCTCCGCCGAGTGGAACGTCCGGGCCGCACCGCGGGGGGGTGTATCGCACCGCGATCGAAAGCTTCGGGTTCACCGACGCCTTCGACCCGACCGGCGAGTACCTGGGCAGCGCGTTCGGCCTGTATTCGGACGCGATGCTGCGCACACTCGTCGGCTACAACCACGTGGCGGGCGCCGCCGGAGACACCATCGTGCCCGACCTGGCGACGAACCTGGGCACGGTCTCGCCCGACGGCTTGACGTACACCTTCCACCTCAAGCCCGGTGTGAAGTTCGGGCCCCCCGTCGACCGGCCCATCACCTCCAAGGACGTCCTGTACGCGTTCCAGCGCATCAACACGAAGTCCCTGGTCGCCCAGTACGGCTTCTACTACGACGGCGTCATCAAGGGCATGACCGGCGACGCGAAGTCGCCCTCCACGCCCATCTCGGGGATCAGCACCCCGGACAGCAGCACGATCGTGTTCCACCTCGCGCAGCCGACCGGCGACTTCCTGTACCGGCTCACCATGCCGGCCACGGCGCCGATCCCCTCCGAGGTGGCCAAGTGCTTCACCACGGCCGGCGGCTACGGCCGGGACGTCGTGTCCTCGGGCCCGTACATGATCCTGGGCGCGGACAAGGTCAACGACGCCTCGTGCAAGATGCTGCAACCGATGGCCGGATTCGACCCGACGAAGTTCCTCAAGCTCGTCCGCAACCCGGATTACAGCGCCAGCACCGACAGCCCCGCGGCGCGTCAGAACTTCCTGAACGGGATCGACATCGAGATCGACACGAACACCACCGACATCTTCAACAAGATCCAGGCCGGGCAGCTCGACGGATCGTGGGCGAGCGCGCCGCCGCCCGAGATCGAGCAGCAGTACCTGACGAACCCGGCGTTGAAGCCGCTGCTCAAGTCCAACGCGGGCGACCGCACCTGGTACATCAGCATGAACCTGCTGACGCCGCCGTTCGACGACATCCACGTCCGAAAGGCCGTCAACGACATCATCGACAAGGCCAGCCTGCAGAAGGCGTGGGGCGGTCCCGTCCACGGGCAGATCGCGACGCACGTCTACCCGCCGACGGTCCTGCCGTCGTTCCCGAGTGGCTACAACCCGTATCCCTCGGCGGGCAACGCCGGGAACCTCGCGGCGGCGGAAGCCGAGATGAAGCTTTCGAAGTACGACCCGAAGCGGGATGGCCTCTGCGACGTCGGCGCCTGCAAGAACATCCTGATGGTCAGCCGCAACGAGACGCCGTGGACCACGATGGACCCGGTCATCCAGGAGGACCTGGCGAAGATCGGGATCGACGTGAAGCTGCGTGAGCTGGACACGGGGACCGCGTACACGACGATCCAGACCGTCGACAAGCTGATCCCGATCGCGGCCAACGCCGGGTGGGGCAAGGACTACGCCGATCCCTACACGTTCGCCGTGCTGTTCAAGTCCTCGGGCATCAACTGCACCGGGCAGATCAACTACTCGGAGATCGGGATGACCTCCGCACTCGCCAAGCAGTGCGGCGTGTCGGCCGAGTACAACAAGGTGGCTTCGGACTTCCCGAGCCTGGACTCGCGGATCAACGACTGCGAGGCGGCCAGCGGCACCACCCGCAACCAGTGCTGGGTCAGCCTGGATCAGGAACTGATGACGAACGTGGTGCCGTGGGTGCCTTACCTGTGGGCGACGAACCTGACCATCGTCGGCAAGTCCGTGACGCAGTGGCAGTTCGACCAGTTCTCGGGGTACCTGTCCTGGTGCCACATCGCCGTGAACAACGATGCGACCGTGAGCTAGGCACAGCGCGCCGTATCATCGGCACGCGGTGAGCCAGGGGGAAGAGCCGGCAGGGCAGTTCGAGCGGGGAACGGGCCGCCTCGAGGCGTTCAGCGACGCGGTCATGGCGGTGATCATCACCATCATGGCGTTCGGGCTGCACGCGCCGCAGGGGCATCACCTGAGCGACGTGCAGGCGGAGCTTCCGGGCCTGCTCGTGTACGCGCTGAGCTTCACGTTCATCGCGATCTACTGGAACAACCATCACCACCTGCTCCGGGCCGCCGACCGGATCAACGGTGCGGTGATGTGGGCCAACATGTTCCTGCTCTTCTGGCTGTCCCTCATCCCGGTGCTCACCCAGTGGATCAGCGCCGAGTACCGGTATTCCCTGCCGGCCGCGTCCTTCGGGCTGAACGCGCTGGCTGCAGCGCTCGCGTACGGGCTGCTCGTGCGGGCGCTCATCCGGGCGAACGGGCGTACGTCGCGGCTGGCCGCCGCGATCGGCTCGGATCGAAAGGGCAACGCATCGCTGGCGCTGTACGCACTCTCGGTGCCCTTGGCGTGGGTCAGCCCATGGATCTCCTACGGCATCTACATCGCCGTGGCCGTGATCTGGTTCGTTCCCGACCGTCGCTTCACGCGCGGTCGCGGGTGAGGCGTACGATCTGGAAGGAACCGATGCGGATCACCCTGCGCCTGCTCGCCGCCACGGCCGCGGTTGTGCTCTGCGCCACAACTCCGCCGGCGGCGGCCAGCGCCGATCCGGGACGCCACGCGGCGGGCCCGTATCCGCAATTCCTGTACCGGGGAGAGAACCGCGTCAACCCGCTCGAGACGACGCTCACCCGTGACGACGTCTCGCAACTCACGCTCCTCTGGACCCACTCCACGGGTTCGCTCAACGTGTTCGCGGCTCCCGTGGTGGACCGGGACATGGTGTTCGAAGGCGAATACCGGTGCTGCCCCGCGCCGTCGCGCATCGAGGCGTTCGACGGGGGGACGGGCAGCCTGCTGTGGACGTTTTCCACCCCGGCACCGGTGGTGGCGGCCGCCGCCGTCCACAAGGGCGTCGTGTTCGCCGGCGACTACAACGGCACGCTGGATGCGCTGCACGAACGCACCGGCGATCTCCTGTGGAGCGGGGACGCCGGTGGCCAGGTCTTCGACCCCGACAACGTGACGGTCCACGGATCGAGGGTGTTCACGGTGGGGATCACGCCGGGCATCGATGGGCCGAGCAGGCTCTCCGCCTGGAACGTCGCGGGGTGCGGCGCGCAGACGTGCGAGCCGCTCTGGACGGCCTCGTTCGACACGGGGGTCGGCCCCGGGCCGGCCGTTGTCGGGAATACCGTGTACGTCGCAAGCGACGCCGGCTGGCTGTATGCGTTACGAGCGTCCGGCTGCTCGGCGCCCGCGTGCGATCCCCTCTGGCGGGCGAAGTTCCCCGCCCCCGGCGCCTCGAACGTGTTCCAGGGGCTGGCGGTGGCGCGCGGCCTCGTCTACGTGGGCAACGGATCGAGCAGCGTCGTGGACGTGTTCCCGGCGGCGGGATGTGGGGCCCCGACCTGCAAGCCGCTCTGGAGCTACGACGCCGGCCCGGCGCAGCCGGGCGGTCTGGCAATCGTGAAACGCAAGCTCTACGCCGGGACGGCCGCCGGCTTGGCAGCGTACCCGGCTCGGTGCCGGATGGGTTCGGTGTGTACGCCCGTGTGGTTGGACTCGAGCGCTCCGGCGACCACACACCTTCTGGTCGCCAACCGGGTGGTGTACGCGACCTTCGGCACGACGTTGCTGGCCGACGACGCATCGACGGGCGATCGTCTGTGGCAGGTTTCGACCCCCGATCCGTGCCAGGCGCCAACGGTGGCCGACGGCGTCGTCTACTGCGCGTCGACGTTCGCCGACGAGATCCTGGCCTTCGGTTTGCCGGCAGTGAGCCGGGCCCACCGTTCCCGGGCCCGGCCGCGCGGCCGAGCCTGATCTCGCCTCGCGCCAGAACCGTATGACGCCGGCTCGGCGTCTTACACGATGCTCATGCGTCTGCGGATCAGGTCGCGATGGACGGCGGCGGCGCTCATCGTTCTTGCCGTCGTCGTTCTTGGCGTCGTCATTCCAGCACGGCTCCCACCGAATCGTGCTGGCCGTGGCTCTGGTGAGCACGCCACGCCGACCAGATCACGCTCGTCGCCGCCGAGCCGTTTTCACTTCGAGGGCGCTCTGGTCGTTCAGGGCCGGCCTCGCGGTACGAACGGCCCTCAGCGCCTGTTCGTCGTCACCGGAGGCAGCATTCCTCGCCCGCTGCCTTCGCACGATCGATCGCCGACGTGGTCTCCAGACGCCACCGAGATCGTTGGCGCGTCGGTGACGTCCGAGACGCCGACGGCAGAGCTCGCCACCATCGATGCCACCACGGGCGTGCGGAAAGTAGTGACGCGCTTCGACGTGCCCTTCGACCCCGCCTGGTCGCCCTCGGGGACCGACATCGCCTTCGCCTCTCAGCATGGGGTGATCTACGTCGTCCATCCCGATGGCAGCGGGCTCCAACAGGTCACGGGACCGCCGGCCAACTGCCTGGACGACGATCCGGGCTGGTCGCCGGACAGTGCACAGCTGGTGTTCTCTCGCGATTGCACCGGCCCCGATGGGGTCGAGAGCACCAGAGGGTCCGGGCTGTTCACCGTCCATCTCGACAGCACGGATTCGACCCAGATCACGACGCAACAAGCCAACAGCCGACCGAGCTGGTCGCCCGGGGGGACGATTGCCTTCGAGGTGTGGAACCGCGCCACCCGTACGTCGTCCGTCTATGTCGTCCAATCCGACGGAACCGGTGAGCGGGAGTTCGTTGGCGATGCCGGGTCGCCGATCTGGTCGCCGGACGGTCGGTACCTCGCCGTCGTCACCTCGAATCGGATCCGCGTCTTCCACCCCGACGCAACGTTGGTTGGGGGTATCGCCGAGGTCGAAGGCCTCGAGGTGTCGTCATTCGACTGGACGCGCCATCGTGTCGTATCGAGCAGCTAGCGTCGGGGCATGCCGCTCCAGAACCGGGTGACGCCGCTCGGCGAGGTGATCGCCGATCCCGCGCGCGGGCTGGTTTACGCCAATCGCGGCTGCCTGCACGACTCGGCGGGCCGCATCCGCCGCGGGTGGGCCACGAAGCGCTGGATCGCCTGCCGGCTGCAGTATCGCGGGTGGTACCGCCATCCGCTCATGCAGCCCGGGCGCTTCACGGAGCTGTTCTTCCTCGACGAGGCGACGGCCATCGCGGCCGGGCATCGCGCGTGCGCCCTCTGCCGGCGCGACGACTACCGGCGCCTGCAGGCGATCTGGCGCAGGATCCATCCCGGCCCGGCGATGGCGGACACGATCGACGCGCGGCTGCACCGAGAACGCGTCGACCCGGACACCGGGGGCCACCGCCTGCACGAGGCGGCATTCGGCTCCCTCCCCGACGGGGCGTTCGTGCTCCTGAACGGAGCGCCTCACGTCCTGGCGGGCCGGCACGCCCTGCGGTGGACGCCGGCCGGCTACGTCGACCCACGGCCGCGTCCCGTCCGCGGACGGGCGGACCTCGTCACGCCACCGTCGCTGGTCGACGTCCTGCGCGCCGGGTGGGATCCCCTGGTGCCGTTCCTGCATCCGTCGGCGGACGGCGGCGCCGACCCTGCCGCTAGGCCGCGAGCGCGCGACCGTGCGCGGCCAGCGCCCAGATGACGAACGCGCTGAGCGCGATGATCGTGAGCGACCACAGCGGGTAGATCGGAATGAACGCGAAGTTCACGATCATCGCGATCCCCGCCATGATGATGCCGACGATTCGCGCCCACAGGGCGCCGCTGAACAGCCCGAACCCGGCCAGGATCACGATGATGCCGACGATGAGGTGGACCCATCCCCATCCCTTGGCGTTGACGCTGATGTAGTAGTTCGGCGGCACGTGGTAAAAGCCGCTCTTGATGATCGCGGCCAGGCCTTCGAGGGCACCGAAGACTCCCAGCACGATCATCATGATGCCCGCGAAGAACACCCAGCCTGCGCCCGACGTGTCCTGCTCCGACATGGCCATGCGCTTCCCTCCCCTGGACGACAACGGACACCAGGATGCAACGGCGCGGAGCGCCTGACGTCATCCCAATCGGACGATATCGGAGCTCGGCTCAGCGATTCACGCTTTCCCATGCCGGATCCTGGTTGGCGGTTCCGGCCGTGGTCAGCTGCGTGAGCCCGGAGCCGTCCGGCCCGATCACGTAGATCTGCTTGTCGGTGCCGCTGTCGCCCATGAACGCGATCTGCGTGCCGTCGGGCGACCAGGCCGGCTGCGAGTCGCTGGTGGTCCCGTTCGTCAGCTGGGTGATCCCACCGGAGAGGTCCAGCAGCCACAGCCGATTCGCGCCCGATCGGCTGCTGGTGAAGACCAGTTGCGAGCCGTCCGGCGACCAGGCCGGCCCCCAGTTCGACCCGACGTGCGTCTGCAGCTTCGTCCCCCATCCGTTGACCCAGGTCGTGTACACCTCGGCCTTGCCCGAACGGTCGCTCGTGAACGCGACCTGTTCCCCGTCCGGCGACCACACCGGGTCCCAGCCGCCCTTCGTGGTCAGCGACTCCGCGTCGGTGCCGTCCGCGTTGATCGTGTAGACCTGGTCCTTGCCGGTCCGGTTCGTGGTGAAGGCGATCTGGCCGCCGTCGGGCGACCAGGCCGGGGATCCGTTGAAGCTCCCCTTGTGCGTGTAGAGGTTCGGGTTCGAGCCGTCGGTGTTCATCACCCACAGCTGCGAGGTCCCCGAGCGGGTGCTCGTGAACGCGACCTGGGTTCCGGTCGGCGACCACACCGGGGTCGTGCCGGGGTCGCCTCCCGCCACCGCGGCCTGGTCGGTCCCGTCGCCCGCCATGGCGTACAGCCCGGTGTCGCCCGACCGGTCGGAGTCGAACGCGATGGAGCCGGGAGCCGCCGGCGTGCCGGTCAACGTCAGCAGCCACGAGCGAGACCCAACCGAGGAGCCGCTCGTCGCCTTGAGCAGGACCGCGTACGTGCCCGGCGGCTCGGCCGTGCCGCCGGTGTCCGTGCCGTCCCAGCTGAGCGACAGCGTCGAGCCGCTCGAGGTCCACGAACGGATCGCGTCGCCCACCGAGTTCGACACGGTCACCGACCAGGAGACGGACTTGCTGGCGGTCGCCGTCCAGGACACCGAGCCCGTGCCGGCGTCGAAGCTGTCGGTGGACTGGTCCGGCAGGTAGATCTTCGGCAGGCCGGTGTCGTGGGCCACCGAGCGGATGGTGCCGAGGTCGGCGTAGAGGTTGTCCCCCGGGCAGGCGGTGTAGTTCACGTCGCGGTGCCCGGAGACGCGCTTCAGGTAGACCCAGGTGCCCTTCGGGTACTTGTTGCCCTGTCCGCCGGCGGACTGCATCCGCGACTTCGTCGTCGGGTCCGCGTGGTTGATGTTCAGCCGCCACGCGACCAGCTTCTCGATCGACGAAAGCAGCGAACTCGTCGGCGACCCGGTCTCGAAGTTGCCGATCGCGGCCACGGCCGTGCTGTTGGTGTTGAAGCCCTTCTGCGCCGCCGGCAGGACCGCGCGCTCCATCCCGCCGGCCCGGCCCTCGAAGATCTCCCCGTACCGGTCGACGAGGAAGTTGTAGCCGATGTCGCACCACTTGTTGCCGTTGGTCTGGAACGCGAAGATGCCGCGGACGAGCCCGTACGCCTCGCCCTTCGTGTACGTGTTCGAGTTCACCGTGTGGTGGACGAAGGCCATCTTCACCAGGTCGGAGTACCCGCCGAAGCAGCGCAGGTCGCCGAGGTCCGGTTTCCACTGGTCTCGCGTGATGATCGAGGGCTGGCTCGGCGCCATGCCCAGGTCGGGGTTGGCGAGCGGCGTCTCCGGCGTCAGCACGATCGAGTCCGGCGCGCCCCCTCGCGTGTTGCCGAGCGTGTTGATCACGAGCGTGCGCATGTCCCACACGGTCACGCCCGCCGGCAGGGTCGCGGTCAGCCGCGCGCACCGCTGGGTGCCGACCCAGGCGGGATCGGTCGCCATCAGGCCGGGGTGGTCCTCGATCGAGCCGGGATCCGGGCCGCTGTCGGATGGCCCGAGCCGGATGGAGGGCGCGCGCGCGAGCGCCGGCGTCGCCCCGGCCGTCGACAGCGCGAACGACGCGGCGGCCGAGCCGCGCTGCTGCCACGTGACGCCGATGGTGTTGAACCACACCGGCGCGCAGAACGAGAACGGGCGGGCCGCGATCCGCGAGGTCGTCGTCGTCGTCCGCCCGTCGGCACCGGTTCGCACCGAAGCGCGGTCGGCGCGAGGCACCAGGGCGGACACCGGCACCGGGATCCACCGCTGCACGATCGGCGGCAGCGCGGGCTGCGCCTGGCGCGCCTGTCCGGGGGCGGCAGATGCGGACAGCGGCACGGCCGCGATCGCGGCGGCGGCGACCGCCGCACACCGGCTGGACCGAATCAGGCGACGGCGAATCGAAGGCTGGGGCATGGGAGGGGCATCTCCTGCTCGTCGGCACGGACGGCGTTGACCTCGGCACCGTATCGCGCGACCCGTGCACCATCAAGGAAAGGCGCCCGCCGCGTTCGAGATTCACCCGGCATCGACGGTCCCGACTCCCCGTTCGGGTAGGGTCCCGATCCATGGATGACCTCGCGTGGATGGACGCCACAGCTCAGGCATCGCTCGTCCGCGACGGCGAGGCAACACCGGAAGAGCTGGTCGAGGCCGCGATCGCACGCATCGAGCGCGTCAACCCGGCTTTGAACGCGGTCGTGCGCTCGATGTTCGATGAGGCTCGCGAGGCGGCCGCGGCCCCGCGCTCGGACGCTCCGTTCCGCGGCGTGCCGTTCCTGATCAAGGACCTCCTCGCGGCGTGGGCGGGCCTGCCGCTCACGGAGGGCTCGGCGTTCCTTCGCGACTTCGTCCCGGACGTCGACGCCGAGCTCGTCGCGCGCCAGCGCGAGGCCGGGCTGATCGTCGTCGGGAAGACGAACACGCCGGAGTTCGGCATCCTCGGCACGACCGAGCCGGCGCTGTTCGGCCCGACGGTGAACCCCTGGGATCCACGCCGGTCGACGGGCGGCTCGAGCGGCGGCTCGGCGGCAGCGGTCGCCGCGGGCCTCGTGCCGATGGCGCACGCGAACGACGGCGGCGGCTCCATCCGCATCCCGGCATCGTGCTGCGGGGTGTTCGGCCTGAAGCCGACGCGCGGGCGCAACCCGCTCGGGATCGACGCGAGCGGACTGGTGGCCGAGCACGCCGTCACCCGGTCCGTCCGCGACAGCGCGGCGCTGCTCGACGCGACGTCGGCCTTCTACGCGGAGAACTCGTCGCACGCGCCGGCCCCCGAGCGCGCCTTCGCCGGCGAGGTCGGCCGCGAGCCCGGCCGGCTGCGCGTTGCGTTCAGTCGAACGGCGCCGATCCCCGTCCGCGTCCACCCCGACTGCGTCGCGGCCGTGGAGGACGCCGCCGCCCTGTGCGAGCGGCTCGGCCACGACGTCGAGGAGGCCGCGCCGTCCTTCGCGCCCGAGCGCCTGGAGAACGCGTTCGACATCGTGTGGTCGGCCGGCATCGCGCAGAGCATGCAGGCCTGGAGCCGCCGGCTCGGCCGCCCGATCACGCCGGACGCGGTTGAGCCGCTGTCGTGGGCGGTGCTGGAGAAGGGCCGGGCCGTCTCGGCCGTCGACTACCAGTTCGCGATCGAGGATCTCCACGCGTTGACCGCCGCGACCACGGCGTTCCACGAACGCTTCGACCTGTGGCTCACGCCCACGCTGTCGGCGCCCCCGGTGCCGCTCGGCTACATCGACATGCCGCCCGAGGACCCGCTGCGCGGCTACCGGCGCGACGCGGAGTTCTGCGCGTTCACGCCGTTGCAGAACTGCACGGGCCAGCCGGCCATGTCGGTGCCGCTGTGGTGGAACGACCAGAGCCTGCCGATCGGGGTCCAGTTCGCCGCGCGGTTCGGCGACGAAGCCACCCTGTTCCGCCTGGCCGCCCAGCTCGAGGCCGAGCGGCCGTGGGCCGGGCGCCGGCCCCCGATCTCGGCCTGACGATCGGGCTTCGCGCCGGCTGCCGGCGCAGATGCCACGGGCGACCACTTGTTGGGTGATGCGAACGAGCCGAAGGACGGATGTGCGCGGGCGCCCCCGGATGCCGAACCATTGAGCATGCCCCGATCGGCGGCCTTCATCTCGTGCGCCCAGTGCGGTTGCGAACAGTCCTTCGACGAGGCCTGGGATCGCCAGGCGCGAGCCATGGCGGACCCGGTCGCGGCCCGGATCCTCGAGCAGGGACACGGGCTCGCGCGGGGTTCCGCGTGCCACGGCTGCCCGTGCCACACGGGCGACGGGGACCATCCCGCCCTGCTGCTGCACGTGCAGGGCTCGTCGTAGGTCGCTACTCGATCACCACCGGCGTGCCCGGCGCGGCCACGCCGGCCAGCCAGTCCACGCCGGCGTTGTCCATCCGGACGCAGCCGTTGGACGCGGCCGAGCCGAGCGGGCTCGCCAGGCTGGCGCCTCCGCGCCCGTGGATCGCCACCCGGCCGTCTCCGCCCTGGAAGGTCCGGTACACGTTCGAGTGGCCGGTGATCGTCAGGATCCAGGACCCGTAGAAGCCGTCGGGATCGGCCAGCGGGATCCGCTCCAGGACGGCGAACAGCCCGTGCGGCGTGGGGGTGGCCGGCGCGCCGACGACGGCGGAGAACGTCCGGACGGCCCGACCGGCGCGCAGGACCTGGACGGTTCGCGACTCCGTCGACACGACGATGCGCCACGGCGTCGCGTGGGTGACCGCGGTGCTCGCGCCGATCCAGCCGGTCGAACCGTTGGGACGAATCGGCAGCAGTACGCGCAGCCATTTCTGTCCGGCCACGCGGCGCGACCCGAGCACCAGCAGGTCGGTCGGCCCGCCGCCGGCGCGAACCGACGTGTCGAGCCGGGCGACGACTCCCGATCCGCCCGGGGCCGATCGCGCCACGGTCGCGACCATCAGCTTGGCGACGACCGCGCGGGCCGGGAGCGCGACCACGCCGGCCGGTCGCCCGGCGGGGCCGACTGCGGCCGCCGCGCCGTCGCCCGACCGAGCGGCCGCCGACGTCAGGGGGATCGACCCCGGAGGCGCGCCCAGGGCCACGAGGGCCGCGGCGCTCGCGACGGCGGCCAGCGTGCGGCGAATCGCCCGCCGGCGACGTTCGCGAAGGCGGGCCAGACGCGTCATCCGGTCACCGGGATCGGCCCACCGGGGGCCGCGGCGCGCACCGACACGGCCGCCGTCGCACGAACCGGGTCGGCGTTCGACGCCTGTGCCACGGCGACGTTTCGCTCCACGCCGGTCGGCGCGTCGGCGTCCACCTTGGCCACGACCGTCAGCGTCCGGCTCGCGCCGACGGGCAACGAGGCGAACGACCAGCAGGCCTGGGCTCCCGCGATCGTCGCGCCGGGAGCGGAGACGAACGTCATGTGGCCCGGCAGCGTGTCGCACACGCTCACCGTCGTCGCGGCGGCCGCGCCGCTCACGTTCAGCGTCAGTGTGAACCGGACGTCCCCGCCGGCCGTGAGCGACGTCGGGCTCGCGCGCTTCGTGAGCTGCAGCACCGTCGGAGCGGCCACGGTCAGCACGACGGGATCCGACTCCTGCTCCAGGTGCAAGCCCGGGGTGGTCTCGGCGTCCATCGAATCGGTGGCCTGGTTCCGGATGGTCGTGCCCGCGGGCGTCCCGGCCGCGACCCGGACGCGGAAGCTGACCTCGAACGACTGCCCCGGTTCGAGCGTCCCGCCGTCGGTCGCGTCGGCGCCGGTCCCGACGCGGAACACGACGTTGCCGCCGGCCACCTCCGCCTGATCGTCGCCCGGCGCATCGGTCTTCGGCCCGGCGATCCCGCCCGGGCTGCTCACGATGTCGAGCGACCCGGACACGTACGTCGTCGATGCGGGGATCGGGTCGGTGACCGTCAGGTTCGTCGCCCCGTCCTGGCCGGTGTTCGTCCCGGTCACGTGGTACTCGATGACGTCGCCGGGCTGCACGGGGCCGCCGTTCAGGTCCACGGCCGACTTGGACGGAAGCACGCTCGGCGCGAACAGATCGGTCGCGAACGTGACCACGCCGGGGAAGTACGTGTCGTTGTTCGTGGTCAGGTGGATCGTGGCGCTCGTCGCGCCGTTGGCCAGGATGCCGTCGGCGTCGATCAGGTCGGCGTCGAACCCCAGCTGGTTGACGTACGCGGGCGAGCGGGTGGTGACGTTGGATCCGAAGGTCGAGATCGCGCTGTCGAAGAAGTTCGTCGCCGGATGCGCTGCATCGGTCAGCGGCGTGGCGTCGAGCGAGGCGGAGTCGCCGAGCAGGCCCAGGTCGCCTTCGTGCGTGACGAACCCGAGCGTCGTGCGGACCGGCCCGCTCGTCGGCGTGAGGAAGCCGGAGACCGGGATGTCCACGGAGGGGCCACCGGACGTCACCGTCTGGAAGCCGTCGAAGACCGTGAGATTCCTGGCGGGAAGGGTGGGGTCGTGATACGCGACGACCAGCGCCCACCCCGCGTACCGGTCGTTCCCGGTGCCGGCCTGGACGTCGGCCATCCCGTAGGTGCCCGCGCCGGACGCCTGCACGGTTCCGGTCACGTCGGCGAAGCCCTGATAACGGCCCGGCTGCGCCGTGCTCGTGTCGACCTGCGAGGCGGCGACGGTCGCGTACCCGCCGCCCGGGGCGGCGAACAGGACCGTGCCCTTCGAGGCCGGGTCCGGCGCGCCGGCGCCGCCGGCGCCGGCGCTGATGTCCGCGCCCCAGTACAGGCCGGCGAACAGGACTCTCGCCCGCGAGGGCAGCACCAGGTCGGCCGTGCTGGAATCGAACGTGGTCGCGTCGGCGTCCACGTCGACGTAGCCCATCACGTAGTTGTTGTTGTTGTTGTTCCCGCCGGTGGCCGTGCCGTTCTGCGCGGCTGCGCAGGTGAGCGCCGCCGCCGGGCACGTCATCAGCGTGTTGGCCGCGATCGTGATGTCGCCCGTGTCGTTGGTCTGGAACCGGATGGAGAACGCGCGATCGGACGCGCCCGCCGAGCCCGGCAGCCCGAGCACGAGCGCCGCGACCAACGCGAACGCCGTCGCGGCCGCCCCCCGGCGGCCTCGGATCCCCCCACCCCTCCGCACGGGGTCGGACGCTATCCGAGTCCGCGATCCACGGTCAATTCGGGAACCGAAGGGCGGGCGCGGGCGCTCAGGCCGAGTCGGTCTCCTGCGCCTTCGGCCTCGGCCACAGATAGAAGCCGACCGGGAACAGCCGAAGGTTCAGGCGCCGCTCGACCAGTCCCCACAGTCCGCGCGGCGCCCAGATCGCGACCACGATGGCCACGGACCCCAGGATGATCAGGTACCAGGCTCCGTACTGCGACAGGGTCTGCTGCAGGACGAAGAACACGATCGTGCCGATGATCGGGCCCTCGATGGAGCCGATACCGCCGATGACCGTCACGAAGATCATCTCGGCGGACCACTGCACGCTGAACACCGACCCGGGCTGGACGAACCGCTGGCTGACGGCCAGCAGTGCGCCCGCGGCGCCGCACCCCGCCGCCGCGGCGAGGAAGACCGTGCGCTTGGCGCGCGAGACCCGAGCCCCCGCGCTCCGGGCGCCGATCTCGTTGTCGCGCACGGCCGTCAGCACCAGGCCGAGCCGGCTGCGCAGCACCAGGTACACGCCGGCCAGCGCGATGACCGTCACGGCGAGCGACGCCCAGTACGTGTACGCGGTGAGCAGCGTCGGGTCCACCCCGGCGAAGCCCGCCACGCCCGCGCCGGTGCCTCCGCCGAGCGTGTGCGAGCGGCTCACCAGGAGCTCGCAGGTGTCGGCCACCACCCAGGTCGCGATCGCGAAGTAGCCACCGCGCAGGCGGAACACCAGCAACCAGACGGGGAGCGACAGCACGGCGCACCCGAGCGCCGCAAGCGGGATGGAGGTGAACGGGTTGACCGAGTGCAAGCCCAGGAACAGGACGATGTAGGCGCCGAACCCGATGAACGCCTGCTGGCCGATGGATACCAGGCCCGCGTAACCGGCCAGCAGGTTCCACATGCTGGCGAGCGTCAGCAGGATGAAGAAGTTGGTGAGCGTGCTGGTCGTGCCGGAGTACACGATGTACGGCAGCGCGGCCAGCACGACCACGACCACGATCCCGACGATCGCGGCCCACCGGACGGAGCGGCGCGAGCGCGTGACGCGCACGCCGGCCGACCCGGTCGTGAGTTCGGTCTGCCCGGCCGGCGCGGCGCTCATTCGGCGCTCACCCCTCGATCCGCCCGCGCGTGAGGCCCTCGGGGCGCACCAACAGGACCAGGAGGAACACCGCGTTGCCGAACAGGATCTGCAGGCTCGGATCGATCTGGGCGCCGATGGACTGGGCCACGCCGATCACGATGCCGCCGATCAACGTGCCCCACAGCGACCCGAGGCCTCCGATCACGACCGCCTCGAACGCGAACAGCAGCCAGGCCGGGCCGCTGTCGAAGTTGAACGACGTGTACATGCCGAACGCCACGCCGGCCAGCGCCACCGTGGCGAACGCGATCGACGCCGCGACGGCGAACACGTGGCGGAAGTCGATCCCGACCAGCCGCGCGGCCTCCGGGTCGTCGGCGACCGCGCGGATCATCCGGCCCGTGCCCGTTCGCGACAGGAACCACTGAAGCCCCAGCAGGACGACGACCGCCAGGGCGAAGATCGCGATCGAGAGGTACGCGATTTGCAGCTGCGCGTTCACCCTCACCGACTTCGACACGAACGAGCCGATGTCGATCGAGCGGCTGTTCGCGGAGAACGCCTCCAGCAGCGCGTTCTGGATGACGATCGACAGGCCGAACGTGACCAGCAGCGTGGTGAACGCGCCGCGATCGAGGCTCGCCTGCAACAGGGTGCGCTGCCCGACGTAGCCGAGCACCATGAACAGCGGCACGACGATCACGAACGACAGCAGCGCGGGCACGTGGATGAGCGGGACGAGCTCCACCGCCAGGAACGCGCCGATGACGGCAAGGTCGCCGTGGGCCAGGTTGATCACTTTCATGGTGCCGAACAGCAGCGAGAGCCCGCACGCGAACAATGCGATCAGCCCGCCGAGCAGGATTCCCTGGACGACCGCCGCAACCCACGTCATCGGCCGGTGCCCGCCGCGGCCAGCCCGAAGTAGGCCGCCTCGATCTGCTCGGGGGTGAACCGCCCGGGCTCGCCCTCCAGCGTCGTTCGACCCTCGAGCAGGCATTGGATGCGCGTGGCCACGCGAACCGCCTGGCCGACGTCCTGCTCGACCAGCAGCACCGTCGTCCCCGACGACAGCAGCTCGGGCAGCAGCCCGTAGATCTGGCGCACCACGCGCGGAGCCAGGCCCAGAGACAGCTCGTCCAGCAGCAGCACGCGTGGGTTGGCCACCAGCGCCCGGCCGATGGCCACGGCCTGCTGCTCCCCGCCAGAGAGTTGAGCCGTGCGCTGTCGACGGCGGCCGGGCATCCAGTCGAACAGCTCGTACACGCGCGCGACGTTCCACGGGCCCGGGCGCGCCCGGGTCGAGCCGACCAGCAGGTTCTCCTCGAGCGTGAGCGACGGGAACAGCCGACGTCCCTCGGGAACCAGGGCGATGCCGGCCGCCAGGCGGCTCTCGGGCGGCTCGGCCGTCACGTCATGGCCGTCCAGCACGATCCGGCCTTCGGCAGGCGCGTGCAGGCCGGCGATCGTTCGCAGCAGCGTGGACTTGCCGGCGCCGTTGGCCCCGATGATCGCGTAGACCTCGCCCGCGCGGACGCTCAGGCTCAGGTCGCGAACCGCGCGAAGCTGCCCGTGGTCCACGCAGAGGCCCCGGACTTCGAGCAGCGGCGCGCCCGCGTCCGTGGTGTCGCCTGCGGTCTGCGCCTGGGGAGGATCCGCCGGCTGGCCGTTCGTCACGTCCCCGCCTCGGGGGCGGCGTCGGACAGGCCGGCCTGGGTCAGCGACTCCGCGGTCGCCTCGGTACCCAGGAAGACCTCCTTCACCGCGGGGCTCGCCAGCACGGCCGCAGGCTCGCCGTCTCCCACCACGTGGCCGGCCGCCAGGCAGATGAGCCGCTCAACGGTCTCGACCAACGCGCGCACGACGTGTTCGATCCACACGACCGCGACGCCCTGCGAGCGCGCGCGCCGCACGACGTCGACGAGCTCCACCACCTCCGGGTCGGTCAGCCCGCCGGCGACCTCGTCCAGCAGTAGCAACCGCGGGGACGTGGCGAGCGCGCGAGCGAGCTCCAGGCGTTTTCGCTGCAGCAGGCCCAGGCGGCCGGCGGGATGGTTGGCCTCGGGCACCAGTCCGGTCTCCTCGAGCACCGACGCGGCCAGATCATAGCTTGGCCGCCGTCGCGCTCGGGCGCCCTGTTGGGCCGCCAGCAGCACGTTCTCGAATACCGTCATGCCCTCGAACGGCCGGGGCACCTGGTACGTCCGCCCGATGCCCAGCCGGCACCGCACGGCGGCGTCGAGCTTCGTCAGGTCCCGTCCGTCGAAGCGAACCTGGCCGGCGTCGGGCGCCAGGTCGCCGGAGATGATCCCGAACAGGCTGGTCTTGCCGGCGCCGTTGGGGCCCACGATGCCCACGGCGTCGCCCTCCTGGAAGCTCAGCGAGAGCCCGTCGGCGACCGTGACCTGCCCGAACCGCTTCGTGACGCGGTCGAGCTCGAGCAGCACCCCCACCAGATCAGGGGTTGGTTGCCACCAGGTCGCCGCCGATCGGGACCGCCTTGTTCAGGCTGTTGTCGACGACGACCATCTCCCACGGGAACTGCGTGCCGGGCTTCCACTGGACCCCGACCGGGTTCACGATGCCGATGCCCGGGATCGTCGGGCTGTTGGGATCGGCGGGGTTGATGTGCGGGCCGGTCGTGAAGTCCAGCGGTCCGGACATGCCCTCGTACTTCACCTTGAAGAGCTCGGCGGCGACGGCGTTCTTGTCGTGCGGGTCGTCCACCGCGTTGAACGCCACCTTCGCGATCTCGAACAGCGAGTACGACGAGCCGAGGGCCTGCAGCCACTGCTGGCCGGACGCGCTCTGGTAGGCATCGGCAAGATCCTTCGTGGTCGAGCCGTCCAGCGACGACTTGTACGGCATGTACGGCCCCCACCACGAGTCCGTCGCGATGTTGTTCACCAGGTTGCCGAGCGCCACGGTATCGGCGGGGAACAGCAGGACCTTCGCCACCGTGGCGAGCTTGGGCTTGTATCCCTGCTGCGCCGCCTGCTTCCAGAAGGTGTTGAAGTCCGGGGGCAGCGGCGCGTTGGTGAAGACCTCGCAGTCGTGGCTCTTGAACTTGTTGATCATCGCCGTGAAGTCGGTGGTCCCGTCCTGGTACGCGCCGCCGTCCACGATCGTGTAGCCGCCGGCCTTGGCCATGCCCGGCCACGCCGCCCGGAACGCGTTGCCGTCCGGGTCGTTCGGCCACATGCCGGCGACGACCTTGTTCGTCGGGATCGCGTCCCACATCGGGATGAAGCAGCCGCCGAACGCCTCGGCGCCGAAGAAGTACATCGTCGTGTACTTGAACGGCTTCGGGCTCGCCGGGTTGGCCTGGCGGGCGAAGTACCACGCTTGCCAGGGCACCACGGTCGACACGCACGGCATCCCGGACGTCTCGCACACCGTCGCCACCGGGTTCGTCGTCTCCGGCGTCGAGCTGGTCACGACCAGGTCGGCATGACTCTGGGTGATGAGCTCCTGCGCGACCTGCGACGCGCGGTTCGGGTCGGACTGCGAATCCTTGACGATGATGTCGACCGAGTACGTCTTCCCCCCGACCTTCAGCCCCTTCGCGAACGCGCTGGTCTTGCGCACCTGGTCCACGACGAAGGCGTCGCCCGACGCGAAGCCGGCCAGCGCGCCGGTCTGCGGGGTGACGAACCCAATGACGATCTTGCCGCCGCTGGCGCCGCCGGAACCCTTGATGGAGGACTTGCACGCCGCCAGGAAACCGCCGGCCCCCATCGCCAACGCCCCGGCGCCCATGCCCTTGAGGATCGTCCGCCGGGACAGCGGCTGGGCCCAGGGAGGCACGCCTCCGGGCTCCCCCGCGTCCGTGCCCCGTGCACCCGAGTCAGCGTCCATCGTTCCCCCGTTTCTCAACGTCGCCGGGCAGACGTACGTCGCGCCGGCGAACCCCCGATCGCCGTACGGGGCGCGGTCCCGACCCGCGCGCAAGGCTGTTCGGCCTGCGCACACTCATACGGTTCGCGAAACTGTATGCACGGCGCCATCGTCCTGTCAACCAGGGAGGGGCCCGGTCCGCGCGTCGCGCCGTCCCGGCCGACGATCGCTCACGAGCCCGGCCGGCGGCGGTTGCCCTGAGCCCGAAGGTCGGCCTCGATCTGGCCGGCGGTCGCGAGCAGGGCGGGCAGGAACTCGCCGCGCACGGCGCCGAGGCTGACGCGGCTGGCGTACGCGGAGATGTTGATGGCGGCGATCACGGAGCCGCTCGCGTCGCGAACCGGAACCGCGATCGATCGGATGCCCTCCTCCACCTCCTGGTCGACTACCGCGAACCCCTGCGATCGCACCTCGTCCAGGATCGCGCGCAGCTTCTTCGGGCTCGTCACCGTGTGGGTCGTGAGCCGGTCGAGCGTCACGCCGTCCAGGTAGCCGTCGAGGTCGCTCGCGGACAGGCTTGCCAGCAGCACGCGCCCCTTCGAGCTGGCGTGCGCGCGAAATCTCGTCCCCACGGGGACGGCGACGGTCATGATCCGCTTGGCCGGGACGACGCGGGCGATGTCCACGATCTCGTCGCCGTCCAGCACGGACACGGATGAGGACTCCTGCACCCGGTCCACCAGCTCCTGCATGTGGGGGTAGGCGACCTCGGGCAGGCTCATGCCCGACAGGTACGCGTAACCGAGCTCCAGCACGCGCGGCCGCAGGGAAAACTCGCGTCCGTCCGAGCGGACGTAGCCGAGCTCGACGAGCGTGAGCAGGAACCGCCGGGCAGCGGCGCGAGTCAGGCCGGCCTCGCGCGCGACCTCGCTCAGCGTGAGGCGCGGGTGCTCGGAATCGAACGCGCGAATCACGGCGAGGCCGCGATCGAGTGACTGGACGAAGTCGGGCGCGCGCTTCGCGACGGCCGTCCGGTTCGACCCGGTTTT
>DASXAQ010000091.1:0-52571 GCA_036406615.1 Actinomycetota bacterium | reverse complement strand
GAGCTGCCCCCAGTACGAGAGGACCGGGGCGGACGTACCTCTGGTGTGCCAGTTGTCGCGCCAGCGGCACGGCTGGTTAGCCACGTACGGCAGGGATAAGCGCTGAAAGCATCTAAGTGCGAAGCTCGCCCCAAGATGAGGTCTCCCATCCCATCGAGGAGTAAGGCCCCTCGGAGACTACGAGGTAGATAGGCCGGAGGTGTACGCACGGCAACGTGTTCAGCCGACCGGTACTAATAGGCCGAGGACTTGATCTTTGCTCGCGCTCGCTATCGAGTTCCGGGGTTCGCTCCGGACGCTCGCACCCTCGCGGTATTCCTTGCGCGCCAGGGGTTTCGGTTCCACCGGCCCCCACGCGCGAGGAGGCGCCGTTTCGGTGGCCACAGCGGAGGGGGAACACCCGGTCCCATTCCGAACCCGGAAGTTAAGCCCTCCAGCGCCGATGGTACTGCCCTGGAGACGGGGTGGGAGAGTAGGTCGCCGCCGAGACATCTCGAGAAGGGCCCCGGTTCGCCGGGGCCCTTCTGCGTTTCTCGGTATCGTGACGGGCATGGCCGAGCGCGGCGCGAATCGAAAACGAACCTCCGGTGCCGGATCCGGCCGGGGAAGCAAGGGCGGCTCGCGCGGTGGAACCCGGGGGACCGGCGCGAGTGGAGGGTCTTCCCACCGTGGACGCGGCGGGACCGGCGCGAGCCGAGGCTCTGCGCGGGGCGCGGCCCCGGGAGGGAGCGCGCGGCAGGCCGGCGGTGGACGTGGAGGGGCTTCGTACCGCGGCACGGCGAGCCGCGCCGGCCAGGCGTCGTCCGGCAAGGGCGGCGGGCATGCCGGGAAGGCTTCCCACGGACACAGCGACCGCGATTCGGCCACATCCTTCCGCGGACGACGCGGCGGTGACTCGGCAGTATCCTCCGGCGGACGAGGCAAGCCGGCAACCTCGGGCGGGCGCAAGCCCGGGCGCTCGGGGGCGCCCCGGGACAAGGCGAGTCGGACGGGCGCGACCGGATCGACGTCGCGAACCGCATCGGGAGTGGCCCGGCGGCCTCCACGGTCGGATGTCAGGAAGCCTCGCGCCGCGCCGTCGTCCAGGGCTCGTTCCGGCAGTGCATCCAGGCGAACCTCCGGCTACGGGCCGGCTCCCGGCGCCCGGGCCGGCGCGAAGGATCGCGCGAGGACGGCGTCGGGCGGAGGGGGTCGAGACCGCCTGGTGGACGAGGTCCGGCGGTCGGCGGTTCGTCCATCGCAGGCGGAGGCCGCGGCCGAATCGTTCGAACGCGCGCGCGAGCTCCTCGAACGGGATCGTGGCGCGGCCGCCGTCCAGGCGGCGGAGCAGGCGAAGGCGCTCGCCCCGCGGTCGGGGGCGGTCCGCGAGGTCCTTGGGATCGGCCTGTACCGCGCCGGCCGCTACCGGGAGGCGCTTCGCGAGCTCCAGGCGTACCGGCGCATCACCGGCCGGCTCGATCAGAACCATCTGATCGCCGATTCGTATCGCGCCGTGGGCGCCCCCGAGAAAGCCGTGCCGGTCGCGCGCGACGCGGTCCGCGCGAGGATCTCCGAGGCGTCACGGGCTGAGGCGGCGGTCGTTGGCGCGTCCGCGCTGGCGGATCTTGGTCGCTACGCGGAGGCGGTGGGGCTGCTTCGGTCGTTCCCGGTCAAGTCCGGCGCCACCCACCCCTCGGATCTGCGCCTGTGGTACGTGACCGGCGACGTCCTGCAGCGCGCGGGACGGCCCCGGGAGGCGGCGGCGGAGTTCCGGCGCATCGTGCGGCACGAGCCCGGGGCGTACGACGCAGCTGAGCGGCTGGCCGCCCTCGGCGGCTGATCCCCCAACGGGGCGACCGCCTGGAGAAGAAGCACGATGACCGTTTCGACCGGCGGCGTGATGGCCCGCATCAGGCCTGGGGGGTAGGGTCGCCCTCGGCCTCCCATCGCTTCTTCCAGTAGCGCATCAGGCCGTCCGTGTTGATCTGGATGCTCGACAGGAGGTCGTACCGTTCCATGTCGATCTCCGCCCCCGCGTCTGTCTGATATTCCTGCGCCCCAAGCTGTTCCAGCCGTCCGACGATCGCATCGCGGTCCTCCTTCGCCAGCATCGCGTCTCGGACCGTCGTCGCCCAGTCGCGGATGCGCGCGATCGCCAGATCGCAGATCGCCTCGACATCCGAGACGGCGCCGAAGTGCGACAGCAGCAGCACCGACCGGGCGCGCGACCTGATGCGCACGATGCTGTCGACCGCCTTGTCCACGTCGAACTCCGGCGGCGGGGTGGCCGGACGAAGGACGCGCGCATCCGGAAGGTGGACGCCGATCGCGTCCCCGGTGAACAGCGCGCCGGTTGCGGAGTCGACCAGGGCCACGTGGTGCGACGCGTGGCCCGGCGTGTACACGACGTCGAGCGTTCGATCCCCGAGCGCGATCACGTCTCCGTCGACGACGGATCGAAGCCGCTCGGGGGCGGTTGGGCGGACCTCGCCGAAGAACGCGCGTGCGCGATCGGGTCCGTACGTCCGCTCCGTGCTCGCCACGAGCCGGGTGGGGTTGGCGAGGTGTGGCGCCCCATGATCGTGCACCCACACGGTGGCCTTCGGGAACGCGCTGGCCAGCGTGCCGGCCCCGCCCGCGTGATCCAGGTGGATGTGGGTCACGACGATGTGCGCGAGATCGTCCCGGCCGATGTCCAACGACCGCAGGCCGCGCAGCACCGCCTCGGCCGACGTGCTTGGCCCGGTTTCGACCAACGTCGGTTCGGGACCGGACAGCAGGTACGCGGAGGTCACGAGGTAGCGCCCGATCATCTTCGTGTCGATGCCGGTGATCCCGGGCGAAACCTCGAACGTGTCCGCCGTGCGCTCGGTCACGTCCCGGAGTCTAGTGGTGCGAGCGCCTCGCGCCGTGGGCCTGGCGTTGTGTGCCGCGCGCGTGGCTCGCGCTTCTGTCGCGTCCAAGCGCGGGCGTTCCGGACGTCACCGCGGCATGGCGATGTCGTACCCGCGAGGTACAACGTCACCTCGAAGGGGGAGCGATGGTCGCCGTCAACGTGGTCGTCCTGGCCGGACGACTCTGCGATGCCCCGGAGGTCAGGTCGATGCCCTCCGGGGACCACGTGGCCCGTTTCCGCCTGCTCGTTCCGGAGGACGGCAAACGCGTCCTCCCCCTGCCGATCACGGCGTGGGACCGGCTTCCGCGCCAGGCGTGTGGCCGACTGGTCAAGGGCGATGCCGTCCTGGTCCGTGGACGCCTGGTTCGGCGGTTCTTCCGGGATGGTGGAGGCGGGCGGTCCGTCACCGAGGTGATCGCCGTGGAGGTGAAGCGGCTGGACGATCCGAGCGCCGACATGGCGAGTTGACGAAACCGAATACAGGCACCCTAGTTGGAGGGTCCGTCGATGGGCCGGATCACCAGGCCTGTCCGCGGCTTGGGCCAGAAGTAGGTGGACTTCTCCGGAAGCCGGCCGCCTCGTGCCAGGACGGCTCGGATGGCCTCCACCCGCGTGGATGGCAACAGGTACGCGGCGGTCGCCGTTCCGGTCCTGACCGCGTCCTCGGCGAGCACCGCGTCCGGGAGGAAGCGAAGCGCGTCGGAGGACACGTCGGCGAGCACCTGCTCATGCAGCACGTTGACCGTGGGCGGCAGTCCCGAAAGGGTCCGTGCGCGGTGCACGATGGTGCCGTCGTGTGCCGTCACGACCCCGACCGTGAGTCGCTCGTCGTCCAACACGGCGAGCAGCTCGCCCAGATCGCGCACCGCATGCCCCTGGACGGGCGGCGGCTCGCCCCCGATCTGGACCCGGTGCAGCGGCAACACCGGGGGCCGCTCGGTGGCCGCGTCCACCAGCAGCATCATCATCGAGTCCCAGGGGCCTGCGCCGAACCGCGCCGACATCTCCGCGCGGTACGCGAGCGCGACGGCGAACCGGTGATGGCCGTCCGCGATCATGATCGTGCGTTCGTGGAAGGCGCGGGCGACGGCGTCGATTCCGTCGGTCATGACCCACAACCGGTGTCGCGTTCCGGACTCGTCCGTGACGTCGGCCGCGGCGGGCTCGCGCATCGCGGGCTCCAGCAATCCCGCGAGCTCCGGCGCGGGGCCGTCGATCATCGCGTAGACGGGGGAGAGGTTGGCGCGCACCTGCCGAAGCAGATGGAGCCGGTCCTCGATCGGGCCCGGCATCGTTCCTTCGTGCGGGACGATGCCCGTGCCCTGTGCCTCCAGGCCCACCTCGCCGATCACCCCGCGGACGCGCCGCTCGCGCCCCGCGTGGACGAACGTGAACTCGTAGGGATACAGCGCAGGCGCGTCGAGCTGCCGGAGGACCCCGCGGGCTCTCCACGTCCGCAGGGTCTCGCCGGCGCGCCGGTAGCGGTCCTTGGCCGGGGCGCCGGCATCGTCGCCCAGGATCAGGCGCACGACGTTGTGAGGGCTCGTGCGCAGGTAGCGCTCGTGATCCGCGGGCGAGATCGCGTCGTACGGCGGCGCGGTCAACAGGGCGATCGTGCCGGCGATCGCGGAGTCGTAGACCAGGCCGGCAAAGGGTCGGACCTCGGGCATGCTGTTGTTATAGGGGATAATCGAATGCGCGTGGTGGACACCCCCGACGACGGCCAGCCGCAGGCGTATGACCTGCTGATGAGGGCGCACGCGTTCCTGGAACGCGGTCATCCCCATCAAGCGGCCGTGCTGCTCGCCCGGGCGAAGCTGCTGGAGCCGGAGAAGGCCTCCATCCGCGAGGCCCTCGCCAGGGCCCTGTACCTGTCCGGCCGCACGGCGCCGGCGCGACGGGAGTTCGCCAAGGCCGTCCAGATCGACCCCGTGAACGACTACGCGCACTTCGGCCTGGCGCTCTCGTGCGAACGAACGGGGGAGCGGACCCGGGCCATCGCCCACCTGAAGCTCGCGATCGCGATGCGTCCGGGCGTGGCCGAGTACGAGGACGCGCTCGAGCGCCTGTGCGGGTGAGCCCGGCGGACCCCGGCGCGCCGCGCGCCTCGCCCGACGAACCCGAGCCCCCGTTCGGCGCCGCGCCCAACGCGCACGAGGTCGCGGCGGGTGCCTCGGCCGACGCTCCCGAGGTGCCAGCCGGCAGCCCCGCAGCTCGGCATCGCGGCGTCGCGTTCGACCTGGACGGCGTCGTGTACCACGGCTCCGATCCCGTTCCCGCCGCACCCGGCACGCTCGCCCGGCTTCGCGAGGCACGGATCCCATTTCTGTTCCTGACGAACAACTCGGCACGCACGCCCGACCGCGTCGCCGAGAGGCTCGCCGGGATGGGGATCGAGGCCCTCCCCCGGGACGTCCTGACGTCGGCCCAGGCGACCGCCGAACTCCTGTCGCGCGAGGGCGCGGCGGGCCGGACGGTCTTCGTCATCGGCGAGACCGGGATCTGCCGGGCGCTGGAGCAGGCCGGATTGCGCCTCGAGGACGAACCCGAGTCGACGGACTACGTGGTGATCGGATGGGACCGAGGCGTCGACTACGCGAAATTGCGCCGGGCCGCGATCCTGGTGCAGCGGGGCGCGCGGCTGATCGCCACCAACGCCGACGCCTCCTACCCCGGGCCAGACGGGTTGTGGCCCGGCGCGGGGGCGCTCCTTTCGGCCGTGACCGCCGCCACGGGCGCCACGCCGACCGTCGTCGGCAAGCCGGCGCGGCCGATGTTCGATGCGGCCCGCGCCCACCTCGGCTTGGGCGAGCCGGCCACCGGCGACGACACCCATCGCACCCACCGCACCCACCGCGCCGGCGGCAGCAGCGCCGCCGGCGGTTCCCGCGCTACGCGGGGCACGCCGCTCATCGTGGGGGATCGCCTGGACACCGACATCGCCGGCGCGGACGGGGCGGGCTGGGACTCGCTGCTGGTGTTCACCGGCGTGACGCGGCCCGCGGATCTGCTTGGAGCGCAGGAACTCCCGACCTATATCGGGCCGGACATCGCCGCGGTGCTCGCGGGGCGCGTGCCGGGGCGTTTTCGACCCGCGCGGACCGACGACGTGCCGGACATCGCCGCGGTGCTGGCCGACGCAGGGCTGCCCCTGGCCGGTGTCGACGAGCGAGTCGAGTCCACCATGGTGTGCGATGACCCCGACGGCGGCGGCCTCGCGGCGACGGCGAGCCTCCAGCATCTCGGCACGGACGGGCTCCTTCGGTCCGTGGCCGTCGCCGAGGGACGGCGCGGCTCGGGCCTGGGGACGCTGGCGGTCGCCAGCGCCGTGGCGGCCGCACGCCGAGCGGGCGTTCGCGACATCGGACTGTTCACCGAGGATGCCGCCGGCTTCTTCGAGACGCTCGGGTTCGCACCCGTGGGCCGCGACGCGCTGCCGGACGGCGTCCGGCGAAGCGATCAGGCCGGCGAGTGCGCCGGCGCCACCGCCATGCTGCTCGCCGCGGGCGGCTGAGGCGAAGCGGCACGATCGTTCGCGGCGGAAGGCGATTCGAGCGCCGAGCTACGAAGCCGGCCAGCCCGACGCCTCGCCGGGCCACGCGGGCGGGGGAGGTCGGCGCCGCCACCGGAACCCGCGCGGCATGTCCGGACGCGCCGGTGGCGGCCTGCGACGGAACCCTTCCTTCGGGAAGAACGCGAGCGCCAGCAGCGCCCCGAACGCGAAGCCCCCGATATGGGCGAAGTACGCCACCCCGCCGGTGTGCACGTTCTGCGACAGCGCCGCCACGCCGCTGAACGCCTGCAGGACGAACCAGATGCCGAGCACCGCGACGGCCGGCAGGTAGATCCACGTGATGATGAAGAAGAAGACCAACGTGAGGACGCGTCGCCGCGGGAACATCACCAGGTACGCGCCGAGCACGCCGGCGATCGCGCCGGACGCGCCGAGGTTCGGCACGGCGGAGTTCGGGCCCGTCAGCAGCTGGCCGAGCGTCGCGACGACGCCGGCCGCCAGATAGAAGAGCAGGTACCGGATGCGCCCGATCTTGTCCTCGACGTTGTTCCCGAACACCCACAGGAACAGCATGTTGCCGCCGATGTGCAGCCACCCGGCATGCAGGAACATCGCGGTGAAGATCGCGAAGAACCAGTTCTTGTTCGGGCACGCCTGTTTCAGGTAGCGCTGGACGTCGCCGCCCGTGCCCTGACCGAACGCCTGCGACAGCGCCGCCCGCGCGCCCGCGCCGCCGTCGGCGAGGTTCGTCCGGTGGTGCACCTCGTACGGGATCTCGGCGTGGCACAGGAAGAACGTCGTGCTGCGAAGGCTCGCGGTCGGACCGGACGCGAACGTCGGCTCCCAGAACAGGAACGCGATCACGTTGAGGGCGATCAGCGCGATCGTGACGTAGCCGATGCCGCTCGCGGGGTTGTCGTCGCGGATGGGGAGCACGGAGGGCTCTCAGTCGCTCCTCGCCGGCTGCGGACGCTCGCTCAGCGGTGCGCCTTCCCGCCCGCCCCGCCGGGCCCCGCCGTCCTTCGGCGCGCACGGAGCCGCGCCCGGGCGAACGCGGCGAGCGAGTCGTCGAAGTCTCGGGTTCGCTCCAGGAACGCCGCGTGGCCGGCGCCGGTGAACTCGAGCGCCTTCGCGTTCGGCAGCCCGAGCGCGAGCGCCCGCGTATCGGCGGGATTGACGAGCCGGTCCTTCGTGCCGAACCCCACCAGCGCGGGGACGTCCAGGGCGGCGAGCGACCGCGAGACGTCGAAGTCGGACATCGCCCGGAACGTCTGCAGGCGGACCTGGCGCGGCACGCTCGCGATCGCGTCGCGCACCAGGCGCACGTCCGCCGGCGACGGGTCGTCGCCGAAACCCGCCCGAACGATGTGGTACGAGATCGCGTCGTTGCGCGGCCGCCCGGCCTCCCACCCCATGAGCCGGTCCATGCCGCGGCTGCCGACCACCAGATGCATCGCGGTCCCGAGCAGCCACGACTCCGCCGCCGAGCCCGGCCACCCTCCCGCGAGCGAGCGCGCGATCTGCATCACGGGCGTCGACAGCAGCACCATGCCGCGGACCTTTCGGCGCGCCGTCTCGGGGTGATCCAGCAGATAGCGAAGCGTCAGCACTCCGCCGAGGCTGTGGCCGACCAGCACGACCCGGCCCCTCTCGTCGACGGCCTGATCCACGACGCGGGCCATCGCGTCCACCAGCAGCCCGAGCGACACGTCGCCGCGCCGCGGCAGCGACGAACGGCCGTGGCCGGGCAGGTCCCACGTCACCACCGACAGCGGGCCCCTGCCGAACCGGCGCTTCTGGTGCAGCCAGACGGATTCGTTCAGGCACCAGCCGTGGGTGAACAGGAGTGCGTCCTCCCGGCCGGGGAACCGCTCCGTGTACACACGGGTGCCGGCCGGCCCACGCAGGATGCGGCGCTCGCCGTCGGGCAGGTCCTTCGGCTCCGCCTCCTCGGCGCCCTCCGGAACCCCGACCAGGCGGCGGACGATCCCGCCGGCGACCGTCGCGCCGACGACGACGCTGGACGCCGCCAGGAACCGGTGTCCCGCGACGAACCTCGGAACCCGGGGGCGCGGCAACCGGCCGGCGTTCATCGCAGCCGCTGCAGCCGCAGGAGGTCCGACAGGCTCGCCTGGACCTTCACCTGGCCGGTCAGGACCGCGGTCGCCATCGACCGCCGGCCGTCGATGATCTCGACGAGATGATCGCTGGAGGCTCGAACCACGATGTCGGCGCGTTCGGGCTCGCCCTGGTGCAGTGTGCCCATGATGCCCTGGGCCATCTCCGACCAGTACGCGGCGCCCAGGTCGGTGACGTGCACGGCGATGATGCGGGGATCGGGCAGGCTGCCGGCCAGCGACCCCTGCGCCTCCTGCGTCTCCCCGAGCCGCCTGATCAGCTCTCGCAGCTTCGTCTCGACTTCGCGTTTCGTCGCCACCTCGACACGTCCCCATCCCCGCGGGCCGCGCGCGATTATGGCACGGCCTCGTGAGCGCTCCGCGGCGCACCCGGTCGAAACGGCCGCCCGGCCTCGCGCTATGCTTCGCGACATGCTCGAAGATATCCGCAAGCGAGTGGAATCGAGCCTGGACGCGCTGTCCAAGCAGGCCCCCGACCAGGCGGCGCCCCTCATCTCGGCCGTGCAGGGCTTCGCGGAGCAGCTGATGGTGGTCGCGGCCGGCATCCTGGAGTGGTCGACGAACGCGGGGCAGGGCGTGGCCCGTCCCGTGAAGGAGCTCGTCCCCTCCCAGGTGCGGGAGCTCGGCCTGGCCAGCAAGAGGGACCTCGAGGCCCTGGCAGCCCGGGTGGCTCACCTGGAACATGCGGCCGGCACCGGCGCCTCGAAGTCACACGGCGACCACGCCGGGTCGAAGTCCGGGGCAGGCTCGGGCTCCAAGGGCAAGGGGTCGGCGGGCGGCGACGCCGGCTAGGTTGCGGCGGCGCCTCGACGTCGAGCTCGTTCGCCGTGGCCTGGCGTCGTCTCGGTCCGAGGCCGCCGACGCGATCGCGGCGGGACGCGTTTCGGTCGCCGGGCGCACCGCGGTGAAGGCGGCCACGATGGTCGCTCCCGCCGAGCCCGTCTCGCTGCTGTCGGCTGCCCGCCCGTTCGCCTCGCGCGGCGGCGAGAAGCTCGCGTCGGCGCTTGACGAGTTCGGCGTGGACCCGAGCCGACGGCGCGCCCTGGACGCCGGCGCGTCCACCGGCGGGTTCACCGACTGCCTGCTGGCTCGCGGCGCGTCGCACGTGATCGCCGTCGACGTCGGGTACGGACAGCTGGACTGGCGGCTGCGCGAGGACGAACGCGTGACCGTCATGGAGCGGACGAACGTGCGCGACCTGACGCCCGATACGTTGCCGTATGCCCCGGAGGTGCTCACCGCGGACCTGTCGTTCATCGCGCTCCGCACGGTCGTCCCGGCGCTCGCGCGATGCGCCGGCGACGGCGCCGAGTTCGTCCTGCTGGTCAAGCCGCAGTTCGAAGCTGGGCGCGACGACGTGGGGGGCGGCGGCGTGGTTCGCGACCCGGCCGCGTGGGCGCGCGCGATCGGGTCGGTCGCGGACGCGTGCCGGCAGTCGGGGTTGGCGGTCGAGGGCGTGGCGCCCTCGTCGCTGCTCGGCCCGGCGGGCAACGCGGAGTTCTTCGTTCGAGCGCGGCGCGATGGGACGGCCGCCGGGGCCGAGCGGCTGTCGGCATGGGTGTCGGCGGCGGTGGAGCGCGCCGCCGCTGTTCGCGATACGGCCGGCGACCGGACGGCGCCGTCGTGAGCGCGACGGACGCGCGGGGATCGAACGGCCTGATCGGCAGCGTCGGCCTGGTCGTGCACCACGGACGGCGTCCGGCCGTCGAGGCCGGCCGTTCGTTGGCCGCGTGGCTGCGCGGCCGCGGCGTCCGCACGCGCGGCCTTCCCGGGGAGGAGATCGGCACCGACGACGTCCGGGCGGTCGACGAGTTCTCCGACGGCCTCGATCTGGTCGTGTCGGTCGGCGGGGACGGGACGCTGCTTCGCGCCGCAGAGCTCGCCCAGCGGGTCGACGCGCCGTTGCTCGGCGTGAAGGTGGGCCGAGTCGGGTTCCTCACCGAGGTCGAACCCGCGGCAGCGGTGCCGCTGCTGGAGCGGGCGCTGGCGGGGGAGATGGTGATCGAGGAGCGCATGGCCATCGTCGCGGAGTCCGCGGGGGTGCTCGACGCCGCCGTCGGCTCCGGGGCGGCCGCGGCGACGGATTCGGCGGCGATGTCGCCGCAGTGGGCGCTGAACGAGGTGATCGTGGAGAAGCGCGCTCGCCACCGCCTGGTCACGCTGGCCGCGTCCGTCGGCGAGGAGCCGGTGGCGACGTTCTCCGCCGACGGCGTCATCGTCGCGACGCCGACGGGCTCGACCGCGTACTCGTTCTCGGCGCGCGGTCCGATCGTGTCGCCGTCGCTCGACTGTCTGCTGCTCACGCCCGTGTCGCCGCACATGGTGTTCGACCGTTCCCTGGTGCTCTCGCCGCACGATCGGGTGCTCATCGAGGTGATGGGGGAGGAGCCGGCGATCCTGTCGGCCGACGGACGCACCGGCGTGGAGCTGCCGGTCGGCTCCGCCGTGCGCATCGGGCGGGCCGAGCGGCCGGCGCGGCTGCTGCGGCGCGACCGCGAGACGAACTTCTTCGGCCTGCTGCGCGACAAGTTCTCGCTTCCCGGCGAGGCGCCGCACGGCCCGACCCGGCGCGACGTGGGGCCCGGGCGCTGACCCGCGCGCCACGGCCATCGGGCCGGCCCACCCGCGCGCCCGCTCCACGGGGTCCCCCCGCTGTCGGTCCCGGCGCGTAGGCTCCCGGGACGCGCTGGGGCTGCCGGTAGGATGAGCCGAATGCGCGAGGAGCGCTGAGCCGAACATGCTCGAAGAGCTTCACGTCGCGGGTCTGGGGGTGATCCGGGACGCCTCGCTGGACTTCTCCCCGGGACTGAACGTCCTCACCGGCGAGACGGGCGCGGGCAAGACCCTGGTGACGGTCGCGCTGGCCCTGGCGATCGGGGCGCGCGGCACGTCGGAGCTCGCCCGCGCGGACGGCCCCGGGCCGGCCGTCGAGGCGCGCTTCGCCCCGCCCGACGCCGGCGGCGACCTGGGGGAGTGGACCGAGGACGGAACGCTCGTGCTGGCCCGTTCGCTTCGACCCGACGCCCGGGGATCGGCGCGCGCCGGCGGACGGTTGGTGCCCGTGTCGACGCTCGCGTCGCTCGGATCGAAGCTCGTGGAGATCCACGGGCAGCACCAGGTCGAACGCCTGCTGAACCCATCCGCGCAGACCGAGTTCCTGGACCGGTTCGCAGGGCCCGAGCACCTTCGGCTGCTCGCCGAGTACCGCGTTGCCCACGAACAACTGCTCCACGTTCGTGGGCGGCTGGAGGCGCTCGACGGCCGGACGCGCGAACGGGAGCGGGAGAAGGACCTGCTCGGCTACCAGGTCGCCGAGATCGAAGCGGCGGGCCTGGAGCCGAACGAGCCCCAGGTGTTGGCCGCCGAGTCGTCGCGGCTGGCGAACGCCGAACGCCTGCAGGGCCTGGCCGACGGAGCGAGCTTCGCGCTGGGCGGCGACGAGGCCGCCGTCGACCGGCTGCGGCAGGCCGCGCAGGCGCTCGAGGCGGCCGCCGCGCTCGACCCCTCGGCCGCCGATGCATCCGCGCGCGCCGCGGCCCTGGTGGCCGAGGCCGACGACCTGGCCGGGATCGTGCGCGCGTACCGCGACGGCGTGGACGCCGACCCGGCGCGCCTCGCGGCCGTCGAGGAACGCCTGCACCTGATCCGCGACCTCGAGCGCAAGTACGGAGACGGCGTGGAGGCGATCGTCGCGTTCGGACGGGAGGCCCGGGACAGGCTCGCGGGCCTGGAGGGCGACGAAGGCGAGCGGATGGGCCTTCGCGAGGAGGTCGAACGCCTCGCCGCGCGACAGGACGCGCTGGCGTCGCGGGTCGGCAAGGACCGGGCCGCTGCGGCGCCCGACCTCGCCGAGGCGGTGACCGCCGAGCTGCGCGAGCTCGGCCTGCCCGGCGGACGGATCGACGTGACGCTCGAGTCGCTCGGCCTCTCCGGCCCGGACGGGGGCGAGCGCGCGGTGTTCGTGTTCGCGGCCGGGCCAGGGCAGCCGCCGCGGCCCCTGGCGAAGGTGGCCTCCGGGGGCGAGCTCTCGCGGACGATGCTCGCGTGCCGAAGCGTGCTGGCGGACCTCGACGACATCCCGACGCTCGTCTTTGACGAAGTGGACGCCGGGATCGGGGGCCGGGCGGCGGTGGCGGTCGGGCGTCGGCTCGCCGCGCTGGCGCGAACCCGGCAGGTCGTCGTCGTGACGCACCTCGCGCAGATCGCCTCACGGGCCGACCGGCACTTCGTCGTGACGAAGTCCGAGGGGGCGGCCGCGGTCCGGGCGTTGGACGCCGGCGAGCGGCCGGAGGAGCTCGCGCGGATGCTGTCCGGCTCGGTGAACGACGTGTCGCTGGCCCACGCGCGAGAGCTCCTGTCGTCGGCGACCGACCGGACAGGCGACTCCGCAGACGAGCCCGCCGCCGGGCCCGCCCAAGCGGCCGTGGCCCGCGGCCGGACTGCGAAGCGACGCGGGAGGCCGGCCTGAACCGACGGCGGGGCACGCACGCCGCGGCAACATCCGGACTCGCTCGCCTGGCGCTGTCCTCGGCGATCGTCGTGGCGATCGTCGCGGGGCTGCTGGTCGCCCACGCGATCGTGCCCGGAGGCCCTCGTCCCGCGCTGGTCCCGCCGGTGCAGGCCGCCACGCGAGCGAGCTCGCCGTCCCCGGCCACCCCGCCGCCGAAGCCGGGCACTCGCGCGTTCGCCAGGGTCCGCGGGCTCGTCCTGTTCGTGCCCACGCGCCACGCGGTCCTGATCGGCTACCACGAGGCGTCCTATCCCGAAGCGTTGGCGATGACGCCGCTCGGACGCTGCGCGCACGACTACAACCGCACGAAGTTTCACCGCCCGCGACGAACGCCCGGCCCCGCATACCTCGTCATGTCCAGCCGGGGGCGGCCCACGCGCGCCACGTCGGCGGTCGACGTGGCCATGCGCACCGGCACCCCCGTGCTGTCACCGGTGACCGGTCACGTGTCGAAGGTTCGTCGCTACCGTCTGTACGGCGCGTACCGCGACTTCGAGCTCACGCTCGTCGAGGACGGTCAGCCGAACTTCATCGTGCTGCTGATCCACATCGCGAACGTTCGCGTGACCGTCGGTCAGCCGCTCGCCGCGGGCGTCACCCGCCTCGGCACCGTGCGCGATCTGCCGTTCGAGTCGCAGGTGAACGACTATGTTGGGGTCCACATCCAGCACGTGCACATCGAGGTGAAGCGCGTTGGCGGTACGGGTCGGTAGGCGGCGCTCCCGCGCGGGCTCGCACGCGGCACGGGTCGACCGCAGGACGAAGAACCTGCTGCGGCGCATCCAGCCCGGTGAGGTCGCGATCATCGATCACGAGGACCTCGACCGCGTCTCGGCCGAGGGGCTGGTCGAACGCGGCGTGTCCGCGGTCGTCAACGCATCGCGTTCGATCAGCGGACGCTACCCGAACCTCGGGCCCCTCATCGTGGTCGAGGCGGGCATACCGCTGATCGACGGCGTCGGCCGCTTGCTGATGGACAAGGTGCGCGAGGGCGACCCCGTGCGCGTCGAGGGCGACCGCGTCTACGCCGGCGAGCGGCTGGTCGCCGTCGGCATCCGCCAGTCGCTGGAGTCGGTGACCTCCGCGATGGAGGCCGCGCGGCGCCGCCTGGCCGACCAGTTCGAGAGCTTCGCCACGAACACGCTGGAGTTCATGGCCCGCGAGCGCGATCTGCTGTTCGGCGGCGCGGGGCTCCCGGACCTCGAACACGACCTGTCGGACCAGCACGTGCTGGTCGTCGTGCGCGGCTACAACTTCAAGGAGGACCTGGCGGCCCTTCGTCCGTACATCCGCGACGTGCGCCCGGTCCTGGTCGGGGTCGACGGGGGCGCCGACGCCCTGATCGAGGAGGGGTACCGGCCCGACCTGATCCTCGGCGACATGGACTCGGTGTCCGACTCCGCACTTCGAAGCGGCGCCGAGATCGTCCTGCACGCGTACCGCGACGGCTCCGCGCCGGGGCGCGAGCGCCTCGTCTCGCTCGGCTTACCCTTTCGCACGCTCGAGGCGTCGGGCACCAGCGAGGACGCCGCGTTCCTGCTGGCGCACGCGAAGGGCGCGAACCTGATCGTGGCCGTCGGCAGTCACGGCAACCTCCGCGAGTTCCTCGACAAGGGGCGGATGGGGATGGCCAGCACGTTCCTGATCCGCCTGCGCGTCGGGGAGATCCTGGTCGACGCGAAGGGCGTGTCGCGTGTGTACCGCGGCCGCATCCGCGGGCGCGACGCGCTCCTGCTTTCGGTCGCGGTGCTGCTGGTGCTCGGCGTCGTCATCGGCGTGTCGGAGCCGCTGCGGCTGGAGTTCCAGGTCCTGTACGAGTCGCTGAAGAACTTCGTCTTCCACGTCCTTCACGGCCAGTGATCTCCTTCCGGTACCACCTGGTCTCGATCGTGGCGGTGTTCGTCGCCCTGGCGGTCGGCATCCTCGTCGGCGGCACGCTGCTCAACAGCGGGTTCGAGTCCGGGCTGAAGAGCCAGGTGACCGGCCTCAGCAACAGCCTGGCCGCTCAGCGCACGGAGATCCGAGCGCTGCAGACCGAGCTGAGCGCATCGAGCGCGGCCGGCAAGCAGATGGCCCTGTTGCTGATGCAGGAGCGGCTGACGGGCGAGCCCGTCGTGCTGGTCGCGGACGCGGGCGTCGACGCGTCGGAGGTGGCGGCCGTCCGCCAGGCGCTGTCGCAGGCGGGGGCGACCCTGCAAGGCGTGGTGGTGCTGGAGCCCACCCTGTCCGACCCGGGATCGCAGGCGCAGCTCGCGCAAGCCGTCGGCCTTCCCCCCTCGACCTCCGAGGGGACGCTGGCCACGACCACGGCCAAGGCACTCGGACGCCGGCTGCTCGAGGGCGCGCCGATCTCCGGCGACGACCCGTTGGCCACGCTCGGCGACGCCGGGTTCGTTCGCGTGAACGACGCGGCAAAGGGCGGCCTCAAGGCCGTCGGCGGGCCGGGCCAGTCGGTGATCTTCCTGGCGGGCGCGCCCGTGCCGGCCGTCGACACCCAGCGCTTCGTCCAGCCGTTCCTGCAGACGCTGGTCGAAGACGGCCGGCCGGTGGCCGCCGGCGAGCCGGCCGCCGCGACGGGGGATCAGTCCTACCTGACGGCCATCCGGGGCGACGGCACGCTGGACGGCACGATGGTGACCGTGGACAACATCGACCAGCTGCCGGGACAGGTGGCGATGGTGCTCGGGCTCGAGGACCTGATCCAGACGGGGGCCGGCGGCGACTACGGGGACAAGTGTGGCTCCTGCACGCTCCTCCCGCGCCCCTAGCGGCGGTTCGGAACCGGCCGCGCGTCCCTCGCGTCGGCGTCGTGGCGCCGGGCGGCGGCCCCGCACGATCGCACTGATCGCTGCCCGCAACGAAGCCGGGTGCATCGCGGAGACGGTCGGGGCGCTGTGCGCATCGGGGGCGGTGGACGACGTCGTGGTCGTGGACGACGGGTCCTCGGACGGGACGGCCGGGCTCGCGAACCGCGCGGGCGCCCGGGTGCTCGTATCGCCGCGCAACATCGGCAAGGGCGGCGCGCTGGATGGCGCGCTCGACCGGCTGGAACCGGCTGCGCGGTACCTGCTGGTCGACGGCGATGTCGGCGCGACCGCGACGTGCGCGCTCAGGTTGCTCGATGCGCTCGACGATCCCGGCGTGGACCTGGCGATCGGCGTGCTGCCTCCGCTGTCCGGCGGGGGGTTCGGCCTGGTGAAACGCCTCTCGCGCAGCGTGATCCGCGCGCTCGGCGGGCCGCTCGTCGACGCCCCGATGTCGGGCCAGCGCGCCGTGAGCGCCGAAGCCCTGTCCGCCTGCCGTCCGCTCGCGCGGGGATTCGCAGTCGACGCCGCCATGACCGCGGACGCGGCCCGGCTCGGGTTCGGCATCGTGGAGGTGCCGGTCGACATGCGCCACCGCGCAACCGGCCGCACGCCGGAAGGGTTCGCCCACCGGGCGCGGCAGGGGCTGCACGTCCTGCTCGCCGCCGTCCCGAGGGCGCTGCGGCTCCGATGATCCCGGCGATCCTCGCCTTCGCGGCCGGGGCGGGCGCCCTCGCGTGGGCCACGTCCCGGTACGCGGCGACGATGCTGGATCCGCCGGTGGTGGCGAACGTCCGCGGCCGCCCGGTGGCCGTCTCGCTGGGCGTGGCGCTGGCCGTCGCGATGATCTTCACGATCGTGCCGGCCGGCCTCGGGGTGCTGCGCAGCGGCGACGCCCCGGGCGGGCGCACCGACCTGCTGCTGGCGGCGTCGATCGCTTCGATCTTCCTGGCCGGCCTCCACGACGACCGGTCCGGCGGCCGGGCCCGCGGGCTGCGCGGACACCTGTCGGCACTGGCCCGCGGCCGGGTCACCTCGGGCATCGTGAAGCTCGTCGTGGCGGTCGCGGCCGCCACGGTCATGGCCCTGGCGCTGCGCGCCCGGGGTGCGGAATTGTGGGCCGGGATCCCGTTCATCGCCGGCGCCTCGGACGCGTTCAACCTGCTGGACGTCGCGCCCGGCCGCGCACAGAAGTGGGGGCTGCTCGGCGCCGTGGCCCTGGTGCCGGTCGCCGCGCCGGTGGCGGTCGCGAACCTGGCGGGGGCGCTCGTCGTGCTGCTGCCGGCGGACCTTCGCGAGCGGGCGATGCTCGGCGACGCGGGCTCGAACGTCATCGGGTTCGCTCTCGGCGTGGCGTTGTTCGACATCATGGCGACGGGGTGGCTGTGGGTCGCGCTGGCCGTGGTGGTCCTGCTGCACGTCGTCGCCGAGACCGTCACGCTCTCGCGCGTGATCGACGCGGTGCCGCCGCTTCGGTGGTTCGACCGGATCGGCCGGTTTCCGGACCCGGACGCCGGCACGAACGGTCACGTGACCGCCCGGGATCCCGAAATCTGACGCGAACCCGCGTCGGCGACCGCCAATTCCGGGCTCGGCGCCGCGGGCTCTGATACCATCGAATCCCGAGGTGGGTGAGCGACGCAAATACGTCATCGTCACCGGAGGCGTCGCCTCCGGTCTCGGGAAGGGCATCACCTCCGCCTCCATCGGCCGGCTCTTCAAGGCCCGCGGCCTGCGCGTCACCCACCAGAAGCTCGACCCGTACATCAACGTCGACCCCGGCACGATGAACCCGTTCGAGCACGGTGAGGTCTTCGTCCTGGACGACGGTGCCGAGACCGACCTGGACCTCGGGCACTACGAGCGCTTCACCGACGAGAGCCTGCACAGCGGGTCGTGCGTGACGTCGGGGTCGATCTACCAGAGCGTCATCGCCAAGGAGCGCCGGGGCGACTACCTGGGCAAGACGGTGCAGGTGATCCCCCACGTCACCAACGAGATCAAGGAGCGCATCCGGTCCCTGGCCGAGTCCGAGGGCGCCGACGTGGCCGTGGTCGAGGTGGGCGGCACGGTCGGCGACATCGAGAGCCTGCCGTTCCTCGAGGCGATCCGGCAGTTCCGCAACGAGGTCGGGCGCGACAACGTCGCGTTCGTCCACGTGTCGCTGGTCCCGTTCATCGGGCCCACCGGCGAGGTGAAGACGAAGCCGACGCAGCACTCCGTGAAGGAGCTTCGCTCCATCGGTATCCAGCCCGATGCCATCGTGTGCCGCTCGGACCGGCCGATCGGGCGCAACCTCAAGGAGAAGGTCTCGCTGCTGTGCGACGTCGAGACCCGCGCGGTCATCTCCGCCGCGGACGTGGACTCCATCTACGAGGTGCCGCTGATCCTGCACGACGAGGGCCTGGATTCGTACCTCGCGGCGCACCTGCGGCTGCCGGAGGTCGAACCCGACCTGACCGAGTGGCGCGCGCTGGTGGACCGGATCGAAGGCGCCGACCGGCCCGTCGAGATCGCGATCGTCGGCAAGTACGTGAACCTGCGCGACGCGTACCTGTCGGTGATGGAGGCGCTGCGGCACGCGGGGTTCCATCAGGGCGCGCGCGTCAACATGACATGGCTCGCGTCCGACGAACTCGTGGACGACGGCGCCCGCACGCTGCTCGAGCGGGCCGACGGGATCCTGGTCCCCGGCGGGTTCGGCATCCGCGGGGTCGAGGGCAAGGTCGAGGCGATCCGCATCGCGCGCGAGGAGCGGATCCCGTTCCTGGGCCTGTGCCTCGGCTTGCAGTGCGCCGTCATCGAGTTCGCCCGCGGCGCCTGCGGCCTGGACGGCGCCAACTCGTCGGAGTTCGATCCCGCGACGCCGCACGCCGTGATCGACCTGCTGCCGGATCAGCGCGGCGTGGTGGACATGGGCGGCTCGATGCGACTCGGCGCGTACCCCTGTCACGTGGTCCCCGGCACCGGGGCCGCCGGTGCCTACGGTCGCGACCTCGTCCACGAGCGTCACCGCCACCGCTACGAGGTCAACCCCGAGTACCATGCGCTGCTCCAGCAGCACGGCATGGTGTTCTCGGGGATGTCGCCCGACGGCCGGCTGGTCGAGATCATCGAGCTTCCCGACCATCCGTTCTTCATGGCCGGGCAGTTCCACCCGGAGCTGAAGTCCCGCCCCACGCGCCCGCATCCGATGTTCAGCGGCTTCGTCGGCGCGGCGCTGGCCCGCCGGTACGCGGCCGCGGCACCGGTGGCCGTCTCCGGCTGACGGCGCTCCTTCGCAGCCGCCCGCCCGCCACCCTTCGCGTCGCCGCGATCCGCTAGGCTGAGCGCCGTGATCGTCGGCGTGCCGTCCGAGGTCAAGGACAACGAATACCGCGTCGCGCTCACGCCCGAGGGCGCGAGGGAGCTCACCCACGCGGGACACCGCGTCCTGCTCCAGGACGGCGCGGGCAACGGGTCGAACATCCCCCAGGAGCGCTACGAGCGCGCCGGCGCGGAGATCGCCGCGAGCGCGAAGGACGTCTGGGACGAGGCCGAGCTCATCCTCAAGGTCAAGGAGCCCATCCCCGACGAGTACGCGCTGATGCGCGAGGGCCAGGTCCTGTTCACGTATCTGCACCTGGCGGCGAGCCGCGAGCTGACCGACGCGCTGGTGCAGCGCAAGGTGTCGGCCGTCGCCTACGAGACCGTGCAGCTGCCCGACGGACGCCTGCCGCTGCTCGCGCCGATGAGCGAGGTCGCCGGCCGCATGGCCCCGCACGTCGCGGCCCGGCTGCTGGAGAAGGAGTACGGCGGCCGCGGGATCCTCATGGGCGGCGTGTCCGGCGTGCGCCCGGCCAGGGCGCTGGTGCTCGGCGCGGGCATGGCGGGGACGAACGCGGCCTGGATCGCCGCCGGGATGGAGGCCGAGGTCGTGGTCATCGACCGCAACCTGGATCGCATGCGGCTTATCGACCAGATGATGCGCGGGCGCATCATGACGCTGGCGTCGGACCGCCTGACGATCGAGCAGCGGGTGCACGAGGCCGACGTCGTGATCGGCACGGTGCTCATCCCCGGCGCGAAGGCCCCGAAGCTGGTGACCGAGGAGATGGTGGCCTCGATGCGGCCGGGCTCGGTGATCGTCGACATCTCGATCGATCAGGGCGGGTGCATCGAGACGTCGCACATGACCACGCACTCGGATCCGACGTACGTCGTCCACGACGTCGTCCACTATTGCGTGGGCAACATGCCGGGCGCCGTCCCGAACACCTCGACGTACGCGCTCACCAACGTCACCCTGCCGTACGCGCTGGCGATCGCGGGCACCGGGCTGGAGGACGCGATGCGCGCCGACCGGACCCTGGCGCTCGGGCTGAACACGTACGGCGGCGCGCTGACCAGCGAGCCCGTCGCGCTCGCGCACGACATGGAATGGGTTCCCGCCGGCTCCGTGGTGCCGGGCGCGGGCGACTGAGCGGCGACCTCCCCGGAATGGCGCGATCGACGCCGGGCGCGGGCGGCCTGCGCCGCGACGACATCGGACGGCAGGTCGAACGCTTCCTCGACTACCTGAGCGTCGAGCGCGGACTGTCCCGGCACACGCTCGACGCGTACCGGCGCGACCTCGCGAAGTACGCGGAGTTCCTGGGTGAGTCGGGAACGCGCGACGCGGCCGCGGCGACCGAGGCTCAGATCGAGGCCTTCGTCGAGTGGCTGTCGGCATCGGAGTACGCCGACGGGCGCCGTTACCGCGCCTCCTCCGTCGCGCGGGCGCTTGCAGCGGTGCGCACGTTCCACCTGTTCCTGCTCCGCGAGGGAGACGCCGGCGCCAACCCGGCCGAGGCCGTCGCCAGGCCGAAGGTGCCGCGCAACCTGCCGCGCCCGCTTCGCGTCGACGAGGTGCAGGCGATCCTGGACGCGCCCGCCGCCGATGACGAGGCGGGGCTGCGCGACCGCGCCATCCTCGAGACCCTGTACGGCGCGGGGCTTCGGATCTCCGAGCTCGTCGGCCTGGACGTGGACGACGTCGATCTCGACGCGGGCAGCGTCCGCGCGTTCGGCAAGGGTTCGAAGGAGCGGATCGTGCCGATCGGCGGCTACGCGCGCGACGCGATCGGCGCGTACCTGACGCGCGCGCGGCCGCTGCTGGCCGGGCCGCGATCCGGCGCCGCGCTGTTCCTCAACCTGCGCGGCGGACGGCTCACCCGCCAGGGCGTCTCGAAGATCCTGGCGGCGGCGGCGAAGCGCGCCGGGGTCCGGCGTCGCGTGACGCCCCACACCCTGCGCCACTCGTTCGCCACGCACCTGCTGGAGGGCGGGGCCGACGTCCGCGTCGTGCAGGAGTTGCTGGGGCACGCGTCGCTGTCCAGCACGCAGATCTACACGCTGGTGACGGGGGAGCGGCTTCGCGAGGAGTACTTCTCGTCGCACCCGCGCGCGCGACGCGATCCCGGCGGACGCACGCCGGTCACGCGACGCTCCGGTCGCACGAGGACGCAGGTGGCCGAACGGAGGGGTGCGTAGATGGGCACGCGCCGCGTCGATCGCGTGGCCGTGATCGTGTGCGACGGCCTGGGCGTCGGGGCGACTCCCGACGCGGAGGCGTACGGCGACGCAGGGTCGAACACGCTCGGGCATCTCGCGCGAGCGGTCGGGGGCGTGCGGCTGCCCAACCTGGAGGCCCTCGGGATCGGCTGCCTCACGGACGTGGAGGGCGTTGGGGACCGGGCGGCGCCCGGCACCGCGCATGGGCGTCTGGGCGAGGCCTCCGCCGGAAAGGACAGCACGACGGGCCACTGGGAGATGGCCGGCCTGGTGACTCGCCGGGCGTTCCCCACGTACCCGGACGGGTTCCCGCCCGACGTGATCGGGCCGTTCGAACGCGCCATCGGGCGCCCGGTGCTGGGCAACGAGGTCGCCTCCGGCACCGAGATCATCGAGCGGCTGGGCGAGGAGCACGTCCGGACCGGCCGTCCCATCGTGTACACGAGCGCCGACTCGGTTTTCCAGGTGGCGTGCCACGTCGACGTCGTGCCCCTGGAGACGCTGTACGAATGGTGCGGGAGCGCCCGCGGCATCCTGAAGGGGGATCACGCCGTCGGCCGCGTGATCGCGCGGCCGTTCAGGGGCGAGGCGGGTTCGTTCGTGCGCACGCCCGACCGCCGCGACTACTCGGTGCCACCCCCCGGACCGACCGTCCTGGACTTCGCCCTTCGGGCCGGCGTCGACGTCTACGGGGTCGGCAAGATCCGCGACATCTTCGACGGACACGGACTGACCCAGTGGCGGTACTCGGACTCGAACGACCATGGGATCGACCTGACGCTCGAGTACCTCGGACGAGCCGCGCCGAGCCTGGTGGTGACCAACCTGGTGGACTTCGACTCGAAGTACGGCCACCGCAACGATCCACAGGGGTACGCGTCCTGCCTGGAGGCCCTGGACCGGCGGGTGCCGGAGGTGCTGGCCGCCGCCGGGGCGCCGGGGTCGGGGGGTCTCGTGTTCGTCACCGGCGACCACGGCTGCGATCCCACCGACGTCTCGACCGACCACACGCGCGAGTACACTCCCATGCTGGCGGCGGGGATCCCGCTCGACCGGGCGGTCGACGTGGGAACCCGCGCCACGTTCGCCGACCTCGGAGCGACGGTGGCGGAGGTCCTGGGGATCCCGACGGAGGGCTTGGCCGGAGAGGGATTCGCCGCCGCCCTCGGGTGGTGATCCGGCTCCGTTCGTGACCGGCGGGACCGGAGCCTCAGGCTGAGGTCAGGTATCGACCTGAACTGGAGCGTTGGATGCAGAACGTGTTGAACGTGCTGTACCTGGCGATCGGCCTGCTGATCGGCGTGGTCGTCAGGTCATACGCTCAAGCGTTGGTCGCGACCCGACTGCACGACCCGACGCCGAGGCAGATGGGACGGCTGACCCTGAACCCTCGGGCTCACGCCGACCCCTTCGGCACCCTCGTCCTTCCGGGCATCCTGTTGATCCCGGTGCTGTTCGGCCACTTCTTCCTGCTGCCGTTCGCCTACGCCAAGTCGATGCCGCTGAACCCGTTCAGCACGCGCCGGCCGGACAACGAGTCGACCTTCGTCGCCCTCGCGGGCATCGGCGCGAACGTGGCCCTGGCGTTCGTCTTCGGCGCATTGTTCCGCCTGGCCGGGCCCGGGCAGGCGGCCATCTTCGTGGTGAGGTGCCTGCAGACGCAGGTGATCCTGGCGGCGATGAACATCGTGCCGATCCCGCCCCTGGACGGCTCGCGGATCGTGGCGAGGTTCCTGACCGGCCGCGCGCGCGAGGTCTACCAGAACCTCGACCAGTACGGCGCCCTGTTCATGCTCGTGATCTTCTTCATCTTCGCGGGGCCGATCTTCTCGTTCGTCGGCGCCGTGGGCAACGGGATCTGCCAGGTCACGGCCGGCATCCCATGCCTGTAAGAGGATGATTGAAGCCCCCCCGGGGCGCCGATAGCATTGCCCCCATCGAAGCCCACGTCCCGGCGCCGTTCGACCCCGCCCAGGCGGCGGAGGCGAGCCACTCGGAGTCCCGCGAGGAGTTCCTGGTCGAGATCCCCGTGTTCTCCGGTCCCTTCCGGCTGCTCGCCGAGTTGATCCTGGACCAGAAGGTCGACGTCTGCGACGTCCCCGTGGCGCTGGTGACCGACCGGTTCCTCCAGCGGGGGAGCCAGGCGCTGCCGGGATGGACGCTGGAGGAGGGGACGTGGTTCCTGGCGGTGTGCGCGTCGATGCTGGAGCTGAAGGTCGGCCGCCTGCTGCCTCGCGCCACCGTCGAGACCGAGGAGGACCTGCTGGGCGGGGATTCGCCCGACCTCCTGTTCGCCCGAAGCGTGGAGCTGGCCGCGATTCGGCAGGTCGCAGAACGGCTTCGCGAGCTGATGGAGGCGGCCGCGCTCATGCACGGGCGGGACGCCGGCCCCCCGCCCGAGTTGGCGCACCTGTACCCCGACGTGCTGGCCTCGGTGTCGTTGGAGGATCTGCGCGCGGCCGCCATGGCGCAGCTGGCACCGCCGCCCGTGGTTGACCTGGGCCACGTGGCACCCATCCGGGTGTCGGTGGCGGAGGCGCTCGACACCGTCGAACGCCGGCTGGCCGAGCTGTCCCAGGCGAGGTTTCGTGACCTGCTCGACGACGGGCTCGAGCGTATCCACGTGGTCGTCCGGTTCCTGGCGCTGCTGGAGCTTCACCGTCAAGGCAAGGTCGAGCTCTCGCAGGCCGAGCGCTTCGGCGAGATCGAAGTCGTGTGGCATGGATCGGCGGATGAGGGTGAGGTGAGGGAGCTGGAACCTCATGGCTGGGATGACGTCACCCCCGAGCCCACGCCTCGTCCGCGCGGGTTCCTCGGGCTGAAGCGGGCACGTCGATGAGCGAGCTTCCCACGCAGACGCTTGCGGCCATCGAGGCGATCCTGTTCCTGGCGGACGAGCCGGTCGCGGCCGGCTCCCTGGCCCAACTCGTCGAGGCGCCTCGGCGGGATGTCGAGGCCGCCCTGGCCGGGCTCGCCGACCGGATGCGGGAGCGGGACTCGGGGTTGGCGCTGCGCGAGGTGGCGGGAGGGTGGCGGCTGTTCACCCACCCGGATGTGGCCCCGTACGTCGAGCGGTTCGTCCTGGCCTCGAAGCACGCCCGCCTCACGCGCGCGTCGCTCGAGACGCTGGCCATCGTCGCGTACAAGCAGCCCGTCACGCGCCATCAGATCGCGAGCATCCGCGGTGTGAACCCCGACGGCGTCCTTCGGGCCCTCACGGAGCGCGAGCTGATCGTCGAGGTCGGCCGGGAGGGGCCGGGCAGGGCCGTCCTGTACGGGACCACCCCGCAGTTCCTCGAGCGGATGGGCCTGGCCTCGCTGGCCGACCTGCCCTCCATCTCTCCGCTGCTGGCCGCGAGCGATGCCGGCTCCCAGGGCTCGCCGTCCGAGCCCGAGTGACCCCGGCGGGCCCGAGCGCCTCCAGCGCATCCTGGCCCGGTCGGGGTTCGGCTCCCGGCGCGCCGGCGAGGACCTGATCCGCGAGGGGCGGGTGCGGGTCGGCGACCGGGTGGCGACCCTGGGCGACCGAGCAGACCCCAGGCGTGACGCCATCACCGTCGACGGCGTCCCCGTCCCCGCCAACCCGGGGCTTCGCTACTTCGCTCTGAACAAGCCCGCCGGCGTCACGACGACCCTCCGGGACCCACACGCCGCCCGTTCGCTCGTGCCGCTGCTGCCCCCCGGGCCGCGGGTGTTTCCCGTCGGGCGGCTCGACCGCGACTCCGAGGGACTCCTCATCCTGACCAACGACGGAGGGCTCGCCCACCGGCTGCAGCACCCGCGGTACGGGGTGGAGAAGGAGTACCTGGCGGAGGTCTCCGGCCGGATCACGAAACAGGCTGCCGCGCGCCTCGTCGCGGGCGTGGACCTGGACGACGGCCCCGCACGCGCCCGCCGGGCCACGCCCGTCGCCGGGACGGGCGGCCGGTCGGCGGTTCGCGTGGTGATGGTGGAGGGTCGAAAGCGGGAGGTCCGCCGGATGCTCGCCGCGCTCGGCCTGCCCGTGACGCGCCTGGTGCGAACCCGGGTCGGCGGCGTCGGGCTCGGAGATCTGCCGCCGGGGCGGTGGCGGCGACTCGACCCGCAGGAGGTCATGGCGTTGCTGGCGGCGCCCGCCGATGCGGGTTCGGCGCGCATCTCGGCACGCCGGCCGGGGCGTTCCTGAGGTCGAGGTCGAGACTTTCGCCGTACGTGGTCCACCTGCGATTTCATGTGAAACCCTGAACCAGCGAACGCTCGAGCGATGCCGGAGGTCGACCCCGGTGGCATGCTGTGCGTCGTCATGCCCACGGTCATCGCGATCGACGGCCCTGCCGGCTCCGGAAAGAGCACCCTGGCACGCCGGCTCGCCTCGGAGCTCGGGCTGGCCTATGTGAACACCGGGCTGATGTACCGAGCCCTTGCGGCCGCGGCGCTTCGAGCCGGGATCGGCCTGGACGACGAAGACGCGCTGGCGGGGGCCGCCAGGGCGCTGACGTTCGGGCTCGACGACGGGCGGCCGCGCCAACTGCTGGTCGGCGGCCGGCAGCCGGGTCCGGAGCTCGCGAGCGCGGAGGTGGAGGCCGTCGTGTCGCGCGTCTCCCGCCACCCGGCCGTGCGGGCCGTGCTGCGCGCCCAGCAGCGGGCGCTCGGCGCCGGGGGCGCGGTCGTCGAGGGCCGCGACATCGGGACCGCGGTGTTCCCCGATGCGCCGCTGAAGATCTTCCTGGCCGCGACCACGGTCGCTCGCACCGGGCGCCGCGCCGCAGAGCGGGGCGCCCGAGACGACGCGGTCGCCAGGGATCTCGAGCGGCGCGACCGGCTGGACGACCGGACCAACCCCCTTCGTCCCGCGCCGGGGGCACACGTGCTGGACTCGACCGCCCTTTCGCGGGATCAGGTCGCGAACGCGGCGCTGGCCCTGGCGCGCGGAGCCGGCATCGCCGCCCGGAGGGCGACGTGACTTCGCCGGGGAGCGGCGCACCCGTTCGCGTCGCCGTCGTCGGGCGCCAGAACGTTGGCAAGTCGACCCTCGTGAATCGCCTGGCGGGCCGCCAGGCGGCCATCGCGCACGAGACGCCGGGGGTCACGCGCGATCGGGTCGAGGTGCCCGCGCGCTGGGCCGGCCGGTCGTTCACGCTGGTCGACACCGGCGGGTTCGTCCCGCGCGCGCGAGGGATCGAACGCTCGGTCGGCGCGCAGGCCGCGCGTGCGGGACGGGAGGCCGACCTGGTGCTGCTCGTCGTGGACGCGGTCACCGGCATCCAGGAGGAGGACGCGACGCTCGCGCGTGGCCTGCGCCGGGCCGAGACGCCGGTGCTGGTCGCGGCCAACAAGGTTGACGGGGAGGCCGCCGAGCCGTCGGCCGCCGAGTTCCACCGGCTCGGGCTGGGCGACCCGGTGTCCGTCTCGGCCCTGCACGGGCGGGGGTCGGGAGACCTCCTCGACCGTATCGTGGAGCTCCTGCCCGATGAGGGTGAAGTTCAGGTCGAGGATGAGGACCGTTTCGCGTTGGTGGGCAGGCCGAACGTCGGCAAGTCGTCCCTGTTCAACCGCCTGGTCCACGACGAGCGGGCCGTCGTGCACGATCAGGCGGGCACGACGCGGGACGCGATCGATTCGGTCGTCGAAGCGCACGGCCGGACGCTGCGCTTCGTCGACACCGCCGGGTTTCGCCCGGCGATCCGCACGCGCGACGTCGAGTACTACGGCCTGGTCCGGGCGCTGCGGGCCGTGGACGCATCGGACGTGGCGCTGCTGGTGGTCGACGCCTCCGAGGGGGTGGTGGGGGAGGACAAGCGCGTCGCCGCCCGCGTGGCCGAGGCCGGCCGGGGCCTGGCCGTCGTCCTGAACAAGTGGGACCTGGTGCCGAAGGGCGAGCGCGCCGAGCGGTTCCTCGACCTGGCGGATCAGTTGCGGCCGTTCCCCGGCACGCCGATCCTTCGCACGTCGGCGCTCAGCGGGGCGGGCGTCGGGAAGGTCGTGCCCGCACTGCTGCGGGTGCGCGACGCGTGGGGGAGACGAACGACCACCGCCGAGGTCAATCGCGTGCTGCAGGCCGCGACCGCCGCGCACCCCGCGCCGCGGGGCTCCGGGCGCATCCGGTACGGGACCCAGGTCTCGGCCGGCCCGCCGACGTTCGTGCTGTTCGGCTCGGCCGACCCCGCGGGATCGTATCGGCGCTACCTCGAGCACGCCTTGAGGGATGCGTTCGGCTTCGACGGCGTGCCGCTGCGGCTGCGGTTCCGTGCGCGAGAGGGTCGTCGGGGGTCGGTTCGCCGCCGCCCCGCGGGGGCCCGGCCGGGATCCGCGGGCTAGAATCGACGGCCACGGGCCGTGGCGCAGCTTGGTTAGCGCGTCTGACTGGGGGTCAGAAGGTCGTGGGTTCGAATCCCGCCGGCCCGACCAGGGGAGCCTGAAGGTGAGCGAGACGCCCGAGCGCGCAGAGCCGTCGCTGGATCGCATCGCCACGATCCCGAACCTCCTGTCGCTGATCCGCATCCTGCTCATCCCCGTGTTCGTCGCCCTGCTGCTACACCCGGGGACCGAACAGGCCGGGCTGGTCCTGCTCGGCGTCACGGCCGCCACGGACTGGGTGGACGGCTTCGTCGCGCGGCGCACGGGCCAGGTGTCCAACGTGGGCAAACTGCTGGACCCCGTGGCCGACCGCCTGGCGCTGATCGCGGCGCTGGTGACCCTGGTGGTCGTCGACGCCGTCCCGCTGTGGGCGGCGCTGCTGGTGGTGGCGCGCGACGTCGCCGTGCTCATCGCCGGCGCGATCGTGCTCGCGCGATACCACATCCGCATCGACGTTCGATGGATCGGCAAGATCGCGACGTTCGCGCTCATGGTGGCGATCCCGAGCATCGCGTGGGCGAACTTCGGGCTGGCGCCGGCCGGCCTCGCACGGGTGGTGGGATGGACCTGTTACTGGATCGGCATCGTCCTGTACTACGTCGCTGCGCTTCGCTACGCGGGCGACGTGGCCAACGCACGGCGGGGGTCGCGCTCGCCGCGGGTATGATGAGCGAGCCCGAGGGCCGATCCGCGACGAACGAAGCGCCGTATGTTGCCATCATACGCCGTCGCGCGGCACGCCCCCGCGCTCGGAGGAGAGCGGCGATGGAGTTTCCGGAAGACCTGAGGTACACGCGAGAGCACGAGTGGGTGCGCGTCGAGTCCGGGCACGCGCGCGTCGGGATCACCGACTTCGCGCAGGACGCGCTCGGCGACGTGGTGTACGTGGACGCGCCGGAGGTCGGCACCGAGGTGAAGGCGGGGGAGCCCTTCGGCGAGGTCGAGTCCACCAAGTCCGTCTCGGACGTGTACTCGCCCGTGACCGGGACCGTGGCCGAGCGCAACCCGCTGCTTGCCGACTCGCCCCAACTCGTGAACGAGGACCCGTACGGCCAGGGATGGATGGTGGTCGTCGAGATGAGCGATCCGGGCCAGGTCGAAGCTCTGATGGATGCGTCGGCCTACCGGGACTTCACCCGGACCGAACCCACCGACTGAGGTCCAGCTCCCAGCCGGCCCGCCCCGAATTTCACGTCGCAACCTGCACGTTCGCCTTCGCCCTGGTAACCTGCACCCTTGACCGTGGATTCATGGTCGAGGTACATTTCGGCAGCTGAGGAAGCCTCGACCTACGGCGCAGAGCGAGGTCGTTGGGAGGGCGAGCGTGTTCTGCACCAACTGTGGACATCCCAATGCGGACGACGCGAAGTTCTGCGCGCGATGCGGGGTTGCGCTTCAGGATGACACGACGATCAGCTTCACGCCCGTGGAGGAGGAAGAGGACGCCGCTCGGGATCAGGCTTCTCCGTACGGTGACCTCGAGCCCGGACAGGCTCTGCTTGCGGTGAAGCGTGGCGCCAACGCCGGGTCGACCTTTCTGCTCGACAAGGACGTGACGACGGCCGGACGCATGCCGGACAGCGACATCTTCCTCGACGACGTGACGGTGTCGCGCAAGCACGCCGAGCTGCGCCGCGAGGACAACCGGTTCTTCGTGCACGACTCCGGCAGCCTCAACGGCACGTACGTGAACATGCAGCGCGTCGACGACGCCGAGCTGGCGAGCGGCGACGAGATCCAGATCGGGAAGTTCAAGTTGGCGTTCTTCGTGGGCGAGTAGCGGGGGGACGACCGTGGTCACGCGCAACTACATGTCGATCGGCGAAGTGCTGGTGACGATCAAGACCGAGTTCCCCGACATCACGATCTCGAAGATCCGCTTCCTCGAGGGGGAGGGGCTGATCGGCCCCGAGCGCACGCCGTCGGGCTATCGCAAGTTCTACGAGGAGGACGTCGACCGGCTGCGTTCGATCCTTCGGATGCAACGCGACGAGTACCTGCCCCTGAAGGTCATCAAGGAACGCCTGGTGAAGGCCGACCAGGAGCCGACCATCATCCTCGAGGCCGCCGACGAGCCGGCCGCCGAGCCCGAGATCGCCGAGCCGCCCACGGGGCTGCACATGTCGATGGACGAGCTCGCCGCCGCGACGGGAGTGGAGCGCGACCGGATCAAGGAGCTCGAGTCATTCGGGATCCTCTGCTCGCACGGCATGAACGGTGACAAGTACTACGACGGCGACGACTTCGTCGTGCTGTCGATCGCGAAGGACTTCTTCAAGTACGGCGTCGAGCCGCGCCACCTCACCATGTACCGGCACTTCGCCGAGCGCGAGGCGACGTTCTTCGAGGGGATCGTGCTCCCCATGCTCCGCCAGCGCAATCCGGATGCGCGCCGCACCGCCACGGAGAACCTCGGCGAGCTCTCGGTGATCTCCCGCAAACTCAAGCAGGCCCTGCTGCGAACGAACCTGCGCCCGTACCTGCAGGGCTCGTAAGTCGCTCGTCGCGCTCCGGTGTCGGTGAGGTCCCGAGGCGCAGCGGCCCTTATCGCGCTGGCCGCCGTCGTCCTGCTGAGCACGGTTGTGCCGCCCTGGGCGGCGAGCGGGGCGGCCGGGAGCCCGACCTCGACGCCTCCGCCGACGCCCGTCCCGCCGAAGAACTCGCCGTCGCCGTACCCGACGGCCCTGGCCACCCCGCCGCCGTCGACCACGCCGCCCTCCATCACCGCGCAGGCCGCGGTGCTTGAGGACGCGTCCACCGGCCAGGTCCTGTACAGCGTCAACGCGACGAAGCGGCGAGCGATCGCGAGCCTCACGAAGATCATGACCGGGCTCATCGCCGTCCGGCGCGGACACCTGTCCGCGAGCACCACCGTCAGCGCGGGTGCCGCGGCCCAGCCCGGCTCGGACATGGACCTCGAGGCGGGGGAGGTCATCACCGTTCGAAACCTCCTGTCCGGCATGTTGCTGTCCTCGGCCAACGACGCCGCGTACGCGATCGCGGAGCACGAGGCCGGCACCGCCTCGGCGTTCGTGGCGCGCATGAACGCGCGGGCGCGCGCGATGCACCTGCGCCACACGCATTTCGCGAGCCCATCCGGGCTGAACGACCTCGGGTACTCGGATGCGCTGGACCTCGCCGCCCTGGCGCGCGCGGCCGAGCGCTCGCCGACGTTCGCCGACGTGGTGGCGACGAAGGTGGCCGAGGTCCCGTCGCCGTCGGGCAGGGTCCGAATCCTCCAGAACCGCAATGCGCTGCTGTGGCTGTACCGGGGCGCCGACGGCGTCAAGACCGGGTTCACGGGACGGGCCGGCTGGTGCCTGGTGGCCTCCGCGCGCCGCGGCGATCGCAGCCTGGTGGCGGTGGTCCTGGGGTCCTCCAGCCAGGACCACTCCTTCTTCGACGCGGCGGCGCTGTTGAACTACGGGTTCCTGGAGTTCCGGAGCGAGACGCCGATCACGGTCGGGCAGAGCCTGGGGCGGGTCAGGGTCGACGGGCTGCCGGTGCCGGCCTACGCCCTGGACACCGCAAACGTCCTGGTGCGCCGCGACCTGGTGCGCCGGGTGCGGATCCGGCTGACGGCATCGCCGGGCGTGACCCTGCCGGTGGTGGCCGGGCAGACGGTCGGCACGGCCACGATCCTGGCCGGGCGCCGGCCCGCGGGATCGGTCGCGATCGCGGCGCTCACCCCGGTGGCGGCCCCGCGGGTTCCCGTCAAGACCACCCGCACGTGGATCTCGGCGTACGAGGACGTCTGGAGGCTCTTCGGCGCGATGGCCCGATCCACCGTGGGCACGTTTCTATAATCGCGCCCGTGGCCGTGCAGGCGGAGGTCGTGTTCGCCGAGCAGGAGATCCGTGAACGCGTGCGGGAGCTGGGGGCCGAGATCACGCGGGACTACCGCGGCCGGACGCCGGTCCTGGTCTCGGTGCTCAAGGGCGGCACCATGTTCCTGGCGGACCTGTTCCGCGAGATCGACCTGCCGCTGCGCGTCGACTTCATGTCGATCTCCGCGTACGGGGGAGGGGATGGACCGTCGGGGGTCGTACGAATCCTGAAGGACCTGGACCATGACGTGCTCGGCGAGGACGTCCTGGTGGTGGAGGACATCATCGACACCGGCCTGACGCTGTCGTACCTGCTGTCGTCGCTGGCCAACCGCCAGCCGGCGTCGCTGGAGGTCTGCACCCTGCTGGACCGAAGCGTGCGGCGGATCGCGCCGATCGACATCCGCTATCGGGGGTTCGACTGCCCGGACCGGTTCGTCGTCGGTTACGGGCTGGACTACCAGGAGCGCTACCGGCAATTGCCATTCATCCTGTCGGTCGATCCCGCGGAGTTGGCGGAGGACCTCGACGGGCTGGTGGCGTACCTGGACGAGCCGGTTGCCTGACCGTACGGTGGTCGCTACGCTGGCCGTTAGCGATGATCGAGCTGAACCTGGTCGGCGTGCGACTCGAGCTACCCAGCGAGCAGCCGGTCGTGCTGCTCAGGGAGCGCGAGGGCAAGCGCTACCTGCCCATCTGGATCGGCCCCAACGAAGCGCAGTCGATCGCGTTCGCGCTGTCCGGCGTCGTGCCGCCGCGGCCGCTGACGCACGACCTGATGAAGAACCTGCTCGACGAGGTGGGCATGCACGTCGAACGGATCCTGATCACGGAGCTGCGCGAAGGCATCTTCTACGCGGTCATCCAGCTGTCGCTGAACGGCAGCAGCTTCGAGGTGTCCTCGCGGCCGTCGGACGCCATCGCACTGGCGGTGCGGGCGAGCGTTCGGATCTTCGCGTCCGAGGAGGTGCTCGCCGAGGCGGCCATCGACGTCCCCGATGAGGACGAGCAGGAGGTCGAGAAGTTCCGGGCCTTCCTCGAGGACGTCACTCCCGAAGACTTCGCCGGACCCTGACCCTGACCCGGCCCTGACCAAGTCCAACCCCGAGCCCGATCGAGCGTCTCCGGCGCGTGCCCCGCGTCGTTGACAGGGGGGGCGGCCGTGATAGCCTTCCGAGTACGCGGTGCGTAATTACGGAGTTGTCATGCCTGAGCGCGACGGTTTCCGGGTTCCCGAGGTCTGCAAGCTGGTCGGTATCAGCTACCGGCAGCTCGATTACTGGGCGCGCACGAAGCTGGTCACGCCGAGCGTGCGCGACGCCGGCGGGTCGGGCACCCAGCGCCTGTACTCGTTCCAGGACCTGGTCCAGCTCAAGGTGATCAAGAAGCTGCTGGACGCCGGCGTCTCGCTCCAGCGCATCCGCAAGGCGATCGACTACCTGCGCAAGAACCTGAAGACGCAGCCGGTGGGGATGACGCTCATGTCCGACGGCGCGCGCATCTACGCCCTGGAGTCGCCGGACGAGATCGTCGACCTCCTCCAGCGCGGCCAGGGGGTGTTCGCCATCGCCCTGGACAAGGTGTGGGAGGACCTCGAGCGGTCCGTCCCCAAGTCCCGGAGCGAACAGGCCCGCCAGCTGACCCTCACCGGAGCCGGAGGGGCTTGACCCGACCGAAGCTCCCCGTGCAGTCGAAGCCCCTGCCGAGCGACAGCGTTTCGTTCGCCCACGCCAGCGAGCGGCAGTTCGCCAGGCTGCTGGACTTCTACCAGATCGAATGGCAGTACGAACCGACGTCGTTCGACCTGGAGTGGGACAAGGACGGCAACGTCATCCAGCGCTTCACCCCGGACTTCTACCTGCCCGCCTACGACCTGTACATCGAGATCACGACGCTGTCCCAGAAGCTCGTGACGCGAAAGAACCGCAAGGTCCGGCGGCTGCGCGAGCGCTATCCGTCGGTGACCTGCAAGGTGTTCTACCAGCGCGACTACCTGTCGCTCGTCACCAAGTACGGCCTGGACGACACGAAGGCGGGCTGAAGGCCACGCCCGATCGTCGTTGGCGAACCCGCCTGTAGACTGTCGGCCCGGAATGCAGTTCGCACCCCACACGGACGACGACGTCCAGGAGATGCTGGCTGCTTGCGGACGTTCCTCCATCGAGGACCTGTACGCGCACCTGCCGCCGGACGTGGTGCTCGGCCGCGACCTCGACCTGGCGGAGGGCCTCTCGGAGCTGGCGCTCACCCGCGAGATGCGAGAGCTGGCGGCGCGCAACCGCAACGCCGACGGCTACGTGTGCTTCGCCGGCGGGGGAGCCTACGACCACTACGTGCCGGCCGTGGTCTGGGCGATGGCCGGGCGATCCGAGTTCTATACGTCCTACACGCCGTACCAGCCGGAGCTGTCCCAGGGCGTGCTGCAGGCGCTGTTCGAGTACCAGTCGATGATCTGCGAGCTGACCGGCCTCGAGGTGTCGAACGCCTCGCTGTACGACGGAGCGACCGCGCTGGTCGAGGCCGTCCACATGGCGGTGGCGGCCACGGGGCGCCGGCGCATCCTGCTGTCGGAGGCCGCCGACCCCCGGTTCTGGGAGGCCCTTCGGACGTATGGGCGCGGGGCCGGGTACGAGCCCGAGCCGATCCCCGCGGCCGGGGGCGTGTCGGAGGCGACCGAGGTCCGCGACGACGTCGCCGCCGTGGTCGTGCAGCACCCCAACGTGTTCGGGAACCTCGAGCCCGCCTCGGCGCTGTTCGAGTCCGCCCACGCGGCCGACGCGCGGGCCATCCAGATCTTCGATCCGCTGTCGGTGGGGACGCTGGCGCCCCCGGGCGAGCTCGGCGCCGATATCGCCGTCGCCGAAGGCCAGGTTCTCGGGAACCACCTGAACTACGGCGGCCCGTACCTCGGGATCGTCGCCGCGCGGATGGCCGACGTCCGCCGGATGCCCGGACGCATCGTCGGCGAGACGGTCGACGTCGACGGGCGCAGCGGCTACGTCCTGACGCTGCAGGCGCGCGAGCAGCACATCCGGCGCGAGAAGGCGACGTCGAACATCTGCACGAACCAGACGCTGATGGCGGTGGCCGCGACGGTCTACCTCGCGTGGCTCGGGCCGGCGGGCCTGGCGGAGCTCGCGCGGCAGTGCCACGCGAAGGCCGCGTACGCGGCGGATGCGCTCGACGCGCTGCCCGGCGTCGAGCTCGCCTTCCCGGGCGTGCCGTTCTTCAAGGAGTTCGCGCTTCGCACCACCCGCGAGGCGCTCGACGTGCAACGCGACGTTCTGGACCAGGGGTACCTGGTCGGCCCGATCGTCCCGCACGAGGGCCGGCCGGCATTGCTGGTATCCGTGACCGAGCGGCGCAACCGCGACGAGATCGACGGCCTCGTCGACGCGATGAAGACGGCGGCGGCATCGTGAGCGGCGCGATATGACCGGCGCACCCGTTCGGCGCGACGGCCCGCCGCTGCCGTCCACGCTGTCGGCGCTGTCGCGCCCCGGCCGCCGCGCGTACTCGCTGCCCGAGCTCGACGTGCCCGACGCGCCCGTCCCGCCGGAGCATGCGCGCGCGACCCCGCCGGCGCTGCCCGAGGTGGGGGAGCGCGACATCGTCCGCCACTTCACCCGCCTGTCGCAGATCAACTACGGCATCGACACCGGGTTCTACCCCTTGGGGTCATGCTCGATGAAGTACAACCCGAAGATGGCCGAGGCGGTCGCCTCCTACCCCGGGTTCGCGCGGCTGCACCCGCACCAGCCGGAGGACTCGGTGCAGGGCGCGTTGGAGTTGCTGTACCGCCTGGAGCGCGCGCTGTGCGAGATCACGGGTATGGCCCGCGCGACGCTGCAGCCGCCGGCCGGCGCCAGCGGCGAGCTGACCGGCCTGCTGATCATGCGCGCGTACCACGCCAAGCAGGGCAAGCCGCGTTCGAAGATCGTCATCCCCGACTCGGCCCACGGGACGAACCCCGCCAGCGTCACGCTCGCCGGCTACAGGGTGGTGCAGGTCCCCTCGGACGCGCGTGGCCTCGTGGACCTGGGGCAGCTCGCGAAGATCGTGGACGAGGACGTCGCCGGCCTCATGCTCACCAACCCCAACACGCTGGGGCTGTTCGAGGAGGAGATCGTCGGCATCGCGGAAGCGATGCACCGCGTGGGGGCGTTGCTGTACTACGACGGCGCGAACCTGAACGCGATCATCGGGCGCGTGCGGCCCGGCGACATGGGGTTCGACATCGTGCACATGAACACCCACAAGACGTTCGCGACGCCGCACGGGGGAGGTGGGCCCGGCGCCGGCCCGGTCGCGGTGAGCGCGGCGCTCGAGCCGTTCCTGCCGGCCCCCGTCGTCGCCTTCGACCCCGACGCCGGCCGGTACTCGTGGGACGCGGATCGGCCCGATTCGATCGGACGCGTGCACGGGTTCCACGGCAACTTCGGCATCCTGGTCCGCGCGTTCGCGTACGTGTTCGCCCACGGGCGCGACGGACTGAAGGCGGTCGGGGAGCGGGCGGTATTGAACGCGAACTATCTCGCGCAGGCGGTGGCCGAGGCGTACCCGCCGGCGTTCGAGGGCCGGCCGATGCACGAGTTCGTCGCCACGGCCTCCGGGCTGAAGAAGCACGGCATCCGGGCCATGGACGTCGCGAAGCGGCTCATCGACCTCGGGTTCCACCCCTCGACGGTGTACTTCCCGCTGATCGTCGAGGAGGCGATGATGATCGAGCCGACCGAGACCGAATCGCGCGAGACGCTCGACGCGTTCGCCGCGGCGATGCTGCAGGCCGCGCGCGAGGCGGTGGAGGATCCCGACCTGCTGCACGACGCGCCGCGGTCCACGCCGGTCGGACGGCTGGACGAAGCCCGAGCGGCCAGGGAGCTGAAGCTTCGCTGGTAACCGGCGGGCGTGGGGGCCCGGCCGGTCAGGCCTACGCGCCGTCCTCCAGTGCCGCGTCGATCGCGGCCTGGACGATCTCGTCGGATGGCGCGATCGCGGGCTCGTCGGTCGTCCACAGGTAGCGCACCACTCCGTCCTGCCCGATCCCGACGACGGCGCGCTTGCTCGTGTGGCGCAGCCCGTTCATCTTGGCGGCGGGATACGTCCCCACGTACTCCTCGCTGACCGTATGCTCGTAGTCGGCCAGGATCGGGACGCCGAAGTGCTGTTCGCGCTCCCACTGGGCGATCAGCCAGGGATAGTGCCCGGTGACGCCCCAGACGCCGACGCCCCGCGCGCCGTACACGTCGTCGGCGTGGTCGCGCACGTCGCACATCTGGGCCTCGCAGACCCGCGTGAACGGCGCGGGGAAGAAATGCAGCACCATGGGCCGCTCCTTCAAGGCGTCGCTCAGCCGGTACGCGGCATAGGTGCCGGTCGCCCGGTCCAGGGCCCCGAACAGCTCGAAGTCCGGGGCCGGCTTGCCAACCTCGACGGTCATGATCCTTCTGTCTCCCTGGGCAGCTGCGCGGAACGCGCGACGACCGCACCAGCCTAGCGGCTGCCGCCGTCACGACCATCGTCACGGGCAGGCGGCGGCGCGTCGTCACGGGCACCGGGTCCACAGCGCGACCCGGTCCCGCGGCGTGTCGCCGGTGGCGCCCATCGCCGTCACCGACCCGTCGGGCGCGATGCTCAGGGCCGACACGGAGGACACGGCGTCCGGCGCGGGGCGGCCTTCTACGCGCCATGTCCCGCCGGCCCGGCGCTCGATCAGGGGATCGCCGTGCCGGGAGCCACCGACCCACACGCCGGGAACTCCGGCGGCGATGTCGTTCAAGGTGCCGCGGGGAACGAGGAGCGACGTGTGCCAGCTCCTGCCGGAGCGAGCCACGACGTCCATGCGACCCGGCCCTCCACCGACCGACTGCGAGAACCGGTCCTCGGCGAGGAACGGGCGCCGGATCGCCCACACGACCCCGTCGCGACCGACCGCCACGCGCGTGAGCGGGAACGCTCCGGCGGGGCCACGCACGGCCGACCACGATCGCCCCTTCCACCGCAGCACGACCGGTCCGTCGAAGCCCGATATCTCGCCGAACCCCGACGCCCGGCCTCCGACGGCCCACGCGCCCGAGGCCGCGACGTCCACGTCCATCAGTGCCGACCAGCCGCCATGCGCGCGGTTCGGGGGAGCGGCGGTTGGCTTCCACGCGGCGTCGCCGCCTCGCAGAAGGAGGTTGCGCACGACCGACTCGCCATCGACCGCCGGTGACGACTGCCCGAGCGCCCACAATCCCCGCGCCGGATCGGCGGCCACCGCAACGATGGACCGCGATCCATGGGGTTCACCTCCCAGGGGCGGAAGGGGGGCGACGCTCCACCGAGCGCCGTCCCAGTGCTCGAGCAGGCCCTGGTCGCGCGTGCGTCCGTATGCGGCGAACCCGCCAGCGGCCCACGCGTCGTTCGGCGAGACCGTCGCGATCGACCAGAGGGAGCCGGTGCGGGCGCCGGGGTTCGCGACCGGCGACACGGTCCAGCTCCGTCCGTCCCAGTGCAGCACGAGGGGGTACGGCCTCGCTTCAGGAGACGGCGGCACCAGCGTCCAGCGCTCGCCGACCGCCCACACGTCCGTCGAGGACGCCGCTGCGGCGTCGAGCAGGACCACCTGCCGGGTCCCGGGCGGCATCGCCGGAAACGCGGCAAGGTGCCAGCCGTTCACGCACGCGGCCGACACCGACCGCTGCGTCGAGTTCCCGCTCATCAATGAGGAGGATGCGACCGTCGAGGGCGGCCCGCCCGCCCGGCATCCCACGCACGCACCGGCGACCCCGATCAGCGCCATGGCGAGCGCGGTCCGGACGGCGCCGGTCCGAGACCGAATTCCGGCCATCTGGTGAGCCTCCCACTCGCGTTATCCCTGGACCTACGTCAAGGGCGTCGATCGATGTATCGCGAGGTTGGACGCTCGAAGGTCCACCGCGGTTCGCAGGAAGGGCAGGAGGAGCCATCGGCCGCAGTGGGAGCCACATCGGCCGCGGGGCTGGCCCCGTTCGAGCTCAACTTTCCATAATGATCGTTATCGGCGTTTGAGCCTCGGCAGGACGCGATCTCGGATTCCCCAACGGGCCACCTCGACCAGCGCCTCCGCGACGATGGCCCGGGACAGCTTCGAGTGCCCGTGCGCCCGCTCGCGAAACGTGATGGGAACCTCGGCGATGCGCATCCCGCGGATGGCGGCGCGGTAGACGAGCTCCACCTGGAACCCGTAGCCCTCGGATGAGATGCCGTCTTCGATGAGGGCCGCAAGTGACTTGGCGCGGTAGGCCCGGTACCCGCTCGTGGCGTCGTGCACGGGCAGGCCGAGCACGACCCGGGCGTAGGCGTTGCCGGCCCGCGACAGGGCCAGGCGCCCCCGGCTCCAGTTCGACACGCCCCCGCCGGGGATGTACCGGCTGCCGATGGCCAGGTCGTGGTCGGCGGCGGCCGCCAGCAGGGCCGGCAGGTCGGCCGGGTCGTGCGAGAGGTCCGCGTCCATCTCCACGATCACCTCGAACCCCTCGTCGAGCCCGACCGCGAACCCGCGCAGGTACGCGCTCGCCAGCCCCTGCTTGGTCGCCCGGCTGATGAGCCGCACCCGCGGCTCGCCGGACGCGATGGCCGCCACCAACGCGCCGGTCCCGTCGGGAGACCCGTCGTCCACGACCGCCACGTGCACGTCGGGCCCCGCGGCCAGCGCGCCGCGCACGGCCCGCTCGATCGTGTGGCGCTCGTTGTACGTCGGCAGCACCACCAGGGTCGAGGGGTCCGCCCCGCCCGCGATGGGCGCCGCGCGGCGCGCGTCCGTCGGATCCCCGCCGGCGTCGTCCCCGCCGCCCGGGGACGCGCCCCCCTCCCCCGCCGGGGGAGCCGGCAGGCGCCGACGCCGGCGCAGCGCCCACACGGCCAGGGCGATCAGGGCCGCGAAGCCGCATGCCCACGGGAACCAGTCGCCGAGGCGCGTGTACAGCGTTCGCGCGCTCGACTCCGGCACGTCGTAGCGCATGATGGCGGGAACGAACAGGCCGGTGTGCCGCACCACGACCCCGCGCGGGTCGATCACGGCACTCTCCCCGGAGATCGCCGCCTGCACGACCCAGCGCCCGTTCTCCACCGCTCGAAGCTGGCTCATGATCACGTGCTCGCGCGACAGCACCGTGTCGAGGTACGTCGAGTCGTTCGTCGTGACGACCACCAGGTTGGCGCCCGCGTCGACGAAGCGGCGGAACAGGTCCGGGAACGTGTTCTCGAAGCAGATCGGCGTGGCGACCTTCGCGCCGTCCACGGGGAACAGGACGATGCGATGCCCCGCCACCAGGTCCCCCAACCCCTGCCGGTACCGCTGCACCCAGCCGAACAGGCTCGGATACGGGACATACTCGCCGAACGGCACCAGGTGGATCTTCGCGTAGCGATCGACGATCGCGCCATTCGGGTCGTACAGGAACGCCTCGTTGTAGAACGCCCCCCCGGGCGCGTCGGCGATGCCGCCGACGATCGTCGGGACGCCGACGTCGCGGATGGACGCGGACACCGCCGCCCCCAGCGCGCGGTCGACGGTGGGGTCGTCGGCAACCGAGTTCTCCGGCCACACCACCAGGCCCGGCGGGTCAGCCGCGAGCTCTCGGTTCAGGCGGATGTGATTGGCGGCCACGACCTGGCTCTGGAGCAGGCGATCGGCGGCCAGCGACCGCGGGACGTTGCCCTGCACGACGGCCACGTCCAGGTGCCGGCCGTTCGCGGCCGGCAGCGGAATGACCGCAGGCAGCAGCGTGATCGCGAGCCCGGCAGCCGCCAGCCGAAGTGCCGTCCGCCAGCACGTTCGCCGCGTGCGCCAGGGCAGCCGGACGATGGCCAGCACCAGCGCATTGACCGCCGCCACGACGAACGTCACGCCCCACACGCCGGTCACCGAGGCCAGGGGCAGCAGCGGGTGATTGGCGTGCTGCGTGTATCCGAGGCCGCCGAACGTGAACCCGCCGACGGGCCACGTGGAACGCGCCCAGTCGATCGCCGTCCACAGCGCCGCGACCATCAGGGCCGACCCGAACGGCCGGCGAGCCCTCCACAGCCTCGGCGCCAGCCAGCCGAACAGGCCAAGCCACGCCGCCTGCGATACGACCAGCGGCAGCCACGCGATCCAGCCGAGGATCAGCTGCCACGACACCAGGACGCCGTAGTACGCGGCACCCGCGACGAACCCCAGCAGCGCGGCGCGGCGCGGGCGCGACGTCGTCATGGCCCACAGCAACGGCACGAGCGCGACGAACGCGACCGGGCCGAGGTCGGCCGGCGGATTCGCCAGCGTGAGCAGGAGGCCGGTGGCCAGGGCCGCGCTGAAGGCGGCCGGCGCCGGGGTCCGGTTGGTCAGACGCAGTCCCGGCAGTACATCCGCTTCTTGTCCGCCAGCTGGCTGCGGTGCTTCACGAGGTAGCACTTGCGGCACGTGAACTCCGTCGGCTGCTCGGGCACGACGCGAACTGCGAGGGGCTCGACCCGATCGTCGCGCTCGAGCGCGAGGAAGGAGTCGTCATCCGACTCCTCGGGGGCGGGCCGCTCCTCCGGACGCTTGGCGAGGATGTCGTCGAGGCTCTCGTCGCCGGCAGCGACCTCCTCGGCGGCCTCTTCTTCCTCTTCCTCGTCGTCGGCGGAGGCTTCCCCGTCCTCGGGGAATTCCTCCTCGTCGTCGCCCAGGTATTCCTCTTCTTCCTTCATCGTTTGCATCACCGCCTCAGAGCACCCGCGGCAGCCTCGCGGTCGGCGAGCGAGGATTGTACGGCCTCGGCCGCTTGTTGGGACGCTCGTACGCCGGAGAACGGGAAACGGGCCGGGTTTCTTCCCGACCGGACCGCATCCCAAACGATCGCGGGGGCCGCGCGCCGGCCTCCCAACCGGGCTCCCCGCCAGGACCGAGCCGTGTCCGCACACGACAAAAAGACGAGGACCCAAGTGACCTTTGGTGCCGCGGCGCCGGGGCGCCGCGTTCTCTACTCGGCCGCTTGGGTCCCCGACCCACCGCCCCGGGGGGCGGCGAGCGCCCTCACTGTAGGCGCGCGACCTTCCGGTGTCAACCGATTTGGCGCGTCTCGGCGAGCTTGCCCGGCCGCGTCACCGGCGCGGCGTATCCTACGCGCGATGTTGGTGCTGCGCGCCGATCCGTGGACGCCGGAGTTCGGCATGGGCTTCGAACCCCGCGCCGACGAGCCGCCGGCGACCGTGGACGCCGGCGTCGAGTCTGCGCACTGGACCGACCCGGTCACACCGGCGCCGGCGCCCGAGGGTCCGGTCTGGTTCGTCGACGGCGTGCGCCGCGTCGAGCTGCGATTGCTGGCCGATCTGGGCGAACGTCGCGCGCCCGGCCTGTTCGGGTCCTACGCCGTCGGAGCGGTGCGGTGCGACGGCCGCGCGTCGTTCGACGCACACCGCGTCGCGCGCGCGGTGGTGGTCGGCGCGGGCCTGCGCCCAGACCCCGTCGAAGTCGCGATCGGCGCCGAGCGCCTGGCCTTCGAGCCCGCCGCGGTGACCGGCGAGGAGCCCGACGCCCCGCTGCTCGGGCTGCAGGACATGATGCGCAAGGCCGAGGGCCGGTTGGCGGCCTCCCTCGCGTCGCGCGACGGCGAGCTCATCGTGAGCGACGGGCCGCTCACGTTCTTCGACTCCACCGCCGCGGCCGTCGTCGGGGTGGTCAAGCGGACCGCACGGCGCTACCTGGAACCCGGGCACGAGGCGCTGCTCGGGCGCCTCGGGCCGGGCCAGCGAACGCCGGTGTTCGCGCTCGGGGACGACGAACGGGTTCGCCGCTACTCCTGGTACGCGCGACTGGTCGCGCTTCGATCGCCGTGGCACGACCACGCCGGCGTCGTCCGCTGCGAGGTGCGCGCCGGGCTCGGCGTCGAGGCGGCGGCCCGCATCGCCGACGCGGTGACGAATCTGCTCCCCCGCTTCGCGGGGCGGCCGTCGGACCCGCGCGCGCCCCAGAACCTGGCGCCGGTTGGCGCGCTCGAGTCGTGGCTGCGCCACCGCATGGGACATCCCGGCGTCGTGCGCCGGGCGCTGACGCAGTGGTTGATGGCGCGGGAGGGCGAGACGTGAACGGACACGTGAGCGACGTGAGCGAACGGGTCGGGATGGTGCTGGGAACCGAAGACGCCACCCCGCTCACCTTCTGGGTCGGTGTGGCCGAGGGGGCGTACCTGCAGCTGGACGACGCGGTGGTGGTCGACACCGATGTTCCGGGGCGCGGGCCGCTTCGGATCGCCGGCATCGTCCAGGACGTCCGGGCCCGTCACGAGGGTGCCACGTTCGACACCGACGTGTTCCTGGTCGACCGGGGCGTCCTGCCCGTCGACACGGCGGTGGCGGCCCAGGTCGTGGCCACGCGCTTCGAGCCGGAGATCTTCGTCCCGCCGCTTCCCGGGCTTGTGGCCTGGCGCGCGCGGGGCAAGGACCGCGACGAGGCCCTGTTCTTCGACGCGATGCAGCGGCGGGTGCCGGCCGGGCTGTCGCGCGACGGCGAGCCCGTGTTCCTCGACCTGGACTTCCTGGACGGCTCGCGCGGCGCCCACGTGAACATCTCCGGCGTGTCGGGCGTGGCGACGAAGACCTCGTACGCGCTGTTCCTCCTCTATGCGCTGTTCCACTCCCCCGTCCTCGGCGCGTACGGCGCCAACACGAAGGCGATCGTGTTCAACGTGAAAGGCGAGGACCTGATGTGGCTGGACACGCCGAACGCGCGCCTGTCGCAGGCCGATCGCGCCGAGTACGAGGCGCTCGGCCTGCCTGCCGGACCGTTCGAGTCCGTCGGCCTGTGGGCGCCGCCGCGCGGGCGGTCCGGCGCCGCGGTACCGCAGGTCGAAGGCCGGGCGCACGGCGTGACGGCGTACTACTGGACCGTGCGCGAGTTCGTGCGGGAGAAGTATCTGCGCTTCCTGTTCGCCGAATCCGACAACGAGCAGTCGCAGATCGCCGACCTGGTGGCGCGCGTGGAGTCGTACCTGGACCGTGAGTCCGAGGACGACCCCGACCACGACGCGACCGTGCTCATGGGCGGCTACCCGGTCACGACGTTCGATCAGCTGTGCGACCTGATCCGTGACAACGTCGAGGACGACCATTCGCCTTGGCGGGGAAGGCTTTCCGACGCCACCGTGGCCGCGTTCGTCCGGCGTCTGGATGCGGGACGGTTCCGCCTGAACGCGAACCACCTGATCTGGGGCCGCGAGGCGGAGGACCCGGGCGCGCACCGGATCGACTGGGAGGCCAATCAGGTCACGGTCGTGGACATCCACAACCTGCACGACCGGGCCAAACGGTTCGTCACCGGCGTGGTGATCAAGCGGCTGTTCGAGCACAAGGAGCAGATGGGCCGCCGCGAGCCGCTGGCGTTCCTGGTGCTCGACGAGTTGAACCGCTATGCCCCGCGAGAGGGCTGGTCGCCGATCAAGGAGGTCCTGCTGGACGTCGCCGAGCGTGGGCGCTCGCTCGGGATGATCCTGATCGGCGCCGAGCAGACGGCGTCCGAGGTGGAACGCCGCGTGATCGCGAACGCCGCGTACCGCGTCGTCGGGCGCCTGGACACGGCCGAGGCCGGCCGCAGCGAGTACGGGTTCCTTCCGGCCGTCACGCGCGCCCGCGCCTCGATCCTGAAGCCGGGCTCGATGATCCTGCAGCAGCCCCACATCCCGATCCCGATCCAGATCCGCTTCCCGTTCCCCTCGTGGGCCACGCGGGCCGACGAGGCCGCCCCGGCATCCGGCGACGCGGGCGGCGCCGGCGACCCGTTCGAGGCGTTCTCCGGCGACTGAGGCGGGGCGGTAGAATCACACCCGTGTGATTCTGGTCACCCGCCGAGGGTAGGGTGACGGAGGGTGAGGCGGCCGATGAGGTTCCTGCACACGGCCGACTGGCACGTCGGCAAGACGATCCGGGGGCGCTCGCGCGCGGACGAGTTCGCGAGCGTCCTGGACGAGATCGTCGGGATCGCGTCGCAGGAGGGCGTCGACGCCGTGCTCATCGCCGGCGATGTCTACGAGCACCGCGCCCCGCCGCCGGAGGCCGACCTGATCGCGTTCGAGGCGTTCGTGCGGCTGCACGAGGCCGGCATCCCTGCGGTGGCCGTCGCCGGCAACCACGATTCACCCGTGCGACTCGAGGCGCTGTCGAAGCTGCTGTCCCCCATCGGCGTGCGCGTCGTCCCGCGGGTGATGCGCCCCGACGACGGCGGCGTGGTGGAGGTTGCGTCGCGCGACGGCTCCCGGGTCGCCGCGATCTCGTGCGTGCCGTTCGTCGCGCCCCGGCGCTTCGGCGATGCGGCGCAGCTGTTCGACGCGCCCGAGGGCTGGTTCCAGTCCTACGCGGAGGGCATGGGCGGGCTGCTGTCCGCCTACGAGCGCGCGTTTCGGCCCGACCGCGTCAACGTCGTGGTGGCGCACCTGTTCACCGACGGCGCCCTGCTGGGGGGCGGCGAACGCGAGGTGACGATCGGGATGGACTACGCGGTATCGCCGGCCCGCCTGCCCGCGACGGCCGCGTACCTGGCGCTCGGGCACGTGCACCGGCCGCAGACCGTCAGGGGCGCGGCGGCGCCGGCCCGGTACGCCGGATCCCCGCTGCAACTGGACTTCGGCGAGGTCGACCAGCGCAAGTCCGTGGCGATCGTCGACGCGTCGCCCGGCAAGCCTTCGGCCGTGCGCACCGTCGAGCTGACGGCCGGACGCCGGCTGGTTGACCTGCGGGGAACGCTCGATGAGCTCGTTGCGCAGGCTGGCTCGGTGGGCGACGCGTACGTCCGCGCGTTCGTCTCGACCGACGGCCCGGTGCCCGGCATCGCCGAGCAGGTGCGCGAGGCCCTGCCGAACGCGGTCGACGTGCACCTGACGTACGAGCGGGCCGAGCTCGAGGACGCAGGACCGCCCGTGTCGAGCCTGTCGCCGCGCGAGCAGTTCCTGGCGTACTACCGGCACGAGCACGCTGCCGAGCCGTCCGACGACCTGGTGTCGGCCTTCGACGAGGTGCTCGCCGGCGCATCGGAGGGGGCCTGATGCGGCCGCTGCGGCTCGACCTCAAGAACTTCACCGCGTTTCGCGGCGAACATCACCTCGACCTCACCCCGTTCGACGTGTTCGCGGTCGTGGGTCCGACCGGCTCGGGAAAGTCGTCGCTGCTGGACGCGATGACGTACGCCCTGTTCGGGTACGTCGAGCGGGTCGGCAAGCAGGTGGGACAGCTGATCAGCCAGGGGCAGCCCCGCATGTCCGTGTCCCTGGAGTTCGACGTCGACGGCGATCGCTACCGGGTCGTGCGGTCCACGGCGTCGCGCGGCGCCTCGACGATCCGGCTGGACCGCGCGGTGGGCGACGGCTGGCAGAGCTACGGCGAGGGCGCCGACCGGGTCCGCGACGCGACGGAGATCATCAAGCAGCTGATCGGCCTGGACTACCGGGCCTTCACGCGCTCGGTGCTGCTGCCGCAGGGCACGTTCGCCGAGTTCCTGACCGGCGACGCCGCCGAACGCCGCCAGATCCTGGTCGACCTCCTGGGCCTGACGCTGTTTCCCCGGCTCGGCGAGCGGGCGCGCGGCATCGCGACGGAGGCGGCCACGCGGGCGGACGCGGACTCGGCCCATGTCGAACGCGAGTACGCAGATGCGACCGCCGCCGCGCTCGCCGAGGCTCGTGCCGCCGCCAAGCACGCGGCGGCCCGGGAGCTCGCCCTGGCGAGCGCGGCGGCGAAGGTCGACGCGGCGGCCCAGACGTGGGCCGAGGCCGAGCGCTCGGTTCGGGATCTCCAGTCCTGCGCGGCCGAAGCGCGGACCCTGTCGGAACGCGCGGAGGAGGCCGAGGCCGCGGTTCGAACCCTGTCCGACAACGCGACCGTCGCCGCGGCGCGACTCGCCGAACATCGCACCCAGGCGGCCGCGGCCGAGAAGCGCGCCGAGCGGGCCTCGCGCGACCGCGCGACCGCCGAGTCCCGGTGGGGCCGCGAGGCCGATCTGACCGCGGCGAGGGAGCAGGCCCATTCGCTGCAGCGGCTGCGGGGTGCGGTGGCCTCCGCGAGGGAGCGCGCCGACGCCGACGCGGCACTGATCGCGACGCGATCGGCGGACGTCGATGCGGCGGAGCGGGCGGCCGCGGCCTCGGTCTCCGCGGTCGCGAAGGCCCGGTCGGCGCGCGAGCTCGCGGAGCGTGACCGCGAGGCGGCCCGGCACGCCGACCACGTTGCCGCGGCTGCCGCGGGATTGCGCGTCGGCGACGCCTGCCCCATCTGCGCGCATCCGCTGGCGACGACCCCGCGACGGACGTCGTCCGTCGCCGCGGAGCTTCGAAAGGCCGAACGGGCGCTGGCGCAGGCGGACCGCATGCTGGCCGCGGCCGAGCGAGCCGCGGCGAAGGACGAGCGAGACCGCGATCGCGCGGTGGCGGCCTCGGATGCCGCCGCAACGGAGGCCGAGCGCGGGGCGGCGGAGGTCGGGCGCGCCCAGGCGGAGCTGAAGGCGGCGACGGCGCGCCTGGCGAAGGCGTTTCGCGGTCCACTGCCTCCCGACCCGCTCGCGGCGATCGAGGAGCGACTCGCATCCCTCGCGCAGCTGACGGTCGCCGACGAGGACGCCGCCGAGCGCCTTGACGCCTGCCGCGAGACGGCGCTGATCGCCGAGCGGGCGCTCGCGGCGGTGTCGGGCGAGGTTGCCGTCCACGTGGCGGGCCTGCGCGCGCAGCCGGTGGCGGCGCTGATCGACCGCGCGAGGCGCCTCGGCGTTACCGTGGCCGCGTCCCGACGCCCGGCGTTCGACCCGCCCGAGGCCTCCGGCGATGCCGCCAAGCCGGCGAACGCCGTCCGGGTGGCCGACGCGGCCGGCCGTTTCGCAGGGGCGCTGGCCGAGCTGGCGCTCAGCCTGGAGGAGGCCGGGGCGAAGCGCTCGGCGGCGGAAACGTCGCTGCTGGCCGAAGCCGAGGCCGCGGTTGGGAGCCTGCTCCCCTCACCCGGATCGCTGACGGGACTGGCGGCGGACGTGGCGGAGGAACGGCGCCGCGCCGCGGCCGACGCCGCCACGTCGGCGGCCGACGCCGAACGGATCGCGACCCGCATCGAGGCCCGGTCCGACCTCGAACGCGGGATCGCGGCCCTGCGCTCGCGCGCGGTCACGTTCAAGGCGCTCGCGAACGAGCTTCGCGCCGACCGCATCGTGGCGTTCCTCCAGGACGAGGCGCTGCACGTCCTGGCGGCTGCGGGATCCGAGCGGCTCGCCCGCCTGTCCGACGGCCGCTACCGGCTGTCGTGCGAGGACGGGGACTTCTTCGTGATCGACACGTGGAACGCGCAAGAGCGTCGGAGTGTGCGCACGCTCTCGGGCGGCGAGACGTTCCTGGCGTCGCTCTCGCTCGCGCTGGCGCTGTCCGAGCAGGTCCGGTCGCTCTCGGTCGCCGAGCGCGCGCGCCTGGACAGCCTGTTCCTCGATGAGGGCTTCGGCACCCTGGACCCGGATTCGCTGGAGGTCGTCGTGGAGGCGATCGACCAGCTCGGCGGCGACGGTCGCCTGGTGGGGCTGATCACCCACGTGCGCGACCTGGCGGAACGGTTCGCGCGCCTCGAGGTCGAGAAGTCGCCGCGCGGCAGCCGGCTGATCGTCGGCGACTGAACCGTCGGAACCGTCGCAAGCTCAGCGCCGCCGGGTGTCCGGCAAAATAAACACGAGCATGAAGGCGATCAGCGAGAAAAACACGGCGAAGATGCCCCAGCCGACCGGGTTCCGGCCTTTCTGAGCGGCGATGCGCACGGTCAACACGATGAACACCAGCTCCAGGACGATCCCGATGATCCACAGCCCGAAGAACACGGCCAGCAGGCCTTCCATGCGTCGCTCCCATCCTCGGCGATGTCGCCGGGACCCTATCACCGGCCGAGGGTAGGCTTCGGCCATGGTGCGCCTCGAGGGCGATCGCGTGATCCTGCGGGCGGTCCGTGAGGACGAGCTCGAGACCGTCTGGCAGGCGTCGCAGTCGCTTGACGAACGGGTGCAGCCGACGGGGCCGCCGTCGCGGACTGAGGCGCGGGATCGCCTCGACCGGTCCGGGCGGCTGGTGAAGGGGCAGGTCGACCTGGGCATCGAGGCCGACGGCCGCCTGATCGGTGAGATCCAGGCGCGGGGGCGGCCCGCGCAGGCGCTGCCTCCCGGGGTCTTCGAGCTGGGCGTCGTGCTGTGGGACACCGGCGACCGGGGGAAGGGTTTCGGGGCCGAGGCCGTGGCGCTGATCACCTCGTGGCTGTTCGAGGAGGCCGGCGCGGGGCGGGTCCAGGCAACCACCGAGGTCGGCAACGCCGCGATGCGCCGGGCGCTGGAGAAGTGCGGCTACGCCTTCGAGGGCGTGCTTCGCGCGTACATGCCGTACCGGGACGGTCGCGACGACTACGCGATGTACGCCATCGCGGCCGACGATCCGCGCTGAGCCCGGCCGGCGCTCGGGCGGCGCGCGCCCGGGTCGGCCGGCGAACCCCTCAGCGGGCGAAGACCTCGCGGCCGCGCGACACGGTCAGGATCGGCCGCAGCTCGCGCACGTCCTCCACCTCCATCGGATCCGCGTCGTAGACGGCGAAGTCCGCTTGCATGCCTGGCGCGAGCCGGCCCTTCTTCTCCTCCAGGTGCGCGAGCGAGGCGCTGCCGACGGTGAACAGGTGCACGGCCTCGTCGCGCGACATGCGCTGGCTCGCGTCGTGGTGCGTCTCCAGCGCCCAGACGCCGTACATGGGATCCAACGGCGTGATGGGCGAATCCGACCCGACGCCGATCGCCAGCCCGCGCGACACCAGCGTGCCGAACGGGTTCATCGCGCGGGCCCGCTCCTCCCCCAGCCGCTGCTCGTACAGAGCGCCGGGGTGGCCCCACTCCGCGTCGAACGCGGGCTGCACCGAGATCGACAGCCCGAGGGCGGCCGCGCGTTCGATCTGGTCGTAGCTCGGGAGCTCGAAGTGCTCCACGCGATGGCGGCGGGCGCGGAAGTGCCGGCGCTGCCGCGAGTCCAGCGTTCGATACACGCGCTCCCACACGCGCACGACCTGTTCGATCGCCGCGGCGCCGATCGCATGTACGGCCACCTGCATCCCCGCCAGGTGCGCGTTGTGGAAGAACTCGGCCAGATCGTCGTCGGTCTCGTACAGGGCGCCCTCGCCGTCGCCGTCCGCGTACTTGTCGCCGATCGCGGCCGTCCTGGCCCCGATCGACCCGTCCAGCGACAGGTCGCCGCCGATCGTCTCCAGGCCGAGGTCCATCACCCACGGGATGTCGCGGTCGGCCACGTAGGCCACGACGTCGATGGGCAGGTTCGGCCGGTGGGCCATCAGCACCTCGACGTCCTGGCGGCCGCGCACCGCCGGCGTGTTCATCTCGTGCACACAGGTGATGCCGCGCGCCGCGGCCATGGAGGCGGCCTCGAGCTGGAGCTCGCGGATCTCGTGCTCGGACAACGACTCGTGGAACCACCGCTGCACCCGGTGGTTGGCGGCCCGGCGGACCACTCCCGTCGGGCGGCCGGCTCCGTCGAGTTCGACGCCGTCCTCCTCGAGCGCGCCCGACACGCTCAGTGCGGGCGAGTTCGCGATCGACAGGTGCCCGTCGACGCGGACCAGGACGACCGGCACCGCGGCGACGTCGTCGAGGTCCGACAGGGACGGGAGCTCACGGGGACGCCACCGGCTCTCGTCGAAACCGTGGGCGAACACGCGCGCCGGCTCGTGCGTGATCTCCTCGGCCACCAGGCCGAGCAGCTCCTGCGCGGACCGAGCGCGCTCGATCGGGATGCCGACGGCCGAGAGCCCCGTCGCCGTCAGGTGGACGTGCCCGTCGATGAAGCCGGGGATGATCGACGTGCCGGGCAGGTCGACCACGCGGTCGGCGTCCGGCGCCTCGCCGATCCCCACGCGCTCAACGTGGCGCTCGTCGATCAGCAGCCACTGCCCAACGCCGGGCCGGCTCTGGGTGTGGACGCGCGACGCTCGGTACAGGGTCCTCACGGGCTCACCCCTGGCGAAAGCGGTGCGGGAGAGCGCGAACCGCTACTCCCACGGCGGCAGTATACGGGTCGGTCGCTAGCCGGCCAGGAAGCTCAGCCGCAGGCGCCGGACGTTGTTCTCGCGGTTCGGGTCCACGATCACGACGCTCTGCCAGGTCCCCAGCACCAGGCGCCCGCCCTCGACCGGCAGCGTGAGCGACGGCGACACGAACACGGGCAGCAGGTGGTCGCCGCCGTGGCCGGCCGGGCCGTGCGCGTGCCCGTAGCGGCCGTCCCGCGGCAGCAGGCGCTCGACGGCCTCCTGCAGGTCGGCCTCGGACCCCGAGCCCGTCTCCATCAGCGCCAGCCCGGCCGTCGCGTGGGGGACGAACGCGTGCACCAGCCCGTCCTCGCCGGTCTGCTCGGCGAACACGCGGACCCGCTCGGTCACGTTGGTCACCAGGCGGCCCGACGTGTCGATCTCGACCTCGGTCGACCTCATGGCGCTCAGCGCTCCCAGATCGCCGCGTCGTGGGCGAAGTGGACCCGGACCGGGTCGAGCGCGCGCAGCCGCTCCACGGACCCCGGATAGCGCGGGTCCGGCGCGCCCCCGGCGCCGGACGCCGAAGGCTGCGTCGCGCCCTCCCACTCGGCGCGCGACTGCACGGCCTGGCCGGCGAGCACCACTGTCCCGCCATCGGCGTCGAGCACCAGCGACTGATGGCCGGCGGTGTGTCCCGGCGTTGGGATCAGGCGCAGCCCCGGCGCGACTTCGATCTCGCCATCCAACACCTCGTACGTCAGGCCCGGCACGTCGATCCACTCCGGGACGGTGTAGTCCGGCTCATGCACCTTCTCCCACTCGGCCCGCTGGACGAAGATCGGCACGCCCGGCGGGATGCGCACGTTCTGGCCGCTGTGGTCGAAGTGCAGATGGCAGTTCGCGGCCCCCGTCACGTCCGCCATCGCGATCCCCTGCTGCGCGAGCGCGTCCTCGATCGCCGTGACCTTCGGCGAGAAGACCCGGTCGACCTCCTCGTTCCCGAACCCTGCCCCGTTGTCGAACAGGAAGACGCCGTCACGGTGCACGACCGCGTGCGCGTACGAGGGCCACCACTCGCGCTCGAGGAGCACCTGCTCGTCCGGCTCGAGCCGCACCTCCGAGACCAGGAACGGGATCACGCGCACGTCGGCCACGCGCTCAATCTAGCCGGTGGGGGTTCGGCGCGCCCCGTCAGTTGCTGGACACGAGCGGGAGCGCCTTCGGGCCCTCCTCGGCGATCTCCTTCGCGTGCTCGCGCCACCACGCGCGCCCGGGCTCGGACAGCGTGGAGATGGGGTCGTAGTACGGGTAGCGCCGCTCGAGCGCCTCCGGGTCGTCGAACTCGATCCCCGTGCGGTAGTTCTTCGTCCAGTACGAGATGCCCTTGTCGCGGTCGTAGTCGACCAGCTGGTGGACCCATCGCTTGCCGACGAACGGCACGTCGCACACGACGCGCGGCGTGGCGAACCCCGGAAGGTAGCCCATCAGGTCGTGCTGGAGCTGCTGCGCCTCCCAGACGGCCAGCCGCCAGTGTTCGGCGTTCGGGATCATGTCGCACATGTAGAAGTAGTACGGCATGATCCCCGCGCGGTCGAGCAGCGTGAAGCAGAGCTCGAGCAGCGCGTTCGTGGACGCGTTCACTCCGCGCAGCAACACGCCCTGGTTGCGCACGTCGCGGTACCCCCAGTCGAAGAACTGCCGCACCGCCTTCGCCACGAGCGGCGTGAGCTGGTTCGCGTGGTTCACGTGCGTGTGCACGGCGATCGAGACGCCGCGCTCGCGCGCCTTGCGGCCCAGCCGCTCGAGCCCACCCTGGACGTCCGGCTGCAGGAAGTGCTGCGGCAGGCCCATCAGGCCCTTGGTGGCCAGCCGGATGTCCCGGACGTGCTCGACCTCGAGCAGGCCGCCGACGAACTCCTCCAGGTGCTTGATGGGCACGTTGGCGATGTCGCCTCCCGACACCACGACGTCGCGCACCGAGGTCGTCTGCCGGATGTACTCCAGCATCAGCGCGTGCCGCTCCGGCTGCTTGA
>DASXAQ010000090.1:0-3156 GCA_036406615.1 Actinomycetota bacterium | reverse complement strand
GCAGTACCTGCTCGAGGGCGGATCAGTGGCGATCGCCGTCGCCCAAGCGGGCCTGAGGACCAACGCCGAGGCGGCGATCAAGTCGATCGCCGCGGCCAACTCGGGCGGCGATGACGCGGCGGACCGCACGGTGCAGGCGCTCGCGGACAAGCTCGGCGCGACACTCGTCGCGAACGGCGCCGGGCCGGCGGACATGATCGTGGTGGCATCCCAGGCCGGCGGCACCGACAGGCGGATCACGCTCGGTGGCAGCACCCGGTCGATGCTCAACTCCGCGCTCGGCTCGGTGCTCGTACTCCCGCGCGGCACCGCGTTGACGTTCTGAACGCTCCTAGACTCACCTCATGCTGATCATCCCGTCGGGCCAGTGGCAGGAGGAGGCCCCCTCCGCCCCGCGGAAGATCACAAAGCGCGAACGCTGGATCCTGGCGGGAGTGCTCGCCGTGGTCGCGGTCCTCGTGGTCATCGTGGCGATCTCCTTCACGAGCAAGCAGCGCACCTCGGCCAACGGCTGCATCGACGTCAGCGCCGCGACGGTGATCGGCGGCTCGGAGCTGTACCGCTGCGGCACGGCCGCCCTCGACCTCTGCACCGCGCCAAACGGCACCGCGGCCACCGACAACATCTCATTCCGGCGCGCGCTCGCCGACGCCTGCCGCAAGGCGGGTCTACCGGTACCCGCTGTTCCCGGCTCGGACTAACTCCAAGCCGCAAATAGGACGATTTCCCGACGGCCCGCGAGACGGGCCCAACGGGGCTTTTTCCCTGCATATGCAGACGGGTTATCCATATGTCCAGGGGCTTATGGCAATCGCTGGCCGCAGGTACATGGCTCGAAATCGGGGCGCGCAGCAGATTGTCATCCGTCGGCTTGGGCCGCGCGCTCGGCATGCATTCGCAGAGCGGGGGCCAGATGACCATCAACCTAGAAGGAGATGCATGCCAGTCGAAGCGCCAACATGGCTAAACCCCGGGGATACCTCGTGGCAGATGACCGCGGCAACGCTGGTCGGGCTGATGAGCGTCCCGGGACTCGTCGTGCTCTATGGCGGCGTTATGCAGAAGCGCTGGTCGATCAACAGCATGATGCTTTCGTTCGCGGCCTTTTCTGTGGTTCTGATCATCTGGGTGCTCTACGCCTTCAAGATGGGCTTCGGCTCTCCGTTCCACGGCGTGTCGCACTCGGGGTTCTTCGGGAACTTCATCGGTAAGCCGGGGCCTGTTCTCAGCCACAAGGAGCTGCAGGGGCAGAGCAACATACCCCTGCTGGGCAGCCAGGCGTTCCCGAAATCGACGCTGGTCTATTTCCAGTTCGTGTTCGCCGGGATCACGCCGATCCTGATGCTCGGCTCGGTGCTCGGGCGGATCAACTTCAAGGCCTGGATCCCGTTCGTGGCGCTGTGGATCACGTTCGTGTACGTGGTCAACGCGTTCCTGATCTGGGGTGGCGGCTTCTTCGGGCACCACGGAACGCTCGACTACTCCGGTGGATATGTGATCCACCTCGCGGCCGGTGTCTCCGGATTCGTGGCCGCGGCGGTGATCGGCCCGCGGCTCCAGCGCGATCGCGAGATCGACGCGCCCAACAACCTGGCGATGGTCGCGGTCGGAGCCGGGTTGCTGTGGCTCGGGTGGAACGGCTTCAACGGAGGCGACCCGTACGCGTCCAACATGTCGGCCGCGGCAGCGATCCTGAACACGAACCTGTGCACCGCCGTGGCGTTCATGTCGTGGATCGGCTGGGACTACGCGACCGGCCGCAAGCCGAGCATGATCGGCGGCGTCAACGGGATCATCACCGGCCTCGTGGCGATCACTCCGGCCGCCGGCTACGTCAACGGCTGGGGCGCAATCGCGATCGGCGTGATCGCGGCGACGATGGTGTACTTCGCGCTGAACTACCTGAGCCGTCTGCGCCCGTTCCGCAATGTCGAAGACACGCTCGGCGTGATCTACACGCACGGGTTCGCGGGACTGACGGGCGGCATCCTGGTGGGGATCTTCGCCGATCCCAACATGGCGGTCTGGTACACGACATCCAAGTCAGGGCTGGTCGCCACGGGCAGTGCCCCGGGCCTGATCCACGGCAACCTCACCCTGCTCAAGTGGCAGGTGCTCGCGGCGGCCTGGGTAATCGTGTGGTCGGGTTGCATTACCTTCATACTTCTGAAGGTGGTGGGCTTGTTCGTACCGCTCCGGATGTCCAAGGAAGCCATGGAGATCGGCGACGTCGCCGAGCACGGGCACGAGGTGTACCCGTCCGACGTTCCGTCGCTCGGATACCCGAACGGCATCCCCGGGGTCTCGACGGGGGCCGGGCAGACACCCGCGCCAACGACAGCATGAGCCGCAACGTCCGTCCTCATGTGCGCCGGCCGTCGGGGCCGGCGCGCGCAACCGCTTGACCAATCAGTAACTGGAGAGAGAAACGTGTCAATCAAGGAAAGCGAGCAGACCGCCACCGCGGCAGGAGCGACGACCGCGGCGGAGGTGATCGACTTCGCCACCGAGCGCGGCGTGGAGATGGTCGACTTGAAGTTCGTCGACCTCCCGGGGACGTGGCAGCACATGACCCTGCCGCTGCGTGCGCTGGACGTCGATGACTTCGAGTCGGGGCTTGGATTCGACGGCTCGTCGATCCGTGGTTTTCAGGAGATCCACGAGTCCGACATGCTGCTGATCCCGGATCCCGGCACGGCGTTCATCGACCCCTACTACACCCGTGGCACCCTGTCGCTGATCTGCTCGGTCGCCGATCCGGTGCTCGGCGAGCCGTACTCGCGCGACCCGCGGTTCGTGGCCCAGAAGGCCGAGCGCCATCTGATCCAGAGCGGCATCGCCGACGTCGCCTACTTCGGGCCCGAGGCCGAGTTCTTCGTGTTCGACCACATCGCGTATGAGCAGGTCGAGCACCGGGCGTTCTACGAGATCGACTCCTCCGAGGGCTTCTGGAACACCGGCCGGCCGGCAGGCACGGGCCCCAACGTGGGCTATAAGCTGCGCCAGAAGGAGGGCTACTTCCCGACGCCGCCGTCTGACTCGCTGGCCAACCTGCGAAGCGAGATGGTCGCGACGATGGAGTCGCTCGGGATCCAGTGCGAGTTCCACCACCACGAGGTGTCCTCGGGCGGCCAGGGCGAGATCGACATGCGCTTC
>DASXAQ010000089.1:0-40612 GCA_036406615.1 Actinomycetota bacterium | reverse complement strand
GCGCGGACGGATCTCGTCGCGGTACTTCCATCCGATCTGGTACAGGTTGACGGGCAGGTCGCGGTAGCTCGGCAACTCGGCCGCCACCAACGGCGTGATGACCTCCTCGTGGGTGGGCGTGAGCCCCAGCTCACGGTCGTGGCGGTCCTTCAGCTTGAACATCTCGTCGCCGTAGGCCTGCCAGCGCCCCGTCACCTTCCATGGTTCCGCCGGCACGACGATCGGCATCCGCAGCTCCTGCGCGCCGGAGGCGTCCATCTCCTCGCGCACGATCGCCTCGATCCTGCGCATCGCGCGCAGCCCGAGTGGCAGGACCGTGTACACGCCCGACATGAGCTTTCGGATGTAGCCGGCCCGCAGCAGCAACCGGTGCGACGGCACCTCGGCCTCGGCCGGGGCGTCCCGCAGGGTCGGGGCGACCAGCTGGGTGGCGCGCATGGCGCCCCGAGGATACGGGATCACAGACTCCCGACCGTCGCGTTCGGCTGTCGGACTACGTGTCGCAGCGCTGGTAGATCAGGCCGTGGGTGTCGCCGTTGTCGTCGAACCAGGTCCCGACGGTCCAGACCTCGCCGGTGGGCAGCGCGTCCGCGGCAGCCAGAGCGGCCCCGGGGTGCGATGCAGGGATCGAGACGAAGCTCCAGCTCGCGCCGTTCCAGTTCCAAGACTCGGCCTGGCTGTTCGTCGATCCCGGAGCACCCAGCTGGCGGGTGCCCGTCATCCACACGTCGTTCGTCGCGACCGCCGCCAGGCCCGACGGCAGGTCGGCACGGTTGGCGTCGGGCACGTGAACGCGGGTCCAGGCCGCGCCGTCCCAGTGCTCGGCGATCGGGGATGCCTGCGTCGGAAGGTTCCCCATCCGAGAGCCGGCCAGCCACGCGTCGCTCGGGGACAAGGCTTCGATTGCGGACGGAATGGGATTCGCCGGCTTGTCGTGCGAATCCGTCCGGGTCAGGGTCCACGTCGTCCCGTTCCACCGGTCGACGTACGGCTTCACGTTGTGGTCGTACAACAGGACCGACACGTCGTCAGGACCGCTGGCGCTGACCTGGAGCGCGACGGAGTCGGGCCTGGTCGGAACCGTGACCTTCGTCCAGCTCACCCCGTCCCAGTGCTCCACGTCGGGATGTTCGTCGCCAAGGTGCCCCTGGAGGTTGTGCTCCCCGACGGCCCAGGCGTCATCGGGTGCGATGGCCGTGACGTCGTTGAGGAGGTTCATCGTGTCGTGCGGAACGCTGGGAGTAGTCACGGTGGTCCACGACGTTCCGTCCCAGTGCTCGGAGAACGAGAACCAGAGCCCGTGCCGATATTGCCCCACCGCCCACACGTCGTCGGGCCCCGAGGCGCTGATCGCCCGGATGTCGGCGGCGTCGCTGTGGGCGGGCTGGGGCAGGTGCACGAGGTTCCAGGCGCTGCCGTCCCAGTGCGCGGCCGCCGGCTTGTCCGAGATCCCCTCACCGGATCCGACGGCCCACGCATCGGTGGGCGAGAGCGCCGTCACGTCGACCAGACGGCCGATGCCGGCGACGGTCTGCTCGGTCCACGTCGGGCCGCACGCCGTGGAGACGAGCGACTGGGCCTGTGCGGCCGGAAGGCCAACGAGCGCCACGGCGCACGGGAGCGCCAGCGCCGCAATGAGCGAAATGGTGGTTTTGCGCATCCGAACCCGGAATCTAGCAGGCCCGTTCGAGCCCCGACATGGGCCGAAGGGCTCACTCGGGGACTACGCGTGGCGCGCGAGGACATCGCCGTTGACGTCGCGAGCGTGCCGCCGCGACAATCGGCAAACCCCGTGATCCTGGTCGTCGACCACTACGACTCGTTCACCTACAACCTGGTCCAGCTGATCGAGAGCCTGGGCCGGGAGGTCGAGGTCGTCCGGAGCGACTCGCAGCCGGTGGCCGCGCTCGTGGAGCGCTCACCCGACGCCGTCGTCCTCTCGCCGGGGCCGGGGCGGCCCGAAACCGCGGGCTGCTTCCTCGACCTGCTTGCGGCCCTCGATCGCTCGACGCCGGTGCTCGGAGTGTGCCTAGGGCATCAGGCGCTCGGCGTCTCGGCGGGCGGCGCGGTGGATCGCGCCGAGCCCGTCCACGGGAAGGCGGGGCCGGTGTACCACGACGGCGACGGCATCTTCGAGGGCGTCCCGAGCCCGTTCGAGGCCGGCCGCTACCACTCGCTGGTGCTGACCCGAGAATCGCTGCCGGCGGACGTCGCGCTCACCGCGTGGACCCGCGAAGGCGTCGTCATGGGGACGCAGCACCGCGAGCTGCCGCGGTTCGGCGTGCAGTTCCACCCGGAGTCGATCCTCACGCCCCACGGACCCGCGATCGTGCGGAACTTCCTGGCGCTCGCCGGCGCCTGACGGACACCGCAGCCGTGAACGTCCGGGCTCAGAGACAGGCGGCCTGCGCCGAGTCGGCCGAGACCTGGCACGCCGACTCGTCCACGGCCTCGAACTGAGACGCGGGGACGGTCTTCAGCTGGTCCAGCAGCGAGTCCTTCCACCGCTTGTCCTGCGTCCCCTGGAAGTACCAGTTCGAGCCGTTGTCGGCCAGGATCAGCCCGTACTGCTGCATCGCGAGGAGCACCACCTGCGCGTCGGGCGTGAACGAGTCGATGTCGAAGCTCGCCTTCAGCCGGAACCGGGCGCCCATCGGCGGGCAGCTTTCGTCGTCGGAGCCGGCATCGTGGCGCGCCGGCCACAGGTGCGCCTGCGACGTGCAGTCGACGGTGAACCGGATGGCGTGGCCGATGAACCCGGCCGCGACTTCCGAGTAGCGCACCAGCCCCGGCAGGATCGGCAGTCCCGCCGCGTCGGCGGAGGTCCACCCGTCCGGGCGCAGCGCGTCCGAGCCGAGGTGGAACATCGCGCCGCTGCCCGCCGTGGGCTTGCCCTTGTTCCAGTGCGCGTCGAACAGCTCGTACAGCGTGCACGTGTCGGTGTTGACCATGATCGCGTGGCGGTCGGAGCCCTGTTCGATCGGCGTGTCGGAGCCGAAGGGGTACTTCACGTGGTCGCTCTCGCTGGAGTAGCGGAACTTCACGTACACCTTCGAGTGCTTGTTCGTGACGATCGCGAACGGGAAGCCGTACGGGGACCGGCCGAAGTCCGGGTGGAGCTTCGTGGTCGCGGTGCCCATCGTCGACAGCCACGTGTCGCTCGAGGAGTTCACCGGCAACGTGTCGACGCGGGTGTTCCAGATGTTGTCGTCGGGGAAGACGGCGCACTTGCCGCCGATCGGGACGTTGGCCGGCGCCGCGTTCGCCGGCGCGGCGCTCAGGGGGGCCGCGCCGAACGCCAGCATCGAGACCATGGCGCCGAGCGCCACCAGCGCGCGCTTCATGTCGGAGGTATCGGCGAAACGAACCCTCGCGCTGGAGGGCCGGCGCTGAGGTTACGTGCCCGCCACGCTCCCGGCCGAGTCCCCCGCCGCGACGGCCTCCCTCGCCTTCTCGGCCGCGAGGCGGCGCGCCTCTTCGACCAGCACGGAGACGATTTCGTCCTCGGGAACCCGGTTGCGGACGACCTCGCCGCCGACGATCAGCGACCCGTAGCCGTTTCCGCTCGCGATGCCCAGGTCGGCCTCGCGCGCCTCGCCCGGGCCGTTGACGACGCACCCCATCACGGCCACGCGGATCGGCGCGTCGAGCTTGGCCGCCTCGAGCGCCTCGTTGACCTCTTTCGTCAGCTTCAGCACGTTCACCTCGGCGCGGCCGCACGACGGGCACGCGACCAGGTCCAGGCCGCGGCGGCGCAGTCCCAGGGACTGCAGGATCCACGTCCCTGCCTTGACCTCCTCCACCGGGTCGTCGGTCAGCGAGACGCGGATCGTGTCGCCGATGCCCTCGGCGAGCAGCGTCCCGATCCCGACCGCCGACTTGATCCCGCCCGCGGGCATCGGTCCGGCCTCGGTCACCCCGAGGTGCAAGGGGTAGTCGCACTTCTCCGCCAGCAGGCGGTACGCCTGGATCATCACCGACGGGGTCGCGTGCTTGACGGAGATCTTGATGTCGAAGAAGTCCTCGTCCTCGAGGATGCGCGCCTCGTTCAGCGCGCTCTCCACCAGCGCCTCGGGGGTCGGCCGCCCATACTTGGCCAGCAGGTCCTTCTCGAGCGAGCCGGCGTTGACGCCGATGCGGATCGGCACGCCGCGCGCCTTCGCCTCGCGCGCGATGAGTCGCACCTTGTCCTGGTACTTGATGTTGCCCGGGTTGATTCGAAGGCCGTGGATGCCGGCCTCCAACGCTGCCATCGCGTACTTCCACTGGAAGTGGATGTCGGCCACGACCGGAACGGTGGCGTGCGCCGCGATGGTTCTGAGCGCCTCGGCGTCCTCGCGGTGTGGCACGGCGCAGCGCACGATGTCGACGCCGGCCGCGACCAGCGACGCCATCTGCTGCAGAGTGGCATTGACGTCGGCCGTCTTCGTGGTGGTCATCGACTGGATCGAGATAGGGGCGCCGCCGCCCACCTCCACCGAGCCGACGCGGATCTTGCGCGATTCCCGCCTGGGTCCGAGCATCGAATTCGAGTATGTCACGGCGACGGGGACGGCCTACGCGCCGAACACGTGGAAGACGACGTCGCGGTCCTTGGGCTCGTCGAGCTCGAGCAGGAGCAGCCGCTGCCAGCGCCCGAACAGGGGCTCGCCCCCGCCGACGGGGATGGCGTGGGAGGTGGCGCTCAGCACCATCTGGGTGACGTGGGCCTGGCCGTTCTCGCGCTCGTGGCCCTCCTGCAGGTTCTGGGTCCGACGCTCGAGGTCGTCGTGGGCGTAGTAGATGCCGGAGGGAACCAGCGCCTCCAGGCGGGCCCGCAGGTCCGACAGCGCCCCGTCCTCCCATTCGTTGATGAGCAGGGCGCAGGTCGTGTGGGCGCAGAACGCCACGGCGCACCCGTCGGTCACCCCGGAGTCCTTGATCGCCCGTCGCAGCTCGTCGGTCAGATCCACCACGTCGTGGCGCCCCTGCGGGCGCACCTGGATGGTCAGGGTCCTGGCCTTCACGCCTCCTCCTTCACCCGTGCGCCGCCCGCGTAGACGCCGCCCTGCGCGGGCTCGGCGAACCGACGCCCACCGTCCTGCCCGGCCGCGGGCGGGGCCACGGCAACCTCGAACACGAACCGGGACCCGCCGCCCGGCCGCTGCTCCACCCGGATCCGGCCGCCGTGCGCCTCCACGATCGAGCGGGAGATCGCCAGGCCGATGCCGGTGCCGCCGTCGTCGCGCGACCGCGACGAGCTCACGCGGTAGAACCGCTCGAACACGAACGGCAGGTGCTCCGCGGGGATGCCGGGACCGGTGTCCTCCACCGCGACCTCGCACGTGGAATCGCGTATCGACGCCGACGCCACGACCGAGCCGTCCCCGGGCGTGAACCGAAAGGCGTTGTCCAGCAGGTTGAACAGCACTTGATGAAGCCGTTCGCGGTCCGCGTTCACCTCGACGCTCGCATTCACCTCGTTGCGAAACGCCGGCCGTTCGGATCCACGGCCGACCGACACCTCACGGCCGACCTGCTCGACGAGTGCGCGCAGGCCGACGGGCTCGAGCTGCAGCGGCACGTCGCCCGCCTCCAGACGGGACAGGTCGAGCAGCTCTTCGACGAGGCGGGTCAGACGCTCCGACTGCTCGAGCATGATCTGCAGCGTCTCGGGGTTGGGCTCCTCCACGCCGTCCAGCAGGTTCTCCAGGTGGGCGCGCAGTGCCGAGATCGGCGTCTTCAGCTCGTGGGAGACGTTGGCGACCAGCTCGCGGCGCAGGCGCTCCACTCCCTCCAGCTCCCCGGCCATGCGGTTGAACGAGCCGGCCAGCCGGCCGAGCTCGTCGCGCGTGTGCACCTTGACCCGGGCCTGGTAGTCGCCGGTCGCCATGCGCTCCGCCGCCCCGGCCATCTCGCGGATCGGCTGCGTCATGCCGCGCGCCAGGATCCGCGCCAGCGCCAGGGCGATGAACGCCGAGATGGCGCCCGCGGCCAGCAGCTGCCACCACACGGTGCGAAGCAGCGCCAGCGTAGTCAGCGCGGCGCCGCCGATGCCCGAACCGACGTCACGGCGCGACACGTACACGGCGCCGACGAGCGCGGAACCGCGGAACACGGGCACGCCCGCGTAGCGGTGGCCCTTCGCTAGGCCGAAGTCCGTGTAGCCGCGCAGGACGCGGTCCAGGGTCGGTGGCTGGTAGCTCCCGACCAGGGGCCGGCCGCTCGCGTCGAACACCGACGTCTGGTTGGGCACGCGGTCGACGACCCGGCCGAGGTTCGACGAGGGGACGCCCGCCGACGTGAACGCGAGCGCGGCCACGGTCTGCGCCTCGCCCTGCAGCGCCTGGGACTCGCGCGTCTGCTCGTACGTGCGCAGGGCGAACCCCACGGTCAGGTACATGATCATGATCGTCACCGCGACCGCGAACACGATGACCGAGCCGAGCTTGGCCCGGATCGAGGGCAGCCGATCGAGCGGACGCATCGCGCCGCCGCTCACTCCGCCTCCGCCCCCGCTTCGCGGAACGCGTAGCCCACACCGTGCACGGTTCGGATGTACACGGGCTCGGCCGCGTCGTCGCTGAGCTTGCGCCGGATCCGCGCGACGTGGGAGTCCACGACCCGGCCGCCCGCGTAGTCGCGGTAGCCCCAGATCCGGTCCATGAGCGAATCGCGGCTGAACACCACGCCCGGCGACTCCGCGAGCGTCACCAGGATCTGGAACTCGAGCGGGGTCAGGTCGACCTGCTCCTTGTCGCGCATCACGCGCCTGCGGGCCGGGTCGATCAGGAGGTCGAAGCGTTCCAGCGGATCCATGGGCGGCATCTGGCGGATGCGCTCCATGCGTCGCAGGATGGCCCGCACGCGTGCGGTCAGCTCGCGCAGGCTGAAGGGCTTCGTCATGTAGTCGTCGGCGCCGACCGCAAGGCCCGCGACCTTGTCCGACTCCTCGGTGCGCGCGGTCAGCATCAGGACCGGGACCCAGCTGTCGCGCTGGATCTCCCGGCACACCTCGAGCCCGTCCATCCCGGGCAGCATCAGGTCCAGCACCACCAGGTCCGGACGCAGTTCCGCGGCCGCCGTGAGCGCCTGGGGTCCGTCGTGCGCGACGCGAACCGAGTAGCCCTCGCTGGCGAGCCGGGCGCGCACGGCCTCCGCGATGGATCCCTCGTCCTCGACGACCAGGATCTCGGCCGAGGACGTCACGCGAGCGCACCGCCCATGTCGAAGCCGGCCGGCGGAAGGGGTGGGGTCATCCGGTCAATCCTAGACCGGGCATCTTGTGGGCCGGTTCCGAAGATATTGAGAACTCGTGTCGGCAGGGCCCCGGACCAGCGCAAACGTGACGGGTCCGCCCGTGCGGTGGCCCAGGGATCAGCGAAACGGGTTCGGGACCGGGTTGACGAGATCCAGGTAGATCACCGAGAGCGAGAACAGCAGGACGAACCCGAGCACCACCGCGGCCACCGGCGCAAGTCGCCGCTGGTCCAGGCGCCGCCGGGTGAGCTTCTCCCACGCCACCACCGCCAGATGCCCACCGTCGAACGGAGGCAGCGGAACCAGGTTCAGGATGCCGACGAAGATGTTGATGGTGGCGAACAGGAACAGCAGCGCCGACCAGTCGTGCGCCTGCGCGGCCTGGCCGGCAACGCGGCTGGCTCCCACGACCGAGCTGACGTCGTTCGCCGTCCTGGGGGCGCCGCCGAGAAGCTGGATGACGCGGTGGATGCCAGCGGGCCCGAACACGTCGCCCAGGCGGACGATGACGGCCTTCGTGACGCTGCCGGTGTAGATCGCGGCGCGCCCCACGGCGCGCACCGGGTTGGTGCGGTCGTACCCGAGCAGCGCGCCGTCGCCCACGGTGACGCCGAGGCGCGGGAAGCGCTGCCCCGCGACGGTGGCGTACTCCGGCGTGGCCGTGATCGCGTAGCGCACGCCACCGCGGTCCACGGTCAGGACGATCGGTCGTCCCGGGTGGGCGCGCGTGATCGAGACGAACTGGTCGGCGGAGGAGACCGGCACTCCGTTCACCGCCACGACGGCGTCGCCCGGCTGGAGGCCCGCCACGAACGCCGGCGAGGGCTGTCCCGACAGTGTCTGCTGGACGCCGTCGATGACCGGGCGATACCGCGGCGTGCCGAACCCGGCGAACAGCACGGTGAGCGCGATCATCGCGATGAGAAAGTGCGTGATCGGCCCCGCCAGGATGACCAGCGCACGCTGCAGCGGCGGCTTGGCCGCATACGAGCGGGGCACATCCTCCGGGGGAACAGGCTGGTACGGGTTCATGCCGGCGATCTTCACGTAGCCGCCGAGCGGCAGCGCCTTCACGCCGTACTCCGTCTCGCCGCGCCGCACCGACCACAGCCGCGGACCGAACCCGACGAAGAACTCCTCGACCTTGATGCCGAATGCCTTGGCGACGCTGAAGTGCCCGGCCTCGTGCACGACGATGACCAGGATGATGCAGGCGAAGAACAGGATGCCGTAGATCGTGGTGGACATTCAGCTCACGATGCTCTCACGGCCTCGCCGCGAACGTCAGGCGCCGGGTCGCTGCTCGATGATCTCCGCGGCGCGCTTGCGCGCCCACGTGTCCGCGCGGTTCAGCGTGACGACGGACACGACCTCGGCGGGCTCGTGTTCCTCCACCGCCGCCGCCACCACATCCGGGATGGTCGTCAGCCGGATCTTGCTCTCCAGGAACGCCATCACCGCAACCTCGTTGGCGGCGTTGAGGACGGCCGGGTACGTCAGTCCCATCTGGCCGGCCTGGTAGCACAGGTCCACCGCGGGGAAGGCCTCGCGGTTGAGCTCCTGGAACGTGAGCTTGCCGAGCTTGGCCAGGTCCAGTCCCTGGATCCCCGTGTGCAGCCGGTCGGGGAAGCCGAGCGCCAGTTGGATCGGCAGGCGCATGTCGGGCGCGGCGAGCTGGGCCATCATGCTGCCGTCCGCGAACTCCGCGATCCCATGCACGATCGATTCGGGGTGCACGACCACGTCGATCGCGCGGTAGTCCAGGCCGAACAGGTAGTGCGCTTCGATCACCTCGAGACCCTTGTTCATCAGCGTGGCCGAGTCGATCGTGATCTTCGGGCCCATGCTCCACGTCGGGTGCGCGAGCGCCTCCTTCACCGACGCCTTCGCGAGTTCCTCCCGGCTCCACTCGCGGAACGGTCCGCCCGACGCGGTGATGATCACGCGACGAAGGTCCTCCTTGCGCTCCCCGCGCAGGCACTGCGCGAGCGCGGAGTGCTCGGAGTCGACGGGAACGAGCCGGTCGGGCTCGCCCTTCACCAGGTCCATGATCAGCTCCCCGCCGATGATCAGCGACTCCTTGTTGGCGAGGGCCAGGATCTTGCCGGACTGCAGCGCGGCCAGCGACGGCGCCAGTCCCACGGCGCCGACCATGGCGTTGAGCGCCATGTCGGCTTCGAGTTCGCGCGCCAGCGTCTCCGCGGCCTCGGTGCCGGCAAGGATCTCGACGCCGCGCACCTGTCCGAGCGAGCGCGAGATCTCGGCGGCGGCCTCCTCGTCGGCGATCGCCACGACCGGCGGCAAGAACTCGCGGATCTGGCCGACGAGCAGGTCGTGGCTGGTCGCGGCCGCGAGGCCGACGACCTTGAACCGGTCCGGGTTGCGCCGGACGACGTCCAGCGCCTGGGTCCCGATGGACCCCGTCGAGCCGAGGATGGCCAGGGTGCGCATCGCTTAGAGGTTACCTTTCCCGTGCCCGAAATTCCGGAACGGTTCCTTCCATCTGGGTTTCGGCTTCCGGAAGCCGGAAGATGAGCCGAGCGGCCGCAGATCGGTCTTTCGCAGTGGGCCGAATGCGCTACCGCGCCGTCGCGGGGTCCGACGGGCGGCCGATGCCGCGGCGGCCGCCCCGGCTACAGGATGAGCCGGAGGAGGTAGAAGACCGCCGGCGCGACGAACAGGATGGAGTCGATCCGGTCGAGCACGCCGCCGTGGCCCGGGAGCACCGTGCCCATGTCCTTGACCCGGAGGTCGCGCTTCAAGAGGGACTCGGCGAGGTCGCCGAGCGGGGCGAAGATCACGATCACGACCGAGACCGCGACCGCCCGCGTCAGCGAGCCGCGGATGGGGTCGATCTGCGGCAGCAGCGCGAACCCCACGATGAACGTCACGATCGTGGCGCCGAGCAGACCCTCCCAGGACTTCTTCGGGCTGATCGTGGGCGCCAGGGGCCGCCGGCCCATGAACGACCCGACGGCGAACGCCGACACGTCGTACAGCGCGGTGAGCCCGATCACCGACAGCACCAGCGCCTTGCCGCCCGGCAGCGACAGCAGCAGCAGCGCATAGCTTGCCAGCAGCGACAGGTAGACCACGCCGAGCATCGTCGCGGACACGTTCTTCAGGGTCTCCTCGCGCGCCCTCGGGTGCGCGGCCATGTACCAGAAGAAGGTCAGGATGAGGCCGAACGACACGAACGTGAGGGCGCCGGCCTCGCCGCGCAGGTAGGCCGCCGCGAGCAACAGCCCGCCGATCACCAGTCCGAGCGCCGTCGCCGGCTGGTAGCCGCGGCGCTGCATCGTCGCGTACAGCTCGGCCTGCGCGATCAGCACCACGATGCCCGCCACGACGGCGAAGGCCGCCTTGCTGTACCAGATCGCCAGCAGGCCCGCAGCGACGAGCACGGCGGCGGTGATGATCGCCGCCGGAACGTCGCGGCCGGGCGGCGTGGACGAGGGCTCCTCGAGGTCGACCCCGCGCGACGCGGGCTCGTCCCACGTCGGGCCGCCGAGCGACTCGTCGCCGATGCGAACGATCGACTCGCTGCCGGCGGCGAACTCGCCGTGGGGCTCCGGCTCGCGTCGAGCCGGCGTCGAGGAGACCTCGCCCTCGGTTCGAAGCCCTTCGGCCAGTCGTTCCGCTACGGCCTCGACGTCGACGGTGGAAGGCTCGCCCAGGCCGGCCTCGTCCTCGAACCCCGAGCCGATGAACACCTCGGCGGCCTCCTCGGCCGACAGGGGCTCCTCCTCGTCATCCGGCTGGGGCAGATCGGAGTACTGCGCCGGCGCCTTCTTGAGGTCCTCCAACGTGACCGGCCCCGGCTCCTCGGCGTCGCCGGGCAGTGCCGCCTCGGCGGGGGCCTCCGATGGGATGCCGTGTTCGTGGATGTCGCCGAACTCGGAGGGCGCGCCCGCCTCGGGGCCTTCGCGCCCGGTCGGCGGCTCGAAGGGGAAGCCCTCCTCGTCGTCCTCCCCGAGCACGTCGCGCAGTCGCCGCCAGTCCTCGCCGCTCATCTCCGCGGTCGGCGGCGGGGTCGGGGTGACGTTCAGCGGCTCGGCGGGGGGTTCGGATGGACGCTCGGCCTCGACGAACACGCCGGCCGCTTCTTCCGCGGACGGCACCTCTGGTTCGGGTTTGGGCTCCGGCTCGGGTTCGGGTTCGGGCCCGCCGGCAACCGGCGCCGGCTCGGGTTCCTTCACGACGGCCTCGTCGTCATCCGGACCCGCGGCCTCGGCGGCGAGCGCCGCCCCGGATGCCTCCTGGCCCTCCTCCGGCCACTCGACCTCGTCGATCGGGGCGAAGAACTTGTCCAGGTCGTCGAAGACGTCGTCGCCCGGTTCGGCCGGCTCCTTCGTGGTGCGGTCTCGCTCGTCGTCGCCGGCCATCTAGACCTCCATGAGCTCCTGCTCCTTGCGTTCGAGCGACGAATCCACGTCCGCCACGAACTGGTCGGTGAGGCGCTGGAGCTCTTTCTCCGCGCGCTTGAGGTCATCCTCCGAGATCTCGTGCTCCTTCTGCAGCCGCTCGATGTGGTCCTTCGAATGCCGCCGGACGTTGCGCACGGCGACCCGCCCCTCCTCGGCACGCTCCTTCGCGAGCTTCACCAATTCGCGGCGGCGCTCCTGCGTGAGGGCCGGGAACGACAGGCGGATCACGTTGCCGTCGTTGGACGGCGTGAGCCCGAGGTCCGAGGTCATGATCGCCTTCTCCATCGCGCCGATCGCCGTGCGGTCGAAGGGCTGGATCACCAGCAGCCGGGGCTCCGGCACGGAGAACGATGCCAGGTCCCGCAGAGGCGTCTTCGTGCCGTAGTAGTCGACCCCGATTCGGTCCACCAGCTTGGGGTTGGCCCGGCCGCTGCGGATGGAGGCCAGCTCCTCGTGCGTGACGGACGTCGCGGCCTGCATCTTGTGCTCGGCGTCGCGCAGCGTCTCCTCGACCGTCACCGTGCCGTCTCCCTTCGGCCCGCCCTCATCGCCCACGCGCTTGCGGAGCCCGGGCCCGCTCGGTGCAGAGCCTACCCATTCCGGCACGCGAATTCCCACCCGGGGCGGCCCGTGGCCTGGGGCAGCTTCGCCGGCCGGGGCCTGGTCAGCCGGCCGCCGAGTGGACCAGCGTCCCGATGTGTTCGCCCATGACCGCCCGCCGGATGTTGCCTTCCTGCTGGAGATCGAACACGACGATCGGCAGGCGATTCTCCATACACAGGGAGATGGCGGTGGCGTCCATGACGGCCAGGCCCCATCGGAGCACGTCCATGTATTCGAGCGAGTCGAATCGAACCGCGTCGGGGTTGATCTTGGGGTCGGAGTCGTAGACGCCGTCGACCTTGGTGCCCTTCAGGATGGCCTCTGCCTTGATCTCCAGGGCGCGCTGCGCCGCGGTGGTATCGGTGGAGAAGTACGGGGCGCCCATGCCGGCCGCGAACACCACCACGCGGCCGCGTTCGAGGTGGCGGATCGCGCGCAGGGGGATGTACGGCTCCGCGATCTGGGCCATCTGGATCGCCGTCTGGACGCGTGTCGTGACGCCGAGGTTCTCCAGGGCGTCCTGCAGGGCCAGCGCGTTCATGACGGTAGCCAGCATCCCGATGTAGTCGGCGCGGCTGCGATCCATGTCGGGCGCCTGCCTGCCCCGCCAGATGTTGCCGCCGCCGACGACGACCGCCACCTGGGTCCCGAGCGCCTGCACGTCGCGGAGCTGGGAGGCGATCGAACGCGTGGACTTGGCGGAGATCCCGAACTCGGCGCCGTTCGGCGAGAAGGCCTCGCCCGAAAGCTTCAGCAGGACGCGACGGTAGATGGGCGGGCGCTCGCCCGGCTCCTCCCCGAGGGCATCCATGGGCGGTTCAGCCCTCCTTGCCCAGCTCGAACCGCGCGAACCGGCGCACGATGACGTTCTCCCCGACCTTGGCCGCGACCTCTTTGACCAGGTCCCCGACGGTGCGGTCCCCCTCGCGGATGTAGGGCTGGTCGAGCAGCACGGTCTCCCTGTAGAACGCCTCGACCATGCCGTCGACGATCCGGTCAAGGACGTTCTCCGGCTTGCCCATCTGGCGCGCGCGTTCGGCGTAGATCTTGCGCTCCCCCTCGACGACGTCGGCCGGCACGTCGTCGCGCGTGACCCACCTCGGCGACTGCGCGGCCACCTGCATCGCGATCTCGCGCGCGAGCGTGCGGAACTCCTCCGTGCGCCCGACGAAGTCGGTCTCGCAGTTGACCTCGACCAGCACGCCGATGCGGCCCTCCCCGTGGATGTAGGACTCGACGACGCCTTCGCCCGCCGTGCGGCCCTCGCGCTTCTGCACTCCGGCGAGGCCCTTCTCGCGAAGGATCTCCTGCGCGCGGTCGAGGTCGCCGTCCGCGTCCACGAGCGCCTGCTTGCAGTCCATCATGCCGGCACCGGTCATCTCGCGAAGCTGCTTGACGAGCGCCGCCGAGATCTCGCCGCTCATCGAGCCTCCTGCCGCGACTCGGCCTCCTCGGTCGCCTCGGTCGCCTCAGTCGCCTCGGTCGCCTTCTCGTCGGCCGGCCCCGGGCCGTCGCCGTCCGCGCCGGACGAGCCGTCGGACGCCTCGGGCGCTCCCGCGGGCGCGGGACCTGCGCTCTCGGATCCGGTCGACGGTGAGGCCGCGGCATCGGGCGACGATTCGGCGTCCGGCTCCGGCTCAACCTCGGCGCCCGGCTCGGCCGGTTCGACTTCGGCACCCATCCACGCGGCTTCCTCCGCAGAGAGTTCCACGCGGGGGCGGTCGTCCTCGGCGTCGGGCACCGGGGCCGCCTCGACCGGCTCCTGCTCGATCTCGGGCTCCGCCAACCGCTCCTTCATGCCCTGATACGCCATGTACTGGCCCTCCTGGAGGGCGTCGGCGACGATCTTTGCCACCAGCCGGCACGACCGGATCGCGTCGTCGTTGCCCGGGATGGCGTAGTCGACCTCGTCCGGGTCGCAGTTCGTGTCCACGATCGCGATCACCGGGATCCCGAGCTTGCGCGCCTCGGTCACCGCGATGTGCTCCTTCTTCGTGTCGATCACGAACACAGCGTCGGGCAGCCGGTCCATCTCCGCCAGCCCGGACAGGTTGCGTTCGAGCTTCGCCTGCTCGTGGCGCAGCCGCAGCACCTCCTTCTTCGGGAGGAACTCCAGCACGCCCGAGCGCTCCATCTCGCGAAGGTCCTTGAGACGCTTCAGCCGTCGGACGATCGTCTGGAAGTTCGTCAGCATGCCGCCCAGCCAGCGCGTGTTGACGTACGGCATGCCGACGCGCTGCGCCTGCTCGGCCACGACCTCCTGAGCCTGCTTCTTCGTGCCGACGAACAGCACCGACCCGTTGCGCCGGCCTACGTCGGTGAGGAAGTCGTACGCGCCTTCGATCCCCGTGAGCGTCTGTTCGAGATCGATGATGTAGATGCCGGAACGCTCCCCGAAGATGAACCGGCGCATCTTCGGGTTCCACCGACGCGTCTGGTGGCCGAAGTGGACGCCGGCTTCGAGAAGCTCCCGCCTGGTGACGACGGGCAACTCGGTACCTCCTGTTCGGTTGGTGTCCTCCGGCCGCTTCGACTTCGCCCCGGCCCCGGCCGCTCGATCGTCGCGCGGAAGGGGACCCCGGGCCGAATCCACGGCCGTGTGTATTTGGGTGCCCCGCAGAACGGGGCCTTGGGAGTGTAGCAAAGGCGCCGGTCAGGGCATCCGAGGGGAAGGGCAGAGCTCTCCCAGGGGCGAGTCAGGCCCGGTCGGTTTGCAGGTCCTCGTCGAGCTCGGAGATGGCGGGCACCGCGGCGGCGACCGGGGACGCCTCCGGGTCGACGTCGACGCTTTCCAGGACGGCCTCGCGCACCGACAGCCACCGGAACACGAACGCCGACAGGGCCGCCACCTGCAGGAACCCGATCAGCAGCGCGAACACCCAGATGCGTACGTCGGGCGTGGCGCGGATCACGCGCCCGATGGGCGCCCCCAGGGGCAGGAAGACCGTCAGCAACAGGTACGCGGACACGAGCAAGGCGTGCGACTGCCCCGGCAGGCGGGCCGCCCGCAAGGAAAGTCGAAACGCCTCGCGCGGCCGGACCTGTTCCAACGTCGCGATGATCGGGGCGAACACCAGGAAGTAGACGCCGAACAGCAGCGCGGCGATGAACAACAGATAGCCGATCGAGGGGCCGAGCAGGATCACCGCGACCGACACGATCAGCTCCAGCGCGACGAACGCGGCCTCGATCGCGGCCAGCCGCCAGAACCGTGCGGCCATCGTTCGGCCCGCGGCCGCCGCGCCGTGCCGCTCGGCGCCGCCGCGAAGCAACCACGCCGCGAGCGCGCACCAGAACGCCATGGTGGCGGTACGAAACAGGATCAGCACCACGCCGGCGGCCAGGCCGCCGAGCGGCGACGAGAAGCCGGCTGCCTGCACGATTGGCAGGTCGATGAGCGAATGGATCGGCGGCAGGGCCAGGTACCACGCCATCGCCGTGGGCAGCAGTGCGATCCCGGCAGCGGCGGTGACCGCCGCCGCGCCGATCCACATCAGCAGGACCGCGAGGAATGCCGAGGCCAGCATCGACGGCGAGGACCCAACGACGGTGAGCCCGCGCGCCACCGAGAGGCCGAACGGCGGCTGGACCGCCCCGACGACCGGCGACGGCCCCCCGAACAGCCCGCGACGGACGGGCGGCTCCTGCTCGCGCGCGCGGCGGTTCGTCGACTCGCGTGCGCGTCCCGCGCCGCTGCGTCCCCCGCTCGACGAACCCGACCGCGCCCGTTGGGAGCTGCTCCGGCCCTTGGCGGTCCCCCGCGGCGGCGCGGCGCTTCCCGAACCCGATCGGCCCTGGGCGGCGCCGCCGGACGAGGCGCCGCCCCTGGCGCCGGACGAACGTCGCCGTCGCTTCTTCGACGTCACGCGTCCACCTCCTCGCCGACGGGATCGCCGGGTCGCCCGTCTCGCTCGGGCGCCCCGGCCGGCGCCGCGTCCCCTGCCGGCTCGCTCGGTGAGCGACCGCGGCGTCGAAGCACGAAGAGACGGAACAGCGCCAGCAGCAGCGCCATGACGATCGCCGCCGCGATCAGGAAGCTGAGGAGCCCCGGCAGCACGCGCAGCCGGGTGGGCGAGACGACGTGGACGAGCGTGCCCGCCGGATCGTGGACGAACGCGACCAGGCCACCCGTCTCCCCCTTCATCGGCGCCGTGGGCGCGAACAGCAGGTCTCCCGCAGGCGTGAGCGGGCCGACGGCGCCCGTCGACAGGCGGGCGCTCCAGATCTGGAAGCCGGCGGGGTCGACCGCGCCCACGGTGCCGTTCTCCAGTCCGAGGAAGGCGATGCCGCCGACGAGGACGGGTCCGCTGGTGCCGCTGAGCGCGTCGAACTGGTAGTCCCAGATCCGAACGCCGTCGGACACGCGGAACCGGTAGAGCGCGCCCGAGACGTCGGCCACGTACAGGTCTCCCCCATCGATCGCCGGCGAGGCGCCGGCCGTGAAGAAACTTCGAACCGGCGCCGTCCATCGCAGGTTGCCGGTGGCCTCGTCCAGCGCGTGGACCCTCGAGTCGCCCATCCCGACGAAGACCATGCCGCGCGCGACGGTCGGCGAGGTCGAGCCCAGCGCGCGGATCGTCGCCGCGTACGTCCACGCGACGCTGCCGTCGGATGCCGACAGCGCGTACAGCCTGGCTTCGGCCAGCGTGGTGCTTTCCGCCACCACGAAGACCCGGCCTCCGTCGACGGCCGGCGACGTGTCCACCGGCCCCTCGGTCTTGCGCTTCCAGAGCAGCCGGCCGTCGGCGGCGTCGACCGCGTAGACGAAGTCGTCCTGGCTGCCGAAGTACGCGGTGCCGTCCACGATGGCTGGGGCTCCGCGCGCGGGACGCGTGAGATCCATGCGCCACAGCGGCGATCGCGTCGTGAGGTCGATGGCGGCGACCGCCGTTCCCGCTCCGCCGTTGCCCTCCGGGTAGACGACGACGCCACCCTTGCCGAGCGACGGGTCGACCGCCGGCGGGTCGAGCGGCCCCCTGGTGCGGGGCACGGTCCACACCTCGCGCCCGGTCGCCGGATCGAGCCCGACCACCGCCTCGGGCACATCCGCGACCGCGATGCCGGGCGCGGTCACCACGGCGGACATCGGGCGGGCCGGTCCGGCGGTCCACGAAGTGCGAAGCGGCGGTCGCGGCCCGGATGCAACCGACGCGGTGTGCGGACCGCCCCCTTGCAGGGCCGGCCAGGATTCCCCTCCTGCCGCCTGCGCCGTGGTCGGTCCCGCCGGCGCGACCACGGCCAGGATCGTGGCGGCGAGCCCGAGGGCCGCCGCCCGAACCCCGGCCCGCCCCACGGGCGCGAGTGGGCGTGACGAGCATGCGTTCCCAGGACGGTCATGGGATCGCGAACGAGGCCGGGCGGGTGGGAACGGGCCGTTCAAGCCCGCCCATTCTAGGGGGCGGCCCTCGAGTGCCCGCCCACCGGCGAAATGCCAGCGCGCCGCCGATGCCCATGCCGCTCCGCGGTCCCGCCTGCTCGGCGAGGGGCGCCAGCCGGATCAGGTCCGAGACGTCTCCTCCCTCCAGCAGGAGCATCGGGTCGATGTAGGTGTCGCCGATCCGGGCGCCGAAGTGCAGATGCGTCATGGGGAGCTCCGGGTGGCCGTGCCCGCTGAGCGCGATGACCTGTCCCCGCTCGACCGCGTCGCTCTCGGAGACCAGAACCGACGACAGCCACGAGTACGTGGTGCGGACGCCGTCGTCGTGATCGATGGAGACGAACAAGGAGCCCGCAACCCACCCGGCGAACGCGACGACGCCGTCCTGCGCTGCTCGCACCTCGCTGGCGAACGGCGCGGCGATGTCGATGCCGCGATGACCGGAGCCGTACTGGCCCGACGGCAGGTCGAAGCCGCGGAGCACCTCGCCGCGAAGCGGCCAGCCGTAGGTGCCCCACGCCGGCGTCCCGCGGATCGCCGCCGTGGGAGCGCTCGTCATCGTCCCCCGGCGAGGTCCGGCGCCGATTGCGGCCGCGAGGGCCACCACGACGATCGCGACGGATCGAACGGGCGTCACGCTTCCTCCCGACGCCCGAAGGTCAGCCTGGCGACGTTATCCGGCGATCAGGTTTCGCGCAATGACATCGATCACAGGGAACGAACGATCAGAGGGACGACCGATGAAGCGAGCGGTCAGTCCTCGCCGTGGTCGACGAGGCGCGTGCGCAACTGCCCGACGGCCTTCGTGTGGATCTGGCATACGCGCGACTCGGTCACGCCGAGCACCTCGCCGATCTCCGACAGCGTCAGGCCCTCGAAGTAGTACAGGGTCACGACGACCTTCTCGCGATCGGACAGCGACGTGATCGCGGCCGACAGCATCGCGCGCATCTCGTCGCCCTCGAGCCCCGACATCAGGTCCGAGTGGTGGACGTCGGTGAGCGTGTCCATGAGCGAGATCGTCTCGCCGCGATCCGATCCGACCGATACGGGCTCGTCCAGCGCCAGGATCGACACCGAGGAGATCTGCGTGACGATGTCGTGCAGCTCGGGAAGGCTGATGCCGAGGTGATCGGCGATCTCTCGATCGGTGGGCGCGCGCTTCAGGCGGGCCTCCACCTGCGCATACGCCTTCTCGAACTCCCGGTGCTTGAAGCGCACCGATCGCGGCACCCAGTCGAGCGATCGCAGCTCGTCGATGATCGCGCCGCGGATCCGCGGGATCGCATACGTCTCGAACTTGATGTGCCGGTCGAGTTCGAACTTCTCCAGCGCGTCGATGAGCCCGAACATCCCGTACGACACCAGGTCCGCCTGCTCGACGCTGGCCGGCAACCCGGTGGCGACGCGGCTCGCCACGTACTTGACCAGCGGCGCGTAGTGCAGGATCAGCTGCTCGCGCGTCTCGTGGGCGCCGTCGGTCTTGAACCGGTCCCAGACGAGGTCGAGCTCCGTCGGCGCGGCCGGCTCGGTCGGTGCGTGAGCCGTCGCGGCCGGCGCGGTCGCGCCACGGCCGCGGCTGAGCAACAGCGGCTTGCGGCTCGTCCCCGTCTTGGCTGCGGAAGGCGCGGCTCCGTCTCGGCGCGCGGCCGTCTTCGACGCGGCCTTCGCGGGAGCGTCCTTCGGCTTGGCGCCGGCCTTGCCCTTCGAGTCGCCCTTGCGAGGTCGCGATCCGGCGGACCGGTCCACCACCGCCGAACGCCGACCGTCGCCGCTTGCGGCCGCGGCCTGCTGTTTCGTCTTCGCGGGTTGTCGCGGCATGGGCGTCCTCACGCGCGAGGATGGCTGGTCCGGTAGGCCTCGAACAGCCTACGCCTTGAGACGTGCGTGTAGCGTTGCGTCGTCGCCAGGGTGGCGTGCCCCAGCAGCTCCTGGACGGCGCGGATCTCCGCCCCGCCCTCGAGCAGGTGCGTTGCGTAGGAGTGGCGAAGCGTGTGCGGCGTCACGCGCCGGCCCGAGAGCTCGGGAGGCAGGCGCCGGGCGAGCATCGCCCGGACGTCCCGCGATCCGATGCGCCGGTGGCGCCGGTTGAAGAACAGGGCGGTGCGTTCGGCGGAGTCTCCCGCGCGACTCGACCCCCGCGCCGGCGCCGACGCGTGCACCGGCATCATCGTGGCGCGCGATTCGCGCAGGTAGCGACGAAGGGCGGCGGCGGCGAACTCTCCGACCGGCACGACCCGTTGCTTGGAGCCCTTGCCGAGCACTCGCACGCGGCCCGCATCGAGGTCGACGTCGTCCACGTCGAGGCCGCAGAGTTCGGCGACGCGCAGGCCGCTGCCGTACAGCAGCTCGATCACCGCGCGGTCGCGAAGGCCGATCGCGTCGTCCCCGGGCGCCTCGGCGAGCTCGGCGGCCTCGGACGCGCTCAGCACCGACGGCAGGCGCGAGGCCGCCGCCGGCGCCCCCAGCAGGGTGGCCGGGTTGGCCGGGGTCAGCTTGTGCGCCGTCGCCCACGCGTAGAACGTTCGAACCGCGGCCGCCTTGCGCGCGATGCTGCTACGGGCAAACCCAAGTGTGCGCAGGTTCGCGAGCCACCGGCGGAGCTCGGCATAGTCGGCCGACAGCAGGCCGGAGCCCTGCCGGCGAAGGAACTCCGACAGGGAGAACAGGTCGCGCCGGTAGGCGCGCGCCGTGTTCGGGGAGAGCCGACGCCCAAGCGTCAGGTGGTCCACGAACGCGTCGATCGCCTGAGCGTCTCGTTCGTCGTCGCTGGATCGCCCGCGCGCCGCTTCCTCGCGCACCGTTGTCGTCACGAACCCCCCGGGTGTCCGTCCGCCTCCCGATGTGTAGCACACCCCGGGGCGGGATCAACGAGGTTCCTCCCTACGTCGTTCGTATCGGCCGCCAACCTGCCTGACCAAACCCCGAAGCTCCAGATCCATCAGCCCGGCCAGCACCTCGGGCACCGTTCGGCCCGTCCGAGCTGCCACGACGTCGGTCGGCACGGATCCCGCGATCGCCTCAAGCAGAGCCTCCTGCACCTCGGGAAGACCCGCCGTGGGAGCCCCCCTCCCGGCCGAGCCGTCGCTCCGGACGGCGCCCAGCCCCAGGTCCGACAGCAGGTCGTCGGGTCCGCGGATCAGGCCGGCTCCTTCGCGGATGAGCTGCAGCGGCACCCGGGCGAGTGCGCTGCCGGGGTCGCCGGGGACGGCGAAGACCTCGCGTCCGACCTCCAGCGCGTGCTCGGCGGTGATCATCGAGCCGCTGCCCTCGGCGCCCTCCACCACCACGACCGCCCGCGCCAGCGCGGCGACGATCCGGTTGCGCGCCGGGAAGCGGAAGGGCTCGGCGCGCGTCCCCGCCGGGTACTCGCTCACGAGCGACCCGGCGCGGACCACCGACTCGAACAGATCCCGGTGCTCGCGTGGATACGCGATGTCCAGCCCGCACCCCAGCACGGCGATCGTCGGCCCTCCCGCGTCGATGGCGCCGCGGTGGGCATGCGCGTCGATCCCGCGGGCGCCGCCGCTGATCACCGTGGCGCCCGCGGTCGCCAGATCGCGCCCCAGGGCGCGAGCCATGTCGCGACCCGACGGCGACGCGTTGCGCGCGCCCACGACCGCCACGCCCACCATCGGGTCCCCGATCGGGGCGCCCCGCACGAACAGCACCGCCGGCGGGTCGAACAGGTCGATCAGCGACGGCGGATAGCCGGGCTCGCCGACCGCGATCATGCCGACCTCGTCGGACAGGACCCGGCGCGCCTCGGCCTCGGGGTCCGCAGCCCCGGCCCGTTCGCGGTCCGCCGGGCTGCACCCTTCGCCCCGGCGGACGGCCGCCAGGCACGCCGCCGCCGTCCCGTGGATGGCGGCGAGCTCCAGCAGCCGCCGGGCCGTGACCGAGGGAAGCCCCGCGAGCACCGCCAGGGCCGCACGCCCGTCGGCTCCGGACGCGAACCCGGCCGGCCACTCGAGGGGCTGGCGCTCGCCCCCGCGGCCGCCCGAGGGAGCCGGCCCCTGCTCCCGGCGAAGGTCCGTCGGCGTGCGCAGCGTTGGACGCCCGGCTACCCCACGTCGGCCACCTCCCCGGGCGAGGACAGCGCCCGGTAGCCGAGCGCCTCCGACATGTGCGAGGCGTCCACGCGGTCCGACCGCGCGAGGTCCGCGATCGTTCGCGCGACGCGGATGGCGCGATCGAATCCGCGGCCGGACAGCAGCATCGACTCGACCGCCGACGACAGCACCGCGGTCGCCCCGTCGGTCAGCGCCGCCAGACGTCGCGCCATGGCGCCGGGCATCTGCGCGTTGCACGACCACGGCTCGCCCGCCAGCCGTTCGCGCTGCCGGGCGCGTGCCGCCTCGACGCGATCGCGCACGGCCGCCGACGGCTCGCCCGCCTGCGATCCCATCAGCTCGGAGCGCGTGAGCCGCGGAACGAACAGATGGATGTCCACGCGATCGAGCAGCGGGCCAGAGAGCCGTTGACGGTACTGGGCAACGCGCGCCGGCGCGCACCGGCACGCCCGACGCCGATCGCCCTCGAAGCCGCAGGGACAGGGGTTCGACGCGGCCACCAGCGTGAACCGAGCGGGGAACTCCACCGCGCCGACCGCCCGAACCAGGATGACGCGCCCGTCCTCCAGCGGCTGGCGGAGCCCCTCGATCGCGTCGCGCCGGAACTCGGTGAGCTCGTCGAGAAACAGCACCCCCTGGTGCGCCAGCGAGACCTCGCCGGGACGCACGATGCCGGTGCCTCCTCCAAGGAGCCCGGCCGGCGACACCGAGTGGTGCGGCGAGCGAAACGGCCGCGCGCGCACGAGCCCGCCGGCGGGAAGCATCCCCGCGACGGACTGCAGCCGCGTCACCTCCAGGGCCTCCGCTCGCGTCATGGCCGGCAGGACGGTCGGCAGCCGCCGTGCGAGCATCGTCTTGCCCGCGCCCGGCGGTCCGACCAACAGCACGTTGTGTCCGCCGGCCGCCGCGATCTCGAGCGCGCGGCGGGCGACGCCCTGCGCGCGGACCTCGGCGAAGTCCAACCCCGGATCGGCATCCGGCCCCCCGAGCTGCTCCGGCTCCGGCGCCGCGGCGGCCGGCGCATCGGCCGCAACAGCCTCCGCGTCAGGTGACTCGGTCGAAGCCCGCGATCGACCGACCTCGCGGAGAAACGACACGACACCGGCGAGCGACGGCGCGCCGACGACGTCGAGGTCCTCCACCAGCCTCGCTTCGGCCTCGTTGGCATGCGGGACCACGACGCCGCGAAGTCCGCCCGCTGCCGCAGCCATCGCGACCGCGAGGATCCCCGGCGTCGCGACCAACTCGCCCTTGAGCGACAGCTCGCCGGCGAACGCGTAGCGGGCGAGCGGCGCGTGCGGCACCTGGCCGGATGCCGCCAGCACGCCGAGCGCGATCGGCAGATCGAACCCCGGTCCTTCCTTTCGCGCGTTCGCCGGCGATAGGTTGACGACGACGCGGCGAAGCGGCCACTCGAGCCCGGAGCTCTCGACCGCGGGACGCACGCGCTCGCGCGCGTCCTGGATGCCGGCGCCGGGCAGCCCCGATACCGCGAGCGCCGGAAGCCCTCGGCCGACGTGCGCCTCCACCGCGATCAGGTGTCCCTGGATCCCGATCACCGCCACGGCGAGCACCCGCCCGTACATCGCGCGACCCTACCGGCCGCCACCGACATGCCACTGCGGTCGTCGCGGCGGCACGGCGACGCGCGCGCGGTTCGTCAGAACGCGTCTTCGAACACGTGCACGTGCGGCTCGGACCCCGCGTGCACGGTGACGCTCGCCACGTCGAAGCGAACGCGCGACGCGTGTCCGCGCCACCCCAGCAGGAACGCCTCGGCGAGCCGCCGAACGCGGCGCTGCTTGAGCGGGGTCACGGCCTCGAACGGCGCGCCGAGCTTGGTCCCGCGGCGGGTCTTGACCTCGCAGAACACGAGCAGGTCGGCGCGGGCGACGATCAGGTCGACCTCGCCGATCGAGCAGCGCCAGTTGCGCGCGACCTCGCGGTAGCCGGCGCGCAGGTATTCGCGCAACGCCGCCCGCTCGCCGTCGGCGCCGAGCCCGAGACGAGGGTCGGACGGGCCGTCCGTACGTTCCATCGCGGCAGTGTGCCGCCCGCCGACGACACGGCCGACGGGAATTCGCTCAGAGATCCGGCAGCGGGTCCGGCGGCCCCTCGTGCGGCATTCGCATCGCATCGTCCGCGGCGAGCTCCCGATGCGACAGCTCCTCGACGTTGACGTCGTTCGACGTCACCACGCGGACCTTGCGAACGAAGCGCGCCGGCCGGTACATGTCCCACACCCACGCGTCGGCGAGCTCGAGCTCGAACCAGACCCCGCCCGCGCTCTCGTGCTCCTGCAGCGACACGGAGTTCGCCAGGTAGAAGCGTCGCTCGGTCTCCACCACGTAGGAGAACATGGGCAGCACGTCGCGGTACTCGTTCCAGAGCCGCAGCTCCATGTCGTCCTCGAGGCGCTCGATGTCGTCGTCGCTCACGGGTCCTCCTGCACCGGGGGAGGGTCGTCGGTCGGCTCCTCGCGCGCGTACAGGCGCACGTAGAGCTCGTGGTCCTGCTCGAACAGTGTCATTCCCTTGAACGACATCCGGTGGATCGGCGACGGGCCTACCCGCGCGATCGCGGCGCGGTGCTGGGGCGTGCCGTAGCCGCGATGGTGGTCGAAGCCGTACTGCGGGTACCGCCGGTGGTAGCGATCCATGGCGCGGTCGCGGGTCACCTTCGCCACGACCGAGGCCGCGGCCACGCTCGCGCACGTGGCATCCCCCTTCTTCATGGACAGGTGCGGCGTGCGCATGCCGCGAAGCGAGTACCCGTCGCTCAGCACGAAGTCGGGCGCGACGCTCAGCGCGCGCGCCGCCCGCTTGAGCAGCCACAGGTTCGTGACGTGCAGGCCACGGCGGTCGATGCGGGACGGCTGGGCGCGGCACACGGCGACCGACACGGCGCTGGCCGTGATGCGGCCGAACCACTCGTTGCGCTGCTCGGGCGTGAGCTGCTTGGAGTCGTTCAACCCAACGACGTCGAACTCACCCGGCAGGATCACCGCGGCGGCCACCAATGGGCCCGCCAGCGCGCCGCGCCCCGCCTCGTCGACGCCGGCGATGAGGCCGAATCCCTGGTCGCGCAGGCGACGCTCGTAGTGGTCCAGGCACACCTCGACGTCGGCCACGCGCCCTCCCCCTGCCGCGCCCCGCGGCATCCCTACGGGGAAGCGTACGACGGGGTGGACAGCCAATGAAGCCGCGACGGCGGCCAGATGATCACGAACGCCCGCCCCACGACCTTGTCGATCGGGATGAAGCCCAGCGTGCCGCGCGAGTCGTTGGAGTTCGTCCGGTTGTCGCCCATGACGAACAGCTCCCCGGCCGGCACGATCCGCGGCCCCCAGTTGCTGTGGTCGCGGATCGGGCTCACGTAGGGCTCGGGCGCCAGGCGCGTCCCGTTGACGAACACCGCCCCATCGCGGACCTGGATGCGGTCGCCGGGCTCCCCGATCACCCGCTTGATGAAGTCCATGTCGGGGCTTTGCGACGCGCCGAGGCCCTCCGTGATCCAGTGCACGAACGCCGACACCGGGTTGCGGTGGACGGTGACCCCGTGCGGATCCTCGAAGACGATGATGTCGCCGCGCCGCGGCGGATGGAAGTGGTACACGACCTTGTTCACCAACACCCGGTCGCCGATCATCAGCGTCGGCTCCATCGACGCCGAGGGGATGTAGAAGGCCTGCAACAGAAAGCTCTTGATGAGCAACGCCAGCAGGAACGCCAGCACCAGCAGGACCGGAAGCTCCTTGGCGAACGACAGCGCGCCCTTGGCCTTCGACGTCTTCCTCGCCGCGCCGTCGGCGGGTACCGCGTCATCGGTGGGTTCCGCCTCTTCGGTGGGTTCGACCGCCGACAGGGCCGGCGACGTCGGGGCGTCCTGCAGCTCGACGTGGGATTGCGGCACTTGGTCCGCATTCGACTCTGCTGACGCCGACGGGTCGCCGGCCGCGCCCTCGGGCGCTTGCGACGGATCGATCGACACCGGGGCTATTCCTGCTCCGGCTCCGTCTCCGGCTGGGCCTGCGCCCGCCCGGCGCCCGGACGCGCGGCGACCGGCTCGCGCAGCTCGCGGATGCGCGCCCGCTTGCCGCGGCGTTCACGCAGGTAGTACAGCTTGGCCCGGCGGACGCGCCCTCGTGACATGACCTCGATCTTCGCCATCGTGGGCGAGTGCAGCGGGAACGTCCGCTCCACGCCGACGCCGAACGACACCTTGCGGACGGTGAACGTGGCCCGCAGGCCGCCCCCACGGATGCGGATCACGACGCCCTGGAAGACCTGGATCCGCTCCCGGCCGCCTTCGGCCACGCGAACGTGGACGCGCACCGTGTCGCCCGCTCGGAACTCGGGCAGATCTTCGCGCAGGCGCGGCTTTTCGATCAGGTCGGTCTTGTTCATCACGCGATCTCGTTGAGGGATGGAACGGGAGACGGTCGCCAATGATAGCACCGGTCATCCGGCCGGCTGCCCCCGCTCAGCCGTCCCCGAGCAGGTCGGGGCGGTTGCGGCGGGTCTTCTCCAGCGCGGCGTCGCGGCGCCAGGCCTCGACGGCGGCGTGGTCGCCGGAAGTCAGCACGTCGGGCACGCTCAGTCCGCGGAACTCGCGCGGCCGCGTGTAGTGGGGCGCCTCCAGGAGGCCGCGTTCGAACGATTCCCCGGCGAGCGACTCGCGGTTGCCGAGCACGCCGGGGACCAGGCGCGAGACCGCCTCGAGCACGACCAGGCTGGGGACCTCGCCCCCCGCCAGGACGTAGTCGCCGACCGAGACTTCCTCCGCTCCGAGGACCTGCACGACGCGCTCGTCGACCCCCTCGTAGCGGCCGCAGATCAGCACCAGCCACGGCTCGGCGGCGAGCCCGGCAACCAGTCCCTGATCGAGCCGGCGCCCTGCGGGCGACAGCAGCACCACGCGCTTCGCCCCGGGGCCGAGCGCCTCCGCGGCGGCGACGACGGGCGCGGCGGCCATGACCATTCCGGGGCCGCCCCCGTACGGCTCGTCGTCAACGTCCCGATGCGGATCGTCCGTGTGATCGCGGATGTCGTGCACGTGAACGTCGAGCCGGCCGGCCTCGATCGCCTTGCCCAGCAAGCTCTCTCGAAGGGGCCCGTCGAAGATGCCGGGGAAGATCGTGAGGACGTCGATGCGCACGAGGCGCAGGCTAGCAGTCCCCGCTACGGCGCGGTCAGGCCCGGTACTTCGCGGACCACGATCCTGCGCCCCGCCACGTCCACGGAGGCGACCACCTCGCGCAGCGCGGGAACGAGCACCTCGCCGCCGTCGCCTTCCGTGATCCACACGTCGTTCGCCTGCGTGTGCGCCACCTCGCGCACGCGCCCGAGCGACCTGCCGGCCTCGGTGGCGACCTCGCATCCGATCAGCTCGTGGGGCCAGTAGCTGCCCTCGGGCAGCGACGGGATCTGGTCGGCCGGGACGAACAGGTACTGGCCGGCCAGCGCCTCGGCCGCGGTTCGGTCTCCGACTCCCTCGAATGCCACCAGCAGCTTGCGCTGGTGGCGGCGGCTGGCGCCCACCACGAGCGCGTGCTCGCCCGACGGGCCGGCGAACATCGTCGAGCCGGGTTCGAACCGCGATGGCACCTCGGACAGGGGAAGCACGGACACCTCGCCCTTCACCCCGTGCGCCCGGCCGACGCGCCCGACGGCGACCCACTCCGGGGGGCCCTGCTCCGAGCTCACTCCAGGATCTCGACCCGCGTGTCCACGCCCGAGGACATGCCCGCGACGCGAACGAGGGACCGGATGGCCCTGGCGGTCCGGCCGTGGCGGCCGATGACCTTGCCGAGGTCGTCGCCGGCGACCGTCAGGTGCAGGGTCACCATCCCGCCGTCCTCGGTCTCGGTGACCTGGACGGCCTCGGGCTCGTCGACGATCCCCCTGGCGATGTACTCGAGGACGTCCCGCGGCGCGCTCACGTGCCCGGCTAGGAGCCGTCCTCGGAGGACTCGGCGGCGTTCCCTTCGGGCGCGCCCTCCTCCGCGACGGGCTCCTCGGCCGTCGCGGCTTCAGCTTCCGGCTCCTCCGAAGCCCCTGAAGCCTCCGGCGCCTCCGAAGCCTCGGCGGCCGGCGGCGGCTCGGCCCCGCCTGCAGCCTCCGGCTCCGAGGCGGCGTCGGCCTCTTGTGCCTTCGCCTCCTCGGCCGCCCGCTTGGCCTCGGCCTTCTCGGCCTTGGCCGCCGCGGCGGCGGCCTCCTTGGCGGTCGCGTCGGCCCTCGCCCGCTTCTTCTCGTTGGTCTTGGCCTGCGACTCGGCCTTTGCCTTCACGGAGGGTCGGGCGGCCTCGTACTCGGCCCAGACGCCCGTGGCCTTCAGCAGGCTCGTGACCTGCTCGCTCGGCTGCGCGCCGACGGTGAGCCAGTGCATGGCCCGTTCCGAGTCGATCTCGATGACGGACGGGTCGTCCAACGGGTGGTACTTGCCGATGGCCTCGATGAACCGGCCGTCGCGAGGGCTGCGGGAGTCCGCGACCACGACCCGGTAGAAAGGCCGCTTGCTGGCCCCCATCCGCTTCAGCCTGATCTTGACCATCCAATCCTCCTCACGCGGCCCCGGCCGCGGTGTGTCACGTCTCGATGTCCGATGCCAGCCGAACAGGTTACGAGAGACCGGGGATGCGCGGCATCCCCTTCATCCGCGCGCCCTTCTTGCCGAATCCGGCCATGCCCATCATCTGCTTCATCATGCGCTTGGCCTGGGCGAACTCCTTCAGCAGAGCGTTCACGTCGTGGGTGCTGGTGCCCGACCCTCGGGCGATCCGCAGCCGGCGGCTCCCGTTGATGATGGCCGGGTTGGTCCGCTCGAGCGGCGTCATCGAGGAGATGATCGCCTCGGTGCGCGCCATCTGGCGCTCGTCGATCTCCAGGTCCTTCAGCTGGCCGCCGGCGCCGCCGGGCATCCCCGGCATCATGGCCAGAAGGTCCTGAAGGGGCCCGAGCTTCTTCATCTCCCGCATCTGTGTGAGGAAGTCGTCCAGCGTGAACTTCGCCTCGGCCATCTTCTCGGCGGCCTCGCGCGCCTTGTCCTGGTCGATGGTCTTCTCGGCCTTCTCGATCAGGGTGAGCACGTCGCCCATGCCGAGGATCCGAGACGCCATCCGGTCGGGGTAGAAGGGCTCGAGGTCCCCAAGCCGCTCGCCGGTGCCGGCGAAGAAGATCGGACGCCCCGTCTCGTGGGTGATCGACAGCGCCGCGCCGCCCCGGGCGTCGCCGTCGATCTTCGTCAACACGAAGCCGGTCAGGTCGACCTCCTTCATGAACGCCCGCGCCTGCACGACGGCGTCCTGGCCCGTCATCGAGTCGCACGCCATCAGGACGTGGTGCGGGCGCGTGGCATCGCGGATGAACCTGGCCTGCTTCATCATGTCGGGGTCGACGTGCAGCCGGCCCGCGGTGTCGATGATCACGACGTTGCGGCCCTCGCGGCCGGCCTGCTTCACCGCGCTCTTGGCCACCTTCACCGGATCCCTGCCGTCGGAGACGACCGGCACGCCGATCTCCTCGCCGAGCGTGAACAGCTGCTCGACGGCGGCCGGCCGCTGGAGGTCAGCGGCCACCAGCAGCGGCTGGCGGCCCTTCTCGCTCTTGAGATAGAGGGCGAGCTTGGCGCAGTGCGTGGTCTTCCCGGACCCCTGCACGCCGGCCATCATGATCACGACCGGATTGGCGCCGGGCAGGACGAACGGTCGGTGCTCGCCGCCCAGGGTGGTCTGCAGCTCTTCGCGCACGATCTTGATGACCTGCTGCGCGGGCGTCAGCGATCGCAGCACCTCGTCGGACAGCGCCCGCGCGCGCACCCGATCCAGAAAGTCCTCGACGACATCGAGCGCGACGTCGGCTTCAAGGAGCGCGGTCCGGATGTCGGCGAGCGCGTTGTCGACCTGCTTCGGGTGCAGTTTCCCGCGCGAACGGAGCTTTCGAAACGTCGCGTCCAGGCGAGACGAGAGGGCGTCGAACATCAGGCAGTAAGGCTACGACACCGCCTTGCCTAGCCGTCGACGTGCTGGCCGGCGTCCGGGATCTGCAGCGGTTCCGGATCGGGCGCGTGCGCCTCGCCCGGCAGCGCCGTCCCACAGGAGGCACAGATCCGAGCCGGGCTCACGAAGGCGCCGCACGACGAGCAGGCCACCTGCACGTGGCCGTCCGCGTCGCCGTCGCCTGCCGGCTCGCCCACCCGGAAGACCGGGTCGGGCTCGGGCGTGAAGGGCACGCGGACGACGTCGGCGGCAACCGGTTCGTCCGGGACGAGCGCGTTGCGCGCGCCGCAGGTCCGGCACCGGAACATCTCGTCGTGGTCCGGCACCATGCAGCGTGTTCCGCACGCATGACAGGTTCGCTCAGCCATCTCATGAAAGGCATCGGCATTCGGGAGGATGCCGAGAAGTGCCGGCGGCGAAAAATCGCGGGACGCGAGCGCGGCTCAGGAGACGAGCCGGCGGGCGAACGCCCCGGGGTCGAACGCCTCCAGGTCGTCGACGCCCTCGCCGGTGCCGACGAACTTCACCGGCAGGCCGAGCTCTTCGCGCACCGCGCATACGATCCCGCCGCGGGCCGTCCCGTCGAGCTTGGTCAGCACGAGGCCGGAGACGTCGACCGCCTCGGCGAACGCGCGCGCCTGCTGGATCCCGTTCTGGCCCGTGGTCGCGTCGAGCACCAGCAGCACCTCGTCGGGTGGACGCCCGGCCGCCTTCTCCAGGACGCGGCGCACCTTCTTCAGCTCCTCCATCAACGGCGTGCGCGTGTGCAGGCGCCCGGCCGTGTCCACGATCAGGACGTCGATCCCGCGCGCCTGCGCCGACTTCACCGCGTCGAACGCCACCGCGCCCGGGTCGGCCCCGCGCTCCTGCGCGACGAGATGCGCCCCGGTCCGGTCGGCCCACGTCCCGAGCTGCTCGCCCGCCGCGGCGCGGAACGTGTCGCTGGCCGCCATCCCCACCGATCGCCCCTGGGCCGTCAGCCGCTTCGCGAGCTTGCCGATCGTGGTCGTCTTGCCGGTGCCGTTGACGCCGACCACCATCACGATGCCGGGCTTGCCGTCGGGCGGCGTCCACGGCGGGTCCTGCGCGAACAGTCCGGCGATCTGATCGCTCACGACCTGCGCGGGATCCGCCGGCGCGCGATACGTCTGTTTGACCCGGGCCACGATCGCCGCAGCCGCGGCCGGCCCGACGTCGGCGCGAACCAGCGCCTCCTCGAGGTCGTGCCACGTTTGCTCGCTCGCGCCGCCCGCGCCGAAGAGCGACCGGATGCGGTCGGCGAGTCCACCACGCACAACGCGCTCCGGCGCTGCCGGAGCGGCTTCGACTTCGGGCTCTGCTTCGACGGATGCCTTCGGCCGCGTCGGCGCCGGCCGAGTCGTCGCATCGGTGGCCGTTGACGGCGGTCCGGCCGCGCGACGAGGACGCGTCGCCACGAACAGCACGACGGCGGCAACCAGCACGACGGCGACCAGAACGACGATCTCGATCACGGCGTGCGACAGGCTACCGCGGAGCCGGCGCCGCGCCCGCTTCGGCCGCCTGTGCCGCCTCGGCGGCGGACTCCGCGGCGGCCAGGTCCTCGTCGCGCGCGAACGCCTCGAGGTTCACCGAGCGTTCCTCGTCGGACAGGCGCTGCGTCACGACCTTCGTCGTGCCGTCCTTCGCCATGGTGACGCCGTACAGGACGTCGGCCATCTCCATCGTCCGCTTCTGGTGCGTGACGATCAGGACCTGGGAGCGCTCGGACAGGTAGCGCACGGCGTCCAGGAACCGGTGCAGGTTGACGTCGTCGAGGGCCGCCTCCACCTCGTCCATCAGATAGAAGGGGCTCGGCCGGGCGCGGAAGATGGCGAACAGGAACGCGATGGCGGTGAGCGAGCGCTCGCCGCCCGACAGCAGCGACAGCCGCTTCACGCGCTTTCGTCCCGGCCGGGCCTCGACCTCGATGCCGGTTCCGAGGACGTCCGCCGGGTTCTCCATCACGAGCCGGCCCTCGCCGCCGGGAAACAGCGTCTCGAACAGCGACGAGAACTCGCGCGACACGTCGCGGAACGCCTCGTCGAACAGCTCCGCCATCTGCCGGTCCACCTCGCGGATCACCTGCTGCAGGTCGCGGCGCGCCGACTTCACGTCCTCGAGCTCGCGGTTGAGGAAGTCGTGCCGCTCGCGCAGCGACCCGAGCTCCTCGGCGGCAAGCAGATTGACCCTCCCGACCATCTCGAGCCGGCGGGCCACCAGGTCGGCCTTGCGCTGCAGGACCTCGACGGTGTCGTCGTCCGCCAGCTGAGCGACCGCGCCGCCCGGATCCACCCCGTGGCCTTCGCGGAGCAGCCGCTCGGCCTCGAGAACCCGGCGTTCGAGGTCGAGGCGCGCACGGTCCTCCTCTTCGTGATCGAGCCGGAGGCGATCCACCTCGGCGGCCTGCTCGCGCCAGGCGCGGTTGGCCTCGGCGTCGCGGTCCCGGGCGCCGCGCGCGGCGTCGGCCGCCGCCCGATGCGCCTCCTCCGCCGACGCCAGCCGGGCTTCGTCGCTCGACAACCCGGCCTCCGCGGCGATGCGTTCGGCCTCCGCCTCCGCGAGCGTGGTTCGAAGCGCGACGGGGTCCTCGGCCGACAGCTCCTGGATCTCGGTTCGCATGCGCGAGGCCGCGGCCTCCAGACGCGAGCGCTCGCGGCGCAGCGATTCGACTTCGACCCGCAGATGGATCGGAGGCTCGGGCCGCGGGGGCAGCTCGGGAGCGGCCGCATCGTCGGCCGCATCTGCCGGCAGGCGAAGCCGCGCGGCGTTCACGGTGCCGAGCGTCTCGTGCAGCCGCTCGGACTGCAGTTCGCGCTCGCGCTGCATCGACGCGGTCTCCGCCCGAACCTTCGCCAGCTCCTCGGCCGCGGCCGTGATCAACCGGTCGGTGCCCTCCAGCTCCACGCGCACCTGCTCGGACCGCGCGCCGCACTCGACCAGACGCTGACGCGCCTCGCGCAGGCCGCGCCGCACGCCGGCGAGCTCGCGCTCGAGCGACGCGATCTCGCGGCGCACGCCCTCCAGGCGCCGGTCGTGCCGGGCCTGCGTGCGAACGAACGCCGGTCCCACCACGACGCCCTCGCGGGTGACGAACTGCGCGTGCGGGTGCTCCCGATGCTTGGCAGCCGCCTGGTCCAGGTCCTCGGCCAGGTACACCTGGGCGAGCAGCGACCCCGCCAGCGCGATGACGCGGCGATCGACGGTGACCGCGTCGAGGAAGGACCGCTCGCCGGGGAGCGAGAAGCGAGCGGGGCCGCCATCGGCGACCGCGAGCAGCACGCCCGCGCCCGGCTCATCGGCAGCATCGGCCACCGCGTCCTCCGACGACGCGTACACCACCGCGTCGGCGAACGCGCCGAGCGCGCCGAGCAGCGCCGTCTCCAGTCCGGCCGGCGCCGTGATCAGGTCCCGCAGCACGCCGATGGGACGCGTGCCGTGCCGCCGCGCGAACGCGGCGCCGGGCGACTCGGCCAGCTCGGAACGCCTGGCCTCCAGCACTTCCTGGCGGGCCGCCAGGCCCTGCTCCTGGGCCTCCAGCTCCGCGACGCGCTGCGCCAGGGCGGCCCGCTCCTCGCCAAGCGCCGACTGTTCTGCGGCCAGGGGCGTCTCGGTGGCGTCCAGCCGTTCGATCTCGGCCTCGAGCGACGCTTCGCGCTCGCCGGCCCGCGTCAGGTTCGCTTCGACCTCGCCGAGGACGCGCGCCAGCCGTTCCTGTTCGGTCTGCTGCAACGCGATCGACCGGCGAAGGGCGTCCGCCTCCGCGCGGCGCGACGCCCGTTCGGACTCTGCCCGGCGCCGCTCATCCTCGGCGTCGCGACGCTCCTGATCCAGCCGGCGGAACTCCGCCTCGGCCCCGTCCAGCTCCGTCTCGCGCGATTCGACCGACGTCCGCGTGTCCTGCAGGGCCGACTCGAGCCGGCGGACCTCGTCCTCCAGCGTGAACAGCCGTCCCGCGCCTCCCGTCGCGGCCGCCAGCCGCTCGCGGGCCTCGGCCTCCCGGCGGATCGCGGTCCGCAGCCGGGCCTCGGCCGCCGACTTCGACTCGCGGGCACCGGCGTCCTCGCGCTCGGTCGCCTGCTCCTGCGATTCCGTCTGTGACAGCGTCGCCTCGAGCTCCTCGATCTGCGACCCGAGCTCGTCAAGGCGCGCGCGCGCCGCCGCCTGTCGCTCCTCGGCTTCCTGCCACGAGGGCCGGCGCCGGTCGCGGTCGCGGTAGAGCTCGCGCAGCCGCACGCCGGCCAGCCGCGTCGCGATGGCCCCCGCCTCGGCGGTGAGCGCCTCGTGCTTGCCGGCAAGCTCGGCCTGCTTCTCGAGCGGGCGCAGCTGCCGCCGCAGCTCCGCGGCCACGTCGTTCAGCCGAAGCAGGTCCTGTTCGAGGCCCGCGAGCTTGCGTTCCGCGCGCTCGCGGCGCCGCCGGTGCTTCGCGATGCCGGCGGCCTCCTCGATGAACTGGCGGCGCTCCTCGGGCCGCGCCTGGAGCACCTCTTCGAGCTGGCCCTGACCGACGATCGCGTGCAGCGCCCGCCCGAGCCCCGCGTCCGACAGGATCTCCTGGATGTCGAGCAGCCGGCACGGCCGGCCGCCGAGCCGGTACTCGCTGTCGCCCGAGCGGAAGATCGACCGGCTGATCTCGATCTCGCTGGCCGGCACCTTGATGAGGCCGGCCTCGTTGTCGATGATCAGGCGCACGTCGGCCATGCCCAGCTGCGGCCGGGCCGGGCTGCCCGCGAAGATCACGTCGGCCATCTGGCCGCCGCGCAGCGTCCGCGGGCCCTGTTCGCCGAGCACCCACGCGATGGAGTCGACGATGTTCGATTTGCCGGAGCCGTTGGGGCCGACGATGACACTGATCCCCGGCGTGAACTCCAGCACGGTCTTGTCCGCGAAGGACTTGAACCCGCGAAGGGTGAGCGAGCGAAGGAACACCTTGGATTCGGATGCTAACAGCGCCATCGCGGCCGGTTGGGGATTCGACGCGCGAAATCCCATGGGTGTGATTCGACCTGCGGCTTCGCCGGAGCAAATCCCCCGCGGCCCCGACGGTCTGCTCCCCCGCCGGGGGGACGCGAACGGGAGGATCAGCGCGTGATCGCGAATCCCTGCTCGCCGAGCGGTGGATCCTCGCGGACCTCGATCGCCGACACCGTGGCCCAACGCGGTCCCCGCCGGCACCAGTCGATCATCGCCTGCACGTCGTCCGGCGTGCCTTCGAAGAACCCCTCGACCCTTCCGTCCGGCAGGTTGCGGACCGAGCCGGCGACCCCGAGCGCCGCCGCCTGCTCGCGGCATGACCAGCGGAATCCCACGCCCTGGACGTCCCCGGTGACCACCACCCGCACGCGGCGAGCGGCTAGCTCTGGCACTGCGGGCAGAAGTAGCTGGTGCGCCCGGAGACCTTCACGGCCTCGATCGGGGTCCGGCATCGGCGGCACGGCAGCCCCTTGCGGCCGTAGACCTTCAGCTCGTTCTGGAACTCGCCCGGCTTGCCGAACAGGTCGACGTACGCCTCGTCGTCGAGCGTCGTGCCCCGGTAGCGGATCGCGTCCTGGACGACCTCGCGCATCGCGCGGTACAGGCGCCGCACCTCCTGCGAGGACAACGAATCCGACATCCGGTCGTGCCGCAGCCCCGCGGCGAACAGCACCTCGTCCGAGTAGATGTTGCCAAGGCCCGAGACGAACTTCTGGTCCATCAGCAGCGGCTTGAGCTTCGACGCCCGCCGCGCGAGCTCCGCCGAGAACTGCTGCCACGTGAACGTGTCCTCGAGCGGGTCGATCGCGATGTGGTCGAGCTCCTTGACCTTGCCGAGGGCGTCCGCGTCGGCCACGAACATCTCGCCGAACGTTCGGGGGTCGACGTAGCGAAGGTCCCCGCCCTGGGTGAAGTCGATGACGACGTGCGTGTGCAGCGGCAGCGGCTGGCGCTTGTTGCCGCGCAGGAACTGGCCGGCCATGCCGAAGTGCACGACCAGCACCTCGCCGCCTTCGAGATGCATCAGGACGTACTTGCCCTTTCGATCGACCCGGGTGACCTTGCGGCCCTCGAGCCGGTCGGCGAACTCCTTGCGCCGCGCATGGCGTCGGATCACGCGCATCGCGTTGCGCTGCGGGCGGACGTCCACCTCCTTGATCCGCTTGCCCACCACGTCGCGTTCGAGGTCTCGCCGAACGACTTCGACCTCCGGCAGCTCCACTGGCGCTCTCCCCCTCTCAGCGCTTCTTGCGGGCATGCGGGTCCATCTCCTGCGACTCGGCGAGGCCGGCTTCGTCGGCCAGGCGATCGAACGCCTGCCGCGCGGCCTGCTGCTCGGCCTCCTTCTTCGACCTGCCCACGCCGCGGCCGAACTCCCGGCCCCCCAGGAACACGGTCGCCGTGAACTCCTTCTGGTGGTCGGGTCCCTGTTCGACCACGCGATACTCGGGAAGCCGGCCCAGGTCCTGGGCGGACAGCTCCTGCAACGACGTCTTGAAGTCGCGCGCGCCCTCGCCGCGCACGTACGCGGCGACGCGAGGCCAGAAGAGGCGCTCGATCAGCCGGAAGGCGCTTTGCAAACCCTGATCGATGTACACGGCGCCGAGCACGGCCTCCAGGGCGTCGGCCAGGATGCTGGCCTTGTCTCGGCCGCCGGACATCTCCTCGCCCTTGCCAAGCAGCACCGCCTCGCCGAGGCTCAGGTCTCGCGCGACGTCGGCCAGCGTCGCCATCGACACCGTCGCGGCGCGCAGCTTGGCCAGGTCGCCTTCCGGCAGCGCGGGGAACGCGCGGAACGCGAGGTCGGTCACGACCAGGCCGAGGACCGCGTCGCCCAGGAACTCCAGTCGCTCGTTGGTGACCTCGACGCCCTGCTCGAACGCGAACGAACGATGCGTGAGCGCCGCCTCGAGCAGCTTGGCGTTGCGGAAGCGGACGTGAAGCGCCTTTTCGAGCGGCGTCGCCCGTCGCGGCACGCCGGCCCCGCTACTCGACCTCGACGGCCTGGCGTCCCGCGTAGTACCCGCAGTTCGCGCAGACGCGGTGGGGCAGCTTCGGCTGGTGGCACTGCGGGCACTCCGCGTACGTGGGGGCCTCGGCCCGCCACTGCGCGGCGCGGGTCCGGGTCCGGGCCCGTCCCTTCTTCCGCTTCGGCGTCGCCATGGTGGTGAACTCCTCTCGTCGGTCGGCTCAGTTGGCGCGCTCGCGCGCCTCGTCGGGAAACTCGATGTCGGCCAGGGCCGTCCATCGGTGGTCGGCGACCTCGGGGCCGCAGCGGCACTCGCCCAGGTTCCGGTCGCCGCCGCACCGCGGGCACAGTCCCTCGCAGTCGGGGCGACACAGCGGCGAGAACGGCATCGCGGGGATCACCGCGTCGCGGACCACCGGCTCCAGGTCGATGACCCCGTCGGCGGGCAGCGGGTACGCGTCTGGGTCCTCCGTGCCCGGGCCCGCGACCGGCACGAACCGCTCCTCGACCTCGAGGCGGAACGGGGCTTCGAACGCCGTCAGGCACCGCGCGCACGTGGCCGACACGGTTCCGCTCAATTCGCCGGACACGAGCAGGCCCTCGACCAGCGCCTCGATCAGCACGTCGGCGCGCACGGGGCGGTCCTGCGGGACCCGCGACAGCTCGGTCGACAGTCCGGCCACGGGCGCCTCGACCGACGCGCGGCGCGACGTGCCGGGGTCGCCGACCAGGTCGCGGACGTCGAGGAGAAAGCTCACGCCTGCTCCTCCACGTCGAACAGCGCGGTGGTGTCGTCGTCGCCGGCGGCGGGCGTGCCCGGGCCGAACTCCTGCTCGGCCGGCGTGACGCCGCGCAGCTTGTCCCGGCCGCGCTGAACCTGCCCGATGGCCTTCTCCAGCGCCGCCCCGGTTCGTTCCATGGCGATCTCGAACGCCGCGAGCTTCGCGTCGACGTAGTCCTCGGCCTCGAGCCGAAGCTCCCGCGCGCGCAGGCTCGCCTCGGACAGGACGCGGTCGGCCTCCTCCTGGGAGGTCTTCACGACCTCCTCCTTGGAGACCAGCCGGGCTTGTTCGGACCGCGCCTTTGCCACGATCGTCTCGGAGTCCTTTCGCGCCTTCGCCAGCAGCTCCTCGCGGTCCTTGACCACCCAGCGCGCCTGCTTGATCTCCTCGGGCAGGTCGTTCTGACATGCCTCGAGCAGCTCCAGCATCTCCTCCCGGTTGACGAGCACACTGGCGGACAGGGGCATGGACTTGGCCTCCTGCACCATCTCGATCAATTGCTGCAGTCGCGTGGTGATGTCCACCGTGCCTCAGTCCCTCCCGGGGGCGAGCTTGTCGCGCAGGCGGTCCTCCACGGCCGCGGGCACCATGCCCGAGATGGTGCCGCCGAAGCGCACGACCTCCTTGATGAGCGACGACGACAGGAACGACCACTGCGGATTCGTGGGAACGAAGAACGTCTCCAGTCCCGTCATCCGGTTGTTCATCTGCGCCATCTGCAACTCCACGTCGAAATCCGCGACCGCCCGCAGCCCCTTGACCACGACCTTGATGCCCTGGTCGGCCGCCAGGTCGACCAGCAGGCCCGAGTAGCCGACGACCTCGACCCCGTCAAGCGTGGACACGGCTTCCTTCAGCATGGCCACGCGCTCCTCCATGGGGAACAGCGGGGCCTTGCCGGGGTTCTCGAGCGCCGCCACCACCACGCCGTCGAACACCCGGGAAGCCCGGGCGATGATGTCGAGATGTCCGTTGGTGACGGGATCGAAGGTCCCGGGACAGAGGGCTCGAAGCCCCATGTCGAAGCCTCCCGCTGCTACGCCTGGAACACGAGGACGACGGAATCGCCGTAGGAAAGCCGCCGGTCGGAGCGCCAGTCTAGCGGAATTACCGGCGTGTAACTCCCCGTTCGCCTGGTCAGAGCGACCCGCGCGCCCGCCGAAACCAGCCCCTGACCTGCGAGATCGGCCAGCACCGCGTCGAGCAGGGCGTGGTCGGCGTCATACGGCGGGTCCAGCAGCGCGAGGTCGAACGCGCCGAGGTCCTTGTGAAGCGCGCGCCGGGCGTCGCGGCGCAGCACCCGGCCCCGGTTCGACAGGTTCGTCCGGTTCAGGTTCTCCCGCACCGCCGCCGCCGCCGCCGGGTTGTCGTCGACGAACACGGCCCGGGCCGCTCCACGCGACAGCGCCTCGATGCCCAGGGCGCCCGTTCCGGCGAACAGGTCGAGGACGCGCGCGTCGTGCACCGCCGTCCCGAGGCTGGAGAACAGGCCCTCGCGGGCGCGGTCGGACATCGGCCGCGTGCCGTCGGGGACGGCGGCGAGCCGCAGGCCCTTCGCGCTGCCGGCGATGACCCTCACGGCCCCTCAACCGTGGAAGAGCCACTCGATGGCGTCGCCGGAGAACGTCTGGCGCAGCAGCTCGAGCAGTTCGGGGTGCTCGTCGAGCCCGGGATCGCGGTCGATCACGTCGAACGCGCGCGAGCGTGCGCGCGCGACGAGCTCCGCGTCCTCAGCGAGCGTGGCCAGCTTCAGGTCCGGCATGCCCGATTGCTTGACGTCGAACAGCGTCCCCTCGCCGCGCAGTCGGAGATCTTCGTCGGCCAGCGCGAACCCGTCGGTCGTGGCGAGCATGGCGTCCAAACGCGCCCGCGCCTCCAGGTTGTCCTCCAGGCTCTCGTCGAACAGGACGCAGTAGGACGCGTGCTCTCCCCGGCCGATGCGTCCGCGGAGCTGATGCAGCTGCGCCAGGCCGAACCGCTCGGCGTTCTCCACCAGCATCACCGTCGCGTTCGGCACGTCGACGCCGACCTCGATGACCGTGGTCGAGATCAACAGGTCGGCGTCCCCGGTGCGGAACTCGTCCATCACGCGATCCTTCTCGCCGGGGCGCATCCGGCCGTGCAGCAAGGCGATCCGAAGGTCGGGGAACACCTCGGCCCGAAGGCGTTCCGCCTCGCGTTCGGCGGCCTTCACCTCCAGCCGGTTCCCCTCGTCGATGGCGGCGCACACGACGAACGCCTGGCGCCCGGCGCCCAGCTCGCGCCGCACCAGGTCGTAGGCGTCGGCGCGCTCCTGCGACGTGCGCGCGACCGTGGTCCGGGGAGGCGTGCGGCCGGCCGGCATCTCGTCGAGCACCGACACGTCCAGGTCGCCGTAGTACGTCAGCGCGAGCGTCCGCGGGATCGGCGTCGCCGTCATGATCAGCACATCCGGATGCGCGCCCTTCTCCTTCAGCGACACCCGCTGATGCACGCCGAACCGGTGCTGCTCGTCCACGACGGCCACCGACAGATCGGCGAATGCCACGCCTTCCTGCACCAGGGCGTGCGTGCCCACGACGAGGTCGATGCTCCCGTCCGCGACGCCCTCCAGCACGCGGGCGCGCTCCTTGCCCGTCACCGACGCCGTCAGCGATGCGAACGTGACCGCGTCGCGAGCGCCCGGATCGGACGGCCGGTCGGGGGCGGCGCCGTCCGGCCCTTCGTCGCCGAACAGGCTGGTCTGGTCGTCGGGCGCGGCCTTCGACTTCGGGCCGGCGCTCCCGGGAGCTTCGTTGGCGTTGCGGGCGCCGAGCGGTTCGAGCAGGGTGGCGACGCTTCGAAAGTGCTGCCCCGCAAGGACTTCGGTGGGGGCCATGATCACGGCCTGGTGTCCGGACTGGATCGCCACCATCGCCCCGTACAGCGCGACGGCCGTCTTGCCGGACCCGACGTCGCCCTGGAGCAGCCGGTTCATCGGCCGTGCGGCGGCGAGGTCCGCGCCGATCTCCTTGATCGCCCGCGCCTGCGCCCCGGTCAGCGTGAAGGGAAGGCCGTCCAGGAACCGCCGCGCCGGGTCGCCGTCGACATCGTGCGCCACCCCGTTCGCGCCCCGTTCGATCCGCCGCTTCCGGTAGGCGACGCCGAGTTCCAGCGCGAACAGCTCGTCGAACTT
>DASXAQ010000088.1:0-2378 GCA_036406615.1 Actinomycetota bacterium | reverse complement strand
TCGACCTCGGTGAAGCCGCGGTCTCCGAGCGTCCGCCGGACGCTGGCGATGACCGCCGAGCGAGCGTCGAAGACACGCCGCGTGTCCGGGTTGACGATGAGGTCGAGGTAGCGCTCGCGCAGCCGGCGGTCGACGTCGGTCAGGCCGCGGCGCTTGTCGGGCAGCGCGCGCAGCGCCTTGGACAGGAGCGCGACCTCGTGCGCGCGCACCGACAGCTCGCCCTTGCGCGTGCGCATCACCGTCCCGGCCACCCCGACCCAGTCGCCCCGGTCGAGCTCCTCGACGTCGGCGAACGCCTCCTCGCCCAGGGCATCGCGCGCGGCCAGCACCTGCAGCTTGCCGGTCTGGTCGTGGAGGTCTGCGAACACCAGGCCGCCGTGCCGGCGCAGCAGCATCAGGCGACCGGCCACGCGCACGGTGACGTCGGTCTCCTGGCCCGCCGCGATGTCGTGGAACTGCGCCTGGACCTCCGCCGCGGTGCGGTCGCGGTCGAAGCGCACCGGATAGGGCGCGATGCCGCGCTCCTGCAGGCGTTCGAGCTTCTCCAGCCGACGAGCGCGCTCGGCGGCGACGACGCTCCTCATGCCTGCTCTCCCTCGATCGCGCTCGCTGCGGTGAGCCAGTTCCGTCGCCGGAACGCGCCGATCACGAACGGCAGCGCGATCACGCCACCGACCGCCGCGACCATCCCCGCGACGTAGCCCGGCACGCTGACGTGGAGCTCATCGGGTGGGATGAAGCCCAGCGCGACGACGAGCGAGCAGCACACCGTCCCGACCCCGCAGACCGCGTACAGGCCGGTCATGCCGCCCGGGATGCGGAACGGCCGGGCAACCTCGGGATGGCTGCGGCGCAGCCGGACCGCCGTGGCGAACAGGATCACATAGAGGATCAGGGTCAGCTGTGTCTGGGCGATGAGCAGGGCCCACCACGCATCCTGGATCGACGGCATGAGCACGAAGAGCAGCGCGAGGGCGACGTTCACCACGCCCTGCGCGACGAGGATCGTAGTCGGCATGCCACGCGGGTTCGCGCGCTGCATCGACGGCGGCAGATGGCCGTGGCGCGCCGCAATCATGAGGCCGCGGGCCGGGCCGCCGAGGATCTGCACGAGCGATGCCCCGAGGCCGATCACGAGCAGCAGCCCGAACACCGGCACCAGCCAGCCGAGGTCGAAGGCGGCCAGGAAGCGGTCGAAGGCCTCCATCAACCCCGAGACCACGTTGAGCTCGTTGTGGGGCACGACGATCGCGATGGCCAGCGTGACCGGGATGAAGAGCAGCAGGCACAGCGTGGCGGCGATCGCGTTGGCCCGCGGCACGGTGCGGCCGGGGTCGCGCACGTCGCCCCCGTGGACGGCCGAGATCTCGATCCCCGCGAACATGAGGAAGGCGGTGGAGGCGAAGACGGCGGTCCCGACGTTCCCGATGTCGGGCACGAGCCCGGCGGCGGTGAAGTCGATCTGGGAGCCGCGGCCCTCGGCGACGTAGACCACCGCGAGCGTCATCAGGGCGAGCGCCGGCAGCAGCGTCCCGGTCACCACCGCGAACGCCGTCAGGTTGCGCTGCAGCCGGACTCCGAGCAGGGCGAGCCAGGTGGTGACGGTCGTCGCCGCGACGATCACCGCCACGACGAAGCCGCGGTCGTCGCCGAGGCCCTGGTCGAACCCGTAGGTGGCCTCGACGGCGAGCGTGGTCATCAGCGCGGGGAACGCGATCACGTAGTTGGACCACTCCAGCCAGATCACCAGGAAGCCGACGCGCGGTCCGAACGCCTCGCGCGCCCATACGTAGATCCCGCCCGTGCGCGGCCACGCGGCGCCGAGCTCGGAGGCCACGAGCGCCGTCGGGGCCAGCAGGCCGATCACCGCCAGCGCGTAGAACGCGATCGACGCCAGCCCGTACTCCGCGAGCGCGGGCACCCCGTTGACGTTCGCGATGAAGCTGAACGTGAAGATGCCCAGGGAGAGCGTTCCGAAGACGCGGGTACCTGAGGCCATGGCTCGTTGACGCCAAGCTCGCGGGGACCGCTGACGTGGCGCTGACGGCGGGCAGACGAGCCGCCGCCCGCCGCTGGCCGGAGTGCGATGACTCCTTCCGCCGGCTGCGATCCGCGCCCGGGCAACGAGGGAGGCCGGGCTCCCAGCCGTGGGCGTCGGCTTTACCGACCGACGACTTTGTCGCACCACGTGGGACTAACTCGTCGTTCGATGCGACACGCGATCCGGGCCGGTTCCCTCGCTGCCCTGGCCACGGAATTCGACGGCGTCGGCGGAGAGCGGCTGCGTGTCCACTGCCACGATCGACAGCGCCCGCGAGGTGTTCATCGCCGAGGTCGTGCACCCGGTCAGGACCGCCGGCCGCGGGCTGCCGCGCCTG
>DASXAQ010000087.1:0-2180 GCA_036406615.1 Actinomycetota bacterium | reverse complement strand
GTTCCGAAGCCGGCGGCGTCGCGCGGCCGTGGCCGTTCGGCGCGCGGTTCGGCCTTCTCTGCCACCGGACCCGCTCGAGGGTGTCGAGGAACGCGATGTCGCCGTGCGCGCGCTGGCGGTGCTGACCTCCAGGGAGCGCGCCGCCGTCGTCCTGGTGGACGTGCTCGGGATGAACGGAGCGGAGGCGGCTGGGCGGCATCACAGGGAGCGCGCGACGTCGCTGGCCGTGGGGGCGGCTCTCACGATCGCCATCGTTGCCGGCGGCGTGTTCACGCTGCACGCGACACGCTCGGCGTCCCTGGGAGCGGCGACGGGGGCGATCGGCACGGCGGTCGCCCCGAGCTTGCAGCCGGGCCAGTACGTCTACCGGCAGCAGGTCATCGTCTCCCCCGTGTGCCGGGTCGTCATCACGACGTGGTGGGCAGGCAACGACTCGGGCCGGATCGCCGCGAGCATGACGAACCCACGCCGTTGTCCCTACGGGCTTCCGCATGGCGGCGTGTTCGGCCCGGGGCGCTTCCCCTGGGACAGCAGCACGAAGGGCCTGTCCACCGACGTCGCGACCCTGTTCACGCAGATGGAGCACCGTACCTCCCCATCCGGCAGCTCGCCCGAGCCCGCGTTCTCGCCGGGACCCGTGCTGGCCCCGGGCGTGACCGCAGGGAGCCTGTGGGCATCGGTCGTGAATCTCCTGGAGGATCCGAACAGCCCGCCGGACCTGTACGCGGCGCTGTCCCGCGTCGCCGCCCAGATTCCCGGCGTGCGCGTGCTGAGCGGAGTGCACGACCCCGACGGCCGACCCGCGGTAGCCGTGGTCGGCGGCTCGGGGACGCCCGTCGTCGCCTGGACCGCCTACTTCGATCCGCGGACGGGGCAGCTGATGGCGGAGAACGGGCCGCCCTCGGACCCCGGATCCACGATCACGTACTACAGCGAGGGCATCGTCAGGTCGACGAGCGCCGTGCCCTCCGGCGACCAGTGGCTGTTCCGGCCGGCGCACAAGTAGACACGAGGCCGCCGCACCCACCGCAGGCCGTGGCTGACGGCGCACCTGCGCTACCGTGGCGTGATGCGCCCTCTGACACGGCCCGCGCGGGTCCGGCCCGGCGACACGGTCGCGATCGTCTCGCCGGCGTTCGGCGCCGTTGGGCGGTGGCCGCACCGGGTCGAACGCGCCACCAGGTATCTGGAGTCGCTGGAACTGAAGGTCCGGGTGATGCCGAATGCCGCGCGAAGCGATGGATGGGCCTCGGCGCCCCCTCGCGCCCGGGCGGACGATCTGCACGAGGCGTTCGCCGATGACGACGTCCGAGTGGTTCTGGCGGGCATCGGAGGCAATCACTCGAACCAGCTCCTGCCGCTGCTCGACTTCGATCTGATCGGCGCGAACCCCAAGGTGTTCCAGGGGTACTCGGACATCACCGTGCTCCATTGGGCGATCGCCAAGCACGCGGGCCTCGGCACGTTCTACGGCCCTGCCCTCGTCTCGGAGCTGGGGGAGTTCCCGCGGGTGCTCGCGCAGACGGACCGGTACCTTCGCGCAGCCTGGTTCGGAGACGAAGCGACCATCTTCGAGCCGTCCCCGGTCTGGACGGACGAACACCTGGACTGGAATCAGAAGGCCGACCTGTCTCGCGCGCGCGAGCTTCGACCGAGCGGCGGCTGGGTCACCATCCGCGCCGGCTCGGCGCGCGGACGGCTGCTCGGCGGATGCCTGGAGACCATCTGCTGGCACGTGAAGGGGTCGGACGCGTGGATCGATCCCGAGGGGACGATCCTGTTGCTGGAGACCTCCGAGGAAGCGCCCTCGCCCGCCCACGTGGACGCGTACCTGACCGACCTCGAGCACCTCGGCGCGTTCGATTCGGCGGCCGGGCTCCTCTTCTCGCGGCCGTACGGGTACTCCGAGGACCAGACCAGGGTGCTGTGGGACGTCGTCGCCAATCGAACCGAGTCGGCGGCCCTTCCGGTGCTCGCGAACTTCGAGGCGGGGCACACGGATCCCAAGGTGACGCTGCCCTTCGGTGCCGAGGCCGAGGTCGACACGGCGCGGAGGGCGTTCCGCCTTCTCGAACCGCCGACAACCCCCTGAGCTGCGGCGGAGTTCGGTCCGGGCGGATCACCCGTCCCCCAGTCGCAATCGCAAGGGTTCATTTGCAAAGAATCATTTGCAAAGAAGT
>DASXAQ010000086.1:0-1863 GCA_036406615.1 Actinomycetota bacterium | reverse complement strand
CGGCCGTTGGTCTGCCAGGTCGAGTCCGGAGTCGGCGAGATCGTCGCCAGCGCCGCGGGCGCCCATGCCAGGGCCCCCGCGATGGCGGCAATGCCCGCGATCGTGCCCCTCACTCTCACAGCGTGCCCCCTGTGACGTCCGACTGCGGCAGTCTGCCCAAGCGCGTCGAATCTGTCAATCGGCGAGTGCCGGCGATGAGACGGCCGCGGATGGTGTCCGAACTGTGGCAGATCGTCCTCATGGGATGAGGCCCGCACGGTGGCGGTACCTAGGCTGGGCTGACCGAGATGGCGGACGGGCGTGGACAGGGCCGGCAGGGACGCCGGCGGAACCAGCTGGTTGTGAAGCTGGATCCCTCCACCGGCGTCAGGATCGTCGTCGACGCCCACCGGGCCGACATCGGAGGCGTGGGGCCGATCGAGGCTCGACATGGAGTTCTCCGAGGAGGGGGTGAGGGGGCGACGCCCTACGAGGTCCTCCTCAACGCGGCGATGAACGGGGACGACACCCGGTTCACCCGCCAGGATGGCATCGAGGAGACGTGGCGCGTCATGCAGCCGCTCCTTGACGACCCGCCGCCGGTGCACCCGTACGCACCGAAGTCGTGGGGACCAGCTGCGGCGGACGAGCTGCTGCGCGGCTATGGCCGCTGGCACGAGCCGTGGATCGCCTCATGACCGCCGCCGGAGCAGACTCGCAGGCTCAGAGCGCCGCCGCCCCGTCGCCGTTCACGCCGATCGCGGACTACGCGTTCCTGTCCAACTGCCACACCGGCGCGCTGATCGCGCCGGACGGAGGGATCGACTGGCTGTGCCCGCCGTCCTTCGACTCGCCGAGCGCGTTCGGCAGCCTGCTGGACCGCGGGGCGGGGACGCTCAGGCTCGGCCCCTTCGGCGTTTCCCATCCGACCTCCCGGGTCTACGTGCCCGGGACGAATGTGCTCGAGACGACGTGGAGGACGCCGGCCGGCTGGATCGTCGTCCGCGACGCGCTCACGATGGGGCCGCGCGACCACGAGGACGAGATCACCCCGCACACCCGCCCGCCCGCTGACGAGGACGCCGACCATCTGCTCGTGCGCACGGTCGAGTGCCTCGACGGGCGCGTCGAGGTGGAGCTCGTCTGCGAGCCGGTGTTCGACTACGGTCGAGTCCCGGCCGAGTGGACGCTCGTGGACGGCGGCCGCAACGCTGCGGATGCGACGGGCGCGGGCCAGACGCTCCGCCTCCGATCCGACCTCGCCCTGGGCGTCGAGGGAAGCCGCGTCCGGGCGCGGCACGTTGTCGAGCGGGGCGACCGCATCTTCTGCTCGCTTTCCTGGGCCGAGCAGCTCGCCGGCCCGGCCGACGTCGACGACGCCGCGGCGAGGGTGGACGCGACGATCCGGTTCTGGCGCGGCTGGCTGGACCGGGCCCGCATCCCCGACCACGGCTTCCGCGACCCGCTCCAGCGGTCGATGCTCGTCATCAAGGGCCTCACCTACATGCCGACGGGCGCCACCGTGGCGGCGCTCACCACGTCGCTGCCCGAGACCCCCGGCGGCGAGCGCAACTGGGACTACCGCTACACGTGGATGCGCGACACGACCTTCACGCTCCAGGCGCTGCACTACCTGAACCTCGACTGGGAGGCCGACGAGTTCATGCAGTTCGTGGCCGACGTCGAGGCGACGGAGGACGGGTCGCTCCAGATCATGTACGGCATCGACGGGCGGCGCGACCTGACGGAGTCCACCCGGGACGAGCTCTCGGGCTACGCCGGAGCGCGGCCCGTCCGGATCGGAAACGGCGCGTTCGACCAGCGCCAGAACGACGTGTTCGGCGCGGTGCTCGACTCGATCCTGCTCCACAGCCGTCACAGCGC
>DASXAQ010000085.1:0-6307 GCA_036406615.1 Actinomycetota bacterium | reverse complement strand
GCGCTGTTCGCCCTCGAGGGTGCGCGGGTGGATCGCCAAGCCGTCGCGCTCCAGCCCCTCGAGCTGCTCCTTCAGGTAGTCCAGGCTTCCGGTTCCCATGCGCGCTCCTCAGGCCAGCAGGATGACCTTGCCCGAGCGGCCGGCGGCGACCGCGTCGAACGCCTCCTCGTAGCGGTCCAGCGGGAAGCGGTGCGTGATCACCGGCGTCACGTCCACCATGCCGTCCGCCAGCAGCGTGGTGGTCTGTTCCCACGTTCGAAACAGCTCGCGCCCCGTGACGCCGAAGATCCGGGCCTCCTTGAAGATGACCTGGTCGGCGACGTCGAGCGACACCGGACCCGTCGGCAGCCCGAGCAGCGACATCCGGCCGCCGCTTCGGAGCATCCGCGTGCCCTGCTCGATGACGGCGGGCACGCCCGACATCTCCAGGACGACGTCGGCGCCGTGGCCGCCGGTGGCCGCGCGGACGGCCTCGATCGCGTCCTCGGCGCCGGGATCGATCAACACGTCGGCGCCCATCTGCTTGGCGAGCCGAAGCCGAACCTCGTTCGGCTCCACGGCGATGACCGTGCGCGCGCCGGCGGCCCGCACGATGCCGACGGCGAACAGCCCGATGGGGCCGCACCCCAACACGGCCACGGACGACGTCGCGAGTTCGGGGTCCGTCCCCGGCGTGAAGACCGTGTGCACCGCGTTGCCAAACGGCTCCTGGATCGACGCGACGTCGGGCGCGATCCGCGGGTCGACGCTCCACGCGTTGACGGCCGGCATCACCAGGTAGTCGGCGAACGCGCCGTCGACGTCCACGCCGAGGATCCGGAGGTTCTCGCAGATGTGCATCTTGCCGGTGCGGCACATCCCGCAGTGGCCGCAGAACAGGTGCGTCTCCGCCGCGACGAAGGTCCCGACCGCGGGCCGGTGGGTTTCGGGGCCGAGGGCCACCACCCGGCCGGACACCTCGTGCCCGAACGTCAGGGGGAACGTGGTGATCCGGTGCGCCGCCCACGGGTCCCACCGGTAGATGTGCAGGTCGGTCCCGCAGATGGAGGCCGCCTCGACCTGGACCAGCACCTCACCCGGCCCCGGGCTCGGGACGGGAATCTCGCTCAGTTCCGCGCCGGGCCCCGCGCTGGTCTTCCGCAGGGCCCGCATCGTGTCGGGAGGTTCCACGAACACACAGGGTAGCGGCCGCGTGCGTGACAGGCACGGGGCCGTGCGCCGGTCGTGCGGGCGTCGCGTCGGAGGGGTTGCGGAGACCGTGGGGTAGGCTTGGGCGCGTGAGCGGGACCGGCGCCGGCGACGACGACCGCGGGTTTTCCACGCGCGCGATCCACGAGGGCGACGTGCCCGTCGAGATCGCCGAGCAGCCCGTCGCGCCGCCCATCTGGCTGTCCGCGCACTTCGTCTACGACGGGCTGGACCACTACGCCGACGTCATCAACGAACGCCGGGACGGGTTCGTGTACGGCCGCTACGGCACGCCGACCCACGCCGCCCTGCACAAGGTGTTGGCGTCGCTGGACGGCGCGCCGGCGGCCTGGTCGTTCGCCTCGGGCATGGCGGCCATCCACACGGCGCTGACCGCGATGGTCAGCTCGGGCGATCACGTGGTCGCGGCCCGGACCGTCTACGGCGGCACGTACGCGCTGCTCACCTCCATCTTTCCGGGCTACGGCATCGATGCGACGTTCGCCGACTCCGAGGCCGACGCGATCGACGCGGCCATCCGTGACACCACGCGCGCCGTCGTGATCGAACCCCTGGCGAACCCGACGTTTCGCGTGGCCGACGTGCGCGGTATCGCGGCGGTGTGCGCCGAGCGCGGCGTCCTGCTGGTCGTGGACAACAGCGTCGCGTCGCCGTTCCTGCTGCGGCCGCTGGAGATCCCGGGCGTCGGGCTGGTCGTGCACTCGACGTCGAAATACATCGCCGGACACGCCGACCTGATCGGCGGCTCGGTCGCCGGCCCGCACGACCTGGTGGACCGGATCCGCCACCTGGCGATCGAACAGGGCACGACGGCCGGCGCGTTCGACGCGTGGCTGGTGCTGCGCGGCCTGCCCACGATGGCGCTGCGCCTGGAGCGCCAGTGCGCGAACGCGATGGCGCTGGCGGATGCGCTCCGCGAGCACCCGAAGGTGACGTCCGTCGGCTACAGCGGGCTCCCGGACCATCCCGACCACGAGCGGGCGGCGGCGCTGTTCGACGGCGGCCGCTTCGGCGCGATGCTCGCGTTCGAACTCGACGGCGGCTACGACGCGGCGGCCCGGTGGGCGTCGGCGCTCCGGATCGCGTGCGTGGGGTCATCGTTCGGCGGGCTGCGAACCGAGGTGTGCCATCCGGCCACGACCAGCCACCGGCAGTTCTCGCCGGCCGACCGCGCGGCCGCCGGCATCGGCGACGGGCTGATCCGCGTGTCGGCGGGCGCCGAGGACGCCAACGACTTGGTCCAGGACTTCACGCGGGCGCTGGAGAAGGCGTGAGCCGGACGCCGGAGAAGTCATGAGCCCGGCGCGCCGGCGCCGCGTCGTGGTGGTGTTCGGCGGGCGGTCCGCCGAGCACGAGGTCTCGGTCGCGTCCGCCCGCTCGGTCGTTTCGGCGCTGGATGCCGGCGACAACCAGGTCCTGCTGATCGGGATCGACAAGGCCGGGCGGTGGCACCGCGTCGCCGAACTGCCGGGCGCGCAAGCGGGCGCGTTGCCGGCGGTCGGCGGCGACGAGGGGATCGGCGTCGCCCTGTCGCGAACGCCCGGCGACCGCTCGCTGGTTGCCGACGACGGCACCCGCGAGGAGATCGACGTCGTCTTCCCGGTGCTGCACGGCCCCTACGGCGAGGACGGCACGATCCAGGGGATGCTGGAGCTCGCCGGCGTGCCGTACGTCGGCGCGGGCGTCCTCGCCTCCGCGGTGGGGATGGACAAGGCCGTGCAGAAGGTGCTGTTCGCCGCCGCGGGGCTGCCCGTCGTGGTTCACGAGGTCGTGCGCGACCGCGAGTGGGAGGAGGACCGCGAGGCCGTGGAGGCCCGGTGCGCGGCCGTCGGCTTTCCCGTGTTCGTCAAGCCGGCGGCGCTCGGATCCTCGGTCGGGATCACGAAGGTCACGGACCTCGCCGGGCTTGCCGCGGCCGTGGAGGAGGCCCTGTCGCACGGGACGAAGGCGCTCGTCGAGCGATCGCTGGAGGGGGCGCGCGAGATCGAGTGCGCGGTGCTCGGCAACGACGACCCCGTGGCCTCGGTGCCCGGCGAGATCCTGCCCGACGCCGAGTGGTACGACTACCGCGCCAAGTATGTGGACGAGACCACGAGCCTGGAGATCCCCGCGAAGCTCCCGCCCGAGGTCGTGGAGGAGGTCCAGCGCATGGCGGTCGCCGCGTTTCGCGCCATCGACGCCGAGGGTATGGCGCGGGTCGACTTCTTCGTCGAGGAGCCGGGACGCCTGACGGTGAACGAGATCAACACGATCCCGGGATTCACGTCGGTGTCGATGTACCCCAAGCTGTGGGACGCGTCCGGGCTGTCCTACCCGGAACTGATCGAGCGGTTGATCGAACTGGCGGAGGAGCGGTTCGAACGGCGCGGCAAGCGCGGCCGCCAGGTCTGAGCGCCTGCCGGGTGTGAGCCCCTACAGGTGCACGACGGGGCAGGTCAGCGTGCGCGTGATGCCCTCGACCGCCTGGATCTTGGCGACGACCAGCTTGCCCAGTTCGTCGACGTTGCGGGCCTCCGCGCGCACGATCACGTCGTAGGGCCCGGTCACATCCTCGGCCGACGCGACGCCCTTGATCCCCGAGACTTCCTTGGCGACCTGGGCGGCCTTGCCGACCTCCGTCTGGATGAGAATGTATGCGTTGACCACGCGCCCTCCCCCTCCCGGTGACAGATGCGTCATCCTAGCCGCCTCCGGCTGAGGTCGCATATCCTCGAAGCGTGGCCCCTCCCGGCGATCGCAGGGGGCGCGGCGACGACCCGCTCGCCGCGTACCGCCGGCTCCGCAAGCCCATGCCGCCGCCCGAACGCGTCCAGGGCGACCGGCGCCGCGAGCTGAGCGAACGCGAGGCCGAACGCGAAGCGGAAGAGGCCGAGATCGATTGGCAGGCGTCGCCGGGGTCGTCGCCGGCTGGCGATCGCCCTGCGCCGCGGCTGCCGTTCGAGGATCGCCGCGACGCCGGGATGCAGCTCGCCGCGAAGCTCGCGGCGCTGCGCGACGCGAACGTCGTGGTGCTCGGGATCCCGCGCGGCGGCGTCGAGGTGGCGGCCGCCGTTGCCGACGAGCTCGGGGCGCAGCTGGATGTCGTGATCCCGAAGAAGGTCGGCGCGCCGGGGAACTCGGAGCTCGGGCTCGGCGCGGTGGCCGACGGCCTCGAGGTGCTGGACGAACGCCTGATCCGCGCGCTCGGCGTGAGCGAGGAGTACCTGCGCGCCGAGATCCAAACCGAACAGGATGAGGTCCGTCGCCGCGCGGTGGCCTACCGCGGCGCGCGCCCACCCTTGGACCTCGCGGATCGGGTCGCCGTCGTGGTCGACGACGGGGTGGCCACGGGCGGCACGGCCCGGGCGGCCCTTCGGTGGGCGAGGTCGCGCGGCGCGCGCCGCGTGTTGCTGGCCGTGCCGGTCGCTCCGGGGGAGACGCTGGCGAGCCTGGCGGCCGACGCGGACCGGGTGGTCGCGGTGGCCACGCCCGAGCCGTTCTACGCGGTGGGCCAGTGGTATCGAACCTTCCCGCAGATCAGCGACGAACGGGTCGTCGAGCTGCTGTCGCCGCGCATGACTGAGGGCGGCGAGTGATCCGGAACCCCGGTCCGTGACGGCCTCCGACGTCATTGCGCTCGTGATCGCGGCCGCGCTGGCGCTGCTCGGCGTGCGCTCGCTCGTCACGTGGCTGCGGTCCCGGTTCGCCGCCGGGTCGGCGCGCGAGCTGGTCCTGTACGCGGTGCACGTCACCGCGCGCGTGGGACTGTGGTTCGCGTTCGCCGCGCTCTTCGCCGGGCTGGCGCTGCTCGACGACCCCTCGTCGTTTCGCTGGTTCGTCCTGGTGCCGATCGCGCTGGCGGGGATCCAGCTGCTGACGGCGCTGGCCCTCGGGCGGTCTCCGAGCGGGGCGGACCCGTCGGGCTGATCGGCCGAAGTGGACGTTCGGGCCGGATTGCTCCACGATGGCGGGGACACCGATGGGGGGGTCGTCACTCGAAAGGGGATGGGATGGCAGACGGGGACGTGACGTACACGAAGGACATCAAGCCGCTGTTTCGTGAGAAGGACCAGCAGCGGATGGAATTCGCATTCGACCTGTGGAGCTACAACGACGTCAAGGAGAACGCCGAGGGCATCCTCGAGCGGCTCGAGGCCGGCGACATGCCGTGCGACGAGGCGTGGCCGCAGTCACAGATCGACACGTTCTCGTCGTGGATCCAGGCGGGCACGCCCGAGTAGCCCTCCTGGTTGGCGGGCAAGCAGTTCCGAGGAACCGAAGCTGAGACATTGGCCGCGAGCGTGAACGTCGAAGGCGTACCGGTCTCCACCGCCCATTGGATCGGCGGCGAGCGCGTGGACGGGACGGACACGTTCACCGACGTCTCGCCGATCGACGAACGGCAGATCGCCGAGGTCGCTCGGGGAACGTCGAGGGACGTCGAGACGGCGGTCGCGGCCGCGTCCGAAGGCTTTCGCGCCTGGTCGTCGCTGCCGGTGAAGCAGCGCGCCGAGATCCTGCACGCGGTTGGGGAGGGGATCGAGGGCCGCGCCGAGGAGCTCGCGGCCGTCGAGACCACCGACAACGGCTCGCTGCTTCGATCGATGCAGCGAAGCGTCATGCCGCGGGCCGGGTACAACTTCCACTTCTTTGCCGACGAGCTGCTGGCGCTTCACGAGGACGACTTCGACACGCGCGGGCATACCAACCACGTCTCGTGGGATCCGGCCGGCGTCACGGCGGTGATCACGCCGTGGAACGCGCCGCTGATGCTCGCGACGTGGCGCATGGCGCCGGCGCTGGCGGCCGGCAACAGCGTGGTCCTGAAACCGCCCGAGTGGGCCCCGCTGACCGCGTCGCTGTTCGCCGACATCACGCGCGACGCCGGGATGCCCGACGGCGCGCTGAACGTGGTGCAGGGCATCGGCGAGGAGGCCGGCGCCGCCCTGGTCGCGCACCCGGACGTGGCGCGCGTGGCGTTCACCGGCTCGGTCGAGACCGGCAGGCTCGTCGCGGCCGCGGCGTCGGCGAACCTGACGCCCGTCAGCCTGGAGCTCGGTGGGAAGGCGCCGCTGGTGATCTTCGGCGACGCGGACCTGGACGCGGCGGTCGAGCAGGC
>DASXAQ010000084.1:0-14842 GCA_036406615.1 Actinomycetota bacterium | reverse complement strand
GGCGGTGCCGGCTTCAGCGCTCACGCTCGGCCACCTCTCCGAGCCGGGCAACCGACTCGCGGAACCGCTCGAGCAGGGTCCATGAATTTCGCCGGCTCTCCTGCGCCCGGCGGCCGGTCTCCTCCAGCAGCCCGTCCGGGTCGACCCCCTCGGCGTCGAGCTCGTGCCGGTACACGCGAACCCAGTCGTCCATGATCTGGGGCGTCACTTCGGGATGGAACTGCAGACCCAGGCTTCGGCCCGACACGAAGGCCTGGGGCCCGACGTCGGACTCGGCCACGATCGTCGCGCCGGGCGGGGGCGTGAACGTGTCGAAGTGCCACTGGAACCACGGCCCCTCGGGGACCAGGTCCGGGTCGGCGCTCCGCACCGGCAGCCACCCGATCTCGGACTCCGTCGAGCGATACACCTCGGCGCCGAGCACGCGCGCCAGGAGCTGGCCGCCGAAGCACAGACCCAGGATCGACACGTCCGCCTCCAGGGCCCGGCCGAACAACGCGCACTCGCGCTCCACGAACGGCACCGAGTCGTCGAACGCGGCGAACTCGGAGCCCAGCGACACGATGAGGTCGTAGGCGCTCGGGTCCACCTCGCGCTCGTCGACGTCGATGCGCAGCTCGTCGACCCGCGCTCCCTGCTCGTTCAACCACCGGGTGACGAGGCCGGCGGGGGTGGCCCGCTCGTGCTCCACGATCAACGCACGCAGCGGATCGTTCGCCGCGTTCACGCTCCGCTCCCCGCCGGCGCGGGCGCGGGTTCCCTCGAGCGTTGCGCGAGTTCGGCGGCGACGTCGTCGGCGACGCTGCCGACCGCCGCGGCGAACCGATCCACCATCTCGGCCAGCTCGTCGTCGGTGGTGACGAACGGCGGAGCGAACAGCGTCTGGTCGCCCGCAAACCCGTCCCGGGTGGGCTGCGTCGACAGCACGATGAGCCCCGCCTCGAACGCCGCCGCGTCGATCCGTCCCGCCACGCGGAGCTCCGGAGGCAGGAAGCTCCGGCCGTCCCGGGGGTCCGCGTACTCCACGCCGAGGAGGAACCCGTGGCCTCGGACCTCCCGGACCAGCGGGTTGCCCTTCAGGGCGGCCTCCAGCTCGTCGCGCAGTCGCGGGCCGCGCTCGGCGACGCGCTCGATCAGGTGCTCAGCCTTCAGCGCGTGCAGCACCGCCAACCCCACCGCGCAGGACAGCGGTGCCCCGTCCCAGGTGTGTCCCAGCGTGAATCGCTTCGATCCATCGGCGAACGCCCGGTACACGCGCTCCTGGCACAGCACGGCGCCGATGGGCGCGTAGCCGGCCCCCAGCCCCTTCGCGGTGGCGATGATGTCGGGCGTGCACGCCGTGCCGGCGCCGGCGAACCATCGGCCGGTTCGGCCCAGCCCGGTCACGACCTCGTCGAAGCACACCAGGAAGCCGTGGCGGTCCCGCCGCTCGGCGAGCCCTTCCCAAAAGCGCTGCGGCGGCGTGTAGGCGGGAAGGGCCGCCGCGCTGATGGCCTCGCAGAAGTACGCGGACACGCTCTGCGGCCCTCCGTCCTCGAGCGCCTCGTCGAGGGCCGCGAGCGCCGCTTCGCCCGTGGGATCGAACCGGTCGGTGCTGGGGGGTATGTGCTGGTGCTGGCGTGCGTACGGGCCGAACGATCCCTGCAGGCCCGGCCGTCCCGTCAGCGCCAGCGTTCCCATCGTCGGCCCGTGGTACGCCTGCGCCGGGGAGATCACCCGCCACCGGCCGGGCTCGCCGCGTTCGACGTGATAGCTCCGGGCCATCTGGACGGCCATCTCGTTGGCGTCGGCGCCGCTCGTCACGAAGTGAACCCGGCTGAATCCGGGCGGGGCCACGCCCACCAGCGCTCGCGCGAGCTCCTCCTGGGCGGAGTTGGTGAGTCGCTCGTTGTGAACGTAGGAGAGGCGTTCGGCCTGCGCCCGCGCTGCCTCGGGGACATCGCGGCGGCCGTGGCCGAGCGTGGCGGCCATCGAACCACCGCTCATCGCGTCGAGGTACCGTCGTCCGGCGGAGTCCTCGACCCAGACGCCCTGCCCTCGAACCACCACGCGGTATCCGTGCACGAACTCCAGAGGCAGCACCCGCGTGTGGTTGCCGTCGATCAGCGCCTCGGCCACGCGACCTCCTCGAAAGGATCGGTACGTAGAGGGCCAATCCTACCCGGTCGCACGCAGTGGTCTTCCCGCCGGCCGCGACGGTACGATGCGACCGTGGGCGAGCTGGAACAATCGCTGGACGATTGGAGAGAATCCGGCATCAAGTGGGTGCGCTTCGAGTTGCCGGATCTGCACGGCACGTCGCGGTCCAAGACCATCCCCATCGAGCACGCAGCCGACTACGCCGCCGCGGGCTTGAACATGTACGGGGGAACCGCGGTCCTTGACTCGAGGTCGGACGTGGTGCCGGGAACCCTGTACAACGAGGAGAGGGCGTACGCGGACCAACTGCTGCGCCCCGACCCCTCGACGGCGGCGGTCGTTCCATGGGCCGACCGGACCGCACGGTTGATCTGTGACGCCACGTGGTACGACGGCGCCCCGTTGGAGGCGACGCCTCGGCACGTGTTCCGCCGGGCCCTCGAGCGGTGCCGGGGAATGGGGTTCGAGCCGGTGATGGGCTTCGAGTACGAGTTCTACCTGCTCGACGACGCCACGCACGATCCCCTGTTCACCGGCTACCACATCTTCAACACGGTCCGAAACGATTGGACCCCGACCATACGCCGGATCCTGGAGGAGATGCCGGGGATCGGCGTGGACATCATCACCTCCAACTCCGAGTACGCCGGGTCCCAGTGGGAGATCAACTTCGCTCCCGGCCGCGGGCTTCGGGGCCCCGACAACGCGTTCACGTTCCGCAACGGCGTAAAGGAGATCGCCAAGCAGGACGGTTATCTGGCCACGTTCATGTCCAAACCGTTCGCCGACTCGGCCGGCAACGGATGTCACACCCACATTTCACTTCTTCGACTCGACGGCGGCGACAACGTCCTGGCCGGGGACGCCGATCCGGCGGGCCTGTCCGAGACGGGGCGCCATTTCATCGGGGGGCTCGTTCGGTACGCGAAGGCCATCGACGCCCTGATCGCGCCGACGGTGAATTGTCACCGCCGCCGGCGCCGGCACACGTTCAGTCCCACGAACATCTCGTGGGGGGTGGAGGATCGCTCGGCGCTGGTGCGCGTGAAGGGCGGCTCGGCCGAGTCGCGCCACGTCGAGTACCGCGCTCCCAGCGGCCTCTCGAATCCCTATCTGGTCGGGGCCGCGCTCCTGTCGGCGGGACTGAAGGGGATCGAGGAGCGCCTCGATCCCGGTTCACCCTCCAAGTCCGGCCTTCCGGCCGAGGACGACCCCGACTTCGAGAAGCTGCCGACCTCCATCTACGAGGCCCTGGACGCTCTGGAGGCCGAGCCGGCGTCCAAAGCGTTCTTCGGCGAGGAGTTCGTCACGGCCTACGTCGCCATGCGCCGGTACGAGCTTGCCCGCTTCGACGACTGGGTGACGGACTGGGAGCGGCAGGAGTACCTGGAGCTGTTCTGACGCACGGTTCCGCTACGGCTCGAGGCGGAACGGCGGGTACCGGTCCGTCACCAGCAGCAGCGAGTACGCGACCACGCGCTGACCCCATCGGATCGTGCCTTCGACGAAGCGGAACAGCGATTTCGGATAGCGGCCGGTGAACAGGATGGCGAACCACACGAAGATGGTCACGAAGAACACGGCGATCCACAGGAACGTCAGCACGATGAACTGCGGGATCGCCAGGAGCCACTTCACCAGGGGCAGCCAGCGGTTCAGGTCGCGGCTCGCATCCGGGTACGCGTAGTCCAGATGCACCGACTGCGCCTGGTCGGTGGCCGGGTACCGATCGTCCATCAGCAGCACATAGATGAGGACGCGGTTCGTGAATCGCTGCAGCTCGAGGTTCCAGTCGAACCACCAGCGGGGATACTTGCGGCGGAACAGGATCATCAGCAGCGGCCCCAGGAACAGCACGCCCCCGGCCCCGGCGATGACGAACGTCGTCTCGCCCGCGCCGGCGCCGGCCGCGTGGCTCGGGATCGACACCAGCGTGCTTCCCGAGACCGCTCCCAGCACGATCATGATCGGGATGGCGACGAAGATCCGAAACAGCGAGGTCAATCGGTTGAGCGAACGATCCGGGTAGTCGACCGACAATTGAACCGGGTACGGCATCGGCGGCGTCGCCATGGCCATGGCCATCCTCCCCTCGACGGCGCGTCCCTCTGACGCTCCGACGAGTCTGGCCCGGGGTCCTTGGCGATGCAAACCGCCGCCGTGCGAGATTGAACCCCAGATGAATCCATGGGCCCATGCGCCCCGGACATCTCACCCGATACCGTCGCGCTCGCCGGGTCCCGCGCGGGGTACAGGAAGGCGGGCAGCCCCGCCGGGGTCCCGGCCGTTGACGGCCCCCCCGTTTCCTCCCATCGACGAGGACATTCCCCGTCGCATGTCCCATGGGCCGATGAATTCCCGGCCCGGGCCTGGGGGATTGACGGGTTCGCTCCGGAATCGCAGCATGTGGCCGACCGACGCTGGGGGGGTGGAGGTTGTTCGAGGTCGTCGAACACGCGCCGACGATCCGCCTGGCCGGAGAGCTGGACCTCGCCTCCGTGCCGGTGGTCGCCGACGTGCTGCAGGGCCTGGTTGGCGCGGGCGGCTACGTCACGCTCGATCTCGAGCGGCTGACGTTCTGTGACAGCACCGGCATCGCCCTGCTCCTGCGTGCGGGCCGTGCGCTCAACGGGCGGGGCGGCCTGATCCTTCGGCACTGCCGCGGCGAGGTACGCCGGCTGTTGCAGCTCTCGCTGCCGGACGGCGCTCCGGGAATGACCGGCGACTGGATCGAGGAGCCGCGCTTCCCTCGCCCGGGCGACGACGCCGCCGATCTCGCCTGAGTCCCCCGCGACCGCGCTCGCGTTCGCGTTGTTTCACGCCCGCACTCACGGGGGAAGCTCCACGCGCACCGACGAAGCGAGGAGGTCGCGCGATGATCGATTCCGGCTGGAAGGTCACCTTCGAAGAGGGCACCAGCATCTCCGAGGCCAGCACCGGCGGCACGATCGTGTTGCACGTCGCCGGGCTGGCCCACCGGACGGACCAGGGCTCCAGGCTGTACCCGTGGCACAGGATCCGCGAGATCGAATGGGAGTCCGCGGAGTCGGGCCGCTCGGCGCTCGCCCAGGGCGCGGGGCTGTCCGAGGCGGAGGATCCCTTCGACATGGCACCCGGGGATGCCGCGGGCTAGCCGCGCCGCGGGGGATCCAACGGCTCGTCCGCGCCGAACCTGGCGCAGCGCCTCGGCCTACGAGGCGCTGCGCTTGACCTTGCCCTTCGCCTCCTGAACCTTGCCCTTGGCCTGCGTGGCCGCGCCCTTGGCGCGCATCTTGTTGTTGCCGGTGGCCTTGCCGGCCGCTCGCTGCGCGCGTCCCTTCGCCTGGTTCGCCTTGCCCTTGACGGTGTCGGCCGCCGCACTGCCCTTCGCCATGATTCCCTCCCTGTGGTCGAGCTGCTCCCTTGGGGCCGCTCTCCCGAAGACGGTGGTCGCGTCCCGTTCGGTCGGCCCGTGTCGCGTGGGTGTACCCATCGCCGGGGCAACCCAATCGAAAACGACGGCGGCCGCCGGTACGATCGGCGCGCGGTGTCACGACGACCCATGCGACCGACGAACTCCGATCTGGCCGAGCTGCTCGCGGCCGCCGCGCAACACGAGGAGGGGCACCGGGCGCGGGCGCTGCTTCGGGCATCGCGGCGTGCGATGTTCTGGCCTCGCGAGGCCGCAGAGATCGTGGACGCCGATCCGAGCGCGCGATCGCTGACCGAGCTCGCGGGCGTCGGGCCCTGGATCGCGGACCGCCTGGCGAGCTGGCTCGCCGATCCACCGGACGATGCGCCCAGTGTGGCCGCGGAGCGGATCGGGTACCTTTCGCTGGCTCAGGTCCGTCGCGCGTTGGATGCCCATTCCGACTGGGCGGCAACGCTTCGCGCGGACCTTCAGATGCACACGACGGAGACCGACGGCGCCGTGCCGCTGGACGAGATGGCGTCCGCCGCATGGGCGTACGGCCACGAGTTCATCGCGATCACCGACCACTCGCGCACACTGACCATCACGAACGGGATGGACGAGGAACGGTTGCTGGCACAGGGCCGCTGGATCGAACGGCTCAACGCCGACGCGGCCGAGCCGGGGCGCCGGATCCTGCGCGGCATCGAGATGGACCTGACCGAGGACGGCCGGGGAGACATGGACCCGGAGGCGCTGGGCCGGCTGGATCTGGTGCTCGGCGCGTTCCATTCGAAGCTGCGCGTGTCCGAAGACCAGACCGAGCGCTACCTCGCGGCCCTGCGGAATCCGGATGTCGACGTGCTGGCGCACCCCACGACGCGGATGTGGAACCGGCGGCGGGGGCTCGCCGCCGACTGGCCGCGGGTGTTCGCCCTTGCCGCCGAGCGCGGCGTGGTGCTGGAGATCGACGGCACACCGTATCGCCAGGACCTGCCGGTCCCGCTGCTGGAGATCGCGGCGGGATTCGACGTCCGCTTCTCGATCGGCAGCGACGCCCACCATCCACGGGAGCTCCCCTCGGTGGAGTTCGCGATGGCCTCGGCCATCCTGGCCGGCATCCCGAGGGAGCGCATCCTGAACTTCGAATCCGCGGACGCGATCCTCGAGCGACGGGCCCGGCGGCGCGCGGGCGACTGAGGGAGACCGCTCGGGCGACTGTACGTAAGGTCAGCGCCGGCGAACCCGCCTGGCCTGCACCTTGCCGTCCTCGACCCGAACCTCGAGCGTGGGCTGGTCGGCCGTCGCGGGCCCTCGAACGACGGTGCCATCCAGCGCGAACGTGCTCCCGTGGCACGGGCAGACGATGCCGTCGTCGCGCAGCTCCCCGTCGCTCAGCTGGCACCCGAGATGGTTGCAGCGGTCCAGCATCGCGTGGACGTCGGCTCCGTGTCGAACGACCAGCACGTCCACGTCTCCGACGCGCGCCGGCAGCAGCTTTCCCTCCTCGAGTTCCTCTTCCTTCAGCAGGGTCTGCCACGTCCCCGGGATCGTCTGGAACGCGTTCTGGTTGACCCCGATGCCTCGCGAGAACGACAGGTGCCCGCCCATCCACGCCGATCCCGACATGACCGCGGTTCCCGCCAGGGACAGAGCCACACCGCTCGCCCGGCGTCCTCGAGCGCGAAGGAACCATGAGGAGGCGAACAGCAGCAGCGCCGAGGTGTTGCCCAGGGCGTGCGCCATGCCGAACCTTCGGTCGCGCCCCTGCAGCTCGCTCCAGTCGGCGAGCCCGGCGACGGCCGTCGGAGCCGCGGCCAGCACGCCGATGCCGATGAGCGGGTCCGCGGCTCGCCGCTTGGACCCGCCGAACAGGTCGAGGAGCAACGCGGCGCCCCACGATCCGATCACGACGTCGGTGAGGGCCGGGTGCAACGGATGCCCAAGCTGCCGCCCGCTGACCAGGTCGCGTTGGGCCGACCCACCCGGCAGGACCGTTCGGATGAACCGCTGCAAGGGCTTGGCGACCTGGTCCAGCGGCTCGAACTCGGATATCTGGTCGGCCAGCTTCGTCGGTGAGAGCGATCCCATGGCGATGTCCCTCCCTCGGCGGCCTCGAGGCTCGGTGACGCGCGGGACGAGCCGCCGCTGGGCATGTCTATTCCCACGCCTCGGCGGATTCACGCGAATTCTGTCCGGCCGTGCATGGAATCGGCGGCGGGGGGTAACTGCGACCCGAGCGCGGAAGCCCGATTCCGAGTCACGGGAACCCTCTCCACCCGGCGCCGATGGGGATCGCCGCCGGCCGGATGGTTGCCGCGGAGCTTCCATAGGGGAAGGCCGGCCAAACCCCCCGGCCGGCCTTCCCTTCGCGCCGTTTCCGGCGAGCCGACCAGGGGAGACATTCGGGTGAGCACCGCCACGTTCGTCGCGGAAACGCGGTCACTGAGCGGGGACGACGCCCGCGAGACGCTCTCGCATCACGGACGTTGGCGGCTGTTGCGCGCATCCATGATTCGGTTCGTGAAGGCCGACGGGTTCAGCCACACCCGCGCGCTCGCGTATACCTCCGTGCTGGCCGTGTTCCCGGGGCTGATCGCGATCGTCGGGCTCTCCCAGGTGGTGCACTCGCCGACGATGCAGGGCGTCCTGGTCGGAAGCCTGTCCGGGATCGCGCCGGGGCGGGAGGGGCAGATCCTCACCGAGTCCATCCGTCACGCAGAGGCCGCCTCGTCCGGGTGGATCGCGTTCGTCTTCGGGACGATGTCGGCCGTGTACGCGGGGACGACGGCGATGGCGCAGGTCGAGCGCAGCGCCAACCGGATGTACGGGATCGAACGCGACCGTCCGCTGGTTCGCCGGTACACGCGCGCCTTCGTCCTCTACCTGGGAGCGGGGATCCCACTGCTGGCGGGGCTGATCCTGCTCGCCGGCGGCGGCGCGATGGGCGACGCGCTGACCCAGGCCACCGGCTGGGGGCGGCCCGGGTCGCTGGCCTGGGACATCGCGCGATGGCCCGTCGGGATTCTGCTGATCGCCGTTGCGATGACGCTGCTGTTCCGCTTCGCCCCCGACCGTCGCCAGCCCCGGCCGTCGTGGCTCACCGCCGGAAGTGTCCTGGCCGTGATCCTGTGGGTCGTGTTCACCGCCGGCCTCGGCGTGTACTTGGCACTGGACGGCGAAGCGAACCGGCTCTACGGCCCCCTGCTCGGCGTGATCGCGCTGATGCTGTGGGGGTTCCTGTCCTCGCTGGCGATCCACCTCGGGCTGGCGTTCGCCGCGCAGCTCGAGTCAGTGCGCGAGGCGTCGTCGCACACGCCGGATCAGGGACAGGAACCCCTCAGCGGGATGGCCACGGAGCGCTCGGTTCGCTGAGCGCGCTTGGCGCTACCGGATCCCGTTGCGGTCCGCACGCCGGCGGATCCGCGACCAGGTCCACGACGCGGCGCTCATCGGAAACGCCAGCACGAAGTATCCGCCGCCGCCGGAGCCACCGGAACCGCCCGAGTACGCCGCGAGATACACGATCACGGCGACGATGACGGCCAGAACGATCCCTCCGATCACCCAGGGTGTCCATCGGCGCGACGTCCCCTGGGAGTCCGTGGGAGGCGAGGACTGCTGCGGATGCTGCATGGTCGGCCTCCTCTCTCGTTCGGGGCGCTTGACCTTTACCCCCAACCGGGGCGTGGTACGCGTGAGATCCAAGCGTGCGCGGAGCGAACGAAAAGGAGCGAACGAGAGGAGGAGCGTCGGCAGATGGCCTCAGCCGGTGGGCGCGAGGCCGCCGGGGTCGGCCGCGCGGGGGAGCGATCGCGGCGCGGGACGAGCGCGCTCGCCGAACAGCGGCGCGAGGTGGCAGGGGCACCATTCGTCCTGGCATCCGGGGCTACGATCCGATCCCATCTCCCACACGAGCGAGGGATCGTCCAGCGCGAAGCGCACCGTGCACGAGCAGTTGGTGCAGCGTCGAGCAGCGATCGGATGCAGCGATCCGTCCGCGTCGCGCTCGCGGGGAAGAACGACGTCCGCGCCCATGCCTCCCTCAGGGGATCGGTACGTGCCCCACCAGTGAAGATCGAACCGCCGTTTTCGGCAAACGCCGTGGTCACCGGGTGCTTGAACGGCCCCCTCGTCCCGGTCACACTCCCGAGTGCCGGACCGTCGGCCCTTCCCCCTTATGTCCGAATTCCCCGAAGAGCTCGAACGACAGGCGCGCGAACGCCGAAGCGTGACGCGTCTGACGCGGGCGTTCTGGTCTGCCAGCAGCTACGGCCTGGTCCTGGTGCTGATCATCGTGAGCTACGGCCTCGCCGTGGAGGCGCACTCGTCCTGGGCGCCCTCGTTGGTCCTGGCGGTGCAGATCGCCACGGTGTGGTTCACGCTTCGAACCTCGCGAGCTCATCGGTCCATCCGCATCGCGGCCAGCGTGCTGCTGGTGTGGGCGGCCGCCATCGCGATCGTGAACGTGTTCGACGCGCATGCGACGACCGACAACGGCATTCTGTTCCTGACGGCCGGAGTGCTGTACCTGATCGCACCGCTGTCGATCGTTCGCCACCTCGTGCTACGCCATGTCGTCGACGAGGAGACGTTGCTCGGCGCGCTGGCCGCCTACCTGCTGTTCGGGATGTGCTTCGCCTTCGCGTACCAGACGCTCGCGGTGCTCCAGCAGGGGCAGTTTTTCGGCGTCCAGGGCGAGGGCACGTTCTCGCAGGACCTGTTCTTCAGCTTCACCACGCTGACGACGACGGGGTACGGGAACCTGGTGCCGGCGAAGAACCCCGGCCAGAGCCTGGCCGTCACCGAGATGCTGCTCGGCCAGCTGTTCCTGATCACCGCCGTCGGCAAGATCGTGGCCACCTGGCAGCCCCGGCGGTTCCGGGAATCCCAGGGTGGCAAGGGCTGACCGGGAGGCCCGACCGGCCGATGCCGACGGGTCGGCTCATGGCGACTTCCATCCCCGCGATGGGGGATTTCACTTTGGGCCGCGACGGGGATTGAGCCTGGCGTCCCCGCGCGTATCGTGAACGCCCTCATGCCGGAAACGCCGTCCCATTCCCCAGGATCGCCGCTCAGGCATGTTCGGGAGCCCATCGCCCTGGTCCGGCTCGGCGTCGCCGGGATGGTCGGCGGCTACGTCCTCACCTATCAGGCACTGCCCCGGCATCCGGAGCCGGCCGGGGCCGACGTCATGGGCGCCCTGTGCGTGGCACTGCTGGTCGCGTTGTCCATGGTGCAGCTGGCGGGCCGCTCGCGGGAGGTGCCGAGGGTCGATGCGACCATCGCGGTGGCCGACCTGGCCATCGCCGTCGCCCTGATGTGGACGTTCTCGTTCGACCCGCGGCACTACCTGTCCGTGCTGATCCCATTGGCGGGCGCCGAGGTGTCCGCCATCGCCGGGATGCTGGTCGGGATCACGGCCTGGACCGTCGCCTCGGCCATCTACGTGGTCTCCGACGTGCGCATGTACCACGTGGTACCGCTCAGTGCCCCCGGCGTGGCCCTGCGGCTCACCGTCGGCCTGCTGGTGGTGCTGGTGTCCGGGTCGCTCGCCGAGCGGGGCCGGACCCGGCGCGCCCTGGAGGACAGCGAGCGTCGAAATCGAACGATCCTCGAGACCGCCGGCGATGCGTTCATCGGCATCGACCTCCACGGCCGGATCACCGACTGGAACCGCCGGGCGGAGGAGGCGTTCGGGTGGAGGCGCGACGAGGTCCTGGGGATGCCGCTGGCCGACACGATCATCCCGGCCCGGATGCGCCAGGCCCACGCCGAGGGCCTGCGCCGGTACCGCGAGACCGGCGAGGGGACGCTGCTTCGCCGGCCGGTCGAGATGCGCGCGATGCATCGCAACGGTCGCGAGTTCCCCGTCGAGATCTCCGTATGGTCGATCACCGAGCAGGGCCACCCCGGGTTCATCGCGTTCGTGCGCGACATCAGCGAGCGAAAGCAGCACGAAGACCAGATCGCGTACCTCGCGTACCACGACCGCCTGACGGGGCTCGGCAACCGCGCGATGCTCGAGGAACACCTCGAGAAGGCGCTCGCGCGCAGTCGCCGGCACGCGCGGGCCGTGGCGGTGCTGTGCGTGGACCTCGACAACCTGCGCCTGGTGAACGACGGGCTGGGCAACGAGGCCGGCGACGAGTTGCTTCGACAGGCGGGCGAACGGCTGCAGGAGGCCGCGCGAGAAACCGACCTCGTCACGCGGCAGGGCGGCGACGAGTTCCTGATCCTGCTCGCGGACCTGTTCCCGGGACCCGGCGACTCGTCGCGCGCTGCCGCCCGGACGGCGGAGTCGGTGGTCGAGCGCATCCACGCGGCGTTTCGGGCGCCCTTCCGATTGGCCGGCACCGAGCTGTACATGTCGGCCAGCATCGGCGTCAGCCTGTTCCCGCTGGATGCGGCGGACGCGCGGACGCTGCTCGCCAACGCCAGCGCGGCCATGCACCGCAGCAAGCAGGCCGGACCCGGAGGTCACGCCATGTACGCCGGTGGCAGCGCCGACCCCGTCGGCAAGCTGTCGCTCAGCACGCGCCTGCGCCGCGCGGTGGAGCAGGAGCAGTGGAGCCTGCAGTTCCAACCGATCGTCGAGCTCGACACGAACACCGTCGTCGCGGCCGAGGCGCTGCTTCGTTGGGACGAGCCCGGGCGCGAGCCGACGCCGCCCTCGCGGTTCATCGCGCTGGCGGAGGAGCTCGGCCTGATCGAAGCAATCGGGGACTGGGTGTTGCACGCGCTGTGCCGCCAAGCCCGCGAGTGGGGCGACGACGGGCTGGACCTGGCGGTCACGTTCAACCTTTCTCCCCGCCAGCTCTGGAAGGCGGGCGTGGCCGAACGCATCATGTCGGCCGTGCGCGCCGAGGGCGCCGATCCGGGCCAGATCGTGGTCGAGATCACGGAGTCGGCGGCCATGACCGATCCCGCCCGCACCCAGGTGGCCCTGCAGTCATTGCGCGACCGGGGGCTCCGGCTGGCGATCGACGACTTCGGCACCGGCTACTCGTCGCTGTCGCGGCTCAAGCACCTGGCGGTCGACCTGCTGAAGATCGACCTGTCGTTCATGGCCGACATCCCCCACGACGAGGGCGCGGCGCGGCTCATGACCGCGATCATCCACCTGGCCAAGAGCCTGGACGTCGTGCCGCTTGCCGAGGGGATCCAGACCAGCGACCAGTGGGAGTTCCTGGTCGAGCGCGGCTGCGTCCTGGGTCAGGGGTTCCAGTTCGGTCCGGCGGTGCCGGCCGCGGAGCTGGCGGCCCGCTGCCGCCGAAGCTCGATCCGCGTGGTGCACGAGCACTCCGCGAGCTGACCCGCGGACACGTCTCGCACGAGTGGCCACGCACGTCGTGTAGGGTGCGGCCGGGCGTTCGCTGTGCCCGCCGCGAAGGCCCAGAAAGGGGAGGGGCGACATGAAACGTTGGGGAGTCCTCGTCGCAGCGGCGGTGATCGGCGCGGCGATCGCGCCGGGCCAGATTGCATCGGCGAGCAGCGGCGCCGGGGCCTACCGGCAGGCCTCGAGCATCCAGGCCGTGCCCGCTTCCGGAACCGCGTCGCAGGGTCCGAGCGCCGCCGCGCAGGCCCGGTTCGATCGCTTCGCCGCACAGCAGCCGCTGTACGCGCACCCCGTGCAGCTGGCGGGCGCGAAGCAGGCGGTCGCGCGCCGGATGCAGGCGGCCGCGAGCGCCGCCACGTCCGGGGCAGCGCACCTGCCGGTGGTGAAGCGAAGCTGGAACGGCGTGTACAGCACCGACGTCGTCCCGCCGGACACGACCGGCGCGGTCGGGCCGAGCAGCTACATCGAGACGGTGAACGTCAAGGCCGGCATCTACTCGCGCACGGGCTCGGTGATCACCAGCGGCTCGCTGAACACACTGCTCGGCGCCGGGGGTGACTGCGTCACCGACCCGCAGATGAAGTACGACGCGAACACCGGCATCTTCTACTACGTGGCGCTCGGCGTCGGTAACTTCTTCCCCTGCGGGCAGGCCGCAAACAACCTGTACATCGGGTGGAGCAAGACGTCGAACCCGACCGGCCTCGGCACGTCGAACTGGTGCAAGTTCATCTACGCGGGCTACGGCTCGGAGATCGCGGACTACCCGAAGCTCGGGGATACGCAGTCATTCTTCGTCGTCGGCGCCAACATCTACGACGACACCGGGAGCGACTACCTGGGCTCGGACGTGCTGGCGTTCGCGAAGCCGACGGATCCCGGCACGTGCACGTCCCCGCTGCCCGGCACGAAGTTCTCCAACATCACCGTCCCGGGGTCCGGCACGTTGATCGACCGGACGCCGGTTCCCGTCGTGCAGACCGACCCGAGCGACACGGGCTACGTGGTGGCCGCCGACTTCGACGGCGTGGGCGTCTGCGCAAGCGGCACCGACAAGACGTGTGGGACGCACGTCGCGGTGTTCACCGTCGGCAACAGCGGCGGCACGCCGACGCTGTCGGCCGCGACACTGGTGAACGTGACGCGGTTCGACGTGCCTCCGAACGCGCCGCAGAAGGGCGTGGGCGTGCTCATTGACACGCTGGATGGCCGGCTCACCCAGGCCACGTCCGGCGTCGACCCGAACAACGCCACCGTGGACGCGGCGGGGGCCATCTGGACCCAGCACGCGATCTTCGGCGGCGCAGGGTCCAAGGTGCGCTGGTACGAGATCGACCCGAACGCCGGGACCGAGATCCAGGAGGGCAACGCGTCCTCCTCCAAGTGGTACGTGTTCAACGGGGCGATCGCGCCCGACCGCTCGTTCGTGCCGGGCGGGACGTCGGTCAACGGCGGCGACATGGTCGTCGGCGTCAGCACGTCCAGCACCTCGACGTACCCCGCCATCCGGATGGTGTCGAAGCTTGGCGGCGCCGGACAGTCGGCCTTCGTGTTCGTGAAGGGCGCCCTTGGGCTGAATCGCGACTTCAGTTGCGTGCCGCCGGCGCCCGGGTTCGCCGCGGTGTGTCGGTGGGGCGACTACTCGGGGGCCAGCCCCGATCCCGTTGCGAGCGCGAGCGGCCACATCTGGCTGGCGAACCAATACAACGTGGCGAGCCAGACGAAGAGCGACGTGGACACGCGCACGTTCATCTGGGAGGCGACGCCCTAAGGGCCGGGAGCTCGGCGGTCGAAACCTCCGGTAGGGGCCAGCGCGGGGACGCGGCGGGCCCGCCGAAGGCTGACCATCAGGACAGGCCCGCGGGGAGCAGCAACCTGAAACGTATCGTCACGACCTCGGTCGCCGCGGCCATGCTCGCGTTCGGCCTGGCCGCCCCGGCGGCCGCCGGAGGCGGAACCACGCCCACGGTGAC
>DASXAQ010000083.1:0-1662 GCA_036406615.1 Actinomycetota bacterium | reverse complement strand
GACGCGCACGTGCACCTCCGTCGGGTTCCACGCGTTGGCGGGGTCGATGTCGTCGGGACACGCGCTCGACAGGCACACGAGGTCGGTCATCGCGCGCAGGAGCACGTAGTCGCCCGGGCGCGACCAGGGCTCGTCCATGATGAGCGCGGTGTCGTCGAAGGCCGTGTTGTAGAAGAAGTTCAGCGCCGGCCAGCCCTTGCGAGGCTCGATGGTGAACGGCGTCAGCTGCGCGTTGAAGTTGTCCGTGCAGTTGACGTGGCCGAAGTAGCCCATGTCCTCGTAGTACTTGGCGTAGCAGGCCAGTGCGAAGGTGTCGTGACGGCCGACCGTGTCGCGCACGACCTCGACGAGCGGCTCCTGGTCCTGGTCGTAGAACTTGCCGTAGAGGCCGGGGTTCGGGTACGCGTTGCCCATGAGCGAGCGCGTCGTCGTCGCGTCGAGCCCGCGCTCGCGGCCTGCGTCGAGCTTCGCCGAATGGAACGCGAGGAAGTCGGAGCACTGGCGGCCGCGCACGTCGATGACCTGGATGTACTCGCCTGCCTTGACCTCGTAGGCGAGGGCCGACCCGCGGTCGACCTGGAAGTCCAGTCGCGGCTCCGCGAGGGGGTCGGGTAGCGCCGGCTCGAGCTCGTCGAGCGGGGTGGCGCGCCGCACCTCGAGCTGGAGGTCCGACGCGGGGACTCCGCCCTCCACCACCGGGACGCCCGGCGGCGCCGTCACCGCCACACGCGCGGGGTGCGCCGCGTCGAAGCTCTCCTCGGCGCCCGGCGGCGACTCGGCCCCGAACAGGTCGGCGGCGAGGCCCAGCTCCTCCGACACGAGCAGCGCCTTCTGGCCGCCGTGGAGGTCGCGCACCGTCAGCCGGTCGCCCGGCGCCAGCGCGAGGATCGTCGTCGCGCCGGGCGAGACGCGATACGTCTCGCGCGACGGGTCGCGCGGGATCAGCCCCGGGACGATCAGCCGCGGACGCGCCTGCGTGGCCACGCCGTGAGCCTACTCCACGGATACAGAATCGCCCGGATCCTCGATTGAGGGACGTCGAACGTGCGGCCGCGGCGCTCGCCTCGTCCGCGCGGACCCCGCCGCCTTCCTCGGGGCCGAGCAGCGGCTCGGCCCGAAGAAGGTCGGCAACTGGCGATCGGCTTACGACGTGGTCGCGCAGATCGCCCACGCCTGGATGGGCACGGTGACGCCGGGTTCGAAGGGATCCGTGTTGGACAGGAAGGCGGTCCACGCGCTTCCGTCTTGCGCCGGCTGGTCGATGAGGGCATAGGTATGGCCGTTGCTGAAGAAGCCGCCGCCGAGAACGTGCTTCCCGTCGGGGCAGTGGGCGACGACCGGGCCGCCGTCGCCCCGCTGGACCCGAATGACCGGACCCGCCACGACCTGATAGCCCGATACACCCGCCTGTCCCTGCGGACCTGCCGGGCCTGCCGGACCCTGCGGCCCGGTCTGGTTCCACGTGAGCGGCTGCTCGTGGTGCTTGCACGCGTCGCCGGCGGCCGTGTCGATCACGCGCAGGTCCCCGTCCTTGACGCGGTAGCACGCGTGGATGGCTCCGCTCGAGTCCGGGATGGTCGCGTAGGCGACGCTGCCCGCCGTGGCCAGCAGGGCGATCGCTGCGAACGCGATGGCCGATTTCCTCATGGTGTCCTCCTCTAG
>DASXAQ010000082.1:0-31724 GCA_036406615.1 Actinomycetota bacterium | reverse complement strand
CGCTCGCCAACCTTGCGCGCGGGGCGCGCGTCGTGCTGTGCGGCGCCATCTCGCAGTACAACGCGACCGAGCGGCCGAAGGGGCCGGCCAACTACATGTCGCTGCTGGTGAACCGCGCGCGGATGGAGGGGTTCCTCGTGTTCGACTACCGCGACCGGTACGAGGAGGCGGCGCGGGAGCTCGCCGCCTGGAGGGCCGAGGGCCGGCTACGTTCTCGCGAGGAGGTCGTCGAGGGGATCGACGCGTTCCCCGAGGCGCTGGTACGGCTGTTCACTGGCAGGAACGACGGTAAGGTCGTCCTGCGCGTGGCGGACGTGGATCCCGCCATCGGGGCAGACCGGGAAAATCCGGGCGATCCGGCCTCCCGCTGAGTGGGGGAGAACCGGGCGATGGGTGGGTCCACAAATCCCCCAGCCGGGGAATACCCGAGCGGGCACTTCATGGCCGATGACGAGGGAGTCATGAAGACCATCCTTCGAACCCTGCGGCGTTCCGTTCCGGCCTGGGCCGCGCTCATCGCGCTGGTGCTGGCCGCCGGGGCGCACTGGAAGCCACCGGGCTAGGTTCCCGAGCTCCAATCCGAGGGCGTCTCCGCCGGCACGGCTGCGGCGGGGCGCCTTCGTCGTTCGTTCGACTCCCGGCGCGCCAGAGCCGCCAGGCCCGCGAACCCGGCGAGCAGCGCGATGACTCCGCCGCCCAGGAACGCCACACGCGCGCCAAGATGCTCGCCGACCCATCCCGTCAGCGGCGCGCCGATCGGCGTGCTGCCCAGGAAGATCACCGAGTAGATCGCCATCACGCGGCCCCGGAGCTCGGTCGCGGACGTCAGCTGCAGCGTTGAGTTGCCCGTGATGGCGAAGGCGGTCCCGGCGAAGCCGAGGCAGGCGAGCACCGCGCACGCGATGCCGAACGTCGGGGCGGCCGCGGCGGCGAGCGAGATCCCCCCCATCGCGAGCGCGAACAGCGAGAGCCGCCGTGGGTTCGGCCGTGACGACCGCGAGGCCAGCACCAGGGCGCCGGTCAGCGACCCCAGGCCGAACAGCGAGAGCATCGCCCCGAACGTGCCGGCGTCGCCGTGGAACGTTCGAAGCGCGTACAGCGGCGTCAGCACGGAAAAGTTGAACGAGAACAGGAACACCGCGAGCATCACGAGCATCGGCATGCGAAGGTTCGGCGTGCGCCGGATGTAGGCGAGGCCCTCGCGCACCTGGCCCTTGGCGCGGGCGACCCGCTGTCGCGGCTGCAGCTCTGGCACCCGGATCGCCAGCAGCGCCAGGATCACGGCCACGTACGACAGCCCGTTGACGAAGAACACCGGCGCGGTGGCCCCGTTCGTCGCGGCGAGCATGCCGGCGGCGATCGTCGGTCCCACGATGCGCGCGCCGGTGAACGTGGCCGTGTTCAGGCTCATGGCGTTCGTGAGGTCGTCGGCCCCGACCATTTCCAGGTAGAAGCTCTGCCGCGTGGGCATGTCGACGGCGGTGACCATGCCCGACAGGAACGACAGCAGGTAGACCATCCACACCTGCACGACGCCCGAGGCCGTGAGCCCGAACAGCGTGAAGGCCAGCACCGCGTATGCGGCCTGCGTGATCAGCTGGACGCGGCGGTTGTCGAACCGGTCGGCGACCACCCCACCCCACGCGCCGAACAGCAGGATGGGCAGGAACGACAGCCCCGTGTCGATCCCCAGCGCGAAGCCGCTGCCGGTCAGGTGCAGGACCAGCAGCGGCGCCGCAACGTACTGCATCCAGGTGCCGATGTTCGACAGCAGCTGGCCGCCGACGAACAGCCGGAAGTTGCGCACCCGCAGCGAGGCAAACGTTCGATGCCCCCACCTGCCTCGCTTCGCCGACACGGGGCGCGCGGGAACGGCGGGGTCCGACTCCATGGCTTCCAGGCTACCCGGCGAGGCCCGAAAGGTACGCCGGGCTGCTTCGGCCAGGGGGGCGCGGGTATGATCCGCCGGGATCGGACGTTCGAGGTCGAGACGCCGAGGGAGTGACGAATGGAGATCAGCGCGCGCAATCAGCTTCGCGGCACGGTGAAGTCCCTGACGCTCGGGACGGTCATGGCCGAGGTGGTCGTGGACGTCGGCGGCCAGGACGTCGTGTCGGCGATCACTCGCGGGTCGGCGGAACGACTGGGTCTGTCCGAGGGCAAGGACGTCACCGTCATCATCAAGGCCACCGAGGTGATGCTGGCGACGTGATCGCCCGGCGGCGGATGACCGCCGCTACGTGATCACGCGGCGGACGAACAGGCGAACCCCCGCCACCAGCAGGAGGGCGCAGCTCAGCACCGCGGCTCCCAGAAACGCCCAGGTCGCCATGTGCGGGAGCTCGGGCGTGAGCGCGGCGCGAAGGCCCTCGCACAGGTAGACGAGCGGGTTGATCAGCACCACGACCTGCAGCCACCGCACCGGCGCCAGCTGCGCCCACGGGTAGTACACGCACCCGAGGAACGTCAGCGGCACGACGACGATGGCGAACATCAGGCCGATCTTCTCGGGGCGCACGACGCAGCCGAGCACGAGCCCCAGCGACCCGGACAGGATGCAGGCCAGCGCCATCACGATCACCAGCAGCGCCCAGTTGCTGACGTGCACGGACACGTTGGTGGCCGGGATGAAGTAGACGAGGGGAAACACGCACAGGCCCGCGAGCAGGCTCTGTCCCGCCGCGAACACGACCTTCTCGATCGCCACCGCCCACACGGGCAGCGGCGCCATCAGCCGGTCCTCGATCTCCTTCGTCGCGCCGAACTCGATCGACAGCGGCAGCCCGACCGCCATGATCCCGGTGAACACGATCGCGACCGCGACCAGGCCGGGAACCAGGATCGTCGCGAAGCTCTCGCCCGAGGATCCGGTGAATCCCTGCCCGATCTTCGGGAACACGTAGGTGAAGACGAACACGAACAGGAAGGGCTGGATCAGCGTGCGCCCCAGGAACTCTCCGATGTTTCGGCGCAGCACGCGAGCGTCGCGGATCATCATGCCGACGAACGCCGCCCGCGCCGTGGGGCGGCCGAACTCGGACGTCGCCGGCGCCGGCGACCGGACGGCCGTCGTCTCACTCACGCAGCTCCCTCCCCGTCAGGTTGATGAACACGGTCTCCAGGCTCGGCTCGTTCACCGACATGTCCCGAAGGCCCGATCCCAGCGCCTCGTGCGCGATCGCCGGCACGGCTCCGTCGCCGGCGGTGACCATCACGCGGAGGCCGCCCTCCACCGGCTCCACCTTCACCACGGCCGGCAGCGCGCGCAGCCGGCCCTGGAGGTCGTCGGTGACCTGATCGAGGTGCAGGTTCACGACCGTCTCGGCCCCCAGGCCGCGCTTCAGCTTTGCCGGGTCGTCGCAGACCAGGACCTTGCCGTGGTCGATGATCGCCACCCGCTCGCAGAGCGCGTCGGCCTCCTCCATGTAATGCGTGGTCAGCAGCACGGTGACGCCGTCCCGTTTCAGGTCGGCCACGATCTCCCACAGGGCCAGGCGGCTCTGCGGATCCAGGCCGGCGGTGGGCTCGTCCAGGAACAGCACCGTCGGGCGGTGCGCCAGGGCCCGCGCCACCTGCAACCGCTGCGCCATCCCGCCGGAGAGCTGGGCGGGCAGCGCGGCCGCGTGCTCGGAGAGCCGGAACCGCGTGAGCAGGTCGTCGGCGCGGCGACGCGCAGGGCCCGCCGACATGCCGAAGAACCGGCAGTGCAGGTACAGGTTCTCCCACACCGTGCACGCGCGGTCCAGGGTGTTGAACTGTGTCACGACCCCGATCGACCGCTTGACCGCGACCGGATCGCGGGTCACGTCGACGCCGGCGACGACCGCGCGACCGGCCGTCGGGCGGATGCGGGTCGTGCAGATGCCGACGGTCGTCGTCTTGCCGGCGCCGTTGGGGCCCAGCAGGCCGAACGTCTCCGCCCGTGCCACCTGCAGGTCGATGCCGTCGACGGCGGTCACCCGCGGCGGGCCGGCGAACACCTTCGACAGGCCCTCGATGGAGATGACGCTCGAATCCGTGCCGTTCACGACCAGCCAATCTAGCCGGAACCGGGGACTTCGGTACTGCCGTTGCGCCACCAAGCGCACTGCCGGGCGGTGGCCGCCGGTGACGATCCTGGTTGCATTCCCGACTCGGAAAGGAGGTGCGGGCGGTGACGCTCCCGGCGCAACGAATTCGACTCCGGCACAGCGATGCGTTCGCGCCGGAAGCGCCACGGCACGCGCAGTCCACCCGGGTCGCTCGTGGCAACGTCGTGTTCGCGACGTTCCACGGAGCGCCCGAACGGGAGGAGGCGCCGACGGGCCGGACAAGCGGCCAGTCGTCGTTCGCGGCGTGGCTGGGCGGGTCGATCGGCGCCCTCGTGGCGCTGGCCGGCACGCCCGCGAGCCTGGCCGCCGGCCTGGCGATCTTCGCGGTGGGGCTTTCGCTGGCCGCCCTGCACGGCCTGTGGTCGCGGCACCGTCCGCGGCGTGCGACCAGCCACCTCGACCGGCTTACGGCCGCGAACGCCGATCGCGGGTTCGGCCGGCCCATGCCGGCCAACGTCGTCCGCCTGGACGCGTACCGGCCGATGGCGCGCGCCGCGGCCTGGCTCGGGCCCGAGGCGTCCTGAACCCTGGTCGTCGGCCCGTGACCTGGGCGCGGTTCCCGACGCGATGCCCGGCCTCATGGGCGGTTCGGCCGCGCTTCGAAAGCTCCCGGCCCGGGCGGCCGATATCCATAGTCGGGATCCAACGAAAGAGGGGCGTGCGCAGGATGAGCCAGGAGGTTGCCCGCGAGGGCTCGGCGAGCCGCCCGATCAAGCTGTTCCTTGTCGACGACCACCCGCTCATCCGGCGTGGGCTGGCCGATGCCATGGATGCGGAAGATGGCCTCCAGGTGGTTGGCGAAGCGGGCTCCGGCGCGGAGGCACTGGAGCGAATCGAACCGGCGGGCCCCGACCTGGTGATCCTGGACGTCCGGCTCCCCGACATGTCGGGGATCGACGTGTGCCGCGAGATCAAGGCGAGGCATCCGAATATCGGCGTGATCATGCTGACGTCGTTCACGGACGAATCCGAGCGGCTGGGCTCCCTGGACGGCGGCGCGGACGGGTTCGTGCTCAAGCAGACGTCGGCGGACGGCATCGTGGACGCCATCCGCCGGCGGGCGGAGGGGCACGAACTCATGGACTCCGCGACCCGCGCCGCGCTCGCCCGCCGCCGGATCGCCTCGGCCGCCGAGAACCCCATCGGCCGGCTGACACCGCAGGAGCGACGCGTCCTCTCGCTGATCGGCGAAGGGATGACGAACCGCGAGATCGCGCGCGCGATGGGCCTGTCCGAGCGCACCGTCAAGAACTACGTCTCGAACGTCTTCGCCAAGCTCGACCTTCGCCACCGGACCGAGGCTGCGCTGTTCGCCGCGCGCCACACGGGCGAGCTGTAGACCGCCGCCGCCAGGTACCTCGGTACTCGCAAGTCCCGCCGCGGGCCCCTGTCTCGGGTCCCGTCCCTGCTCCGACAATCCCGTACATGACACCACGACGACTGATGCTGGTTCCGCCGCTGCGCCGCGCCGCGGGCTCGGGCAGCGAGCGCGAGGTGACCCTGCCCGCCGCGACGCCCCGCGCCTACCTGCGATGGGTTGCCTGGGCTCGCCGCGCCGACCGTCACGTACGAGCTTGCGATCTGGCAATCGTTCGACCGCATCCCTCGGTGCTGCTGTGGGACCTGGTCGCCCGCCAGATCGTCGAGCAGGCGCGGCGCGCCGAACGCATGGGCCGCGCGTCCGTCGCGCCGCGCCTTCACGCCGACCGCGCCATCCTGCTTCGAGCGCTGCGGTACGTGGAGACCTGGCAGCGCACCGCCGAGCAGGCGGCGCGGCCGCTGCTGGGGCTGGAGCCGCCCTCGCCGCAGATCGCCGACGTGCGCGCCCACGCCGCCGAGTCGCTTCGCAGGCAGCTGGTGACGACGTCGTGGCAGGAGGTGCGCCGTGCATCGTGAGCCCGGATCCCGCCGGATCAGCGTGACCCTCCCGCCGGCGCCGCCCGCGTCCTACCTGGAGTGGCTCGCCTGGTGGTCGCACGTGGAGCGGACGGCCTCTCAGGACCGCGTGCTGGAGACGGTGTTGGTCTCGCCGATGCTTCGTCAGCGCCCCCGTCCGCGAACGTGGCGACGCACGATGGCGCTGTGGCTGTCGGGCTCGATCGGGCGACAAGCGTTGTCGGCCAGCCGTTCGGACGCGTTCGCGTCGACGCCGGTCGTGACCGGCCCGCGGCCGATGCTGGACGAGGCGGTGGGCCTGCTGGACACCCTCGCGCGGTTCGTGCGGTGGTGGTCGCAGGACCCGCTGGCCGCCGAGGCCGTGGGCATCGCGCGCCCGAGCAGCCGGGTCGAGCTCCTGCACGCCGAGGTCGTGGACCGGATGCGCGGCGAGCTCGACCCGAACGTGATCGTGATCCCATCGGCACCGGACGAGCACGTGGGGCGACGCCTCGCCGTGGTGAAGCGATGACCAACCCCGGCGCGCACGACCAGATCCGGATCGAGCTCGACCCCATCGTCGAGCTGGTGGGCGGGCGCACGGTCGGCTTCGAGGCGCGGCCCGGGATCGGAGGCGACCCGTCGGCGCACGCCGTCCTGTGGCGCAGCGCCGCCCGCGAGCTCGGTCTGCACGCGGACCTCGAGTCGCGGATCGCCGTGAGAGCCATCCCGATGCTGGCCGAGCTGCCGCCCGACACGTACCTGGCGCTGGCGGTGTCGCCCGAAGCCGTGCTGTCGCCGTCGTATCGAAGCCTGCTGGCGACGGGGCCGCTGGACCGGTTGGTGCTGGAGATGGGTGAGCACCGGGCCATTCGCAACTGGGAGCAACTGGACGTGGCCATGCGGCCGCTGCGCGCGGCCGGGATGCGGCTGGGGTTGACCGACGTCGGGATCGGACACGCCGCCCTCGAGGTGGCGCTTCGTCTGCGCCCGGAGTTGATGAAGATCGCGCCGTCCGTCGTCCGCGGGATCGAATCGGACTCTGCGCGCCAGTTCGGCGTGCTGTCGCTGGTGGCATTCGCTTCCGACTACCGCGTCTCGCTGGTGGCCGGGGACGTGCAGACGCCCGAGGCGCAGCAGGCCCTGGCGGAGCTCGGCGTCGCCTTCGGCCAGCGGCTTCGCGGTGGGGCGCCGTCGACGCCATCGGCGCCGGCCCCGGCGGGGAGCGCGATCGCCGCATGAGCGCCCGCCACCTCGCCGTCCGCCCCCTGCTCGACACGTCGTGGATGACTCGCGCTCGCTGCCATGGGTACGACGTGGGTCTCTTCTACCCGGAGGGAACCGAGCCCGCCGAGCCCGGCGTCCGCGTCTGCGAGGGATGCCCGGTCCGCCGGCCGTGCCTGGAGTACGCGCTGGCAACGGGGGAGCAGTACGGGATCTGGGGCGGCACGACCGAGCCCGAGCGGGCGGTCCTGCTGAAGCGGATGCGGGCGCTGCGCTCGAGTCCGGCCGCGATGGCACGACGCGTCGACGGCGAACAGGACGCCCGCGAGGCCGGCGCCGCCGCCTGAGATCGGTTCGACCCCGCCCTTCGGCCCACCTGCCACGTACGAAGGGCCCAGCCGATAAATCCCCCCGACGGGGGGTGTCACACCCCACCCCAAGGTTCCGATTTTCAAGATGTGATCGGAGAGTCTCGCGGGCGAGTTTCGCTCTCGAGATTGACGAAGAAGTGAGGGAGGCGAGGGACGTGGCTCTCGCGTCGGAGATCGAACCGCAGGCGACGTACCGGCTGTTCCTGGTCGACGATCACGAGTTGATCCGTCGGGGGCTCTGCGCGCTGGTGGAGGACGAGCCCGGCTTCCGCGTGGTCGGCGAGGCGGGCAGCGCCCGGGAGGCGCTCACGCGGATCCCCGAGGCGATGCCGGACGTCGTCGTGCTGGACGTGCGGCTGCCCGACGCCGATGGCGTCGACCTGTGCCGCGAGATCCGAACGCGGTTCCCCGACGTCAAGGTGCTGATGCTCACCTCGTTCGGCGACCAGGAGGCGATCCTCGAATCGATCGTGGCCGGCGCTTCGGGCTTCGTGCTCAAGTCGACCGACCACAACGAGGTGGTCGAGGCCGTGCGCCGGATCATGGACGGCCAATCGCTGGTCGACTCCGCCGCCACGGCGTCGTTGTTCGGGCACCTGCGCCGCGCCCGCGAGCCCGACCCGCTCGAAGCGCTGTCGAGCCAGGAGCGAAGGATCCTGGAGCTGGTCGCCGAGGGGTGCACCAACCGCGAGATCGCCGGCCAGGTGCACCTGGCCGAGCAGACCGTGAAGAACTACGTGTCGAACATCCTCGCCAAGCTCGGCCTGCGTCACCGTACCGAGGCGGCGTTGTTCGTCGCCGGGCTGGATCGCGAGCGCGACGATGCGGCCGGTACCTAAGTACCGCGCCGGCGGGACCTCGGTATCTAGCTCGCCCGGTACCAGGTGACCGACCATATCGCCATCGCCTATTCACGCGAGGGCGACCAAGGAGGCAAGAGATGACGACGAAGGATCGCACCGCCCGCCGGATGGCCGGCCCGCGCGCGGGAGCCGTTGTCGTGCTCGCCATGGCCGGCACGATCTTGTTCTCCGCGTCGGCCGCGCAGGCGGCATGCCGCCTGACGGACCTCAACTGCATCGTGCAGAGCACGGGGCAGGGCGTGGGTTCCGTCGGTGACCAGGTCGGCGGCGCGGTCCAGGGAGTCGGCGGCGCTGTCCAGGGGGTCGGCGGCGCCGTCCAGGGTGTTGGCGGCCAGGTCGGCGGCGCGGTCGGCGGCGCGGTCCAGGGGGTCGGCGGGACCGTCCAGCAGGTCGGCGGCGCGGTCCAGCAGGTCGGCGGCACCGTCCAGCAGGTCGGGGACCAGGTTTCCGGCGCCGTCGGAGGCGCGGGCGACACGGTGAAGGGCGTCCTGAACGGCGGCGGCTCGGGGTCGGGCGGTGGCGGCGGCAGCGACCCGGGCGGGTCCGGGCCGGGCGGGTCCGGGCCGGGTGGCTCGGGTGGCCCGGGGGGCCCCGCCGGTACGGGAGGCAACGGCAGCCCGGTCGCGACGCCCGCGGTGGTCGCGCACCAGAACACGCCAGGCGGCGTCATCCCCGCGGGTCCGTCCGTCGGACACGTCGGCACGGTCGCTTCCCAGGCAACCCCGAAGGGCTTCCTGCGGCGGGTCGGCCTGGTCGTGTCGTCGGCGGCAGGGGCGCTGGGATTCCCGCTGGCGCTGGCAGCATTCGCCATCGCGTTCGTCGCGGTTCAGAACCGACTCGACCGCAAGGATCCGAAGCTCGCCGAGGCGCCGATCGAACCGGACGTCGTGAGGTTCAACTGACATGACGGGCGCCGCCCCGGCCGGGCGTCGCGCCCGGCCCAGCGACCTCGCCTCGCTTGCGGAACGCTACGGATCCCTTCGCGCCCTGCGGGTCGCGATCGCTCTCATCGTCGTGTCGGTGTGCGCGCTGGCGCCTTCGGTGCGCCGCATGCCGCTCGGGATCCTGGCCCTGGTCTCGGTCGCGTACGCCGTCGTGCTGGCGGCGCCGGACGTCACGCGCCATCTGGGACGCGATCGCCTGCTCCCGGTCGTCGGCGGGACGCTGCTGCTCGACGGGCTCTACCTCGCCTGGGTCGCGTACGCGACCGGCGGTGCCGGGAGTCCGCTTCGATTCCTGATCGCCCTGCACGTCGTCGCCGTGATGCTGCTGGCGTCGTACCGCACGGGCCTGAAGGTGACCGCGTGGCATTCGATCCTGTTCTTCGTCGTCGTTTACGCTCAGGCGGCCGGGCTGCTGGCGGTGAGGGAGTCGGTCCCTTCGTCGTTGCCGGGGCACGGCCAGTTCGAGCTCGTCGCCGTCCTGGTCGTCGGCGGCCTGTGGGTCATCGCCCTTGGGACCGCCGCGTTCTCGGCGGTCGGTGAGCGCGAACTGCGAACGCAACGCATCGACCTGGAGCGGCTGTCGACGATGATCGCGCAGATCGACCGGCGCGAGCGCCCCCAGGACATCCCTGAGATCCTGTTGGATTCGGCGTGCGACGCGTTCGGGTTCGGCCGAGGTTTGGTGCTCGTCGCCCCCGCGGGTGAGCTTTCCGTGGCCGCGTTCCGCGGCTCCGGCGACCCGCCGGTGATGCCGGCGGGGCTGGACCCGGTCATGGAGGAGGCGTGGGCGTCGGGCCAGACGCGGCTGCTCCGCCGAGCCGATCCGGCCGTCGATCCGCGGCTGGCCGAGATGCTGCCGGACGGGCGCAACCTGCTGGTGGTCCCCCTGTACCTGGACCGTGGATCGCGGCTCGGCCTGCTCGTGCTGGAGCGCGCGGGATCCCGAGACCACATCAGGCGGTGGGTCGTCACCATGGTCGAACAGTTCGCGGCCCACGCCGCGCTGTCGCTGCACAACGCGTGGTTGCTCGACGAGCTGGAGCGCCGGCTCGAGGAGAACCGCGCGCTGCAGGACGAGCTGCTCGCGCAGAACCTGGTGCTGGACAGCAAGGTTCGCGAGCGGACCCGCGAGCTGAGCGACACGGTCGACGAGCTTCGCCGCGTCGACGAACAGCGGCGCAAGCTGCTGGCGCGGCTGATCCGCGTCGAGGAAGAGGAGCGGCGCAACGTCGCCTCCGACATCCACGACGGGCCGGTGCAGGAGATCCTGGTCGCCGGCCTGTTCCTGCACAAGCTCCAGAAGCGGCTGTCCGACGCCGAGGACCGCCGCGTCGTCGACATGGTGTCCGGCGCGGTCGACCGCTCGGTGAAGGGCCTGCGCGGCCTCCTGTCCGAGCTTCGCCCGGAGGTCCTGGACACCCAGGGACTGGAGGCGGGCATCGCGCAGTTGCTCGGGCGGTTCGAGGATCTCGAGTTCGGCATCGACAACCGGTTGGGCGCCGACCCGCCCTCGGACACGCGGCTGGTGCTGTACCGCATCTCGCAGGAGGTCATCGCCAACGTCCGCAAGCACGCGATGGCGACGCGCGTCGATGTGACGCTCGACCACGACGGCGAGGGGTACCTGGCGCGCATCCGGGACGACGGCGTCGGGTTCCAGCCGCCGGAGGTGTTGCAGTCGGCGCCCGGTCACCTCGGGCTGTCGTCGATGCGCGAACGCGCGGAGATGGCCGGCGGATGGTGCCGCATTCTGGGCGCCCCAGGCGCCGGCACGACGGTCGAGTTCTGGCTCCCCGAGCCCGTCGAGGCCGACGAAGACGACGACGAGCCCTCGGGCACCGTGACGCGGCTTCGCCACCACTCGTCGCGGGCCGTCGCGGATCGAACTCCCAGCGGCCGCCGCACGGCGTCCTAGGCCGGCTCCGCTTCCCGCAGCCGCCCGTCGCGCTCGGGGCCGCGCGCGCCCGGCACGTACATGAACGCCAGCGTCACCGTGCCGCCGATCAGCCCGGCCAGGATCAGGGTCAGGTCCACGCCGATCGCCGCCGCGGTCGGCCCGACGATGGCGAACGACAGGGGCACGCCGGCGGTCGAGACCATCCAGTCCAGGCTGGTCACTCGCCCGAGCATCTTCGCGGGGACGAGCCGCTGCAGCAGCGTCACCCAGATCACCACCAGATAGGTGATCGAGCCCTCGGTGAGCAGCGCCACGAGCATCGCCTGCCAGAGCGAACGCACCACCCCGAAGGCGGCCGTCCCGTACATGCCCGCGGCCCACGAGACGTACAGGGCCGTCAGGGCCTTGCGCGGCAGCCGTCCGCGCTGCCCGATCAGCACCGCCGCGGCGACCGATCCCACGCCCCCGGCCCCGTACACCAGGCCGAGCGACCAGGCCGAGCCCGCGAGCTGGTTGCGCACGACGAACGGGATCAGCGTCTCCCACGGCCCCCACGTCGCCAGCAGGCTGACGGTGGCCGCGACCATCGCCACCAGGATCCAGCGCTCGCGACGAACGAACCGGAGTCCGGCCCGGATGTCGGCGAGGACGCCGGAGGCCTCGTCGTGTTCGTCCGTCGAGCGCACCCGTCCCTTCGTGCGGATCAGGGCGATCATGATCGCGGAGAACGCGAACGTGGCCGCGTCGGCGACGAAGGCCCAGCCGACGCCGAGGCTCGCGACCAGCAGCCCCCCGAGCAGCGGGCCGACCAGCGTCTGCGCGAACGGGCGTACGAACTGTCCGAGCGAGTTGGCCTGCACCAGCAGGTCGGACGGCACCATCATGGGGATGATGGCCCCGAACGACGGCTGGAACACCGCCATCCCGAGCCCGTACACCGACACCAGGACGATCAGCCACGGGATGGTGATCACGCCCGCGATCGACAGGACGCCGATCGTCCCGATCGCCACGAGCCGGATGAGGTCGCCGGCGATCATCACCCGGCGGCGATCGAGCCGGTCCGACAGCACGCCGCCCCACAGGACGAACAGGACCTGGGGAAGGCTCCACGCGATCCCGACCACGGCCAGCGCCGCGGGTGTGTTCGACAGCGTGTAGACCTGCCACGCGATGGCGACGTAGTAGAAGCCGTCGCCGATCATCGACACGGTCATGCCGGTCCACAGGACGGTGAAGTCGCGCACGCGCAGCGGGCGCAGCACGCCGAGCCGGGTGCCCTCGACCACCGGGACCTCGGGAACCGTCGCGCCCACGGGCTCGGGTCCGCTCACCGCCCCAGCTTACGCACGGCGTCCGACCCTCTCGGGTCACGGCGCGGAGGCACTGCCCGGCCGCGTGCTAGGCTCCGCCCAGCAAGGCGCCACGGAGGCGAAGCCGGTCGAAATCCGGCGCTGTCGCGCAACTGTAGGTCCGCCCAGCGGGACCCGGTCCCCGGCGGACGAGCCAGGCCGACCTCCGGGGCGCTCGGGCTGAACGGTCCCTCGCCGGATGGGGACGTCGGTCGCCGGGACTCCTCCCGAGGACCCACGCCGCCAGGCGGGGACGTTCCGACATGGCGCGCAGACGCCGGGAAGGAGGGCCCGATGGCCCGGACCCTAGCGAGGGTCGTCGCACCATTCGTCGTTTCGTTCGCGCTCGTGGCGAGCGCGACCACGCACGCGGCCGCCGCGGGCGGCACGCAGCGCCTGCACAAGGCGGCCGGATACCTGGCGTCGGTGCAGAACCCGGACGGGTCGTTCACCGCGTTCTCGCTCGTCGGCTCCACCGCCGACGCCGTCTCGGCGTTCGTCGCCTCCGGCGTCGGGGCGCCGAACATGAAGAAGGCCATCGGCTACCTCAGCTCGCAGGTGACGGCCGGCGAGGTGAACACGATCGGCCTTCAGGCCAAGGTCGTCCTGGCCGTCGTGGCGGCGGGGCGCAATCCTCGCTCGTTCGCCGGACAGGATCTGGTCGGCGAGATCGAAGGCACCTTGCAGCCGAGCGGGCAGTTCGGCGACGCGGTGGTGCTCGACGACGCGCTGGCGGCATTGGCGCTTCGCGCGGCGCGAGTGACGCCAGACGCGAGCGTCGCCGGCTGGCTCATCGCTGCGCAGTGCCCGGACGGCGGGTGGGCGTACGACAAGCCGTACGACCCGGGAACCGACGACGCCGACTGCTTCGACGGCTCCCAGAACGACTTCTTCACCGCCGATTCGAATACCACGTCCTACGTGGTCCAGGCCCTCGAGGCGCTGGGCGACGACGCGTGGACGGACGACCCGTTCGCCTACTTCGACACCGTGCGTGACCCCGCGCACGGCGGCTGGAGCTACTCGGGAGACTTCGTGGCCACCGACGCGAACTCCACGGCCCTGGTGCTGCAGGCGTACGACGCCGCCGGCCGCACGATCCCGTCGGGCGGCATGGACGCGCTGCGCGCCCTCCAGTACTCGACGTGCGGCGCGTTCGCCTACAACTGGAACGGCAGCGACCTGGGCCCACCGGACATCGGCGCGACGATCGGCGCGGTTCCCGCCCTGGCGCATCAGGCGTTCCCCGTGCGGGGCACCGCGCACGGGCCCGCCCCGAGCGTCCCGGCGTGTTGAACGTGGGACGCGTCGCTTCGCGCCTGCTCGTCGCGGGGGTCGTGCTCGCGGCCCTCCTCGGACCGGCCGCGGCCGCCACCTCCGCGGGCTCCGCGTGCGCGGCGACCGCCGGACAGCCGCACGCCGCGCTCGTCGTGGACACGGGGTCGCAGACCGTGACGTACTGCGTCCAACTCGACGCGCCCACCGTGAACGGCCTGCACCTGATCGAGCTGGCGGGTCAGCAGTACGGGCTGTCGTACGTGTTCGGGTTCGGAGGGGCGGCCGTGTGTTCGCTCGACGGCGTGGGCTCCGGGGCGGACGACTGCTTCGGCAGCTATCCGGACTTCTGGGGCTACTGGCACGGGAACGGCTCGGGCGGGTGGACGTGGGCGAGCGCCGGCGCCGGATCCGCGTCGATCGGCGACGGAGGGATCGACGGATGGTCCTGGGGCACAGGGTCGGACGGCGACACACACCCCGCGCCGCCGTCGCTCCGGTTCTCCGACGTCTGCACCGACTCGTCCCCGTCTCCGTCGCCGAAACCGAAGCCCAAGCCGAGCCCCACACGGAAGGCGTCCGGCGCGACGGGCAACGCCGCTGCGAGCCCGACGTCATCGGCGACCGCGACGAAGTCCCCGAAGGGCACGCATACGGGCAGCGCGGGCTCGTCGCCCACGGGGAGCGCGGCGGCGAGCGACGGGGCGCAGAGCCCCGAGATCGTGCACGCGTCGCTCGCCGCCGGACAGGCGCCCTCGTCGTCGTCTTCGCCGGCGGGCGCCCTCATCGCGCTCGGTGCGGCGGTCGCGCTCGGCGCCGGCGGCCTGTTTGCCGTGCGCCGGCGCCGGGGGCAGGGGCCGGCGTGAAGATCCACCCCGCGGCCTGGATCGGCTGGGCCACGTGTGCGGGGCTGGTGGCGTTCACGACGACGAACCCGTTCTACCTGGGGCTGCTCGTAGTCGTGGCGTGGTTCGTCCACGCGATGCGGCCCGCGGCGGGGCCGGCCGCCCGTTCGTTTCGCGTGTTCGCGATCGCGGCGCTGGTCACGATGGCGCTTCGGACGGCGCTCGTGTTCCTGGGAACGGTCAACGCGGCCAACGTCGCGTACGCCGCGCTCGAGGGCGCCAGGCTGGCCACGCTGCTGATCGTGTTCGGCACGTTCAACGCGGTGAGCGACCCGTTCGGCGTGCTTCGCCTGGCCCCCCGCCGCTTCCACGAGCCGGCGCTGGCGGCCGCGCTCGCGCTGTCGATCGCGCCGCGCACGGTCGCGATGGTCGAACAGGTCCGCGAGGGGCAGCGGCTCCGCGGGATCGGCGGCGCGGGCTGGCGCGCGCTGCCGTCGCTGGCGGTCCCCGTGCTCGCGACCGGGATGGACGAGGCCGTGACGCTGGCGGAGTCGATGGACGCGCGCGGCCACGGCCGGGGCCGCCGCAGCCGCTACCGCCCGGACCGGTGGAGCGTGGGGGCGGCGGTGACCCTTGCCGCGGCGGTGGTCGCCGCGGCGGCGTTCCTGGCCGCCGCGTTCTCGGGGGCGGGGGACCTGCACCCGTCGACGACGCCGCTGCGGTGGCCGTCCGTGGAGCCTGCGCTCGTGGTCGCCGTGCTGTTGCTGGCCGTGCCGGGCGTGGTGCCGGCCGACGTCGAGGCTGCGCGCCGATGAGCGAGTCCATCCGTTTCGACGACGTGTCGTTCCGCTATCCGGACGGGACGCGGCCGGCGTTGGATGGCGTTGGGCTCGACATCCCCGAGGGCACGTTCGCGCTCGCGGTCGGGCCGACCGGCGCCGGCAAGTCCACGTTCCTGCGCGCGACCAACGGCCTGGTTCCGCACTTCAGCGGCGGCACGTTCTCGGGCCGGGTGACGGTGCGGGGCCGGGACACGCTGAGCGCGACGCCCCGGCAGCTCGCCGACGTCGTCGCGTTCGTCCCGCAGGATCCCGGTGCGTCGTTCGTGCTGGACCTGGTCGAGGATGAGCTCGCGTACGGCATGGAGAACCTCGGCGTGGCGCCCGAGCACATGCGCCGGCGCGTCGAAGAAGTGCTCGACCTGTTCGACATCGAACCCCTGCGGCAGCGGAGCGTCCGCACGCTGTCCGGCGGCGAGCGACAGCGCGTCGCGATCGCCGCGGCCATGGCGGCGGGGCCGCGCATCCTGGTGGTGGACGAACCGACGTCGCAGCTGGACCCGCAGGCCGCCGAACACGTGCTGGCCGCGCTGCAGCGGCTCGTGCACGACCAGGCGGTCACGGTCCTGATCGCCGAGCACCGACTGGAGCGCGTGGCCGGGTTCGCCGACCTGGCGCTCGGGTTTCGCGACGGGACCGTGTCGCTCGGCGACCCGGCGCAGGTGATTCCGCGCGCGGCCGCGGGCCCGCCGGTGGCGCGGCTCGGCCGACTGGTCGGGTGGGACCCGGTGCCGTTGACGGTTCGCGACGCGCGGCGCCGGGGCGGGACGCTGCCCGCGCCGCCGTCCGGGAACGCCGTCGGGGCCGGCGGAGACGTCGGCGACGGGGCAACGCGCGGCGAGCCCGTCATCCGGCTGCAGGGGGTTCGTGCTGCGCACGGCGATGTGTGCGCGCTCGACGGCATCGACCTGGAGCTGTTCGAGGGCGAGATCGTCGCGGTCATGGGACGAAACGGCGCCGGCAAGACCACGCTGCTGCGCACGATGGCCGGCGTCCACGAGCCCTCGGCCGGCGACGTGTCGCTGCAGGGCCACGCTCCGCGGCCCGGCGTCGACGTGGCGCTGTGTCCGCAGGAGCCCGACGCGATCCTGCTGTCGGAGACCGTGCTCGGGGAGGTGCGGGCGACGCTGCACGCCCGTCACCGCGACGAGTCGCTGGCCGGCGGCCTGCTCGAATCCCTGGGGATCGAATGGCTGGCCGCCCGGCATCCTCGAGATCTGTCGGCTGGGCAGCGGCTCCTGGTGGCGGTTGCCGCCGTCGCCGCGGTGGGCTCGCCGCTGCTGCTGCTCGACGAGCCGACCCGGGGCGTGGACCCCGACGCGAAGGAGCGCCTGACCCGCTTCCTTCGCACCCGCGCCGCGGATGGGGCGACGACCGTGTTCGCCACCCACGACGTGGAGCTGGTCGCCGGGGTGGCGACGCGGGTCGTCATGCTTGCCGGTGGGCGAGTGATCGCCGACGGGCCGCCGGCCGCGGTGCTCGGAGACTCCACCGTGTTCGCGCCGCAGATGACCCGGGCCTTCGGACCCGGGTGGCTCACGCCCGAGCAGGTCGCGAGGGCGCTGGCGTGACCGTGCGCGCAGAACGCCTGGAGGTCGTTCCCGCCGCCCGAAACGCGACCGGCGGCCGGCTGCGGGTCGCCACGCTGGTGGCCGTCAACATCGTCGGCGCCGCGGCGTTCCTGTGGCCGTTCCTGCTGCCGGCGAGACAGGCCGGCGACGAGAACCACGGCATCGACGGCCCGGCCGTCCTCGTGGTCCTCCTGCTGGCATTGGCCGCCCTGCTGTTCATCCAGCTCGGTCGAGGAGGACTGGGGCCCAAGCGGATCGCGCTGCTCGGCGTGTTGAGCGCCGCCATGGTTGCGCTTCGGCTTCCGGGGTTCGTGGCGGGCTTCAGCGCCATGTTCATCGTCGTGCTGCTGGCGGGCAACGCCTTCGGGTCGGAGTTCGGCTTCCTGCTGGGCGCCGTGGGGACGTTTGCGAGCGGGCTGTTCATCGGCGGACTGGGTCCCTGGCTCCCGTTCCAGATGGTGGCCGTCGGATGGATGGGCATGGGCGCGGGCGCGCTGCCGAAGGGCTCGTGGCCGGTGCGGATCGGGGCGCTCGCCGCGTACGGCTTCGTGACGGGCTATGCGTTCGGCGCGGTGATGAACCTGTGGTCGTGGCCGTTCCTGACGGCCGGGTCGGAGGTGTCCTGGGTGCCGGGCGCCGGCGCGGCCGTCAACCTCCGGCACTACCTGTCGTTCTACGTCGCGACGTCCTTCGTGTGGGACTCGTTTCGCGCGGTCGGCAATGCCGTGCTCGTGATCGTGCTGGGGCGGCCCGTCCTCGGCGCGCTCGATCGCGCGGCGCGGCGGATGAACCTGCGGGTGGAGGCGTCCCCCGTGCGCTCGACTGTGGTCGCCGGCGGCTAGCGCGCGACGGGGCCGTTGCGGCGGGAGGCCAGCACGCGCCCGCGCGGGTGGCGAACCTCCCTTGGTGGTGTCGCCACCATGCTTTCCATCCTGTGACGCACCGGCGAGAATCCTGATGATGCGTCCGAGGACAGCGTCCGTCGTGGCATGGACCGTTGGAGGTCTGTCGATCGCCCTGCTGGTGGCCGGGACGGCGGTGATGTTCCTCGACCGAGGCGCCGTGCTGCCCTCGTCGATCTCGCAGGATCACTGGGACTTCTCCAACGTCCTCAACAACTTGGTGAACGTGGCCGTCCCGGCGCTCGGGATCGTGCTGGCGTCCAGGCGGCCGCGCAACCCCATCGGATGGCTGTTCCTGAGCGCCGGCCTCTTCCTTTCGGTGACCACGTTCACGCTGGCCTACTCGGCGCACGCCATGCTGGCCGACCCCGGATCGCTGCCCGCCGGCAGGCTCATGGCCTGGATCGAAGGCTCCTTCAGCGTCGTCCCGCTCGCCATGCTGGCGTTCCTGTTCCTCCTGTTCCCCACGGGTCACCTCCCGTCCCGGCGATGGCGGCCGGTGGCCTGGTGGGTCGGGCTGGCCTTCTCGGCCCTCGGCATCGCCAGCCTGGTGGGGGCCAGCGCCGCATGGAGCGACCCGTTCGCCCCGTCGACGCAGGGGGGCCTCGCCGTCGGGCTCCTGTTCGCCATCGCGTTCATCACCTCGCTCCTGCTGGCGCTCGCCTCGGTCGTGGTGCGCTTCCGGGGATCGGTCGGAGACGAGCGCCTGCAGCTGAAGTGGTTCGTGACGGCGGCCGTCGTCGTGGTCGCAACGTTCGTGTTGTCGTTCTTCACATCAACATGCAACGAGTGCCAGCCTCCGGCATGGATCACGGTGCTCCAAAGCCTGGCGTTCATCCTGCTGTGGGCGGCGATCGCGATCGCCGTGCTGAAATACCGCCTCTACGAGATCGACGTCGTGATCAGCAAGGCGGTCCTGTACGGGTCGCTCGCGGTGTTCATCACCGTCGTCTACGTGGGGCTCGTGGCGGGCATCGGCTCGCTCGCCGGACACCGCGGCAGCCCGCTGCTGTCGGCCGTGGCCGCGGCGGTGATCGCGGTCGCGTTCCAGCCGATCCGCGAGTGGAGCCGCCGGCTGGCCAACCGCGTCGTGTACGGCAAGCGCGCGACCCCGTACGAGATCCTCGGTGAGTTCTCCTCACAGGTCGGAGACACGATCGCCACCGACGAGGTCCTGCCGCGGATGGCCCAGATCCTGGCGGAGGGGACCGGCGCCGCCCGCGCGGACGTGTGGTTGCACGTCGTCGACGAACTCCGCGACGAGGCCTCGTGGCCGAAGGAGTCCGCCCGGCTCGAACCGGTGTCGCCGTTGGGGGAGGACGTGTCGGCGATCCCAGCCGACCTGGCGACAGCGGTCGTCGATCGCGGCGAGCTCCTCGGTGCGATCTCGATCACCAAGCGCGCCGGCGATCCGCTCACGTCGACGGAGACGAAACTCGTGACCGACCTTGCGTCCCAGGCGGGTCTCGTCCTTCGAAACGCCAAGCTCACCGGCGAGCTGCTGGCGAGCCTGGAGGAGCTCCGCGCGTCGCGGCAGCGGATCGTCACCGCCCAGGACGAGGGCCGCCGGCGCCTGGAGCGCAACATCCATGACGGCGCGCAGCAGCAGCTGGTCGCGATGGCCGTGAAGGAGCGCCTGCTGGAGGACGTGGTGAAGGCCGATCCCGAGCGGGCGCTCGAGATGATCGCGCAGCTTCGCGCCGACACCGCCGACGCGCTGGAGACGCTGCGCGACCTGGCGCGGGGGATCTACCCGCCGTTGCTCGCCGATCAAGGTCTGGCCGCGGCGCTCGAGGCCCAGTCCCGGAAGTCGGTGCTTCCCACCGCCATCGAGGCCATCGGCCTGGGCCGCTACCCACAGGAGGCCGAGGCGGCCGTGTACTTCTGCACGCTGGAGGCCCTGCAGAACGTCGCGAAGTACGCGCAGGCCTCCCGGGCCGTCGTGCGGCTGAGCGCGCCGGACGGCCACCTCCTGTTCTCCGTGCAGGACGACGGCGTGGGCTTCGAGGCCGCAACGACCCGTCAGGGGACCGGGCTGCAGGGGATGCTCGACCGGCTGTCGGCGCTCGGCGGCGACCTCACGGTCTCCTCGACGCCCGGAAGCGGCACCCTGGTCGAGGGGCGCGTGCCCATCGATGCCGCTCACGCCTCCGGCTGATCGCTCGGGCGGCCGTCCACCCGGACCGTGTCAGTGGAACAGCACGACGATCGACGCGACGATCGCCGCCAGTGCCGCCACGAACACGACGACGGTGATCCAGTCGCGGTTCGACTGGCGCCAGAGCCGGCGCTTGTAGCGGCTCTCCCAAGGATCTTTCCCCCGAACCACGAAGGCGCCTGTACCCGGGGCGGGATCGCGCCAAACCGACGCTGGCTCAGGCCGCGGGCGACGAGCCGCCGTCGAAGTCCAGTGTGTACGATCCGCTCGGACCTCCCGATGCCGTGAATGTCCCCTTCCCGGTGACGCCGGCCAGCTCGCCGGTTCCCGATCCCTCGATCACCGTCCACTCGCCGCGCGACTGCGAACCGTCGTGGTGTCCCGTCGATCGCATGACCAGGCCTCCGCGCAATCCGTTCAGCGTGGCCGTCACGAGTTGCAGCCCCTCGTACGACGCCGTCCCGTCGGGCAGGTAGCACATGACCCACTCCACCGAGCCCTCGCCCTCGAGGTCGCCGGCGAACCGTTGCGTCCCGCCGGCCCTGGTCAGGCGAACCCCGGACTCGAGCTCCGCGTACGTCTCCTCCGACATGTCGGTGATCTCGAACGTTCCGGTTGCCGTGCGCATGGGAACCGCCTCCTTCGACAGGCGATGTTCCCCGACCCCTCCCGGCACAAACGATCCCGGTTCAGGGGGGCGGGAGCGACGCTGCCAGGGGCCGAAGATCGCTTCGGATCAGCTTGCCGACCGACGTGCGGGGAAGTCGATCAACGAAGCGAACGGCCGTCGGGGCCTGATGGGTTGCCAGGCGCGCGCGGCCGAACGCCAGTACATCCTGCTCGGCCGCCGCCCCCGGCTCCGACAACACGACCAGCGCGACGACGGCGTCGCTGCCGCCATCGAAGGAGGCGGGCAGGACCGTGACGCCCGCGTCGGCGATCGCCGGATGGTCGAGCAGAACCCGTTCGACGTCCCCCGGATCCACGGGCAAACCGGCGGAGACGAAGCGGTCCGCCACCCGCCCCACGATCCACAGGTCGCCGTCGTCGTCGCGCCGGGCGGCGTCTCCCGTGCGCAGCCATCCGTCCGCCGACAGGACCCTGCGCGTGTCGTCGGGTCGGTTCCAGTAGCCGGCCATCACGTTCGGCCCGCGCACCAGCAACTCGCCGGTCGCCCCAGGTTTCGCGTCCCCACCGTCTGGATCGACGATGCGAACGTCGACGAACATGGCCGGCCGCCCGGCTGCGCCGATCTTGTCGCGCGCCCGCGCCGGATCGAGCACCATCACGAACGGAGCGGCCTCAGACAGGCCGTAGCCCTGTACCAGCGCGACGCCGCGTTCCCCGTACGTGCGGATCAGGCGCTCCGGCACCGGCGCGCCGCCGGTGAGCACGAAACGGATGCTCGACAGGTCGACGCTCGGCCACAGTGGGGAACGCACCAGCGCGTCCAGGCCGTCGGGGTTGCCGAAGCCGACGGTCACGCGATGTCGCTGCATCAGCTGAAGCAGCTCGTCCGGGGCCGGGTCCTCCGGCACGATCACCGTCCCGCCCAGGAATAGGACCGGCAGCACGTTCACCCCGGTGCCGCCAACGCGGAAGAACGGCGCGATGGCGATCGTGACGTCGTCGGCGCGGAAGTCGACGCAGGACAGCAGGTTCACGACGTTCCACGTGAGGTTCGCGTGCGTCAGCATGATGCCCTTCGGCGCCCCGGTCGTTCCGGACGTGTGCGGCAGCATGCACAGGTCGTCCATGCCGGCCGAAGCCTCGATGAGATGATCCGGCGATTCGGCCACCAGCGCTTCGTACACGAGGCCTCCTGCGGCTCCCTCGTCGGTACCGTCTTCCACGACGATCCGGCGGCGCACCGAACCCGCCATCGCGTCGACGCCGCGAACGTCGTGCACGATCGCAACGGCAGGTTCGGTGTCGTCCAGTACCGCGCGCACCTCGTCGGGGCGCAGGCGATGGTTCACCGGTGCGATGGCGGCGCCGGCGAGGTTCGACGCGAAGAACGCCTCCAGGAACGCCGGGTGGTTCGGGCCGAGCCACGCGACGCGGTCGCCGCGCCCCACGCCCAATCCGCGCAAGCCGTTCGCGAGCCGCCGGATGCGTCCGGCCAGCTCCGCGTAGCTGAGCGAGCGGCCTCCGGAGACGAGTGCGAGGCGGTCGGGCGCGATCGCGGCCCGTCGCTCGATCCACGATCCGACGCCGGCGGTGGGACCGGCCGGCGCCGACGGCATGTCGGTCAGGCGTCCCGCGTCGCCGTCCGCCACGCGCCGGCGCCGAGCAGGACGGCGAGCCAGCAGGCCAGCACGATCGCCGCGATCGCCGCGCTGTGGACGAGCAGCGGGCCGTTGTCGGCCGTGATCACCCTGGGCGCCAGGCGGTCGAGGGCGCCCCCGAACAGGGCCTGGCGCACGGGGCCGAGGAACGTCACCTGCGAGAGCAGCGGAGCCGCGATGAACTGCCACCCGATCAGCACGCCGATCGCGGTCGCGCGCGACCCGATGAACGAGGACAGGCCGAGCGCGATCAGCAGGTCGAACCCCGTCGCGAGCACCACCCAGCCGAAGCCTCGGGCGATCAGGCCAGCGTCGGGCGTCGGCGTCCCCCCCGCGAGCCCCAGGCTGCACACCGTGATCACGATGTAGCCGAGCGTGATCATCGGCAGGAACAGCGCGAGCGAGCCCGGCACGCGCGCGGCGAACAGCTCCCACCGCGAGCGGCCGGTGGCGACCAGGTCGCGGAACACGCCCGACGAGACGTCGAGCGTCCCTGAGGCTGCGCCGACCATGATGGCCGCCACCGATCCGGCAAGGGTCAGGCCGATCGCGGAGCCCTGGAATCCGTTGATCCCACCCGCGGGGTCGTGGTGCGCGGGGTCGCTCAGGTGCAGGATCGCGATGATCGCGTACACGACCGACACGACGCCGACCGTGAGCACCAGCGTCCACCAGAACAGCGGCCGGCGCTTTCGCAGCTTCAGCAGCTCGGCGTTCGCCAGGCGGTTCACTCCGGGTCCTCCAGCCGCGACGTCAGCTCGAGGAAGCGCTCCTCCAGCGACACGCGCTCGGGTTCGATCGAGTACACCGCGACACCGGCGTGCACCAGCCGCCGAACCACCTCCGCCGCCACGCCGTCCGACCCGCCGTCCAGGTCGGCCCGCAGCACGACCACCAGGTGATCGCCGCTTCGGGTCACGTGCTCGACGTCCGGCGTCGCCGTGATGAGGTCGGTCGCGCCGTTCGGATCGCCGCAGCGGACTCGCAGGGTCGGCTGCCCGGTGCGCGCGATGTCCGCGACGGAGCCCTGCATGAGGATCCGCCCGCGATCGATGATCGCGACGTGGTCGCAGGTCTTCTCGACCTCGTCCAGCAGGTGCGAGGACAGGAACACGGTTCGGCCCTCGCCCACCAGGCTGGCGACCATCTCCCGGAATTCCTGGATGCCGGCCGGGTCGAGCCCGTTCATCGGCTCGTCCAAGATCAGCAGCAGCGGATCGGCCAGCAGGCACCGCGCGACACCAAGCCGCTGGCGCATGCCGAGGGAGTACTTGGACACACGTTCGTCGGCCCGCGCCGTGAGGCCGACCCGATCGAGCGCCGCCGGGATGCGCGCGCTCGCCTCGGGCTCGCGCGCGGCGGCCACGATCTCGAGGTTCTCCCGGCCGGTGAGGTGGGGATGGAACCGCGGCTCCTCAACGATCGCGCCGACCTTGCGAAGCGCCGCCGCCCGGTCGGCGGGCATCGGCCGCCCGAGCAGGCGCCAATCGCCGCTCGTCGGCCGCGTGAGCCCGAGCAGCGTCCGGATCAGCGTGGTCTTGCCGGCGCCGTTCGGACCCAGGAAGCCGAACGCGGTGGCGGCCGGCACGCTGAGGTCGACCGCGTCGACGGCCACGCGCGTCCCGAACCGCTTGGTGAGCGCCCGCGTCTCGACGACGTATCCGTCGGCAACCGATGCGTCCGGCATCTGCATCCGTTCCACCCTACAAGCCGAACGTTGCCCGGGCTGGCGCTACGTCAGCCGGCGATACAGGCGAATGGCGAGGGGGACGAACACGAGGAGCAGCCCGATGATCCAGGCGATGGATTTCACCAGGAGCCCGTGGAACGAGTCGACGGCCACGTGGGTGATGGGATCGGTGATCCCGGGCACGCCGACCGCCAGGTACCGCGCCAGGTTGCACCAGTAGGTAACGGGGTTGTGCCGGGCGATCACCTGCATGAACGACGCCATCCCGACGACCGGCACGAATGCGGAGCTGACGAACACGATCGGGAAGATGATCGTGAACGAGGCGGCCTGCACCGCCTCCAGCTGTTTCAGGGCCAGCCCGATGCACGCGAACATCCACGAGAACGTGAACCCGACGGCCATGACGAGCACGATCATCAGCAGCGCGTTGCCGAAGCCGTTGTGGAACCGGAAACCCACGAGGTAGCCGATCACCAGGACGATCCCCACCAGGATGAGGTTCTTCGACAGGTCGAACGTGGTGCGCCCCACCAGCACCGCAGATCGCGCCATCGGCAGCGAGCGGAACCGGTCGATGATGCCGTTCTTCATGTCCTCGGCCAGGCCGACCCCGGTGGTGGTGGCGCCGAAGATCGCGTTCTGCACGAAGATGCCCGGCATCAGGAACTGGACGTAGTCCAGGCCGGGCGGCAGGTTCGCGATGTTGTTCGCGTAGATGAACCGGAACAGCAGCACGAACATGATGGGCTGCACCAGCTCGAAGATGAACACGGTGGGCACGCGCGTGAGCGTCAGCATGTTCCGCTTGGTCACCAGGAACCCGTTGGAGGCGGCACGCGACAGCTTGGCCGGCAGCGTCACCGGCGCGCGGCGCGCCACCGTCTTCTGGATGGTGGTGCTCATTCGGCCTCCCTTCGGCCACGCCGGCGGCGCCGTCCGCGGGAGGGCTTGCCGCCGTCCCCGGTCTCCTCGGCGCTGTGTCCGGTCAGCGACATGAACACGTCGTCAAGCGTGGGGCGATGCACCGCGAAGCCCGACAGGGCGATCCCGGCCTCGTCCAGCTGCCGGGTCGCGTCGCGAAGCGTCGCGGCTCCCTCGTTGCCCACGGGAAGGCGGATCCGGCCCTCGTCCGTGTTCACGTTCGGCTCGCCGGTGCCCAGTCCAGCCAGCGCCTCGATGGCGCGCGGCGTCTCCGAGAGCGTCTCGACGTCGATCTCCAGGACCTCGCCGCCGATACGGTCCTTGAGCTCGTCGGACGTGCCCTCGGCGATCACCTGTCCCAGATCGATCACGGTGATCCGGTCGGCGAGCTGGTCGGCCTCCTCCAGGTACTGCGTGGTCAACAGGATCGTCGTGCCCTCCCGCTGCAACTCGCGGATGAACGCCCACACGTCGACCCGGCTTCGCGGGTCCAGGCCGGTGGTGGGCTCGTCGAGGAACAGGACGTCGGGGCGCCCGACCAGGCTCGACGCGACGTCGAGGCGCCGACGCATACCTCCCGAGTACGTCTTCGCCGGACGGTTCGCCGCCTCGGACAGCCCGAACCGCTCCAGGGTCTCGCCGCTTCGCCGCTTCGCCTCGGACCGGGACAGGCCGTAGAGCCGGCCGACCATCTCGAGGTTCTCGAAGCCGGTCAGGTTCTCGTCGACCGCCGCGCTCTGTCCCGCCAGGCCGATCCGGTATCGCAGCTCTTCGGCGTCGGCCACGACGTCCAGGCCGTCCACCTCCGCGCGGCCGCCGTCGGGCAGCAGCAGCGTCGTGAGGATGCGAACCGTGGTCGTCTTGCCGGCTCCGTTCGGCCCGAGCAGGCCGAGCACCGTGCCGGCCTCGACCTCGAGATCGACGCTCTTCAGGGCTTCGACGTCGCCGAAGCGCCGCTCCAGCCGCTCGGTCACGATGATGGCGGACATGGCGCAAGAGCCTAGCGGCTCCCGCCCACACGCAGGTCGGACGCGTCGAAACGCGCGCGGACATTCGGCTCAGCCGACGCCGCTCAGGAACTCCAGGACGCGCTCGCGCAGCTTCGTCGCGGCCGCCTCGTCGTAGTCGGCCAGGCTCTCGTCGGCGAACAGGTGCTTGTCGCCCGGATACAGGAACAGCTCGACGCCCTCGGTGGACCCGGCCAAAGCGCGTGCCGCGTCCAGGTCGCCCTCCAGCGCGAAGGGGTCGGCGTCCATCAGGTGGATCTGGGCGGGGACCCGTTCCGGCCACGTATCGCCGAACTCCGACGGCGGGATGCAGCTGGACATGAGCAGCGCGCCGCGCGCGCCCGGCCGCGTCTGGGCCAACATCTGCGCCGGGATCACCCCGAGCGAGAAGCCGGCGTAGACGAGCTCGTTCGGCAGCTCGTCCGCGGCGGCCGCGCCGCGCGATCGGATGTCGAGTCCCGACTGTTCCTCGTACGCGAGGCCCTCGTCGATCGTGTCGAAGGTGTTGCCGTCGAAGAGGTCCGGCGTGTGCACGACGTGCCCCTCGGCGCGCAGCGCGTCCGCGAACGCCAGGCAGCCCTTCGTCAGGCCCTGTGCGTGGTGAAAGAGCAGGATTTCGGCCATCGTTGGCAGGGTAGCAGCATGCGGAGTTTGGGTCGGAGCGCCGGTCAGGCGTTCAGCGCGCCGGCCAGCACGGCCGCGCCCGAGTGCTCCACGTCCTTCGTGGCCGTGAGCAACGTGAGGGCTCCGCGCGACGCGATGCGGCGCAGGTCGGCGACCTCCGCGCGGTGGTCCGCGTCGCGAAGCTCGCGCCGGTACCGCGTGGCGAACTCGTCGAACCGTTCCGGTCGATGGCCGTACCAGGTCCGCAGCTCCGTGCTGGGGGCCACCTCTTTCACCCACCGATCCAGCTGCAGCCGGTCCTTCGACATGCCGCGCGGCCACAGCCGGTCGACCAGGATCCGGACGCCGTCGCCTCGGCGCTTTTCCGGCGATTCGTAGACACGTCGAACACGAACGCCCATCCTCACCATCTTCCTACGATCAACCGGGAGTGCCCCGGTGGCGCACCCCTGTATTCCCTGGCTGGGAGTGTTTTACGTCACAAAGCCATGGGTGGCGCTCGTGCGAATATCCACCCAGGCAGAGGGGGGAGCGCGCGTTCGGCCGCCGGCGCGAAGGCGGCTCCGTCCCCGCGACGCACGACGAAAGGAAGGGTTCGGCATGACGACGTTTCCTGGACTCACGCATGTGGCGCTTACCGTCCGCGACCTGTCGGTCAGCGTGCCCTGGTACGAGGCGCTGTTCGGGGCGACGCCGGTGCTCGACGAGGACACCGACCCCGACTTCCATCACACCGTCTACCTGATCGGGGGCGGGGCGCTGTTCGGGCTGCACCAGCATGCAACGCCCGCGCCCGAGGACCCCTTCAGCGAGTACCGGGTCGGGCTGGACCACGTCTCGTTCGGGGTCGAGGACCGGGATGCGCTCGAGAAGTGGGCGACCCGTTTGGACGAGCTGGGCATCGCCCACGGGCAGATCAAGGACGCGGCCTACGGCTCGGGCGTGAGCTTCCGCGATCCGGACGGCATCGCGCTGGAGTTCTTCGCGCCGCCCGCCTGAGGCCTTCGCCGGGGCCGCTCACCCAGCGGGCGCCGGGTGCCGATTCTCTAGGTGAGAACCCGAGGAAGGCGCCCGATGCAGGATCCAGTCGAGGAACCCGTCTCGTCCAGCTCGATCGTGGACGTCGTCGCGTACGTCGTGGATCGCGTCACGACGGCCGTCTCCTGGGAGTCGTGCGAGGGCGACGTCCTTGCCCGGGTCGCCTCGGCGCTCGGGGCGAGCGGCGTCCGGCTCGTGCAGGAGACCGACCCGGCGCTCGGTCGGAGCGAACTGGGAGCGCTTCCGTGGCAATGGGCTTCGGTGGCGCCGAGCGCGGCCCGCGCCGCGCATGGGTCGCCCCCGGCGGCCCCCGGCGAGGGCGTTGAGCCCGGCGTTCGCGACGACGTCGTGGCGTTCGTCGGATCGAGCCTGCGCGTTCCCGTCATGGAGGGCGAGCGCGTCTGGGGACACCTCGAGATCGACCGGGGAGACGGATCCCGGCGGTGGGGCTCCGCCGACCTGCAGGCCGTTCGAACCATCGCGCAGATCATCGGAGCGGCGATTCGACGGCTGCACCTGGAGCGCCAGCGCAACGCCGCCGAGGCCGTGCTTCGCTCCCACATCGAGAACATCCCGGCGGTGACGTACATCGAGTACACGGACGCGGCCCACCCGCTCGGGTACGACGAGGCGTACGTGAGCCCGCAGATCTACACGATGTTCGGCTACACGCAGCAGGAGTGGGTGAACGACCACGACCAGGCGCTGTGGGCTCGCGTCATCCATCCCGAGGATCGAAGCGTCGTCGACGAGCTCGCGGCGGCCACGTCCGAGAGCGGCGAGCCGTACGCGGCCGAATATCGAATGCGGCGCGCCGACGGCTCCTGGGCGTGGGTGCGCGATGAGGCCCATCTGGTGCAGGGCGACGGCGACCTCCCGGCGTACTGGCACGGGGTCATCGTGGACATCACGGCGCGCAAGGAGGCCGAGGAGCAGGTGGCGTTCCTCGCGTATCACGACCACCTGACGGGGCTCGCCAACCGGGCCATGTTCGAGGCGATGCTCGAGCCGGCCCTGGCGCGCGCGCGACGCCACCGGCTTTCACTCGGCGTGCTGTTCATGGACCTGGACGACTTCAAGGCGGTCAACGACGCGTTCGGCCATCAGGTGGGAGATACCCTGCTGAAGGAGGTCGCGGATCGACTGCGCTCCGTCACGCGGGAGACGGATCTGGTCGCCCGCCACGGCGGGGACGAGTTCCTGGTCATGATCCCCGACATCGAGGCGGAGGCGGCGGTCGGCGGCGACCCCGTGCAGCGGGCGGAGCAGATCGTCGACATGATGACCGCGCGCATCCACGATGCCATGTCGGAGCCGTTCCGGCTGGGCGGGCAGACCGTGCGGATCACACTGTCGATCGGCGCGAGCGTCTTTCCGCTCGACGCGTCCGACGCGAGGTCACTCTTGCGGAACTCGGACGCGGCGATGTACGCCAACAAGAAGGACCAGCGCACGCAACGCCAGGTTCATTGACCCGACGACAGAAGCGCCTCGAACTCACCGGGCGACGTCGACCCCGGGGTGCCGCCGACGAAGCTGAGGTGGGTCGCCAGGCGCTGGAGCAGCTCATTGACCGGGGTCGGGAAGCCGTGCATGCGACCGAGCCGCACGATCTCTCCGTTGAGGTAGTCGGTCTCGATGTCGGGGGCCCCGCGGGTGAGGCTCTGCCACGACGATCCTCCCGGCCGCGGCCGACCGTTCACCGGCGACCAGGTGAGGAGATCACCGCGCCGGATCCGGTCCTCGTCCCGACTGGCCGGCTCGATCCCCGCGGCGGCGAGGCATGCCTCTCCTTCCGCCATGGCACGTTCGCCGATCGGTCCCTGCCGAGCTGGGGGGCCACACACGACCTCGACGGCGTTGCCGAGGTTCAACACGAGCTTGCGCCACTTCCACCGCGCGACGTCGCCGATCGCTCGGGAATCGAACGTCGAAGCGCCGAACGCGGACGCGAGTTCACGGGTCGTGTCGTCGACGCCGGCCGGGAACTTCCCGATGTCGAGGATGCCGGTGACCGGGAACGAGTGGGCCTGAACGACGCCCGGCTCCAGGTGCACCGTCGGGCACGCGACGGGAACCCCATACACATTGGCGAAGCGCCGCAACGCTTCCGGCTCGTTGCTGACGCCGTTCTGCAGGCAAACCACGGGGATCGTGGGCGGCGCGACCGCCGCGAGTTCGGTCAGCACGTTCGAGCTGTGCTGGCTCTTCACGGCGATCAGCGCGACGTCGTCTGCTCCCCAGCGAACGGCGGCGGGATGATCGAACACCGGGATCGACAGGACCTGCTCGCCTTCGGGATCCCGAATGCGAAGTCCCCGTGAGCGCATGGCCTCGTAGTGAGGGCCGCGCGCCAGCAACACGACGTCGTGGCCATGCTGGAACAGGCGCGACCCGACCACGCCGCCGATGGCCCCTGCGCCGTAGACGACGAATCGCATCTAGTGCCGCTCGGTGATCTCGAATACGTTGCCTTCCGCGTCGCGGAAGTAAGCCCATCGCGAGTCGCTCCCCTTGACGTCGGACACGACCTGGACGCCGCGACCGAGCAGCTCCTGCCGGGCGGCATCGATGTCGTCGACGACGAAGCCCACCTGGTACCGGGAGTGGTCGTACTCGGCCTCATTGGATTGGGCGATGAGTTCGAACGTGACTCCCGGCCCCATGTCGAACTGGACCCAGTCGTCTCCCTGGTCGGCTTCGGACAAGCCGAGGACGTCGCGGTAGAAGCTGCGCTGTCGCTCGAGATCGGCGCAGACGACGCCGACCCATCGGGGGAACTGAAGCTGTGTGGCCATGAAGATCCTCCGTCGCATGCCCGACTCGAACGGCGTCGCGGGCCCAGTCTAGGTCGCGACGTGGAATGACCGGACGATCTGGGCGCAGCCCTTCGTGATCTCGGTGAGATCGGTTCCATCGGACTCGCAGTTCACGAAGTACTCGGTCGTCCCTCGGTACCCGAAGTACAACGTGGAATGGAGCGGCACTCCGTCGGGAGTCAGGGTGCGGATGCGTGCAAGGAATGCGGGAATGTTGCCGAGCTCTGCGTCGACCGGTGCCAAGTCGACCGACCCGTTTGACTGTTGCGCCCAGGAGGCGACGACGCTGGAGACCTCGTGCCGCTGCTGGGCGAGATTCATCGACGTAACCGGTGTCCGCAAGGTGAAGGTTTCGACGATCACGTTGCTCCGGCCGTCCATCCCGACAACGACACTTCCGGTCGGCGCCACTCCATTCGATCCGATCGGGAAATCCGGATCTGTCATCCAGTTCTTGGGGTAGCGAAAGGCGATTCCGCTTCCGCTGAACCGACCGTCGGCCGCGGTTCCCAACGAGGGCAATGCCGATGCCGGAGTCGGAGTCGGATCGTTCTGCACCCACGCCGAGAAGCTGAACCTGATCGCGCCGGTGGCAACAGCGATCACGGTGCAGCCGACGATGATCGCCAGGCTCACGAAGAGCCTCTTGCGCTTTGCAGAACGCGTGGCGGATGTCCCTCCCAGGTCGATCTCCGACGGGGCGGGTGGAAGCGGCGGCGGGACGGCGGGCGCCGGAGCGCGAACGCCCGAACCGGATGCGGAGTCGTCCATGTGTGCGTTTCCTCGGCGTTCCCAGGAGATGAGCTCAACAAGGAAATCGTCAGGGTTCGAGCGAGGCTTGACCGAAAACCGGGCCGGGGTGATCCTGCCGCCGCTGCGAGAATGCCGGAGGTGAAGACTGGGATCATCCTGCCTGGGGGAACGGCGGGCGAGCAGCTCGAGCTGGCGCAACTGGCCGAGGCGAACGGCTGGGACGGCGTGTTCGTCTGGGAGGCGGCGTTCGGGATCGACGCGTGGAGCCTGCTGTCGGCGATGGCCGTCCGCACCACGCGGGTCCGGCTCGGCACGCTGCTCACGCCGCTGCCGTGGCGCCGGCCGTGGAAGGTGGCGAGCCAGGTCGTCACGCT
>DASXAQ010000081.1:0-2855 GCA_036406615.1 Actinomycetota bacterium | reverse complement strand
CGTCCAGCCGCGCGCCGCGCACCGGCGTCGCGCCCGTGATCGCGCCGTCGTCCTCGTTGGGTGAGGCGTCGTCGGCGCCGTCGTCGAACGACCAGTGGCCCGCCGCCACCAGGGTCATCACCTGGTCCGGCGTCAGCGCGTACTGGAACGCCTGCACGTCATCGACCGCCCCCGACCGGACGCCGCGGCCGATCCGGAGCTCGCCGGCCGCTCGCCACGGCGAGGCGAACGGGACCGTCTGCTGGAGCGCGCCGTCCACGTACAGCGACAGGGTGCCGGCCGCCCGGTCGGAGACCGCCGCCAGGTGGTACCAGACGCCGGCCGCGGGCGGGGCGGAGGCGGTGGCCGACGTCGTGGGGGCGCCGGCCGCGTCGGTCGCCGTGCGCGTGAACGCGAACAGTCCCGTGTCCCCGCGCAGCTCGAGGGAGAGCGACGAGGCCTGGTCGCCGTCCACGGCGACGAACGACTGGGCGCCGGCGCCGTCTCGCAGCCTCACCCACGCCGACACGGAGAGGCTCTCGTCGGTGGCCAGCACGGGATCGGCGACGTCGACCTCCTGCCCGCCGCCGGCCAGCGCCAGCGCGTGCGGCCCGTCGACGCCCGCCGTCCACCCGGCGCCGCCGGCCAGCGTGCCCGCGTGCCCGTGGCCGGTGGCGTCGGCCGCGGTGACGCCGGCGCCCTCGTCGAACCGCCACCTGCCGGACGTGGCGAGCGTGCCGATCGCCCTGGGCGACAGCACGCCGTCGTGGATGCGCACGTCGTCGATCTGGCCGCCGACGAAGTCGACGAGGTTCCCGGCGAACCTGCCCCGTCCGATCACCAGGTCGCCGGGCGCCCGCCATGGGGAGGTGAACGCCACGCTCTGCTGGAAGGCGCCGTTCACATAGAGCCGCAGCGCCTGCGCCGGCGCGTCGTAGACGCCGGTCAGGAAGTACCAGGTGTTGGTCCGCGGCGCGAACGTGGCGGAGGCGAACGTCCCCGGCGCGACCGCGTCGGTGGTGATCCGCGTGAACGCGAACCGCCGGGTGTCGTCGCGGAACTGCAGGTAGAAGGCGCTGACCTGGGCTCCGTCCTCGCTGACGAACGTCTGGTAGCCCTGGGTCGCGTTCAGGCGCACCCAGGCCGACACGGTGAAGCTGCGCGTGGTGTCGATCACGGCTCCTGGCACGTCGACGAAGCCGCCGCGCCCGTCGAGGGCGAGGTCCGCCGGGCCCACGATGCCGCGGGACCACGCCGCCGACGACCGCAGCGCGCCGGTGTGGCCGCCGCCAGAGGCGTCCGCGGCCACGGTCCCGGTCCCCTCGTCGAAGGGGTAGTGGGCGATGAGCGGCGGGTCGGCCGGCGCGGGTTGTCCGGCCGCCTGGACGGGCAGGGGCGCCGCGCTCGCCGCCAGGATCCCGGTGCACAGCATCGCGATGCCGAGCCGCGCGGTCCGCCGGACAGCCGGCAGTGGAGATCTCGCCGGATGCATATCGCTTCCCTCCAACGGTGTCCGAAATTTCGTGCAACCGTCGATATACCGGCCAGAGATCGATCGTCACCAAACCCCGCCGTGGCTGTCAAGTGACGAACCGGGCGCCCTGCCCGAGCCTCGATTTGCCTCCGACGCGATCGCACCGACTGTGGCGCACTGTGAGCGGCACAGTGAGCGCGGCAATCAGTACAAGCAGCCGTACAGACTCGTACAGAGGTCGTACATTCCGAGCCAGTGCGCGGACAAACAGTCCCGACCGCTTGAATCCGACCGTCGCGTCACGCATCATGTGCCTCCGTCGGGATGACTCGGCGCTCCGAGCCGCGCGGTCAGGTGGAGGGTTCAGGTGTGAGCTGCATCAGCGAGAACGGAAGCAACGCGCCGTACGACGATGTCAGTTTCGACTTCGGCCGGGCGCAGTCCGTCATCAACAAGCTCGACGATCTGTCGAAGAACGTGACAGTCCAGGAGCGGGACCGGGACGCGACCGCGCAGGCGCTGTTCAGGCCGGCGACCGGCGACTGGACTGGCAGCTACGCGGACCAGTTCAAGAACGACATCCGCACCATGCACGGCGACTTCCAGGACCTGCGGGGCAAGCTCGAGCGGCTGCGCGACAAGCTCGCGACCGCCGTCGATGCCGCCAACCGCGAGAAGCGGTGCCGGGACGACGCGAACGCGACGTACGGCCAGCAGAATCCGCCCGTCGGGCCGTAGGCACGCGAGGAGACGAACCATGGGCAAGTGCGGCGCGATCCCGGGCAGGCTGATCGACTGGTCGAGATGGGCGTGCGGGAAGGACGACGACCTGCACCGGCAGGGCCACGACCTCAACGGGCTGATCGAGGCCGTGCAGCGCTCCGGGTCTGACCCGGCGTTCCTCAGCCTGGGCTACGACGACCTGGTCGGAAACGACGTGATCGGGGTCGGGACCCGGTACCGGACCACCGACACCTGGGTGGGCCAGGTCGGCACGGCGTTCCTGCAGGCGGCCATGGCCTCACTGCCGCCGTTCGCGCGGGCGCAGTACCAGGACGCGTTCCTGAACCAGCTGTCCACGACCGACGACAGCCAGATCGGGTACGTCGGCGACGACCCGATCGGGAAGGCAGAGGACGACGAGCAGGCGGCCGAGCTGGCCCAGCTGCTCCAGGAGGCGGACGACAATCACGACGGCGCGGAGATCCAGAAGGTCCTCGACGAGCTGGCCAAGCACGAGGACGACCCGGAGTACACGGCGAGGTTCTTCAACGAGCTGGGGCCCGGCTACACGATGCGGACGCTCAGCTTCATCTTCCAGGACCCCGATGCGCTGCGGACGTTCGACGAGGCGCTGGCCACGGCCTCCAACAGCCAGATGCTCGACCCGGACTTCGAGCAG
>DASXAQ010000080.1:0-45817 GCA_036406615.1 Actinomycetota bacterium | reverse complement strand
TGATCAGCCGACGAGCCACGGGCTGCCTGCCTCCGACGCGGCCGAGGTGCTGTCGGCGACCCTCGCCGGCGCGCATGCGGCCCTCGCGTGCTGGGAGCGCGGTCCCGACGGCGACCTCTACCTGGTGGCGGCCAACGCGCGGTACCTCGAGTTCATCGGGCGGCCGGGCCAGGACCTGTCGGGGCGGCCCGTCCGCGAGGCCGTGCCGACGATCAACGACGAAACCGTGACGCTGATGCAGCACGTCCTGTCCTCGGGCGAGCCGTTCGAGCTCAGCCGGTTCACGCGCAAGACCTCGGCCGGCGAAGTGACGGCGTGGGACGTGATGCTGATGCCGGTGCGCGGTGGCACGACGCCGCGGCTCGTGGTCTCCGCGCGCGACGTGACGCAGCAGGCGGACACCGAAGAGGCCCTGTCCGCGCAGAACCGCATGCTGCACGAACGAACCGAACGCGAGTCGCTCCGACTCCAGGCGCTCGCGCGCATCGCCGAGTCCGCCACGGCCGGCGGCGGCGCGGACGCGGTACTCGGCGCCATCGCCGAGGGCGTGAAGGCGGCGTTCGGATTGGAAACCGTCATCAACGTCGTGGACGAGGACAACGACGTGTACGTCGTGCGCGCGGGCTCCGGCGGCGGCGTCGACCGGCTCGTCGGCTCGACGAACCCCCGCGGCCTGTTCGAGGAGTTCCTGGACCCGCGCTACGAGGTGATCCACGACGTGTTCTTCGTGCCGCACGAGGTGCAGCACCCGACGTGGGACAAGCTCGGCGACAACGTGCTCATGCCGGTGTTCGGCTGGCGCGGGGCGGGCTACTGGCACCCCGAGGACGCCTGCTTCGTGCGACTGCGCACCTCCGAGGGCAAGGACCTGGGAATCCTGTCGGTCGACTCCCCGACCGACCAGCCGATCCCCGACCGCGCCACGTTCGAGCTGCTCGGGTTGTTCGCGGTCGTCGGCGCGAACGCGGCCGAGAACCTGATGCTGACGCGCGAGATCGACAGCCTGGAGGCCGAACGCGCGATGCAAGCGCTGCGCCGCGAGTTGGAGGAGGAGCTCGCGCTGCACCGATCGCTGCTCGAGATCGGCAACCGGCTGGGGCTGGCGTCGGCCGAGGTGGCCTCGACCGAGATGTTCCCCGTGATCGTCGAACGCCTGGGCGACGTGGTGCCGATCCAGTCGGCGACGATCTCCCGCGTGGACCACGAGACGCGCTCGATCCGTCCGATCTACCACTCGGAGCCCGGGCCCATCGCCGACGCGATGCTCCAGTTCGAGATCCCGTTCGGCGTCGGCGCGACGGGCACGGCCGTCCTGGAGCAGCGCAGCTGCCTGGACAACGTGGGACTGGGCGGCGAGCCGGTGGCGGTCGAGGTGCCCGGAACGAACCCCGAGGACGAACACGTGCTCGCCGTTCCGGTGCTGGTCGGCGAGCGGGTCCGCGCCGCGCTGACGCTGCACCGCCCGGCGACCGAACCACCGTTCACGCCGGCCGAGGCGCGCCGCGCGGAGCTGTTCGGGCAGTACCTGATGTCGGTGCTGCTGCTGGTGGAGCTGGCCGAGACCAGCGGTGAGCTCGACCGCAGCCGCGACGCATTGGCCCTGCAGGTCGAACAGCTGGAGTCGCTCAACCGGATGAAGGACGAACTCGTCGCCAACGTGTCGCACGAGCTGCGCACGCCGCTGACGGCCGTCATCGGCAACGTCGTCACGGTGGCGCGCAGCGGCGACATGCTCGCGCCCGAGGAGCGCCACGAGATGCTCGAGGCCGCCGAGCGCCAGGCCAAGCGTCTGTCGGAGCTGCTCGAGAACCTCCTGGCCACGTCGCGGCTGGCAGGCCATGAGCCGGCCCTGGTCCCGGTGGCGGTCGAGCTGGTCAGCTTCGCCGAGGAGATCGCGGAGGGACTTCGCCAGCGCGCCCCCCAGCGTGCCGTCGCGGTGAAGGCCGGCGGCCCGGTCGAGGTCACCACCGACCCCACGCTGCTGTATCGGATCCTCTACAACCTCGGCGACAACGCGCTGAAGTACTCCGACGACGAGGTCGACATCTCCGTACGCCGCGATGGCGAGGGCGTGCGCATCGACGTTCGCGACACCGGCATCGGCATCGCGACCGAGGACATCCCGCGCGTGTTCGAACGCTTCGAGCAGCTGGATCCGTCGCATACGCGCCGCGTCGGCGGGGTGGGCCTCGGCCTGTACCTGTCCGCCCGCGCCGCGGAGGCGCTCGGCGGCTACATCGACGTCACCAGCGACGTCGGCGTGGGCTCGACGTTCTCGCTCTGGCTCCCGCTGCGCCCGACTCCGGGCGCCTGAGCCGCCTTCGGACGGCGCGCGGCGCGGCCGGCCGCCCGATCGCAACCGCGCCGCGCTTCACACGGCGAAGCGAACGTGCAGCACGTCGCCTTCGCGCACGACGTACTCCTTGCCTTCGACGCGAAGGTGCCCCTGCTGCTTCGCCGCGTCCCAGCTCCCGGCGGAGACCAGCTCGTCGTAGGACACGACCTCCGCGCGGATGAAGCCGCGCTGCAGATCGGTGTGGATGGCGCCCGCGGCCTCCGGCGCGGTGGCGCCGCGGCGGACCTCCCACGCACGGGTCTCGTCCTCGCCGGTGGTGAGGAACGTGATCAGGTCCAGCACGCGGTAACACGCGCGTACGACGCCATCGAGGCCCGGCTCCTTCACGCCGAACTCCTCCAGGAGCTCACGGGCCTCGTCCGGCGCCATCGACGCCGTCTCGGCCTCGATCGCCGCGTACACGCCGACGGTGTCCGCCGGCAGACCGTCGGGCACCGGTTCGCCCTCCTCGAGGTTCGCGACCACCACCCACGGCTTGAGCGTCAGCGGCGCCAGGCCGCGCAGATGCTGGCGAGCCTGCGCGTCCAGGCCCGCCTCGCGCAGCGGTGTCTCGGAGGCGAGGGCCGCCTGCGCCTGCTCCAGCGCGGCCACCTCCGGACCGGCGCCCTCCTTCGCGCTTCGGCCCTTCAGCCGCCGGCGGGCATTCTCCAACGCGGACTCCACGTTCGCCATGTCGGCCAGCAGGAGCTCGGCATCCACCTCGGCCAGCTCTCGTGCCGGGTCGCGGTCGGGCCCGAACGCGCGCAGGACGGCGCACAGCGCGTCGGTCTCGCGCAGCGCCGCGATGCCCTGGGCGCTCCCGGTGCCGCCCGGCACGTCGACGAAGCGAACCTGGGCGGCCACGACCTTCGCCGAGCGCTCGAGCCCGGCCAGCACGCCGAGACGTGGGTCCGGGACCGGGACCACGGCCTGGTTCGCGCGGCCGCCCGCCGCTCCCGAGCGCGTCAGGGCGGTGAACAGCGTGGACTTGCCGGAGAACGCAACCCCGACCAGCCCGACGTCCTTCATGGGTCTGTCCTCATCCAGGAACCTCGTGCCCGGTTGCCCCGCGGCGCGCCCGCGAAGTCGCTCCTTCGTTCGTGCTGCCGTACCATGTGATGCGTGAGCACCAAGGTCTGCGCCCGCTGCGGCACCTCCGTCGAGGCGGACGAGCATCTGTGCTGGCGGTGCCGTCAGGAACTGCCGATCGAACGCGAGGCGCCCGCCAACGTTACCCCACAGGGCAGCCGCGTGATGTTCCGCGGCCAGCCGGTGCCCGACGGCATGGTCCTGCCCAGCCGCACCCAGTACCACGGCACGGTGTTTGCCGCGATCGCGGTGGGCGTGGCGATCGTGCTTGCCCTGGGCGTGCTGGTCAGCAACGGGGTCGGCCCGTTCACGGTGAGCAATCAGCGCGTGGCGCCGGCGGGATCGGACACGGTGGGACCGGTCGTCACCGCGACGGTGAAGAACCTGGGCGACCACGCGGGGCAGGCCCGCTGCGTGGCCTTCTGGACGGATCAGCAGGGGGGGACGCACCCCACGCAGGTCGTCTCGACGCAGACGGTGAACCCCGCCCAGAGCGTTCCGGTCGTGATCCAGATGCCGGCCGGCGCCACCGAGAACGGGATCAAGGTCACCTGCAAGTAGCGGGCGAAACCGGCGCGCCCGCGTACTCCTCGAAACCGCAACCCGCCGAACGCCGCCCTAGCGGCCGTGGGTGTATTCGATCTTCCCGTCGGCGTGCAGTCGCACGAACGACCCCACCACGTCCGGGTCGAACTGCGTGCCGGCCGCGCGCTGGAGCCGCGCGATGGCCTCGTCCTCGGGAAGCGCCGACCGATAGGGCCGGTCGCTCGTCATGGCGTGGAACGCGTCGCAGACGAAGATGATCCGCGCCTCGAGCGGAATGTTGTCGCGATGCAGGCCGTCCGGGTAGCCGCCGCCGTCCCAGCGCTCGTGGCACGCCCGCACGATGGGGCGGATCGGCTGCAGGAACGGCACCGGCGCCAGGATCTCCTCGCCGATCTCGGGGTGCAGGTTCATCAGCCGGCGCTCGGCCGCGTTGAGCGGCGCGGGCTTTCGGATCACCTCGGACGGCACGCCGATCTTGCCGATGTCGTGAAACAGCGCGCCGAGCTCCAGGCGCTTGAGCCGGTCGCCCTCGATGCCCATGTCCTCGCCGACCGCGATCGCCATCTCGGCCAGCGCGCGGGCGTGGTCGCTCGTGTACTCGTCCTTGGCCTCCAGCGCGTTTGCCAGCGCCTCGATCGTGGAGACGTACGCGCGCTCCAGCTCCACGAAGCGCTCTGCGTTGCCGATGGCCAGGGACGTGATGTCGGCGATGCCGCCGGCCAGCCGCAGGTCGCGCTCGGAGAACGTCCACTCCGCGTCGGGCGAGAAGACGGCGAACGCGCCGAACCCGTCCGGCTCCCAGCGCATGGGGGCCACGAGCAGCGAGTGAGGTTCGGCGCGGATCCGAAGCGCCGCCGGCGCCCGGTCGATCAGGTCGCTCGTCAGGACGAACGGCTGCTCGGCGGAGACCATGAACGAGCGCGACACCCCTTGATCGACGACGTGCCCGGACAGGCGTTCGCTCGTTGCGACGTCGAACCCGCCGTGCGCGGCCAGGTGCCACTCGCCGGAGTCCGGGTCGCGCATCCACACGCCGGCCGTCGGGCACCCCAGCATGCGGGGGATGGCGGCGAGCGCCTCGGCCAGCACCCCGTCGGTGTCGTGCACCCGCGTGAGCGCCTGCGACAGCTCGAGCAGCGCGCGTGACGTGCGGGCCGACTCGCGCTCCTCCTGGTACAGGCGGGCATTCTCGAACGCCGCAGCCGCGGTCGCGGCCAGCGTCTCCAGCACACGAAGGTCGTCGTGGTCGAACTGGTCCAGGCCCAGCTTCGAGATCGTGACGGTCCCGATCGTGCGGTCGGCGTAGCGAAGGGGCACGCACAGGATCGACTCGTCGATCTCGGGCGTGCCGGGGATCTGGACCGCGAACTCGCAGCGTTCGGCGTCGGGCGTGTACACCGATTCGCCGAGCTCGGCGGCCTTGCCCGTGATCCCTTCGCCGACCTGCAGCAGCAGCGCGTCGAACGTCTCGCCCTGGTACTCGGAGAGCGTGCCGCGAAACGCGACCGGGTACATCGTGGTCCCGTCGTCGGCCATCAGGTGGACGCGGCAGTTGTGGTAGTCGATCAGCGACCGCAGCTCGGCGGTGATCGTCTCCCCGATGCGCCGAGGGTCATTCAGGCTGTTCAGGCGCGTGGACAGACTCTGGAGCATGCGCAGCTGTGCGACGGAACGGATCTCGTGGCCCGAGTCGGGCGTCGCGTGCGCGCCGGCCGGCGCGAACTCCGCCGCGACCACGCGCGCATCCTCGTTGCGCCGGATGACCGGCGCTCCTTCGGCGGTGTAGGCGACGACGCGGTTCTTCCCCTGCGCTTTGGCAGCGCGCAGGGCCTCGTGGGCCCGTGCCGTGAGGTCGCGCGGCGACGAGCCGTGGGCGGGTCCCTCCGCCACGCCGGCGCTGACGGTCAGCCCGCCGAACTCCGGGAACGTCACGCCCGAGATCGCCTGGCGCAGGCGCTCGGCCGTACCGACCGCCTCCTCGATCCCGCTGCCCGGCAGCACCATCGCGAACTCCTCGCCGCCGATGCGACACACCGCGTCGCGCGGCCCGGCAAGCTCGCGCGCGAGCGAGGCCACGCCCTGCAGAGCCTGGTCGCCGGCGACGTGCCCGTAGCCATCGTTGACGCGGCCGAACTCGTCGATGTCGAACACGATCAAGCCGACGCTCGCGCGGCCCTGGACGGCGGCGCGCAGCTCCTCGCGAAGACGGTCGTGGAAGTATCGGTGGTTGCCGAGCGCCGTCAGGTGATCGGTGACCACCTCGGCCTCCAAGCGCGCCCGGGCCTGCGCGTTGTCCAGGGCCAGGGCGGCCAGGGCGGCCAGGGTTTGGGTCGAGTGGAACTCATCGGAGCTGAAGTGGTGCGCGGCGCCGAGCCGCGACACGCAGAGGACGCCCTTGAGCTCGTCGCGCGCGATGAGCGGGACGGCGGCGAACGATTCCGCCTCGTCCGGCGTGCCGGGGATCCACCGGGCGCGAGGGTCGAGGTGGGCGTCGTTGGCCAGAACCGGCTCGCCGGACTCGGCCACGCTGCCCGTCAGCCCTTCGCCGAACGGCAGCGCGCCGAGGGCAAGGATCTGGTCGGCGTACGTGTCGCGGACGAGCACCGGCCGAAGCACCCGCAGGGGAACGTCGGCCTCGTAGACCGTCATCGTGTCGTACGGCACCAACTCCGCGAGCGCGCCGGCCACCGCCTCCAGGACGCGGTCGGGGGCGCTTTCGGACAGCAGCAGCTGGGCGATCTCGGCCACCATGCCGTCGCCCGCCCAGCCGGCGCCGGCGGGACGAAGCGCCCGCGGGGCCGCAGGGACCGGCCACTCGGGGCGAACCGAATCCGCCGCGCCGTCGCCGAGCGCGCTCATGCCGCCGCTCCCCGCCACCGGGGGGCGCGATTCGATCCCGTGCCCACGAGTGATACATCGGCCTGCGGCGCTCGCACTCAAGCCCGTTCGACCCGTCCGTGCGAGAGGGCTGATGTAGGCTCGGGCCATGGCCAACGAGTACGTCCGGTTCACGGCCAGGCCCGAGCTCCACGACCCCGCCATGGTGTGCGCGATCCGCGGCTGGAACGACGGCGGCGAGGCGGCCTCGATCGCCGCGCGGTACCTGGCGGAGCAGTGGGAGGCCGAGCCGTTCGGCTACCTCGACCCGGAGGAGTTCTACGACTTCCAGGTGACCCGGCCGACCGTCCATCTCGAGGAGGGCGTGAGCCGCGTCGTCGAGTGGCCCCGCGGCGAGTTCTCCGCCGCCTCGCCGCAGGGGCGCGGGGTCGTGTTCTTCACGGCCGCGGAGCCGAACGTGCGCTGGCGCACGTTCACGTCGGCGGTGCTGGACGCGGCACGCGATCTCGGCGCCGGCGTGCTGGTGACGCTCGGCGCATTCCTCACCGACGTGCCGCACAGCCGTCCGGTCCCCGTGGTCGGCTCGGCCCGCGACGAGGGGGAGGCCGCCGGCCTGGGACTTCGACGCTCGCAGTACGAGGGCCCGACCGGGATCGTCGGCGTGCTCCACGACTCGGCCAACCGCGCGGGCCTCGCCTCGGTGAGCCTGTGGGGCGCGGTGCCGCACTACCTGCCGGCCACCTCCAACCCGAAGGCAGCGCTGGCCCTGGTGCAGCGCGCCACCGCGCTGCTCGGCGTATCGGCCGAGACCGACGAGCTGGCCCGAGCCGCCGACGAGTGGGAGGCGGGCGTCTCCCAGTTCGTGAACGAGAACGACGAGCTGGCCGAGTACGTCCGGCGGCTGGAGGCCAACGCCGACGAGGGCGACGTCGAGATCCGCGTCGGCGAGGCCGAGGTGCCGTCGGGCGACGCCATCGCGGCGGAGCTCGAGCGCTACCTGCAGGAGCGAACCGGCGGCGAGGGGGACGACGGCGACGGCCGCTGAGGCCGGGTGCCATGGGAACAATGGACGCATGAGCGACAACGACCTGATCCGCACCCTTGCCGGCCACATCAAGACACGCCACCACACCGTCATCCGGCCCCATCGCGACCCGGTCGAGAACCCCGATGCGAACCGCATCATCGGCGGCAAGAGCGGCGCGTTCCGCGCGGCGATCTTCGGCGCGAACGACGGCCTCGTGTCCAACCTGTCGCTGATCATGGGCGTGGCCGGGGCGACCTCGTCGAACTCGACCCACATCGTCGTTCTGGCCGGCGTCGCGGGCCTGCTCGCCGGCGCGTTCTCGATGGGGGCCGGCGAGTACGTGTCGATGCGCGTGCAGCGCGAGCTGTTCGAGCGACTCATCCACATCGAGGCGCACGAACTCGCCACGGAGCCCGACGAGGAGACGGAGGAGCTCACGAAGATCTACGAGTCGCGAGGCATCCCCAGCGACCTGGCCCAGCGGATCACGTCGGTGATCCACGAGAACCCCGAACTGGCGCTGGAGACCCATGCGCGCGAGGAGCTGGGCCTGGATCCGGACGAGCTCGGCTCGCCCTGGGGCGCGGCCATCTCGTCGTTCGTCATGTTCTCGCTCGGCGCGCTCATCCCCCTGCTGCCGTTCGTGTTCGGATCGGGCGTCGCCGCCGTGGTGTCCGCCGTCGCGGCCAGCGGGATCGCGCTGTTCGCCCTGGGGTCGGCGATGTCGTACTTCACCGGCCGCAATCCGGTGTGGTCGGGCAGCCGCATGCTGCTCGTCGGCGCCGCGGCGGCGGCGATCACGTTCGGCGTCGGCCGGTTGCTGAACGCCAAGGCCGGCATCTGAGGGCCCGCAGTCGGCCCGCTTCCTAGTCGGGCTGGAGCAGGGCCACCAGAGTCTCGCGGAGCGTGTCGTAGCGGCGGGCGCCCAGGCGGCGACGCGTCCGCGCCTCCACCGCGCTGATCGCCTTGCGCGCCTCGGCCCGCTGCCGCAGCCCTCGCGCGGTGAGCCGAACGACCTTGGCCCTGGCGTCCGTGGGATCGGGGACCCGGCGAACCGACCCGGCCGTCTCCAGGTCGTCGACCACCTGCATCATGGCCTGCTTCGTGATCTGGGCTCGCGCGGCCAGCTCGGTCAGCCGCGTCCCGGAGCGGTCCACCAGCAGCAGCGCCGCCGCCTGCGAGGGACTGAGCCCCAGCTCGCCGCGGTCGGCCAGTGCGGCCACCGTTTCCTCTTCGACGGAGCGATACGACTCCAAAAGCATGCGCGAAAGCGGCTGGTCCATCGTCGGATCCATGGTCGTCCGGGAACCGTGGATCGTCAAGCACCTTTACCACATTGCGATGGCCGTCGCTTCGCGGAATCCCGATAGGCTTGCTCGTCATGCAGGTACGCGAGGCGCTCCCGGGCGAGTGGGCCGAGGCGGGCAAGGTCACCGCCGATGCCTGGCGCGAGTGGGCCACCCCCGGCGACCAGAGCTGGCTGGACTACCTGGACCAGATCGCGGACGTCTCCGCACGAGCGGACCGCACCACGATCCTCGCGGCCGTCGACGACGGCGGCCGGATCGTGGGGACGGCCACCCTCGAGCTGAAGGCCACGGTGCGCGAGGACGACGAGCTCCCGCCCGATCGCGCGAACGTGCGGATGCTGGGCGTGGACCCTTCGGCGCGCCGGCTCGGCGCCGGGCGGGCCCTGGTCCAGGCATGCATCGACCGCGCGCGGGCAGCGGGGAAGACGGAGCTGACGCTCATGACGGCGCCGAAGATGACCGCGGCCGTCGGCCTCTACGAGTCGATGGGCTTCGAGCGCGAAGAGGTCCAGCACCACCACGATCATGGACACGGCGACCACGGCAGTGACGATGACGACGGTGGCGAGGATGACGGGGGAACCGTCCTGCTCGCCTTCCGGATGCTCCTGTAGATCGGTCCTGGCTCAGGCCGATCGCGTCTCGTGCAGCACCTGACCGCTGGTCAGCACGACCCCGTCCTCGCACTCGGCCTCGACCGTCCCGCTGCGGAACTGTTGCTCGTACAGCCGCGCGTACAGCCCGCCGGCCGCCAGGAGCTCGTCGTGCGTGCCGCGTTCGACCACCCGCCCGCGTTCGATCACGAAGATCACGTCGGCCGCCAGGATCGTGGACAGCCGGTGCGCGATCGCCAGCGTCGTGCGTTGGCGCATGAGCGGCTTCAGGGCCTCCTGCACCAGCCGTTCGCTGGCCGTGTCCAGCGACGACGTCGCTTCGTCCAGGATCAGGATGCGCGGGTCCTTCAGGATGACGCGCGCGATCGCCAAGCGCTGCTTCTCGCCGCCCGACAGGCGGTAGCCGCGCTCGCCGACGACCGTGTCGTACCCCTCGGGCATCTCCATGATCCGGTCGTGGATGAACGCCGCCCGCGCGGCCGCCTCCAGCTCGTCCTGCGTTGCGTCCGGCTTGCCGTACAGCAAGTTCCGACGAACCGTGTCATGGAACAGGTACGTCTCCTGGGTCACCATCCCGATGGCGTCCGCGAGCGACTCCAGCTTGGTGCCGCGAACGTCGTGCCCGTCGATCTGCACCGCGCCCGTCGTGACGTCGTACAGCCGCGGTACCAGGTAGGTGATGGTGGTCTTGCCGGCCCCGCTCGGACCCACGAGCGCCGCAAGCTGACCTGGCCGGATGTCCAGGCTCACGTCCTCCAGGGTCCACGTTCGCGGCGCCTCGTTGTCGGCGACCGTGCCGTCGCCCGCCGCGCCGTCCTCGTCGGGCGACCGTACCGGCCACACCGGTCGCGATGGCCCTTCCGCCTCGTCCCCCGCCTCCTCCTGGGCCCGGGTCGCCAGGTCGCTTCGGCCGGTCAGCGCGAACTCGTCCTCGCCTTCGGCGGCGGCCACGTCGGCGGCTTCGCGGGCGGTGGCGGTCGCGTCCGCTTCGCCTTCCTCCGCACCATCATCCCGGTCCTGCGCGGGCGGGTCGTACCGGAAGAACACGTGATCGAACGCGACGCCTCCCCGCACCGACTCGACCGGCAGCGTCACCGCCTCGGGCGCGTCGAAGATCTCGTACGGCATGTCGAGGTACTCGAAGATCCGGTCGAACAGGGCCATGGAGCTCTGGACTTCGACGGAGATCTGGAGCATCTGGCCGATCGGGAAGAACAGCCGGCTCTGCAGCGTGGTGAACGCGACGATGGTGCCGGCCTGGATCGTGGCGGTCGCCGCGCCCTGGTGCGCCAGCACGATCCCGGCGACGAGGTAGACAAGTGCCGGCGTGATCGAGAAGAAGATCTGGATCAAGGCGAAGAAGTACCGCCCGACCATCTGCTGGCGGATCTCGAGGTCGGCCAGGCGCTTGTTCTCCGCGCGGAAGCGGTCGATCTCGAACCGCTGCCGGCCGAACACCTTGGCCAGCAGGATGCCCGAGACCGACAGCGTCTCCTGCGTGATGGCGCTCATCTCGGCCATCGACTGCTGGGTGACGGCCGCGACGCGCTGGCGCGCCTTGCCGACGCGGTACGTGAAGAACAGGAAGATCGGCGTGATCCCCAGCGAGAGCAGCGTCAGCTGCCAGGACAGGATCAGCATCGCGACCACGGTGGAGATCACGATCACGATGTTCGACAGGATGCTCGACGCCGTGTCCGTCACGACCGACTGAACGCCGCCCACGTCGTTGGCCAGTCGCGACTGGATCTCGCCCGTGCGCGTCGACGTGTAGAAGCGGATCGGCATCGCCTGCAGGTGCGAGTACAGCTCGTTGCGGAAGTCCAGCATCACGTGCTGCCCGATGACGTTGGCCAGGTACGTCTGCCCGACGCCGATCAACCCCGAGATGACGGGGATCAGGATCATGAGGCCGACCAGCACGTACAGCAGCCCCAGGTCCGGTGGCAGCTGCACCGGATGGCCGCCCGGCCCGGCCGTCGTCACGGGGAACAGCGCCTGGTCGAAGATGACCTTGATCAGCAGAGGGTTGACCACGCCGAGCGTGGCGGTCACCACGATCATGACTCCAACCACGGAGACCCGCGCCCGGTACGGGCGGAACGCATGCACCACGCGGCGAACCGTTCGGCGGCTGATGGGACGGGCGTCCGCCGGGTCGGGCACCCGGGTGCTCCAGTGGCCGCGGCCGGACCGACCCATCCCGCGACGCGTCCCTCGACCCATTCGGCCAGGATACGACGCTTACATCATTACGCGACCTGGGCTTCGGACAGCGCGCTCGCCCGGGCGAACACCGCGTCGAGCATCTCCGGCGTGAGCTTTCCGGTGAACGTGTTCTGCTGGCTCGGGTGAAAGGACCCGACCAGGGCGTACGGCCCGACGCGCGTCTCGGCCAGGTGGCCGAACCGTGGACGCGGCCGCGGGATCGTGTGACCCGCGTCCGACATCGCGCGCAGGACCCCGTCCCACGCGAACGCGCCGAGCGCGACGATCGCGCGCGCATCGGACAGCAGCGCGAGCTCGCGCACGAGGTAAGGGAGGCACGCATCACGCTCGTCGGTCGACGGACGGTTGCCCGGCGGGCAGCACCGAACCGTCGCGGTCACGTACACCCCGTTCAGCCGCAGGCCGTCGTCCCTGGAGACGGACCGGCTCTGGTTCGCCATGCCGGCGCGATGCAGCGCCGCGAACAGGAAGTCGCCCGACCGGTCGCCGGTGAAGATGCGGCCGGTTCGGTTGCCGCCGTGCGCGGCCGGCGCGAGCCCGACGATCAGGATCCGCGCGGCGCCGTCTCCGAAGCCGGGAACGGGCCGGCCCCAGTAGACCTGCTCGGCGAAGGCGGCGCGGCGCTCGACGGCGACCTGCTCGCGGTACGCGACCAGCCGCGGGCAGCGCCGGCAGGACTCCACCTCGCGGCGGAGCGCGCGGAGGGCGGCGTCGCCGGCCATGCCGGCGCATTGTAGCCGCGCCCACGCAGCGCCTTGGAGCGCCTCCGCCGCCGCCTTCGAGGGACGCGCGATTCGCCCGGAACGTGATGAATCTCGGCCGCCGGCGCCCTTGCCGGGGCCCGCGTTTTTGTCACTTCGGCGGCCCGAAACGGCTACCCTGATGCCCCATGGCCGACCGAGTGCGCGTCCTCGTGGTCGACGACTCCCCCACCACTCGAACCATGCTTCGGGAGGCGCTCGCCCTTGACGGCGGCATCGAGGTCGTCGGCGAGGCCAACGGCGGCCGCGAAGCGATCACGACCGCCGACGAGCTGCATCCCGACGTCGTGCTGCTGGACGTTCGGATGTCCGAGGGCGACGGCGTGCAAGCCGCGCAGCAGATCACCACGCGCCATCCGCGGACCCGCATCGTCGCGCTCACGTGGTCGGACGACCCGCGAACGGTCCGCGACATGCTCGCGGCCGGTGCGATCGGGTACGTGGTCAAGGGCGGCACGATCGACGAGCTCGTCGGCGCGATCCGGCGTGCGCGCGCCGGCGAGCCCGAGCTGGATCAGCGTGTGCTGCCGGCCGCCATGGACGACCTGCGTCACCTCCTGGAACAGGAGAAGGGGCGCCGGCAGGAAGTCGAGCGTCTGGCGAAGGCGAAGGCCGAGTTCGTCCAGGTCCTGTCGCACGAGCTCCGCACGCCGCTGACCGTCATCCTTGGGACGCTTCGCATGCTGCACGCCGCGGGGGTGCGCGCACAGGAGGCGCCTCTGCTGGAGAGCGCGCTCCGCCGCGCAGACGAACTGGAGTTCCTGGTCGAGGGGCTCGAGCTCGTCGGCGCCGGCCCCGACGCAGGCGGCCTGGCCTATCCGCTCGAGGCGATCCGGGTGGCGACCGAACGGCTCGGCACCGGGCCGGACGCGGTCCACGTGGCAGACGAGCCATGGGAAGGAGTACCCCAGCGGTTCGTCGAGCGCGTCGCATTCGACCTGCTGTCGAACGCGATCCGCCACGGCGAGCGCCCGATCGAGGTGTCCGGGGCCCGCGACGAGAACGTGGCCGTCCTCACGGTCGGCGACGCGGGCGGTTGGGGCGCGAGCGAGGACGACTTCGCCGCCTTCACCCAGCAGGACATGTCCGACACGCGATCGCGCGGCGGCTTCGGCCTGGGGCTGTTCCTCGCGCAGCGGCTGTGTCAGGCCACCGGCGGAGGGTTGCGCGTCGAAGCCGTCGCCGGCCGCACGCTTGCCGAGGCTCGGTTCGGCTTGCGCAAGGTCTAGGAGAGCAGCGGGAACCGGTCGGCCATCGCGCCGAGCATCTCCCGGTCCCGCGCGTCGAGCGGCCGCCGGCCGGTGCCCTTCTCGATGAACGCCACGTCGTCCCAGTCCAAGCCGCGCGGCGGGCGCGTCCCCAGCAGCGCGGCCAGGATGGCCGACGTGACGTCCAGCGCCGGCGTCGTCGCCCAGACGTGGCGCCCGAGCGCGACGGCCAGGTCCATGCCGTGCACGGTGACTTCCAGAACGCGCGTCTTCACGTACTCGTCGAGCGTCAGGATCGGCTGGAAGGTGACGATGCGCCGCGACCCGTCCTGAAGCGACACGCGCTGCACCACCCCCCGCCACATCTCGTCCCAGGCCTCGGCGAGCTCGTGTCCGGTTTCGAACCGCGCCGCCACCTCGATCCCGCGCTCGGCGACGCCGGCCGCCCCGGCCTGGGAGTCGAATCGCCGCCAGTACGAGACCGAGTCGGCGTCGGCTTCGGCGGGAGGCAGCGCGTCGAGCCCGGCGTTCAGCCGGTCCACGCCGCGATACAGGTGCCCGAGCAGCTGCTTGACGTTCCACGCCGGCAGGCGGGTGGGCAGGGCGAACGGTTCCTCGCCCAACGCCAACACCACCGTCGAGATCCGCAGGCACTCCCCCCGGAGCGCCTCCAACCCTTCCGGCATGGCTCTCCCCCTCCGGTCCGCGGCCGGCAGCGTCCGGCCGGCTCGCGCGTCGCCCAGGCCGGGATTGTAGGCGGGGTCCGGGCCGCTCCGCCGCTACGGGGTGGAGGTGAGCGGCGGGGCCGAGGACGGGACGACCACCAGCGCCGCCACGGGCCGCGCCGGGTCCAGCACGACTTCCCCGGCAGCCAGGCCCGAGCTGATCTGGATGACGTGCCCGTCGCTCAGGCCGAGCGTGACGTTGCGCCGAACGGGAGCCTTCCCGGGCGTGACCACCCACACGACTCCCTGATCGCCGACGCGACGCACGGCGGCCACCGGCACGAGCACCGCGTCGGTGGCCTCGCCGGTCGTGACGCTCACGAGCGCGCGGACGCCGGGGAAGACCGGGATGGTGGTCGGCACCGAGCAGCGGAGGTCGACCTCTTGCCCCAGCACCACCTGGGCCTGATTGCTGGTGAGGTTGCCGCCGATCGACACGAACGTGCAGGCGAACGGCTCGGGCCCCTTCGGGACCTGCGCCTCGATCTGCTGCGGCGGCGTGTAGAAGTTCGACAGCTGCGCGGGAGGGACCGACGCCACGACGTCGTAGCGGTTCGGCACGATCACCATGGTGGTGTCGCCGGCCGCGACCTCCTGGCCCTGTGCGACCCTCATCGCCTCGACGGTCCCGTCCAGGGTCGCCTTCTGGACGAACGTCACCGGCGTCGGCGACGGCTCAGGCGACGGCGTGAACGTGCCGCTCGGCGTCGGCTGCGGCGGAGCGGGGACGACCGGCAGCGTGATCGTCACCAGGTCGTCTCCCGAAGAGACCTGGTCCCCGGCTCGAACCCACACCGTGGTCACCGTGCCGGCAACGGTCGACGTCTGGTCCTGCCCCGCCTCGCGAACCACCACGCCGCCCAGGTGCACGACCGACTTGACGGTGCCGACGCGGGCAGTCGCGGTTCCCGTGCCCGCCGGCAGCGTGGGGGTTTCGGCGGCGTTGTTCAGGACCGTGCCGAGCCCGACCAGCACGAGCAGGACGGCGGCGAAGGCGCCCCAGACCTCCTCGCGGCGGATGATGCGGCCGCCGCCCCGTGGAGGCGGGCGGCGCCGGGGGGCGCGCTTCGGCGGCCGGGCGCGGCCCGGCACCCGCTTCAGGCCGGCGGGCCGCCGCCCCTGATCGACGTCGGTGACCTCGGGTTCGCCCCACAAGGAGTCCATGCGCACCTCAGGCAGGGCCGACGGTCCGCGTGCCGGCCGCCCGTGTCGGAGGTCCCATAGTAGGTCTCCCTCAGGAACTGCGCCCAGGGCCCCCCTGGAGCCCTTCGGCGGAGCGGGCGCGACGCTTGAGAGCTCAGCCTGAGGCCGTTAGCCGATGGGCCTCGGCGGCCGACTCGGCCAGCACGTCCAGCCCCTCTTCGAGCTGCTCGTCGGTGATGACCAGCGGGATCAGGTGGCGCAGCACGTTGTGGTAGATGCCGCAGGAGACCGTCACGACCCCGCGAGAGATGCTCTGGCGCATGAGCTCGCCGACGAACGCGCCGTTCGGCTCCTTCGACGCGCGGTCCGTCACGAATTCGACGCCGACCATCGCGCCGACCCCGCGGACCTCGCCCACCTCGTCGATCTCGCTGCCGACCTGCTCCCATCGGACCCGAAGCGCCTTGCCGATCTGCTCGGAGCGCTCCATGAGCGACTCCTCCTCGATGACCTGCAACACGGCGTTGGCCGCGGCGCAGGCGACCGGGTTGCCGACGTACGTCCCCCCGATCGCCGACGGCCCGGGAGCGTCCATGACGGCCGCCGGCGCCACCACGGCGGACAGCGGGTAGCCCGCCGCCAGCGCCTTCGCGAGCACCACGATGTCGGGTTCGAATCCGAAATGCTCGGAGGCGAGGAACGTCCCCGTGCGGCCCGTCCCGGCCTGCACCTCGTCGCCGATCACCAGGATGCCGTGCTCGCGACACAGCGCCTGGACGCCCTGCAGGAACTCGGCGGGGGGGACGACGAAGCCGCCCTCGCCCTGGATCGGCTCGATCACGGCCGCGGCCACGGTGGAGGGATCGACGGTGGTGACGAACGCGCGCTCCAGGGCATCCAGCGCCAACTCGGCAGCGCGCCCGGGCTCGGGGCTGCGGTAGGGGTACGCGTAGGGAAGCCGGTAGACCTCGGGGGCGAACGGTCCGAAGCCCGTCTTGTACGGGACGTTGCGACTGGTGAGCGTCATCGTCAGCAGCGTCCGTCCGTGGAAGCCGCCCTCGAAGCAGATGAGCGCCGGGCGGCCGGTCGCCGCGCGCGCGAACTTCACCGCGTTCTCGATGGCCTCCGCACCGGCGTTGAACAGCGCCACCTTGCCGCCGTCGATGCCGGTCAGGCGCACGAGTCGCTCGGCCAGCTCAACGTAGGGCTCGTACGGGATCACGCTGAAGTCGGTGTGCGAGACCTTGGCCGCCTGGCGCTGCACCGCCTCGACCACCTTCGGGTGCGAGTAGCCGACGAGCTGGCAGCCGAGGCCGCCCGAGAAATCCATCATGGTGTTGCCGTCGACGTCGGTGAACGTGGCGCCGAACCCGTGATCGATGACGGCCGGTACGTGGATGTCCAGCGGGTTGCAGACCACGTTCGACTTCCGCTCGAGGATCGCGGCCGAGCGCGGTCCCGGGATGTCGGTCACCAGGTTGATGGCACCCATTCGATCGCACCTCCTGTGGACCGGTGCGCGCCGAGCCTTCGGCACAGCAGGCGCAACCGTGGGCCGAGCGTACACGACGGTGACCGGCCCGGCCCCGAGCGGTGACGGGACGGTCGACGGCACGTTCAACGGAGGCCGCGACCGAACCGCGACGCGGCGTCCTCGAACGCATCCAGCGGATCCAGCAGGTCTTCCACGGTGGCGATGAGCTCCTCGTAGACGCGCGGCGCGGCCTCCAGCCGAACGCGTTCCGCCCGCTCGGCGGACTCGGCCAGGCCCCGATCGCAGGCCGCCCACGCGTCCGCCGTCTCCGGCGTGCGCCATCCGGGCATCGAGGCGCGCGCGTCGGCGAGCCCCGACTCGAACGCGAACAGCCCCTCGCCCAGTGGAACGCCTTCGACCCGGCCGGCGCGCACGGTCGCGACCAGGGCCGCCTTCGCGGCCTCCACGTTCCGCAGCACGTCGGCGAACGCGGCTCGTTCCCCGGCGGGCATCTCCGGCTCGGAACGCCGGGCTCGTCGTCGGCGCAGCACGGCCGCGATTCTACGGATGGCCCGCGGGTAGACTCCCCCGGATGCGCCGGTGCCTGCTCATCGCCAACGCCAACGCGCAGACCGTCACCCGGTACGGGCGCGGCGTCATCGCGCGGGCGCTGTCGGCGGAATTCAACGTCACGCTCGCCGAGACCCAGGGACCGGGCCACGCGACCGAGATGGCCCGGGACGCCGCCGACGGCGGCGTGGACCTGGTGGTGGCCCTCGGCGGCGACGGGACGGTGAACGAGGCCGTCAACGGCCTGGCCTTGACGGACACACCGCTGGCCATCCTGCCCGGCGGCGGCGCGAACGTGTTCGCGCGGGCGCTCGGCATCCCGCGCGACCCGGTCGAGGCGGCGGGCGCGCTGCTGGAGCGCATCGACGACAAGCCGCGGCGCGTGTCGCTCGGGCGCGTGGACGGCCGCTACTTCGTCGTGAACTGCGGCGTCGGGCTGGACGCGGCGATCGTGCAGCGCGTCGAGCGGCGCCAGTTCGCCAAGCGCGCGGCGGGCGACCTGGCGTTCCTGTGGGCGGGACTCCGGACGTTCTTCATCGGGTACGGCCGCCGCGAGCCGAAGCTCGAACTGCACTGGGGAGACGACCTGGAGCACCAAGCCGCGGGCATGTTCCTGATCCTGGTCCAGAACACCGAGCCGTTCACCTACCTCGGCGAGCGGGCCCTGAACTTCACGCCGGGCGCGTCGCTCGACGAAGGCCTGGACTTCCTGGCGCTGGACACGCTGCGGATCCCCACCGTGCTGCGCATCGCCGTGCAGTCGTTCGGATCCGGACGGCACGTTCGCAACGCACACGTCACGCACGTGCGCAACCAGCACCGCATCGTGGTGGAAGCGGCGACCCCCATGCCGGTGCAGGCCGACGGCGAGTTCGTCGGCGAGCGCGAGCGCGTCGAGATCGTGTCGGTGCCCGAGGCGCTCAGCCTGCTCGTCTAGGCTCGCGCCGCCCGGGCGCCATCGCGAACGGGCAGCGCCGCCTCCGGGTCGTTCGTCGCCACCGCGTCCACCCCGAGCTCGAATAGCCGACGGAGGTCGTCGGCGTCGTCAACGGTCCACGTGCCGACCCGTACGCCCGCGCCGTGCGCATGGTCGACGAACGGCTTGCCGGCCTCCATCAGGACCCCGGCCTGCGGAAGGACGAACGCATGCCCGCCCTCTCGCGCCAGGCGAAGGGCCGACGCAGGGTCGACGGCCTGGTGGCTGAGGAAGCCGGTCGGGATCTCGGGCTCCACCCCGCGGATGCGCGCGATGGATTCGGGATTGAACGACGTAACCAGCACCGGACCGTCGAAGGACGTCCGGGCCAGCGCCTCCACGATGGCCTCCGCGGCCGCTTCGCGCCCCCCGTCGTAGCCGGGATCGCCCGGCAGGTTCTTCACTTCGATGTCCAGGCCGATCCGTCCGGACAGCAGCTCGAGCGCCTCGTCGAGCGTCGGCACGGACGTCGGCGCGCCGATGCCGTGCGATGCGTCCAGCCGCTTGAGCTGGGCCAGCGAGAGCTCGTGCACGTAGCCCGTGCCGTCGGTCGTCGCCGACACGTCGGCGTTGTGCATCACCACCGCGACGCCGTCGTTCGACATGCGAACGTCCAATTCGATGACGTCGGCGCCGACGGCAACGGCGGCCTCGAACGACACGAGTGTGTTTTCGGGATGCGAACTGGACGCGCCGCGATGCGCGACGACCAACGGGAAAACGAGAGCGTCAAAACCACGTGGGCCCATTGTGCGCGCCAGAGCGACGTCAGTATAATCCGGCGCTTGCTCGGGCTTCGGCACCAAACTCGATAGGGGGCGGACGTGGACTGGGTTCACCAGGCGCGCTGCAAGGATGAGGATCCCGAACTCTTCTTCCCGATCGGAACCGCCGGACCGGCACTCGCACAGATCGACATGGCAAAAGCCGTGTGTTGCCGCTGCAACGTTCGCGCCCAATGCCTGGAATGGGCGATGGCGACCGGACAGGACGCCGGCGTGTGGGGCGGACTGTCCGAAGACGAACGCCGCGCGCTTCGCCGCGCGCGCCGCCGCGGCGAGATCAGCCGCTACGCGCTGACCCCTGCCGGATAGCTCACACCAAACTCGACGGACACAGCTCCGCAACCGCACACGCGTCGCATCGCGGCACCGGCGCCTTGCACACGGCGCGTCCGTGGTCGATCAACACGTAGGTGAAGCCGAACCAGTCCTCGCGCGGGATGACCTTCATCAGGTCGCGTTCGACCTTCTCCGGATCGGTCTGTTTGGAGAAGCCGAGCCGGTAGGCCAGCCGGCGCACGTGCGTGTCGACGGCGACGCCGGCGTCGGGATCCGCGGCGTGCTCCTGCGGGTATGCGTTGCCCTGCACGATGTTGGCGGTCTTTCGCGCCACGCCCGGCAGCGTGACGAGTTCGGCCATCGTCCGCGGGACCTGCCCGTCGAAGCGCTCGACGATCTCGCGGCAGGCGCCGCGCACGGACTTCGTCTTCTGGTTGAAGAAGCCGGTCGGCTTCAGATCCGCGGCCAACTCCTCCTCCGGCACCGCCAGGTAGTCCTGCGGGGTGCGGTACTTCTGGAACAGCGTCTGCGTGACGCGGTTCACGTTCTCGTCCGTCGTCTGCGCCGACAGGATCGTGGCGATCAGGCACTCGAGCGGGTTCGTGAACCGGAGCGCGACCGTGGCGCCGGGGTAGGCGGCCTTGAGTCGCGCGATGACCTCGGGGGCTCGCTCCTTCAGCGGGGGGACCTTGCGGTTGCCCGGCTTGGCCTCGCGCTTGGCGCCGCGCTTGGACGTGGGACGCGCGGCGGCGGGTCGGGCCGTGGACTTTCGCGTCGGCATGGTCAGCGCCCTTCGAACTGGGGCCGGCGGCGCTCGCGGTACGCCGCGATGCCCTCGGCCAGGTCCCGGCTGCCGAACGCCTCGGCAGCCATCATGTCGAAGTCGGCCACGCGGTGGCCGGCGGTCGACCGATCGAGCGACAGGTTCTCCAGCGCCGCGCGGATGCCGCGCTTGGACCCCTTCACCGACAGCGGCGCGCGCGCGGCGACGTGGCGCGCCAGGGCATCGGTGGCGTGGCGCAGGTCCTCGGCGGGGACGGCGCGGTTGACCAGCCCCCATTCCGCCGCGCGCGTGCCGTCGATTTCGGCGCCGGCCTCGAGCAGCTCTGCCGCGCGCTTCGGACCGACGGACAGCACCAGGCGCTCCACGCCCTCGTACGTCAGGACGACACCGAGCCGGCCGGACGGGATGCCGAACCTCGCGTCCTCGGCCGCCACCGCCAGATCGCACGACGCGACGAGCAGACACCCCGCGCCGAGCGCCCCGCCGCGCACCTCGGCGATCACCGGCTGCGGCTGCTGTTCCACGGCGGCGCACAGTTCGTCGAACGCGCCGACGTACCCCACGCCGCCGTCGGCACGCGCCGCTCCCAGCTCGTCCAGGTCCGCGCCGGACGAAAAGTCCTCGCCGGCGGCGGCCAGCACCACGACGCGGCACCCCGGATCCGCGGCGGCGCGTCCGAGCGCGGCGGCGAGCGCCTCGCGCATCTGCGCATCCAGCGCATTGCGCGCGCCCGGGCGGTTCATCGTGACGCGGGCGACGGGGCCGGGTTCGAAGCTCACGCGCTCGGACACGTGTGGCACACTACCGAGCCGTGACCCCCGACGACTATCTCGCTTCGCTGCGGGAGGACGGGTACGCGTTGTCGGCGGCCGCGCGAGGCAACCTGGACCGCCCCGTCCCCTCGTGTCCGGAGTGGGACGTCGCCCGGTTGGTGGCCCACGTCGGACGCACGCATGGCTGGGCCGAGGGAATGGTTCGGGCGCGCGCGAGCGAACAGGGCTCGGCGCCGAAGGCCCCCGATCGAGGGCAACGGATCGATTGGTACGAAGCCGGCCTCGAGCGGCTGATCGCAACGCTTACCGCGACCGACCCGACGACCTCGATGTGGACGTGGCACCCGCCCCGGCAGGATGCCGGGTTCTGGTACCGGCGCATGGCCCAGGAGACCGCCGTGCATCGCGTCGACGCGCAGCAGGCGGTGGGCGCCGTGAAGCCGGTGGGGCCGGCCCTCGCCGTCGACGGCGTGGACGAGTGGCTCGAGGTGTGCGTCTCCCCCGAGGAGGCAGCATCCTTGACCGGCGACGGCGAGGTGATCCACCTGCACCGCACGGACGGCGGCGAGGGCTGGACGATCACCGTGGGGCCGGACGGGTTCGCCGGCGCGCGCGGGCACCATGACGACCCTTCGGCCGTGGCCCGCGGCTCGGCCTCGGATCTCCTGTTGCTGCTCTGGCGCCGGCTCGGCCCCGACGACGTGATCGTCGAGGGCGACCGCGCGCTGCTCGATCGGTTCCTGACCGCGGTCGAACTCTGATGCCGGCCCGGGGGGCCGGGATACGCTGCTGGGGATGACCCGGCCCGAGTCGAACGCCGGCGGCAACGCGAACGCGGACGCCTCGCCCAGCGCCGCGGCGCGGCACCGCCGCCGGCTGGCGGCCGTGCTGGCGATCACGCTGGCGATCGTCGCGGCCGAGGTGATCGGCGGCATCATCGCGCACAGCCTGGCCCTGCTCGCCGACGCCGGCCACACGGGCGCGGACGCCGCGGGCATCGGGTTGTCGTTGCTGGCGATCTGGCTCGCGGCGCGACCCGCGACGGCGGATCGAACCTTCGGGTCGTACCGACTGGAGATCCTGGCAGCCGTGCTGAACGCCGTGTTGCTGTTCGGCGTGGCCGCGTTCGTCGTCGTGGAGGGGATTCGCCGGCTCGTCTCCCCGCCCGAGGTCGCCGGCGGCGTCATGATCGCGTTCGCGTGCGTCGGCATCGGCGGCAACGCGGCGTCGCTCATCCTGCTGCGGTCCGGCCAGTCGCAGAGCCTCAACGCGCGAGCGGCGTTCCTGGAGGCATGGAGCGACCTGCTGGGCGCGGCCGCGGTGCTGGTCGCCGCCATCGTCGTGGTCGCCACCGGATTCGGCCGCGCGGACGCGGTCGCGTCCATCGTGATCGGCTGGCTCATCCTGCCCCGTACGTGGCGCCTGCTTCGCTCTGCGGTCGATGTGCTGCTGGAGGCGACGCCGAGCGGCATCGACATGGGCGTGGTCCGCGGCCACATCCTGGAGACGGCCGGCGTGGCGGACGTGCACGACCTGCACGCGTGGACGATCACCAGCGGGATGAACGTGTTGTCGGCCCACGTCGTGCTGGCCGACGGCGCCGACGGCGCTGCGGTGCTGGAGGGGCTCGGCGCGTGCCTGGCCGACCACTTCGACATCGAGCACTCGACGTTCCAGCTCGAGCCCGCCATGCACCGCGACCGCGAACGCGGCATGCACACGTGAGGGCGGCATCGGGTCGCAGCTGGATGGCGGTCGTTGACATCCCCGGCGCGGGCTTGGCACCATCTACTCGATGACGCGAAGCCGCCTGCTCCTTACGTAGCCGGCGAGCACCCCGGGCGGTGCTCGCCTGACCCCTCGCGCCGATCGGCCGGGGGGTTCTTCGTGCCCGGCCCACGCCCGGGGCCGGCCGGTCGCCCGAGTCGTGCGACCGGGAGGGCGAAAGGAGCCGCCGGTGTCCACACGAATCCACGACCAGGACGAGCCGTCCGACGATCCTCAAACGTCGGCGCTCGACGATGCTTACGACGCCTACGACCACGCCGCGATCGAGGCGAAGTGGCAGGCGCGCTGGGAGGCGGAGGGCACGTACCTCGTGGACGTCGACCGCGCCGACCCGGCGACGAAGTTCTTCAACGCGGTGGAGTTCCCCTACCCGTCGGCCGAGGGCCTGCACGTCGGCAACGTCTTCAAGTACTCGGGCGCGGACGTGTTCGGCCGGTATCAGCGGATGGCCGGCCGCGACGTCTTCCAGCCGATCGGGTTCGACTCTTTCGGCATCCATACCGAGAACTACGCGCTGCGTGTCGGCGAGCACCCGAGGGCGCTGACGGAGCGCACGATCGGCAACTTCCGCCGGCAACTGCACCGCATCGGCGCCGGCTGGGACTGGTCGCACGAGTTCGCCACCAGCGACCCCTCCTACTACCGGTGGACGCAGTGGGTGTTCCTGCAGCTGTATCGCGCCGGGCTGGCGGTGCGCGAAGACGCCGAGGTCGTGTGGTGCCCGTCGTGCCGGACCGTGCTGGCGTTCGAACAGCTGGAAGGCGACCGGTGCGAGCGGTGCGGGACCGAGGCGACCCGGCGGTTCATGAAGCAGTGGCAGCTGCGGATCACCGCGTACGCGGACCAATTGCTGGCAGGGCTGGACGACCTCGACTGGCCCGACATCTCCAAGCGGCTCCAGCGCGACTGGATCGGACGCTCCGAGGGCGTCGAGGTCGACTTCGCGATCGCCGGCCGCCCCCGCGACGTGCTGTCGGCCTTCACGACCCGCGTGGACACGCTGTTCGGCGTGACGTTCCTGGCCGTGCCGCCCGGCCATCCGATCATCGAACGGGCGGACCGCGATGCGCCGCCGCAGGCGGGCACGCGCACCGGCGTCGAGGTGCTCCACCCGACCACCGGCGAGCGCATCCCCGTCGTGATCGCCGACTACGTCGTGGCGTCCTACGGCACCGGCGCAATCATGGGCGTTCCGGCGCACGACGCACGCGACCACGAGTTCGCCGTCGAAGCCGACCTGCCGATCGCGACGGTCGTCCTTCCGGCGGTCGGGGCCGATGCCGAGGTCGGCACCGCAGTGACCGGTGGCGCCTGGACCGACGACGGCGTCCTGACCGGCTCCGGCGAGTTCGACGGACTCGACTCGGCCACGGCGCGCGATGCGATCGCCGACTGGCTGGCGTCGCGCGGCCTGGGCCGCCGGGCGGTCCGCTACCGCCTGCACGATTGGCTGATCTCGCGGCAGCGGTACTGGGGGCCGCCGATCCCCATCGTGCATTGCGACGCGTGCGGCGAGGTGCCGGTGCCGGAAGAGGACCTCCCGGTGCTGCTGCCCGAGGTCGAGGACTTCCATCCGGCCGGAACCGGCGAATCCCCGCTGGCCTCGGTCGAATCGTTCGTCAACATCTCGTGTCCGTCCTGCGGCGGAGCCGCCCGTCGCGAGACCGACGTCTCGGACACGTTCCTGGATTCGGCGTGGTACCTGCTTCGGTACCCGTCGAGCGACGTCGCGGACGCTGCGTGGGATCCGGAGCGGACGGGCCGCATGCTGCCGGTCGATCAGTACGCGGGCGGGAGCGAGCACATCCGCCGCCACCATCTGTACGCGCGCTTCGTCACGCGCGCGCTGCACGACCTGGGGCTGGTGTCGTTCGCCGAGCCATTCCCGAGATTGCGCCTGGGCGGGCTGCTCACGATGTCGGGCGCGAAGATGAGCAAGAGCCGCGGCAACGTGGTCACGCCCGACGAGTTCATCGACCGCGTTGGCGCCGACGTGCTGCGGCTGCACCTGCTGTTCTGCGCGCCCTGGGAGGAGGGCGGCGCGTTCTCGAGCGACGGGCTGCCCGGCATCGAACGGTTCGTCCGCCGGGCCTGGAGGCTGGTCACCGCCCCCGATCCGGACGGGCCCGGCGGCGTCGACGCGCGCCCCTTGCACCGCGCGATCGCGCGGGTTGGCCGCGACGTCGAGCGCATGAAGTTCAACACGGCGGTGGCCGCCCTGATGGAGGTGGTCCGATGGGCCTCGTCGGAGCGGGCCGTGATGACCGGCCCCGAATGGCGGGAGACAACGCGAACGATCGCGCTGCTGCTGGCGCCGTTCGCGCCCCACGTGGCGGAAGAGATGTGGGAACGGCTCGGCGGGCCGTTCTCGGTGCATCGGCAGCCGTGGCCCTCGTTCGACCCCGATGCGGTTCACGAGGACATGGCCACGATCGCGGTCCAGGTGGACGGCCGCGTGCGCGACCGGATTCAGGTTGCGGCCGACGCGGATCGAGATGACGCGCTGTCGGCGGCGCTGCGTTCAGATCGCGTGCGGCGCCATCTGGGCGATGCGGAGCCGCGCCAGGTCGTGTACGTGCCCGGCCGGATCCTGAACCTGGTCTCGTAGCCGCAGGCCCAACCCCGTCCGGGCCGACGCGATCGTGTCACGATCCTCGAATGGCGCAGGCCGGGGAGACGCGCGGATCCGCGGTCGCCTGGTGGCTGGCGCTCGCCGGCCTCGTCGCCGGGATGGCGACCGCGCTGTCGACGGGGAGCCCGCTCGGAGCGGGCGTGACGACCACCGCCGAATGGTCGTCGCATCTCGCGGGCGTCGCACTGGCGATGGGCGCGTTCGCCGCGCTGGTGTGGAACGGCGGTCTGCGTTCGAGGCTCACGCCGGGCATCGTGTTCGGACTGGCCGGCGCGCTGCTCGTGGCGGCCGTGATCGTGCCGCCCCGGGAGTCCCGCGACGTGTGGGCGCACGTCATGTACGGGCGAATCCTGGCCGTGCACCACGCGAACCCGTACCGGCATCCGCCATCGGCCTACCCGGGCGATCCCTGGCTCGCGCGCGTCGGCGCCGAGTGGCGCGACACCAAGTCGGTGTACGGAGCGGCGTACACGGCCCTGTCGGCGGCGATCGCGAAGATCGTCGGCGACTCCGCGACCGCCGCGCGCGTCGCGTTCCAAACGCTCGCGGCGATGTCCATCCTGCTGGCGATGCTGCTGGTGTACCGCCGACGATCGGCCGGGTCATCCGACGACGACGGCCCTCGGCCTCCGGGCCAGACGCTCGATGCGTCGGCGTTCGCGCCCGCGGCTGCCGCCGCGTGGATCGGCCTGAACCCGATCGTGATCCTGGGCGTCGCCAACGCGGCGCACAACGACGGCCTGGTTGGCCTTGCGTCGCTCGCCGGGGCGCTGGTCGCGACGATGGGGCCGGCGTTCGCTGCCGGGCTGATCTTCGGCCTCGGCGCGTCAGTGAAGATCGTCGCGTTGGCGCCGGCGGCCGCGACGTCGCTGTGGGTGTGGCGCCGGCGATCGGGAGGAGCTGGGCTGTGGCTGGCGGCCGGCGCGGCGGTCCCGGTGGTCGCGGGATCGCTTGCGTTCGGCGGCCTGGCCGCCGTGTCGCCCGTGTGGTCGTCGGCGCGCGCGGAGTATCCGTTCTCGGTGTGGCAGGCACCGCATTGGATCGCCTCGCTGCTGTCGGGCGATCTCCTGCACGCCTCCGTCGCCGCCGCAACGCGTCCGCCCGGCGTGTGGCCGACGGCCGTGACGCTCGCCGCAATCGTCGTCCTGACGCTGCCGGCAGTACGCACGCAGTCGCCGTACTTGGCTGCGAGCGTCTCGTTGCTCACGCTCGCCGTCGTGGCGCCCTGGAGCCTCCCCTGGTACGTGTCGTGGTCCATTCCGCTGCTCGGCCTCATGTTCCCGTCGCCGCTGTCGGTGGTCGCGTTCGCCGCCGCGTGCCAGATGGAGGCGGGCTATCTGCTCCTGGTGCCGGTCCACGGGACCGCGTGGCAGGGCCCCGTGATGCTGTGCCTGTCGCTTGCCGAGCTTGCCGTGATCGTGGGGCTGGTGGCGGCCGTGCGGGCCGAAGTCAGGAGGGCGTCGCGTGCGCCGGCGACGGCCGCCGGGCGGGCGCCCGCGTAGCCGAGGACCCTGCTTCGCCGCGGCGAACGGTTGCCGCGGCCACGACCCCGAGCACGAGCGCCACTCCGATGGCGACGAACCCGCCGGCGTCGGCCAGGCGGACGCCGGCGGCGTCGATGCCGACCCCCGCCACTGCCACGGCGGCCATCCCGAACCCGGGCGCGAGCGCCGCCACCGGCACCACACCGTCGGCTCGGACGGCGACCACCGACCATCCGGCCCCCACCGCGCCCGCGATCCCCAGGACGACCGCCCCGAGCCATACGACCGTCCACGGCGACATGGGGCCCGGGCCGGCCTCGGTCCAGCCCGATCCGTCAGGACCTCGCCCGCCGCCCAGGCCCGGAGGCAACGCGATCACGCCGGGCGCCAGCACGCGGCTGCCGGAGATCGAGGACGCCGACCGGTACCCTGCCGGATCGATCGCCTGCAGGACCACGGCGAGCGGCGGCGGGCCGTGCAGCGCTCGGATCCCGGCCAACGACTCACGCGCCAGGCGGTCGTGTTCGGGCAACCCGTCCGCTCCCGGCAGTCCGTCGAGATACCCGGCCGGAGACCCCAGGAACACGTGGACGGCGGGAACGCGAAGCGGCGGCACCACGCTTCGCAGGTAGTTCTCGTACCGGGTCACCAGCAGCGCGGGGTGCGCGCTTCGGTCGTCCATCACCAGGACCAGCGCGCGATTCGCCGGCTGGGATCCGATCTCACGTCCGGCGGCCGCCATCTGCGTCAGCGCTTGCGGCGAGATCCGCGGGTGCGTCAGCAGCCACGTCGGATAGACGGCGACGACGAACACCACGCCGAGCGCCGCCGCGACGACGACGCCCGACACGCGGCGGCTCCCGATGGCGACGCCACGCGAGGCAAGGTCCGACAGTCCGATCGCGGCCAGGGCCGGCAGCGGCACGCAGAACGCGGCAAGGCGCTGGCCCGGGGCCGACGTGCCCGCCAGCAACAGGACGACTCCGCCGGCCGACACCAGCAGCCACGCCGCCATCGCGCCCAGGAACAGCGCCCGACCCGGGAGGGCTGCCGGATCGACCTCGACTTCGCCGTTGCCGTCCTCGCGGCCCGGCGTCGCCGGCCGACGCATGCGCAACAGCGCCGGCACCGACGTGGCCGCCAGCCCGAGCATCAGCGCCGCGCGCCACCAGGGGAACGCGCTTCGCAGGCTCGACACGTAGGACGCGCGCAGCGCCGCGCCAAGCCCGAATCGGCGAAGGACCGAATCGCGCGAGGTGTCGACCAACCCGAGATCAGGGCCGCGCGACAGCAGGAGCCCGGCGCCCACCAGGGCGAGCGCCACGATCGCCGCCAGGCCGATCGTCAAGGCCGCCGCGCGTAACGCTCCCGCGGGGCGGTCGGCCGGCCGTCGCCATGCCCAGGCGAGGCCTGCGGCGCCGCCCGCCACCACGACGGCGCCGAGCGGCAACAGTTGCGGGTGGAAGAGCCCCGCCGCGCCCAGCAACCCCCCGGCAAGGAGCGCGGGCCCCCACGCGATTCTGCCTCGCGCCGCCGTTGCGAGCGCGTGACCCAGCACCGCCATCGCGGCGATCAGGCCCGACCCGAACGCGAGCGTCGACAGGTAGCCGTCCAGCAGGATCGACAGGAACGCGGCGGTCAGAACGCCCGCCAGCACGAACCGCAGCCGGTCCGCTCCGAGCGCCAGCCAGATCCAGGCGCCGACGCCGAGCGCACAGGCGACGACGAACACCGGACCGAGGGCCGCCACGATCGCGGCGACCGGCTGGCGGAGCACCCCCGCCAATGCGGCGGGCAGCGCCACGATGCCCGGCCGCGCGCCGGTCTGCAACCCTCCGAGCCCGGCGGCGCCGGCGAAGCGGCTCCACCACGTGTAGACGGGCGTGTCCAGGCCGATCGCGACGCGGTACCCGTGGATCGGATAGACGAGGACGAGCGCCGCAAGGATGACGACCGCGACGACGGCAACGGGGACCCAGCCGGCCCCGGCCCCCGCCTCCCGCCTGGGTCGGGACGCCACGCTACCCGGTGCCGGGCAGGAACCCGAGCTTCTCGTAGACGGTGGCCAGGGTCTTGGCCGCGATGGCGCGCGCCTTCTCCGCGCCAACCTCGAGGATGCGCGTCAACTCGCCGGGATCCGCCACCAGCTCACGATGGCGCTCCTGCAGCGGTCGCAGGCCTTCGATCATCGCTTCGGCCAGTCCATCCTTCAGGTCACCGTAGCCGCGGCCCGTGTACTCGCGCTCGAGATCGCCGATCGACCGGCCCGCCAGCAGCGAGTACACGGTGAGCAGGTTCGTGATCGCGGGCTTGTCCTGGCGAGCCACGATGTCCCGGCCCGAGTCGGTGACCGCCGTTTTCACCTTGCGCCGCAACACTTCCGGTGGATCCGTCACCCCGATCGTGCCCTGCGGCGAGTCGGAGGACTTCGACATCTTCGATTCCGGATCCTGGAAGTCCATGATTCGCGCGCCGCCCTCGGCCGGTGGGATGTCCGCGTCCGGGACGACGAACGTGCCGGGGAAGCGCGCGTTGAACCGCTCCGCGATGTCGCGCGACAGCTCCAGATGCTGTCGCTGGTCGTCGCCGACCGGCACGCGATCCGTCTGGTACAGCAGGATGTCGGCCGCCATCAGGACCGGGTAGTCGAACAGCCCGGCCGAGACGAACCCTTCGCCCCGCTTCCCCGACTTGTCCTTGAACTGCGTCATCCTGCGCAGCTCGCCGAACGCCGTGAAGTTGTTGAGAATCCAAGCGAGCTCGGCGTGCTCGTGCACCTGCGACTGAACGAACAGCGTCGAGCGCCCGGGGTCGATCCCCGCCGCCAGGTAGATCGCCGCCAGGTCGAGCGTCTTGGCGCGCAGCTCCTCCGGGTCGGGCAGGTTCTCGGTCAGCGCGTGCAGGTCGACGATGCAGAAGATGCAGTCATCGACGTCCTGGGCCACGACGAAGCGACGAAGCGCACCGAGGTAGTTGCCCAGATGCACTTCGCCCGTGGGCTGGATTCCCGAGAAGACCGTGGCCATGAGATCGATTCCTGTGGTCGGAACGCCGAGAATAGCAAGGCCACAGGCCGGAACGGGCGATTGAGAGGGTCGCGGCTCAGCCCGGGGACGTCGTCTGTGGCTTGGCGGATTCGTCGATCACCAGCGTGAACACGTCGGGGCGGGAGTAGTGCCCGACCGGATCGAACTTGTAGCGGATCGATCGCGCGCGGTCGGTGTCGAGCTCGGCGTACAGGATCCCCTCCTCTTTCACCAGCGGACCCGCCAGCACCTCGCCCTCCGGGCTCACGATGGCCGAGTAGCCGTCGCACGCCCAGTCGTCCTCGCCCTTCCACAGCTCGTCGCGGCCGGGGACGTCGTCCGGGATGTCCGACCCGCGCAGCAGCGTCGCGACGCCGATCACGTGGACCCGTCCCTCGCGTCCGATGTGCCGCAGCGTGGCCACCCATCGGTCGCCGTTGTCCCACGTGGGCGCCACGTACACGTCGATCCCCTTGGCGTACAGGGCGAATCGCGCCAGCGGCATGTAGTTCTCCCAGCAGATGAGCCCACCCAGGCGGCCGAACGGCGTCTCGTACACGTCCAGGTCGGACCCGTCGCCCATGCCCCAGACCAGCCGTTCCGGGCCGGTCGGCATCAGCTTTCGATGCGTGCCGACGATCGACCCGTCCGGGCCGAAGGTGATCTGCGTGTTGTAGACGGTCGACCCACTCGGTTCGCGCTCGTTCACGCCGACCGACACGTAGGCCTTCGCGCGCTTGGCGGCGCGCCCGATCGCCTCGGTGGCCGGGCTGGGGATGACGACCGCGTTGTCCAGCAGCCGCCCGTAGAGCTCGTCGGAAGGATCGTCCCACGCCGGCAGCCGCCAGATCCAATCGGGGTAGGTGGGAATGAACGTCTCGGGAAACACGATCAGTCCGGCCTTGTTCTTCCCGGCCTCGGCGATCAGCTCGATGGTCTTCTCCACGGTGGCTTCGCGATCCAGGAACACCGGCGTCGCCTGCACGGCCGCGGCCGTCACCTTCTTCATCCCGTCGTCTCCCTCAACTCGTCCCGTCGAGCGGCGCGACGAACGACGCCCCGGGGCCGAAGGACTCGGTCCGCCCGTCCTCGATCAGGTGCACGCTCCCCGATCCCACCACCGACCATTCGCTGCCGTCGCCCACGATCGCGGTGTTCTCGTCGATGCCGAGGAACCGGCGTCCCGGCGGGATTGCGTCCAGGATCAGCTGTCGAAGCCCCGGCACGAACCGGTCCAGGGCATCCCAGTGCGGGCCGAAGTCCGAGCCGGCGAACAGCCGGAGGCCGTCGTGACCGAAGATCTCACTCGGCTCCATCGCGGCGCTGTCGGGCGCCGTCTCGCCGAGGCATGCCACGCCCGCGCTGCAGCCGGCGAACGCCATTCCCCGGTCGAGCCCGCGTCGCACGGCCTCCCAGAACAGCGTGTCGCGAAGAACGGAGCTGAGGTAGGCGGGGTTGCCGCCCGAGAAGTAGACCATCGAGGCCGTCTCGGCCGCCTTCGCGAACTCCGGACGCTCTGCGTCCTCATGCGTCTTGAGCGGGACGATCTCCGCCGGGATGCCCGTGCCGGCGAAGTGCTCCATGCCCTTGGTGGCCCAGCCGTCGAAGACCTGGTCGCCCTCCGCGGCGCTTGCCGTCGGCAGGATCAGCACGCGGCCGTCGCCGTCGGCGCGATCCAGCAGCCAGCGATCGACCTGTGTGGACCACGGTTCGAATTCGCCGGACCCCAGCAACCCGTAGGAGCGCCCCGTCACGGCGACCAGTATGCGCGACCGGCGGGGTTCGCGGATATCGGCGCTCGCCGAACAGGGAGCGGGCTACACCGACTCGACCATGTCCCGCGCGACCTGCCGGATGGCGAGCGCTGGGAACCGGCGGTGGCCACCGAGGGTTCGGGAGTGCGGAAGACGCCCGTCCTTGGCCCAACGGGTGACCGTCTTCGGGGAGACGTGGAGAAGGCGCGCCACCTCGGCGGTGCGGAGGTACTGGTCCCCCTTGTCCTCGGCCATCGGGTCTCCCATCCCCCTACGGCAGCGGACGACGGCGGGTGTCGTCTGTTTAAGGTCTACCACACACGGCGAGTCCGTGGAAGCCGCCGAGCCGGACGGGTCAGACCAAGCGGCTGATCAGCTCTTGTCGTCCGCGAGCCGCTTACCCCGGTAGTTCGGGAACGACAGGTCCGCGTGCTGCCAGCATTTCTCCGCGAGGTTGTAGATGGAGAGCTTGGTGGAGCATCCGGGGGCGTTGCAGACGCGCTGTCCGTCGACCGTGGGCGATGCCTGGGGCAGCTTGCCGGGACGGCTTCCCTTCATGCGCGACAGGGCGAACGGGCGCGCCCTTCCTCCGAGAGGCTATTCGTTCCACTCAGGGCCGTGGGTTGGTTCCCCGGCGGGAAAGATGTGAAGAAAGGGTCGGTCAGGCCTGCGGCTGGGGCCCCGGCGGGTGCTGGCCCATCCCCTCAGCGTGGAGCCGCTCCCTGACCGCCATCAGGAGGTGCTCGGGGGTGTCATCGGTGCCCTGGCACTTGATGCGGACGATCTCTTTCAGCTTTCGGCGGAAGTCCGCGTGGCCGAAGCACGACCCGCACGCGGAGATGTGGTGCTCGAGGTGGGCGGCCTGATCGGCATCGAGCTCCCCGTCGACGAGGTGCTCGATCTCATGCAAAACGTCCTCGCAGCTAATCTCGGACAAGTCCCCGCTCCTTGACCTTGTCCCACAACGCCTTCTCCAGGGCCTTTCTTCCCCGGTGCAGGCGAGACATCACGGTCCCGATGGGCACCTCGGTGATCTCAGCGATCTCCTTGTAGCTGAAGCCGTCGACATCCGCAAGCATGACGGCGATGCGGAACTGGTCGGGCAGCCCGTTCAGCGCGGCCTGCACGTCCTCGTCGGGCAGCGACTCGATGACCGAGGTCTCGGCCGACGGCTCCGCGCCGCGTTCGGCCATCTTCGAATACAGGTACCAGTCCTCGACCTCGTCGTCGGAGATCGTCTGCGGCTCGCGTTGCTTCTTGCGATACGAATTGATGAACGTGTTCGTCAGGATCCGGTACAGCCACGCCTTGAGGTTGGTGCCGGGCTCGAACTGATGGAACCCCCGGTAGGCGCGAAGGAACGTCTCCTGCACCAGGTCCTCGGCGTCCGCCGCGTTGCGCGTCATCCGATACGCGGAGGCGTAGAGGATGGGCAGCAACGGCAGCGCTTCGGTCTCGAAGCGGGCTTCGAGGTCGGCGGGCTGACGCTGCGCCTCACCCGATCCGGCCTCGCCGGCCAACGGTCGCGTCTGATGCTGGCTCACTCGGCCGGACGCCTCCCTCTCGCGGTGGCGGCAATCGTACTCGCTGACGACGAAGGCCACGCGCGGGATCGGGAGGCACCCACGAGGTTCGTGACCTCGCGTTTCGCGCCGATGTGGAAATCCCCTGGATGGGCCTCAAAACTTCCAGCAGAGCGGTGGGAAGATGTAGCGTAAGAGATTCGACCTTCGAGATTCGACATACCAAATGAGGCACCATGGCTGACGACGGAAATGGACGAAAAGGCCGCTGGCAGGGGTTCGATTTCGGCGGAGGAGGCGGCAGCGGCAGCGGGCAGGGACAGCGAAGCCCGTGGCGCGTGTCGCTGCTGCTGTATCTGCTGATCGCGGTCGCGATCCTGTGGTTCGTGCAGTCGTCGTTGAACTCGCATCGAACGTCGACGCCGCTCAGCACCTTCTTCACCCAGGTGGACCAGAACAAGGTGGAGAAGGTGCAGATCACGCCGACGTCCGTGGATTGGACGACGACCGCCGGCCAGGACCTGACCGCAACGCTCCCCACGAACTACCAGACGCAGGACCTCGTGAACGAGCTCCACGCGAAGGGCATCCCGACGACCGCATCGCAGCCCAGCGCCCTGACGGGGCTGATCATCAACTTCGGGCTGTACGCGCTGCTGCTGATCGGCCTGTGGGTGTTCCTGTTCCGGCGCATGGGCACGGGAGGCGCGGCGGCGCTCAACCTGGGCAAGAACAAGATCAAGATCTACGACCGCAAGGAGATGAAGACCACGTTCTCCGACGTGGCCGGCGTCGACGAAGCGGTCGAGGAGCTCGAGGAGATCGTCGAGTTCCTGAAGAATCCGAAGAAGTACCAGCGCCTCGGCGGCCGGATCCCGAAGGGCGTGCTGCTGCTCGGTCCTCCCGGGTGCGGTAAGACGTTGCTCGCGCGTGCGGTCGCCGGCGAGGCCGGCGTGCCGTTCTTCTTCATGTCGGGCTCGGAGTTCGTCGAGATGTTCGTCGGCCTCGGCGCCGCGCGCGTGCGCGAGCTGTTCAGCCAGGCGAAGGAGAAGGCGCCGTGCCTGGTGTTCCTGGACGAGCTGGACACCATCGGCAAGTCGCGCGCCGGAGCACTCGGCGGGTCGCTCGGCTCCCACGACGAGCGCGAGCAGACGCTGAATCAGCTGCTGGTGGAGATGGACGGCTTCGACTCGTCCAAGGGCGTGATCATCATGGCCGCCACCAACCGCTCCGACGTCCTGGATCCGGCCCTGGTCCGGCCGGGCCGGTTCGATCGGCAGGTGGTCGTGGACCGACCGGACCTCAAGGGCCGCGACTCGATCCTGAAGGTCCACACGCGAGGCGTGGCGATGGATCCGACCGTCGACCTCCGGGTGCTGGCGTCCCGTACACCCGGCTTCACTGGCGCCGATCTGGCGAACGTCGTGAACGAGGCGGCGCTGTTGGCGGCGCGACGCGAGAAGGACGCGGTCGGCATGGCGGAGCTCGAGGAGGCGATCGACCGCACGGTGGCCGGGCTGGAGCGCAAGAGCCGCGTGATGTCGGAGAAGGAGAAGGTTCGCGTCGCGAGCCACGAGATGGGCCACGCGCTGGTGGCGCTGCGCTGCGACAACATCGACCCGGTGCACCGCGTCACGATCATCCCGCGCGGCGCCGCCGCGCTCGGCATCACGATGGTGCGCCCGCTCGAGGACCGCTACCTGCTCACCGAGCCCGAATTGAAGGACCGGCTGGCGTTCGCGCTGGGCGGCCGCTCAGCCGAGGAGATCGTGTTCGGTGAGATCTCCACCGGCGCTCAGAACGACCTGCAACAGGCCACCGAGATCGCGCGCGCCATGGTGATCGACTACGGAATGAGCCCGGCCATCGGTCCGCTGTCGTTCTCCCCGAGCGGGCGGGGCGGCAACGGCTTCTTCTTCCCGGAGCAGCCGCAGATGTCGGCCGAGACGGCCCGGCTCGTCGACCAGGAGGTCGGCCGGCTGGTGAACGAGGCCCACGACCGCGCGGTGGCCATCCTGAAGAACGAGCGCGACCTGCTGGATCGCCTGGCCGAGGTGCTCATCGAGCGCGAGGTCATCGAAGGCACGGACCTTCGCAAGTACGTCGACGGCGACGCGCCCATTCCCTCGAAGCAGGATCTGCAGAAGGAGACCGCCGAGCGCCGCGCCCTCGAGGGCAACGGCAAGCGGCACACTCCGTCGGGGCCCAACCTGATCCGCTCGGCGGGCGTCACGGAAACGGAGCCGTTCGAGCCCGGCATTGGCAACGGCGACCGGCTCCCCCAGCCGACGGAGATCCCGCCCCGCCCCGACTAGCTCGCCGCCTTCCCGACGCGAAGCGGGCGCCTATTCGGACGACCCGGCCACCGTGAGGTCGGTACGGCCGCGCCAGCGGTCGAGGAAGCGGTAGAAGTTGCGCTTCGACAGCCGCTCGCGTTCGTCCTCCGGCGTGTTCGACCACATGCGGTGCTCGTGGCGCCCGACCGGCACGGGCGTGACGACGGCGCGCAGCCCGCGCGACTTGACCTGGAACGAGAGCTCGATGTCGGCCGTCCGGTAGAACTTGAACTTCTCGTCGAACCGCAGGCCCTCTTTCAACAGATCGCGGCGGACGGCCATCACGTAGCCCTCGATCGCGTCCACGTCCGGACCGGACGACTCGTGGAAGTGATGCAGCTCCTCGGTGATGATCCCGAACGGGCCGGTCACGCCGATCTGGTCATCTGTGAGCGCCTCGGCCAGCGGACCGATCACGTCGCCCTGCGCCTCCACCGACCCGTCGACCACGACGACGATCCGGCCGAGCGATCGGGTCAGCCCGGCATTGCGCGCTGCGGCCCACCCGGTCGACGGATTCAGCCGCACCACGTCCGCGCCATCGGGCCACGCGGCCTCGACGTCCTCCAGCGCGTCCACGACCACGTGCTGCAGACTTCTCCCCTCGGCGTGCCGGTCGAACGATTCGATCCCGCGAAGGATGTCCTCGGGCCAGCCCTGCGCGATCCACTGCACCGTCGCGTCGAACGCCGCCGGTTGGTCCAGCACGCTCTCCACATCCGAGGGGGACAGCCGCACGGGCGGCTTCGGCGGAGCCGCTTCGATCGGCGACAGCTCGAACCCCGACGGCGAGTCGGTGATCTCGAACCCGGCATCCCGGATCCGCGCGCGAAGCTCGTCGGCGGCGGCGTAGTCCTTCGCCTGCCGGGCGCGATCGCGTTCCTCCGCCAGGCGGACCACCTCGTCGGGCGCGTCGCTCACGCGGCCTCCTCCACCTCGTCCAGGAACGCCAACACCACGCGGTCGGCTTCGTCGGCTCGCTCCGAATGGTAGACGTGGCCGGCGCCATCCAGCAGCGCCAGGCGAGCGCCGGGGATGGCCGCGCTGAGCCGGCGCGCGTTCTCCACGGCCACGACGCGGTCCTCGGTGCCGTGCAGGACGAGCGTCGGCACGCGAACCCGCCCCAGGTCGTCCCAGCGGTCCCACGCCCGCATCGCCTCCCACTGTCGGCGGCCGGCGTGCGGCGCCTGCGGCTGTTGCGCACCGACTCGCAGGTCATCCGCCACGTGCTCGGGGTGCTCACGTGCGAACGCCTCCGAGTACAGCGCCAGGTAGCGCTTGCCCTTCGGAACGTTCGCGTCGCGTCCCGGCCGGGATGCCCTGGCGGAGCCGGCATGCGTGGCCGCCAGCACGATCGACCGCACGCGATCCGGGTGCGTCAACGCCAACTCCAGCGCGACCATGCCGCCGAACGACTGTCCGTACACGTGGGGGCGGTCTCCCGTCACGGCCTCGACGACCGCGAGGGCGTCGTCGACGAACGTCGCCATGGTCATCGGGGCGTCCGGCGCGTCGGACAGCCCGTTGCCGCGCGAGTCCAGCGCGATCACCAGATGGCGCGCGGACAGGTGCGGGATGTTGCGCCGCCACCCTGGGATGTCGCCGCCCGAGCCCTCCAGCAACAGCAACGCGGTGGCAGCGGGTGACCCGTGCACCTCGTAGTTGAGGCGGCAGCCGTCCGGGCGAGTCAGCTCGGGCATCGTTCGGTCCCGGCGTCGACCGTCACGTGCCCGGCACGGCCGTCGTGTACTCCCCGCGGAAGAACACGAGCGGCTCGCCGCCGACGGCCGCTGCCGCCACGACGCGCGCGAGGAAGATCGTGTGGTCGCCGCCCTCGAGCTCGTCGTGGACCTCGCACTCCACGTGTCCGATCGAGCCGTTCACCACCGGAGAGCCGGTGGTCCCCAGCGTGTACGGCACGCCGTCGAACTTGTCGTCGCGCCGCTCGGCGAACCGCAGCGCCAGCTCGCGCTGGCCGGCCGCCAGGAAGCTCGCGCAGAACCGCCCGTGCGTCCGCACGCACCCGTGGGTCCCGGCGCTTCGATCCAGGCACACGAGCACCAGCGGGGGCTCCAGCGAGACGGATGAGAACGCGTTCGCGGTCAGCCCGCAGACGCCGCCGCCGACGTGTTCGGTCGCGATGATCGCGACCCCCGTCGCGAACTCGGAGCACACACGCCGAAGCGTGATGGGGTCAACGGTCACGGCCACCGAGTCTACGGTCCGGCCCGGCCACCCGGGCCCAGCAGGTCCAGGATCGATTCCTGGTTGGCTTCGATGCGCTCGGGCTCGGGTCCGATCCACGCACCACCGACGATGACGCGGTCGGCGACATCGGCGAACGCCTCGATCCGCGCCCGGCACCGGCCGGCGGTGCCCGCGATCGCGAAGGTGTCGACCATCGGGAGTGCGACCCGGGCGATCTCCGCCATGTCCCCTTTCACCAGCGCGCGCCGAAGCGGTTCGATCAATTCGTCGAACCCGTGCATCGCGAGCACCGGCCGGTACGTTCGCGTCGTCGCGTAGAAACCCACCTGCGCGGCAGCCTCGCGGCGCGCGAGGTCTTCGTCGTCGCTCACCTGGACGATGAGCCCGGTGGTGACATCGATGTCGGTCGGATCACGCCCGGCCGCCTCGGCGCCCCGTTCGACGCTGGGCCGCAGGACCTCGCGGACCCATCGCGCGCTGGTCATGGGGTGGCCGAGCACCCCGTCGGCCGTTCGGCCTGCCGCTTCGGCCATGAGGGCGTTCACCGCCGCGATGTAGACCGGGATGGGGCCGGGTGCCGGCGGCGCGCCCGGGAACGGCGGCATCGTCACCGTGTAGAAGCGGCCGCGGTGATCGATGGGTTCGCCGGCGAACGCTCCGACCACGGCGCGCACGACGTCCACGTACTCCTGCATGCGCGGCGCCGGGTGCTCGAACGGCACCGAGAAGCGAAGCTCGTTCACGCGTTTGACCTGTGACCCCAGGCCAAGGACGAAGCGACCTTCGGAGAGTTCGGCGAGATCTCGCGCGGCCATGGCGGTGATGGCCGGGCTGCGCGGAAACGCGAGCGCGATGTCGGTGCCGACGAGCGCGTGCGAGGTAGCCTGCGCGACGACGGCCGCTTGGGCGAACGCGGTTCGCGACGTCTCCGCGACCCAGATGCTCTCGAAGCCGGCGCGCTCGGCCCGGCGGGCGCGCTCGCCGAGGGTTCGAAGGTCGCCCCCGATGACGACGCCGACGTTCAGGGTTCGCGGCTAGTCGGTCGGGCTGGGCTTGGACCCGCCGCGGAGCCGGCTCGCGAGGTCCACCAGCATCTTCTGAGCGATCGACGGGTTCTGCTCGAGGATCCCGCGGAACACCCAGGCCGTCAGGCCGAGCATCTGCACGTCCGTGTCGGCCACCACCGACGCGGATCGCGGTCCGCCGTCCAGCAGCGAGATCTCGCCGAAGAAGTCGCCGGGGCCCATCTTGCGCCGATTGCGCCCCCCCACGATCACGTTCGCGGTCCCGTCCGTGATGAGGAAGAACCCGACGCCGGTCTCGCCCTCCCGTGCCAGCATCGACCCGGACTTGCGGGTCAGCTCCTTGCTCGCAGAGGCGATCGTCGCCAACTCCTTCTTGGAGCACCCCGAGAACAGCGGCACGTTGCCGAGCTGCTCGATCATCTCGCCCTTGGTCACACCGCTCCTCCTCCACGTCCGGTGGCCGGCCCGTCGAGGCCGGATTCTATCCCGGGGGCCCCCGGTGCCGGTAGCCGGGAGCTGAGCCGGTTCGGTCCTTGGTGGCGTACCCTGCCGGGCGTCATGGCCGAGGGCGCGAAGGGGTCGGTCCCGCTGGTGCGCGAGGTGCGCTCCGGCGTCGAGGAGTCGGTTCACGAGGGCGACGTCGCCGTCGTGGACGCCGGCGGGACCCTCGTGGCCTGGGCCGGCGACCCGCACCGGGTCGCCTTCGCGCGTTCCTCCATGAAGCCCCTCCAGGCCGCCGTTTCGCTGTCGCTCGCCGGGCTCGAGCTGCCCGACCCGGAGGTCGCCGTCATGTGCGCGTCCCACAACGGCGAGCCGATCCACGTACAGACGGTGCGCTCGATCCTGGCGACGGTTGGACTCGACGAGTCGAGCCTTCGCTGCCCGCCCTCGCGGCCGATGGACCCGGAGTCCGCCGCCGCGGACGCGCAGAAGCGGTCCATCTATTCGGACTGCTCGGGCAAGCACTCGGGGATGCTGGCGGCCTGTCTCGCCCAGGGGTGGGACCTCCCGTCCTACCGCGACGCGGACCACCCGCTGCAGCAGGCGATCCTCGGCAGCGTGCTGACCGCATCGCGCCAGACCGAGGTGCCGACGGGCGTCGATGGTTGCGGCGTCGTCGTGCACGCGATGCCACTCGCCAACATGGCGGGGATCTACGCGCGGCTCTCGCGGCCCGAGGCCATCGCAGACCTGGCTCCGTTCGTCGCGCGCTGCATCGAGGCGATGCGCGCCGAGCCGTACCTGGTGGCCGGGCGCAACCGGGTGGACACCGCCGTCATGCAGACGGTCGACGGCGTCGTCGTGAAGTCCGGAGCCGAAGGGATGATCTGCGCGTCCCTCGTCGAACCCGGCCTGGGCATCGCCGTCAAGGTGCGCGACGGCGGCCATCGCGCCGCCGGCCCCGCCCTCATCCACGTCCTCGGCGAGCTCGGGGCCCTTGCCGGCGACCAGCGGGATCGGCTGGCCCGCTACGCCACCCCGCCCGTTATGGGCGGCGGCGAGCCGGTCGGCGAGGTTCGGGCCGATTTTGCCCTGGAACGCGCCTGATCAGCTCCGCTGAAGGAATCCGGTCCATCGGAAGGCCTATTGCGCACGGTTGTTGGGTTTGATTGGATATGCCCCGCGTGCGGTCGTCCGGCCTACGCGTTGAGGAGGAGGGGGAAGGATGAAGCGACGTCTGGTTTTGCTCGCGGTCGCCACCGCGACGATCGTGGCCCTGGGCGTCCCGGCAGGTGTATCCGGGGCCATGGGGTCCTCCAAGTTCCAACTTGCGGCCTCCCAGCCGCACCAGATCGGCGCCGCCATACAGACGCCGAAGTCGCGTTCGGGCCGCATGGCCAAGAGCGACAGATCCCTGTTCCGCCTGCAGGGGACCAAGCAGGTACCGGTCGTGATCAAGCTCGACTACGACCCGATCGCCTCGTACACGGGAACCGTGTCCGGCTACGCCGCCACCAGCCCGTCGACGACGCACCGATCGCTCGCCCACAACGCGGCCGCCGTGGCCGCGTACACGCGGTACGTGGCGAGCTACGAGAGCCAGGTTCGAAGCGGCATCGCGGCGCGCATCCCCGGCGCGAAGATCACCCAGTCGTTCCAGAAGGCGTACGGGGGCATCTCGGCCCTGGTGCCGGCGAACCAGATCTCGCAGCTGCTGAAGGTTCCCGGCGTCGCGGCCGTCCAGAAGGACGCGCTGCTGCAGCCGCTGGACAACCAGCAGACGGCCGACTTCCTCGGCGCTCCGATCGTGTGGAAGCACCTGGGTGGGCGCGACGATGCTGGGTCCAACGTGCTCGTGGCGAACATCGACACGGGCGTGTGGCCGGAGAACCCGATGTTCCGCGACAAGGGGCTTCCCGCTCCGCCCGGGACGTACGGGTGTGAGTTCGGCGACGGCACCGACCCCGATCTCGGTGACCCGTTCACCTGCAACAACAAGCTGGTGGGGGCCTACGCCTTCACGGACACGTACCTGATCGCCACGGGCGCGGGCCCGGACGAGTTCTGCGACCAGGCCGCGGGCGTCTGCTCGGCCCGTGACTCGGACGGGCACGGCACGCACACCCTAAGCACGGCGGCCGGCGACAGCGTCAAGTCGGCGCCGGTCGAGGGGATCGAGCGCGGGCCGGCCACCGGCCTTGCCCCCGGCGCGCACGTGATCGCCTACCGCGTCTGCCTGGCGGCGGGCTGCTACCAGTCCGACAGCGTGGCGGCCGTCAACCAGGCCATCACCGACGGCGTCAACGTGCTGAACTTCTCCGTCAGCGGCGGGGCCGACCCGTACAGCGACCCCGTCGAGCTGGCCTTCCTCGACGCGTACTCGGCGGGGATCCAGGTCAACGCGTCGGCCGGCAACGCCGGGCCCGGCGCAGCGACGTCGGACCACGGTGGCGCCTGGGTCAACACCATCGCGGCCTCCACGCCGCCGTACTACTACCTCAGCACCCTGAAGCTGACCGCCGACAACGGCGACAAGGCTTCGTTCACCGGCTCGGAGATCACGCCGGGCATCGACAGCGCGACCGACGTCGTGATGGCGGCGGACATCGCCGGCTACAACGACCCGCTGTGCGGCACGCCCATCCCGACGGGGACGTCGGCCGATGGCGCCGTGGTCGTATGCGAGCGCGGCAACCCGGCCGGACGCGCCGCGGACAGCTTCAACGTCCTGCAGGGCGGCGGCGCCGGCATGATCCTGTACAACCCGGTGCACCAGGACCTGTTCTCGGACAACTTCTGGGTGCCGACGATCATGCTGGACGGCGGCCCGTACGCCGGCGTTCCGGCCCCGACGACCGACGCGTTCCTGGACTACATGTCCAGCCACACGGGCGTGACGGCCACCTGGGACCCGGGAACGTTGCAGCCGGTCACGGCCGACGTGATCACCACGTTCTCCTCCCGCGGGCCGGTGGGCCCGTGGCTCAAGCCGAACGTGACCGCGCCCGGGATCGAGATCCTGGCCGGGACCACGCCGCAGTCGGTGGACGTGGCGACCGGGCCTCCCGGGAACCTGTTCATGGCCATTGCCGGCACCTCCATGTCCTCGCCGCACGCGGCGGGCGTGGCCGCGCTCGTGAAGGCAGCCCACCCGGACTGGACTCCGGGACAGATCACCTCGGCGCTCATGACGTCCTCGGTGCAGGACGTCCTGGACTCCGACGGCTCCACGCCGGCGAACCCGTTCGCCACCGGGGCCGGGTCCATCCGGGCCAACCGGGCGGTCAACCCGACGCTCACGTTCGATGTGTCGCCGACGGACTTCGCGGACGCGGCGACCGACCCACTGCACCAGGTCGACCTGAACCTGCCCAGCGTGGACGCCACGACGATGCCGGGCCTGTTCGTGACCACGCGTTCGGCGACGAACGTCACGAGCAAGCCGCAGCAGTTCACGGCCGTGACGACCTCCACCGGCGGCACCATCTCGGTGTCGCCGTCGACGTTCGTCGTCGGGCCGGGCGTCACGAAGGACATCCACATCACGATCCACGGTGAGGACCTGGCCGACGGTCAGTACTTCGGCCAGATCACGCTGCAGCCGACGCGCGATGGCGTCACGCCGGTGGTCCTGCCGGTGGCCTTCGATCGGACGCAGGGCGCCGTGGCCGTCACCAACGACTGCTCGCCGACGACGATCGACGTCGGCGACGCGGCCACCTGCAACGTCTCGGTGACGAACAACAGCCCGATCGAGTCCGACACGTCGGCACTGGTTCGGGCTCCGGGCGGGCTGAAGCTGAAGTGGGTCAGCGGCTCGGATGACGTCAGCTCGTTCAGCAAGGGGTTCTCGTGGTCGGGGACGCTGTCGCCCTCGATCGCTCCGTCCATCAACTCGATCACGCCGGGCGGATCGCCCAACGGCAGCTACCTGGCGTTGTCGGACCTCGGCGTGCAGCCGATCGCCGGAATGGGTGACGAAACGATCACCAACTTCGGCGTTCCGTCGTTCGAGTACGGACACGAGAGCTACAGCACGGTCGGCGTCGACTCGAACGGGTACGTGGTGGTCGGCGGTGGCACGTCACAGGACAACGACTGCTGCACCATCCAGACGTTGCCCGACTCGGCGCCGCCGAACAACATCGTCGCCCCGTTCTGGACCGACCTCGACGCGTCGCAGGCAACGGGCGGCGTGTACATCGCCGTGCTGGGTGACGGCATCAACAACTGGACCGTCGTGGACTGGGAAGGCGTGCCGACGTTCGGCACGACCGAGTACCAGAACTTCGAGGTCTGGCTGCTCGCCGACGGCGACAGCGTGACGTACGCGATGGGCGACCTCACGGGCCCCGGCGCCGACACCGGCCTCGGTGGCGGAGCGGAGAACCGTGACGGCTCGAGCGGCGTCAACCTGATCGCCGACGCGAACCAGGACTACACGGTCAACGACGGAAGCCCGACCCCCGGTGGCTCGTTCACCGCGACGTACACCGCCAGGGGCAAGGCGGCCGGCGAGTTCCCGATCGGGGTCTCGGTGGATTCCGACCAGGTCCGCGGCACCACGCGGGTCCAGACGGACATCACCGTCAACCCGTAGCCGGTTCGAGACAGCGAACACGACGAGGGCCCCGGGGCATCCCCGGGGCCCTCGTTCGTGAAGCCCTTCGGCGTCGTTCGGACCAGGCTGCCAAGTCACTCGCGATGCCGCGTATCGTGGATGTGGCATGGAGAAGATCGACTACGACGTCCGCCTGCACGCCGTCTACGCCGCCGGCCGGCAGGTGCCGGCCGAGGCACTTCGAACCTGGACGGAGGCCTTCGCACGCCACCTGCCGAAGACCCGGCCACTGGCCTGGCTCGACCTGGGTTCGGGTACCGGCCGCATGACCCCGTCGTTGGCGAGTGCCTTCGGCGGCCCCGTCCACGGAGTCGAGCCGTCGGACAGGATGCGCGCTCAGGCCATCGCCGACGCCGGCCATCCGGCCGTCACGTACGCGGACGGGTCTGCCGAGCGCATCCCGTTGCCGGAGGCGTCGTGCGACGCAGCCTTGCTGTTCTTCGTCTGGCACCACGTCGCCGATCGCGAGGGCGCCGCTCAGGAGTTGCGCCGGGTCGTCAAGCCGGGCGGCACGCTCTTCGTGCAGACGAACTTCTCCGACCGGATGCCCGACACGTGGTGGTTCCGAGTCGTGCCGCAGTGGCGCGACGTCGACTCGGCGCAGTTCCGGTCCGAGGAAGAGGTGGAGCGTGACTTCACCGGCGCCGGGTGGACGCTCGTCGCCCGCGATGAGGTCACCTGGCTTCGCTCGGCGAGCCTGGCCGAGGACTACGAGCGGCTGAAGCTGCGTGCCGTCTCGCTCTTCGAGCGCGCGAGCGAGGAGGTCGTCGAGGCAGGCTTCGCAAGGATCGAGGCGGCGCTGCCCTCGCTCGACGACGGTCCTCAATACGAGAACAGCCGGCTGCTCGTCTTCCGGCGCTAGGGCCCGCGGCTGTCAACCTGGGGTGGCGCCAAGGGGCGGGAACGAGACGAGGGCCCGGCGTGATCCCGGGCCCTCGTTCATTCGGTGGTTGCGGGGACAGGATTTGAACCTGTGACCTCTGGGTTATGAGCCCAGCGAGCTACCGGACTGCTCCACCCCGCGCGGCGATGGTATCGGCGCCGCGCGAATCCGGCAACCGAGGCCGGGGCTGGGTGGGGCGCGGGCGCGGGCGTGGCCGCTTTGTGGACAGGCCTCCAGCCCAGACGGCATTGGCGCGCCCCCTTGGATAGTTTTCCAGCCGGTGCGCGATCCCTACCGGAGGCTTCGCAAGGCGGTGATGGCGTATCCGGCGGAGACACGCTCGGCGGTGCTGCGAGTGTCCTCTCTACCCGCCCGCCGCGAGGGCAGAGGCGATTCGGGGTCTGTCCGCCGAGCCGCACAGCCGCGAGATGGCCGAGCTGCTGATGGATCTTGAACAGGACCGAGACAAGGCGCTGACGATGATGGAGGTCTTGAAGGAGTCCTTGCCGGGCGGGTAGGGGTGCCTCTCCTCTCTTGCTAGACGTGATCCGCAGCGGATATGGTTCGGCCGCGATCCTGAGGTTACTGGTGCAAATCGGAGCCCGCCCGGCTGCATGAGATGGAGGTTGTCTA
>DASXAQ010000079.1:0-7574 GCA_036406615.1 Actinomycetota bacterium | reverse complement strand
CGCGTCACAAGGTCCTCCGGCAAGTCGGGTCGGCCCCTCGACGACGAACCCGTCCGGCGCCTCTTCGATCCGCGCGCCGAGCGCGCGCAGGCCGGTGACCAGCGCGGCGATCCGGTCGCTCTCCTTCATCCGAAGGTCGGCGACGCCCCGCACCTGCGTCCGCCCTTCGGCCCGGGTGGCCAGCACACCGATCAGCGGAACCTCGTCGATCATCGACGGCGCCTCCGACGCGTCGATCGCGGTGGAGCGCAGCGGTGTTGGCCGCACCCGTACGTCGGCCACCGGCTCCCCGCCCGCGCCGTCGCCGGCCGAGACGTCAGCGTTCGTGCTCAGCACCTGGACGTCCGCGCCCATCCGCTGAAGAACGCGCAGGAAGCCAGCCCGGGTCGGGTTGACGCCCACGCCGGTCACGGTCAGGTCGGATCCCGGTAGCAATGCTGCCGCCGCCAGCAGGGGAGCGGCCGACGAGAGGTCGCCGGGGATCGTGACGTCGACGGCGGATAGAGCACCGGCCCGCACGCTCGCGCGTCCCGGCCCCGATTCGATGGGCGCTCCCATCGCGGCCAGCATCCGCTCCGTGTGGTCGCGTGACGGATGCGGTTCCGTGAGCGACGTGGTCCCGCTCGCCCGCAGCCCCGCGAGCAGCAGCGCCGACTTGACCTGAGCGCTCGAGACCGGCGATGCGTAGTCGATCCCGTGCAGCTGGCCGCCGTCGAGCTCGACGGGCGCACGCCCGTCGTCGGTCTCGATCCGAGCGCCCATGCGCGCGAGCGGGTCCGCGACGCGGTCCATCGGGCGGCGCCGCAGTTGCGGATCGCCCGTCAGGACGACGCGCAGGGGTCGTCCCGCCAGGGCTCCGGCCATCAGACGCATCGTGGTGCCGGACCGCTCGCAGTCCAGCGCGTCGGGGGGCGGCGAGAACTCGCGGTCGCCCTGGCCCTCGATGGTCACGTCGTCGCCACCGCGCCGCACGTCCACGCCGAGAGCTCGAAGCACCGACAGGGTTGCGGCGCAGTCGCCGGCGGGGGAGTAGCCGCGGATGCGGCTCGTACCGTCTGCCAGCGCGGCCAGGATCGCCGCACGGTGCGAGATCGACTTGTCCGGCGGGACGCGCGTCGCCCCGGACAGGGGACCCGCGGCCGGACGGACCTCGGCGACGGTCACGCGAGGGCCCCTCGCGCGGCGCGGCCCGTCGCCAGCATCTCCGCCAGCCGTTGGCGGTGGGGCAGCGCGTCGCGAAGTCCCGAGAGTTCGGCGCAGAGCCCGTCGATCGCCGCGCCGACCTCGGCCGCGTTGGCACCGAGGAACCCGGCGATCATGGCCGGGTCGCCGGTGGCGAGGCGGGTCGCGCCTCGGTAGCCGCCCGCGATCAGGGACCGAACCTCATCCACCGAGTCCGGGAGCCGGCCGACGGCCGCTGCCAGCGCGAACGACATGGCGTGGGGCAGGTGGCTCGTCCACGCGATCACGCGGTCGTGCTCGTCGGCGGCCATCGCCACCGGTCGCGCGCCGACCGCCGACGCCAGCGCCCGCCCGAGTCGCATCGCCTCCGGGTCGTCACGTACCGGAGTCAGGACGAACGGCGCCCCGGCCAGCAGGTCGGGCTGCGCCCCCGATGGCCCGGGCGTCGCCGTGCCCGCCATCGGGTGCCCGCCGAGTGCGTGGGCTTCGACCGGCACGGTTCGTCGCATCGCGTCGACCACGGCCGTCTTCGCGCTGCCGGTGTCGATCACCAGTGCCCCCGGCCGCACGTCGCCGCCGTGGGACTCCAGCAGCGCCACGATTTCGTCGACCGGCACCGCCAGGACGACGATATCGGCCGACAGGGCGTCGCGGAGGTCGTCCGCGACCCGGTGGCCGGCGCGGCGATCCAGGCTTGCCCGTGCCGTGTCGGCATCCCGGTCGAACAGCGCCACCTCCGCGACCCCATGCTCGTGGTCGGCACCCGTCAGCGCGATGCCGAGCATCGTCCCGACCTGACCGGCGCCGACGATGGCGACCTTGCCGAGGCCCCCCGGCACCGCGTCGTCGGCGAACCCGCCGGGACCGCTCACGCGGTCTGCCGTCCGATCGCCTCCGCCACGCGGCGGACCTGCTCCATCAACGCGCCGAACGCCGCCGGGTCCAGCGATTGCGCGCCGTCCGACAGCGCCTCGAGCGGGTTCGGGTGAACTTCGACCAGCAGCGCATCGGCGCCGGCCGCGACCCCGGCCCGTGCGATGGCGCCGACCAGATCGGCCTTGCCGGTCGCGTGGCTCGGGTCGACGACGACCGGCAGCGACGTCATCTGCTTGAGCACCGGCACCGCGTTGATGTCCAGCGTGAACCGCGTCGCGTTCTCGAACGTGCGGATGCCGCGCTCGCACACGGCGACGTTTTCGTTCCCGCGCGACAGGATGTACTCGGCCGCCTGCAGCAGCTCTTCCAACGTGGAACCCAGGCCGCGCTTGAGCAGCACCGGGCGTCCGGCGTCGCCGCAGGCCGACAGCAGCCGGTAGTTCTGCATGTTGCGCGCGCCGATCTGGAGCATGTCGGCGTGCTGGGCCACCAGCGGCACGTCCTCGGTCGTCACGACCTCGGTGACGACGGCCATGCCGTGACGGTCGGCGACCTCGCGCAGCAGCAGCAGGCCCTTCTCGCCGAGGCCCTGGAACGAGTAGGGCGACGTTCGGGGCTTGAACGCTCCGCCGCGAAGGACCGTGACGCCGGCCGCCGCGACGGCGTCGGCGGCGGCCTCCAGCTGCTCGCCGCTCTCCACGGCGCACGGGCCGGCCATGACCACGACGCCCCGGCCGCCGAGCTTGGTCCCGTTGCCGAGCTCGATGACGCGGTCGGCGGGATGGAAGTCGCGGCTGGCCAGCTTGTACGAATGCAGGATCCGCACGACGCGTTCGACGCCCTCCAGGACCTCGAACACCTCGGGATCGACCGGCCGCTCGTCACCGATCACCCCGACGATCGTGCGCTCCGAACCCTCGGAGACGTGCGCCCGGTACCCCATCGCTTCGATCCGGGACAGCACGGCCTGGACCTGTGCCGCCGTGGCGTGAAGCTGCATGACGATGACCATTCGTTCCTCCTCTTACCGCGTGAGTGGTAGGTCGGGACGCAGCCCCGCCGCGTCGCGAAGGTACACGTGCCGGATCTGGGACTGGGCGCGCGTCGTGTTGACCAGCAGCAGCACGCGAAGGCAGCGGCCGACGCGCGCGTCGCCCCCGTGCTCGCGCACCATCAGCAGCGGCACGTCCGTCCACCCGTGTGCCCGGGCGGCCGCGGCCGGATTGAGGCCCATGAGATCCTCGTCCAGGGTGAAGATCGCGGCCGCAACGTCGCCGGGGGCCACGTCGTTGGACGCGAGCATGAGGTCCAGCAGCTCCGCGGTGGCGGGCTCGAGGTCCATGGGATCCGGCATGACCGTGATCGCGCCGCGCACCCCACGCACGGCGGCCATCCCTTCCGGGTCCCGGCCGCGCTCGCTGTTCGGTTCGTCCATTCGCGTCCTCTCGAATCATCCCGCCTGGGTCGGAACACGAAAAAAGGCGCGGAGCTCGTTGTGGCTCCACGCCTTCCGTTTCCGCGCTGTCCAGGCGTCCTACTCCAGGGCCGCCTCCACGGAAGGCGTGCAGCGATAGCCCCCACCATAGAAGGCGAAGATCGTCGCGCGCTCGCGAAGGCCGTCCATCAGGGCCTCAGTCTGGGGGGCGGGCCGGGGAACGTCAAGGGTCGCCCGCCGTCGGCCGATCGCCCGACCGAGCGATCTCCAAACGGGCGGCGTACGATCCTTCGCGTGGACGAACCCGGGGCCGCGGCCCGCGCCGGGTGCTGGCTGTGCGGCCGCCCCACCTTCGACCCCGACAAGAAGCAGCCGCAATGGGCGCGCGGGGTCGCCGGCGGGCGGCAGGTGCTCGTGTGCCCGCAGTGTCAATCCGAACGCACCGGATGGGCCGACGGCCTCGACCGGTGCGAGCAGTGCGGCGGCACACGCCTGTCCGCGATGCTCGGCGAGGTCGTGTGCCGCGCCTGCGGCCGGGTCCAGGGGTCGACCCATCCGTCCGAGTTCCAGGGCGCGCCCGGTCAGTAGCCGAACCCGCCGCCTGCCCCACCGTGGTGGGAGAGCACCAGGAAGATGACGAAATACGCCACCGCACCGACGGCCAGGTAGATCCCGAGCCACTTCTTCCACTTCCCGCCGTACCCCTTGCGCTTGCCCGTTTCCTGCTCCTGCTGCGCCATCGCAATCCCTCCTTCGTTTGGACGAGGCGTCGCTTGCCCGGTACTACACGCGAGTCGACGCGACGGCTTTCATCGGCGCCTAAGAGTTGTCGAAGAAACGCGTGGTGGGACCTATGTGTCGCCGCGCGCTCGTGCGGAATGCCGCCGAGCACCTAAGATCGACCGCGGCTCCGGGCGCTTAGCTCAGCGGGAGAGCGCCGCCCTTACAAGGCGGAGGTCGGTGGTTCGAAACCACCAGCGCCCACAACCCGGGACCTTCCCCTCAAGAGGCGCTTATCTCGTGACCGTGAAGGCGGCCGTGCCCACCGAGTGGTACTGGTCCTCGAGGAGGTACTGCACCACGTAGTGGCCGGGGGGAAGCGGCCACGGCCCTCCCTGCGTGTCCGGCCCCAGCGTCACCGAGCCCGAGACCGAAGGCGGCACGGTCCCGGACGAATGCAGGCCCGTGTACGCCCAGTTCAGGTACGAGTCCACGTTCGGATTCGTGGCGCCGGCGCGGTAGACGGCGACCCAGTCCCACCGGGTGGCTGGGCCATCGGTCCAGCTGACCGTGATCGGCTCGCCCACGCTGTACCGCTGCTCGTCGGTCGACAGTCGGATCCGAGCGTCCTTGGCGCGCACCCAGATCGGCACGCGTGCGACCTCGGTGCCGTCGGCGCGGCTGAGGACCACGTCGTAGCCTCCCGCGTCCATCCCCGACGTGTCGAACGTCAGCGTGCCGCGCGCGCCCGGGGCGTCCTTGCGAAGCACCGCCGTTGCCGCGCCGGCGCCGGGAGCCACGATCCCCACCGTGTTGTGCGAAGAACCGGGCGACTCGTAGGTGACGGTGACCGTGTCGCCAACCGTCAGCAACCGGGCGTTGACCGCGACCATCGGCGGCAGCGCGAGCGGCGTGGCCTGGAAGGTCGACTCGACCGCGCGGTGATCGGAGGTCCAGGGGGACACGCCGATCGAGACGTCGGGACCCCCCTTCTCGCCGACGAGGTCGCTCCCGAGCGTCGTGCTGGGGCCGGAGGCGTAGACGAAGTCGATGCGATCCCCGGTGCCCGGGAACGTGATCCCCCGATCCGCCGCGGGATCGGGATGGGCCTCCCGGAACGAGTCGCGGAACCCGGCGGCCAGGAGCGCCTCGCTGACCGGCCACGCGACGGTCGCGGGGGTCTTCGTGCGCATGCTCGCCGTCGCCTCCGTCCAGTCGAGGTTCGACGGCTCGTTGAAGTCGCCGGTCAGGAACACGGGGTAGCCCCGCCGCGCGAGGGGCGGCAGCGTCTGGAGCTGTCCGGCGATCGCCGAGGTTCGAACCTCGTTCTCGGTCGCGATCACGTTCTCGACCGCAGCGCCCTTGCGCAGCGCGCTGGGCCCGTACTCCACGTAATCCAGGTGGATGTTGCAGAGCACGACGGCATAGCCAGGCCGCACCTCGATGAAGGCGTACTGGCCGTCGCCGCCGGACGGCTCGAGGATCGGGTACTTGGAAAGGATCTGCAAGCTGGTGTTGTAGTACGGGTAGCCGGCCGCGGCGGCCATCTCCGGCAGGCGGTCGTACGACTCGAGGACGCCGACCACATCCGCGTTCACCTGCCGGATGGCCTTGTCCGTCGCGGGGCCCCCCCCGTATTCGACGTTGAAGACGAGCACGCTCAGCCGCATCGGTTTGCCGGGCGTCGGCTTCGGGGCAGCGCTGGTCGCGTGCGACCCACCGTTGCCACCGCCGGTGCAGGCGCCCAGCATGGCGGCGGCGAGGACCATGGCGATGGCGAGCGGCGGGCACCTCCGGAGGGTCGATATCGTCGACACTCGTCGTCCTACGGTCCCAATCGATACGCGCGCAGATACTGGTCCGGGCCGGGCAGGTACAGCATCCCGTTCGAGACCACCGGGATCCCTTCTGCGCACGTTCCTCCGCAGCCGCTTCCCGACGTGACCGACCAGAGCAGCGAACCGTCTCGCTCATCGAAGGCATCCCACTCGCCGCTCAGGCTCGACGCGTAGACGACTCCGTTGGCGACGGTCGGCCCCCAGGTGCTCGCGGCCGGCGCGCTCCAGACGACATCCCCGGTCCGGGCGTTCAACGCATACAACTGGGAGCTCACGACGAATACCATCCCGTCCGCGACCGCGGGTGAGCCAGAACCGCCGGACCCGACCGGTGCCCGCCACAGCTCCTGTCCCGTGGCCTCGTCCACGGCCACCACGTCCGGGTAGTGGTTGAAGAAGAGCGTGCCGCCCGCGGAGGCCATCGTCCCGATCGAGAACTCGCTCTGCCTCCACAGGACGGCGCCGGACGCCGTGTCGTAGGCGGTCAGGGTGTCGTTGGTGCGCATCTGGAACACGCGTCCCCTATCCACCACCGGTGCCTGATCGTAGACGCAGCATCCACCGGCCACCTTCCAAATCACCCGCCCGGTTCTCGGTTGCAGCGCCACCAGTGAGCCGGTGAAGCAGGCCAGATAAAGCACGTCGTCCGCTCCTGTGGGCGAGGCACGGACCGAGGGACAGCGGTCGGCGGACCATCCGAGTCGCCCGGTGGCCGCATCGTACGTTCGAAGGGGACGGTAGATCGCGCTCGCATAGACGAGTCCGTCGTGAGACGCGGCGGAATCGACGAAGAACGCGCCCGGCTCCGCCGAATTGCTCCACAGCTCCCGTCCGGTGGTGGCGTCGAAGGCGTGCATGGCGCCCTCTCCGTCGCCGAGGAACACGCGGCCGTCGGACACGATGGGCGATGCCCAGATCCCGCCCGGGATCGGCACCGACCATGCCAGCGTCAGCCGCCCGACGTTCTGCGGGGACAGGACCTGTTCGCGCGTGTTGTGCGCGGTGTGGGCCGCGTCGAACTCTCCTTGACTCCAATTTGGCGCCAACCTCGGCGCGTCGGCCGCGGAGGCGCCGACCGATGGGAGCCACGCGAACAGGCACGCTGCCACACATGCGACGGCGCACAGCGTTCGCAGTCGGGGCATGGCGCGAATCCTACCGTTGGCGGGCCCGGCGATCGAATCTTCGGCGGCGACGACCGGCCCTCGGATCGAGCCGCGCAGGTCGAGCAGCTTGCTCAGGCGGCAGGGGAGTCCAGCGTGAACCGGCACTGCGTCCCCCGGCACGTGCCGAAGTTCACGGCGACGACGCGATACGCGCCGTTCGCCGGCTGCACCTGGAACAGCACGCGCGAGGCGCCCTGCATCGCCATGCACGCGAGCGGCGTGCCTGCCGAACAGCTCTCGGGCTCCCGGTATCGGCCCGCGTAGGCGACGGCGAACAATGCGTTGACCGCCTGCGGCGTCGCGAGCGCGGAGGCATCGACCGTATTTCCGGCCTTCCAGTCCGCGTACAGGTGTCGC
>DASXAQ010000078.1:0-16564 GCA_036406615.1 Actinomycetota bacterium | reverse complement strand
GTTCGGCGCGCGCTCCTCGATCGTGTCGATCACCGTCTCGCCGAACGCGTCCCGCTGCTCGTCCCACGATCCGAGCGACGGATCCAGGTGATACGGCGCGTACTGGACGAAGCAGCTCATGACGTGCTTGCCCGGCGGCGCCATCGAGGGGTCCACGAGCGTGGGCATGATCATGTCGATGTACGGGCGGCGGCTGGGCCGGTCGTACTTCGCGTCGTCGTACGCGCGCTCCATGTAGTCGACCGACGGCGAGAAGCTGATCGCGCCTCGGAGATGTTCGCCGGGGCCCGGCAGGCACGTGAAGTCGGGGAGCCCGTCGAGGGCCAGGTTCACCTTGCCGGAGGAGCCGCGGAACTTGTAGCGGCGCACCTCGTCAAGGAACCCGTCGTCCAGCGCGCCGCGTTCGATCAGGTCCAGGAACGTGCGCCGGACGTCCAGGCTGCTGAGCACGGCGCCCGCCCGGATCTCCTCGCCCGACTCCAGCACGACGCCGGCGGCCCGTCCGTCGCGGACGTCGATGCGTGCGACTGGAGCTTCGGTTCGGATCTCGGCACCGAGCTCACGCGCGGCCGAGGCGATCGCGTTCGACACGCCGCCGGTCCCGCCGCGCGGGATGCCCCAGGCACGAAACGCCCCGTCGATCTCGCCCATGTAGTGGTGCAGCAGGACGTACGCCGTCCCCGGAGAGCGCACGCCCTGGTACGTGCCGATGATGCCCGACGCCGACATCGTGGCCTTCAGCGGATCCGTTTCGAACCACTGGTCCAGGAAGTCGGTCGCGCTCATGGTCATCAACTGGACGAACACCGCCTGGTGGTACTCGGGCAGCTCGCGGAAGCTCTTCGCCAGGCCGACCAGCGGCACCCACTCGCGAGGGTCGATGCGGCCGGGGTCGGGCGGCACGACCGACAGGATCGGCTTGATGAACTTCGCCATCTCGGCCATCAGCCGGCCGTACTCCTCGTAGGCCTCCGCGTCGGTGATCGACCAGCGGCGCAGCTCGCGAATCGTCCGGCCGTGATCGTTCACCCGCCAGAGGTAGTCGCCGTCGAGCGGCGTGAACGTGCCGTCCAGCGGCAGGATCTCCAGCCCGTGCCGCGGCAGGTTGAGCTCGCGGATGATCTCGGGCCGAAGCAACGAGACCACGTACGACGCCACGCTGAAGCGAAAGCCGGGGAAGACCTCTTCGGTGACGGCCGCGCCGCCGAGGACGTGGCGGCGCTCCAGCACCAGTGTCGACAGGCCCGCACGGGCAAGGTAGGCGGCGCTCACCAGGCCGTTGTGGCCGCCGCCGATGATCACCGCGTCGTAACGCTGCGCCACCGCACCTCCCGAGCTGATCCGGAACGCTGACCCGAGGTCGCGCCCGAAGCCGGCGAGGTCGCGGGGCGGGACCGATTCGGCATGCTATCCGGTCGCGCGGAGCGCCGACCAGCCGCCGCGACGGGGCGTGACCCACGGTCAGCCGCGCCGGAGATGGCCGGGTCGGCATCGTGCATACTCATCGCGTCCGAGCGTCTCGAGGAGGCCGTCGACCGTGAGCGTCGGGACCGCGCTGCACCCGCGCACCGCCGAGCTGAACCGCAAGATGGTCTGGCGCGAGTGGGCCGGCTACTTCGCCGCCGGCGTCTACGCCGACTTCCACGACATCGAGTACAACGCCATCCGCGAGGCGGCCGCGCTGATCGACGTCTCGCCGCTGTACAAGTACGAGGTCGCCGGCCCCGACGCGATGCGCCTGGTCGACCGCGTGATCACGCGCGATGCGACGAAGCTCGCGGTCGACCGCGTCTACTACGCGCCGTGGTGCGACGAGGCCGGGCACGTGGTCGACGACGGGACGATCGCGCGACTCGACGAGACCACGTACCGGTGGACCGCGGCCGATCCCACGCTTCGGTGGTTCCGCATGAACGCAGCGGGGCTGGACGTTCGGATCGAGGACGTGAGCGAGCAGGTTGCCGCGATCGCCCTGCAGGGCCCGAAGGCGCGGGAGGTCCTGGAGGAAGCCACCGGCCAACCGTTCGAGGACCTTCGGTACTTCGGGCGCCGGGCGTCGAAGATCGGCCGCGTGACGGTTGACGTGACCCGGACCGGCTACACCGGCGACCGCGGGTACGAGCTGTGGATGGACGCGTCGAACGCGGTGAAGGTCTGGGACGCCCTGGTCAAAGCCGGGCAGCCCGCAGGGCTGCGGCCCGCCGGCATCCACGCGCTGGACGTGTGCCGGATCGAAGCCGGCCTGATCATGATCGAGGCCGACTACACGAGCTCGCGCCACGCGCTCACGCCCGACCAGCGCTACTCGCCGTTCGAGCTCGGGTTCGACCGGCTCGTCGAGTTCGGCGGAGGCGACTTCGTCGGCCGGCGCGCGCTGGAGGCCGAACGGGCGGCCGGCGGTCCGGCACGACGTCTCGCCGGCGTGGAGATCGAATGGGCGGGGATCGAGAAGATGTTCGCCGCCCAGGGCTTGCCCCCTGAGGTCTCCGCCACGGCCTCCCGCGATCCCGTGCCGCTGTACGCCGGCGGCCGACAGGTTGGCAAGGTCACCAGCCACACGTGGAGCCCGACGCTGAAGCAGATGATCGGTCTGGCATCGGTTCGGGCCGCCAACGCGGCCGCCGGATCGAAACTGGAGATGGAGTGGACGGTCGAGGGGCGCCGGGGACGCGTTCCCGCGGTCGTCACTCCGTTGCCGTTCTTCGACCCGCCGCGCAAGCGCTCCTGAGCACGGCGGGGCTTCCCGCGGCCGCCCGGCTCCGGTAGGCTGTGGGCCATGGCCGCGCGCCCGCCCTTCCGCTGACCTCGGACCTTCCTCTCGGCCCGCGCTGCGGGCCCCATCGCGATCCTGCTCGCGATCGAGTTCCTCGATGAGCTCGTCTTCGGCGTGCGCGAGGCCGCCTGGCCGCTGATCCGAGCCGACCTCGGGCTGACGTACGCGAGCATCGGCGTGCTCATCGCCGTTCCCAACCTGGTGGCCTCGGCCGTCGAACCCGGCCTGGCCCTGCTCGCCGACGCGGGCAAGCGCAGGGGCATCGTGCTCGGCGGTGGCGTCGCGTTCGCGGCCGCGCTGGTGCTGACCGCCGTCTCGCCCGGATTCGGCGCGCTCCTGGCGGCGTTCGTCGTCCTGTGCAGCGCCTCGGGCGCGTTCGTCGCCCTGTCGCAGGCCACGCTCATGGACCTTCACCCGGACGCCCACGAGCGCAACATGGCGCGCTGGGTGGTGGCCGGTTCGGTCGGCGTGGTCGCCGGTCCGCTCCTGCTGGCCGGTGCGCGGGCGGCGGGATGGGGTTGGCGGCCGCTGATGCTGGGGTTTGCCGCACTGACGCTCGCGATCGTGGCGTTCGCGCGCCGTCTGCCGTTTCGTCGGAACGCCGAACCCCGTCGGTTCGCGCATGTTGCCCGCGACGCGGTCCGCGCGCTTCGTCGGTGGCCGGTCGTGCGGTGGCTCGTCGTGCTGCAGCTGTCCGACCTGATGGGCGACGTCTTCCTGGGCTTCCTGGCCCTGTACCTCGTGGACGTGGCTTCACTGAGTCCCGTCCAGGCCGGGCTGGCGGTTGCCCTGTGGTCCGGCGCCGGCCTGGCCGGCGACGCGCTCCTGGTCCCGCTGCTGGCCCGCGTACGAGGCGTTCGCTACCTGCGCTGGAGCGCCGCGGCCGTCGCGATCGTCTTCCCGGCGTTCCTGCTGGCGCCCAACGGGATCAAGCTGGCGCTGCTCGTCCCGCTTGGCCTGCTGAACGCGGGCTGGTACGCCGTTCCGCAGGCCGGCCTGTACTCCGAGATGCCCGGCGCCTCGGGAACAGCGGTGGCCGTCGCGGACGTCGCCTCGTTCGTCGGCACCCTGTTTCCCCTGGCGATCGGGCTGCTGGCGCAGCGTGCCGGACTGCAGGCGGCCCTGTGGACGCTGCTGCTCGGTCCCCTTGCCCTGCTGACGCTCCTGCCGCGATCCGAACCGGTTGCGAAGGGTTGAGGCTACTGCTTGTAACCGAACCGCCGAAGCAGTTCCTTGCGCTCGGCGATGTCCTGTTCGGTCTCGACGCCGAGCGGGCTCTCACCGTCGACGACGCCGAGGATCGCGCGCCCCTGATCGGTCTGGCCGACCAGGACCTCGACCGGGTTCGCCGTGGCGCAGTAGATGCGGCAGACCTCCGGCACCATCTTCACCGCGTTCAGAACGTTGATCGGAAACGCGTCGCGCAGGAACACGAAGAAGGAATGCCCGGCCCCGACTGCCGACGCGTTGTCGGTCGCCAGCTTCACCAGTTCGTCGTCGTTGCCGGTCCAGCGCACCAGCCGCGGGCCGGAGGATTCACAGAACGCAACCCCGAAACGGATCGAGGGCGCCGCGCCGACCATCGCCTCGTAGAGATCCTCGACGGTCTTGATGAAGTGCGACTGCCCCAGGATGAGGTTCACGTCCTCGGGCTTGTCCACGCGGACGGTGGAGATCTCCACCGGGCCACCTCCTCACGCGACGAGGGATCGGAAGGTGGTGACCAAGCGTCCCGTCCTCGCGCCCCCTGAAGGGGGGGTCCGGTCTCCCGCGACCGTCCGGGCGTGGGTACCGCCTTCCGACCCCTACCCGACGAAGCCTACCCCGAGTCGCGCGGGTCGCGCACGCGGCGCGGGAGCGGGCCGGCAACCGCGTGGAAGCGGCTCGACCTCAGACGAGGCCCTGGTCCAGCATCGCGTCGGCGACCTTGACGAAGCCGGCGATGTTCGCCCCGTGCACGTAGTGGCCGGGCACGCCGTACTCGTCGGCGGTCTCGCGGCACTGCTGGTGGATCGCCTTCATGATGTCCTTCAGCTTCGCGTCGACCTCCTGGCGCTGCCAGGTGATGCGCAGCGCGTCCTGCGACATCTCGAGCCCGGAGACGGCGACGCCGCCGGCGTTCGCGGCCTTGCCCGGGCCGTACAGGATGCCGGCGCGAACGAACTGCTCCACGCCATCGGGCACCGTGGGCATGTTGGCGCCCTCGCTCACGACGAACACGCCGCCGGCCAGCAGGTGTGCGGCGTCCTTCGCGTTGATCTCGTTCTGCGTCGCGCCGGGGAACGCGCACTGCGCGGGGATGCTCCACAACGGGTTGTGATCGAGCGTCGGGTCGGCGTGCACGAACGTGGCGCCGGGGAACTCGTCGGCGTACTCCTTGATCCGGCCGCGGCGCACGTTCTTCAACTCCATGACCCACGCGAGCTTCTCGCGGTCGATGCCGGCGGGGTCGTGGATGAACCCGTCCGAGTCCGAGAGGCTGACCGGCAGCGCGCCCATGTCGTTCAGCTTCTCGACCGTGTACTGCGCCACGTTGCCGCTGCCCGACACCAGGCAGGTCTTGCCCTCCAGGCTGTCGTCGCGCGTGAGCAGCATCTCGTGCGCGAAGTACACGGCGCCGTACCCGGTCGCCTCGGGTCGGATGAGCGAGCCGCCCCATTCCAGGCCCTTGCCGGTGAGCACGCCGGTGAACTCGTTCTTGATGCGCTTGTACTGGCCGAACAGGTAGCCGATCTCGCGGCCGCCGACGCCGATGTCGCCGGCCGGCACGTCGGTGTTCGGGCCGATGTGGCGCTGGAGCTCGGTCATGAACGACTGGCAGAAGCGCATGACCTCGCCGTCGCTCTTGCCGTGGGGATCGAAGTTCGACCCGCCCTTGCCGCCGCCCATGGGCAGCGTCGTCAGCGCGTTCTTGAAGACCTGCTCGAACGCCAGGAACTTCAGCAGGCCAAGGTAAACCGTCGGGTGGAAGCGCAGGCCGCCCTTGTACGGCCCGATGGCGCTGTTCATCTCCACGCGGTACCCGCGGTTGATCTGGATCTGGCGGTCGTCATCCACCCAGGGGACGCGGAACATGATGACCCGCTCGGGCTCGACGATGCGCTCGAGCATCTTCTTCTCGCGGTACTCGGGGTGCCGCTCGATGGCCAGCTCGACCGACTCCGCGACCTCGCGAACGGCCTGGTGGAATTCCCCCTCGCCGGGATTTCGGGCCACGACGTCGGCCATCAGCGCTTCCACATACGTGCCCATTCACGGTCTCCTTGTCGGTTGCTCGCCCCGAGAGTATCGGCCCGCGAGCCCCCTCACCGGAGACTCGGCGCGTCCGCCCGACGGTCGCTCAGGCGCCTCCGGCGACGGCCGGCAGGATCGACACCGTGTCGCCTTCGGCGACCTCCGTCTCCAGGGATCCCAGGTAGCGGACGTCCTCGTTGTTCACGTAGACGTTGACGAACCGATGCAGTCCGCCGTCGCCGCCGAGGATGCTCCCGGCAAGCCCGGGGTAGCGCCGCTCGAGGTCGGCGATGACGTCGCGCACGGTCTGTCCGTCGCCCTCGACCACCGGCGCGCCGCCGACCGCCGTGCGCATCATCGTGGGGATCTTCACCTTGACCGCCATGCCGTCACGCTCCCGCGTCGGTCGGCGGGCCGGCGGAGCGCGCCGGCAGCCCGCAGAACTGGTCGTAGTCGATGAGCTCGGTGACCGTCGGCTGCTTGCCGCACACCGGGCACTCGGGATCCCACCGCAGCTTCACCGTGGTGAAGTCCATCTCCAGCGCGTCGAACAACAGCAGCTTGCCGACCAACGGCGTGCCGATGCCCGTCACGAGCTTGATGGCCTCGACCGCCTGGATCGAGCCGACGATGCCGGGCAGAACGCCGAACACGCCGGCCTCCGCGCACGACGGCACCGCGCCGGGCGGCGGCGGCTGCGGGAACAGGCACCGGTAGCACGGCGACTCCTTCCCCGGCAGGAACACGCTGGCCTGGCCCTCGAACTGGTAGATCGATCCGTAGACGAGCGGCTTGCCGAGCATCTGGGTGGCGTCGTTCACCAGGTAGCGAACCGGGAAGTTGTCCGACCCGTCGATGACCACGTCGTACGGCTCCATGATCTCGAACGCGTTGTCCGAGGTGAGGAACGTGTCGTGCGCGACGACGTCGATGCCGGGGTTGATGTCGCGCAGCCGCTCGGCCGCGGATTCGACCTTCGGGCGGCCCACGTCGTCGGTGTCGTGCAGGATCTGGCGCTGGAGGTTGGTCAGGTCCACGCGGTCGAAGTCCAGGATGCCGAGCGTACCGACGCCGGCCGCGGCAAGGTACAACGCGATCGGCGACCCGAGCCCGCCGGCGCCGAGGCACAGCACCTTCGCGTCCAACAGCTTGCGCTGCCCCTCGCCGCCGATCTGCGGAAGGATGATGTGCCGCGAGTACCGCAGCACCTGCTCCTCGGTGAACTTCGGAAGCTCTGCGCTCATGGGGACCTCACATCCTGTTCCTGCACCCGTCCGTCGGCGATCGTGAACCCCCGCAGCACCGGGTGCTCGCGATCCTGCAGCGACATCAACAGGTAGTGCGCCTGGGGGTAGAAGGCCAGCCGGCGGTCGGTCTCCGAGGGGTACGCCTCGGAGTGCGTGTGGGAGTGGAAGATCCCGACGATCTCCCAGCCCTTGTCCTCGATCTCCTCGGTCACCTGCAGCTGCTCCTTGGAGTCCAGGCGGTACGTCGAGGAGCTCGCGTCCGCGTTTCGCATCGGGTAGAAGCGCTCCGCCCTCGCGTCGGGAGCGGCGCCGGTCGGCGTGATGGTGCCGCCCAGCAGGCCGCAGGCCTCGTTCGGGAACTCCCGATGCGCGTGCGCGGACATCTCCTCCACGATCTCGCCGGGCACCTCGATCACGCTTCGAATCCCTCCTGGCGTTGCAGGTGCAATTTCCATCCGATCAGTTGAATTTACCATCGGCCTCGCTCGGCGAGGTGGCCGGGCTTGCCGCCGGGCGACGGCGGGGTCCGGGCCTCAGCCGCGGATCCGGCCCGTGATCGAGACCCGTCCGGGTTCGCCACGCTGCGTAACGCCGACCACCGCGGGAGCTATTCCCCGCTCCACCAGGGCATCCACCAGCCGCGACAGGGCGGATTCCGGCACCGCGATGAGCAGGCCGCCGGAGGTCTGCGCGTCCGCGAGGGCCAGGCGCTCGGGCTCGGGAAGGTCGCCCCAGTCGGTCGTCGGATCGACGAATCTCAGGTTGGCCCGCGTGCCGCCCGGCGCCATCCCGCCGCGGGCCAGGTCCAGGGCGCCGTCCAGGAAGGGAACCGCACCTGCATCCACCGTTGCTGCCAGCCCGGCGCCCTCGAGCGCGATGTGGAGGTGGCCGATCAGGCCGAAGCCCGTCACGTCGGTGGCGGCCGACACGCCAACCCCGACCATGGCCTCCGAGGCCGCGGCGTTCAGCCTGGTCATCGTCGCGACCGCGTCGCGGACCTGTTCGGCCGACGCGCGCTCGTTCTTGATCGCGGTCGAGATCAGCCCGAGCCCCAGCGGCTTGGTCAGGACCAGGCGGTCGCCCTCGCGCATCGTGGAGTTGCGGATCGCGCGGTCGGGGTCGACCAGGCCGGTGACGGCCATGCCGTACTTCGGCTCGGGGTCGCGGATCGAATGGCCGCCGACGATCGTCACCCCGGCCTCGCGAGCGATCTCCGCGCCGCCCTCGAGCACCAGCGCGAGCAGCTCGAGCGGCAGGTCCTCGACGGGCCATGCAACCAGGTTCATCGCGAGCAGCGGGCGACCCCCCATCGCGTACACGTCGGACAGGGCGTTGGCCGCCGCGATCCGGCCCCAGTCGAACGGGTCGTCGACGATCGGGGTGAAGAAATCGACGGTCTGGACGAGCCCCTGGCCCCCCGGCAGCTCGTAGACGGCGGCGTCGTCGCCGGTCGCCGGCGACACGAGCAGCTCGGGCGGATAGGCCGGCGGGGCCAGCATCGACATCACCCGCGTCAGGTCGCCGGGCGCGAGCTTGCACGCGCACCCGGCCCCATGGCTGAAGCGGGTGAGCCGAACCTGCTCGCGCATCGTGTCGCTCACCCCGCCATTGTCCCGCACCTGGGCGGATGGGCCGCTCGATGCCGAGTTGAGAAGAACGCGGCAGCTGGGATACATTGCGCCTTTCGCCGGGCATCGCGTGCCCGGCCGTCGCCTGTCACGAAGGAGGGGGGCCGCGTGAAGACGTTGCGGATGGGCTTGATGGCGTCGGCGGTCTCGGCGGCGACGATCGCGCTCGCGCTGGTCTCGGCGGGTCCCGCCGCGGTCGCGCGGACCTCGTCGACGTCGGGGTGCCTGGGTCACAGGCCGGGGGGCGACATCTACTACTCGGCCGGGTGCACCGGACACGACGAGCCGGAGCTGGATCCCGTCTCGGGCCGGCCGGGATCGGCCAGGGACCTCACGTGGAACGTGGTCCTGCCGTCCGACGACGTCTACAAGGTGTCGGACCTCGGCGTGTTCTGGTTCGGCGGCACGGTCGACGATCCTTCGAGCGCGTACGGCCAGGCGTTCGAGGAGCTCCAGTTCTACCCGGACTCGATCGTCACGTCATGCCCGTCCAACGGCGGGTTTCATCTCAACTACTCGAAGGACACGTACACGGCGTGCTCCCCCGTCTGGCGCGTGCACGACGGCATCGAGGACGCGGCATTCAACGCGATGCTCACCGACGGACAGCCGGGATCGCCGCTGATCATGCACGCGGGCGACACCGTCCGGATCCATTACTTCGTCACGCCGGCCCGCGACGGCTGGCACATCGAGGTCACCGACGTCACGACCGGCGGCTCCGGGACGATCGTGCTCGACAGCGCGACCGACGGCCCGCTCAACCCCGCCTACTCGCGGCAGAAGATCGGCAACTCCCTCAAGTGGGGCCTCGTCCACGACACGCCGGCCTCCTTCGTGTGGGAGATCGGACACACGTCGACGTATGCCCACCCCCCGGGCCAGTTCTGCGTCCCCGGGCAGACGATCTGCGACTCGTACGACGCGAGCTGGTGGGCGGGGACGCTGCCCATCCAGATCACGTCGGTCCGCTTCGGCGACGGGACGAGCCCGCGGCAGTGGGCGGTCGTGAGCGACTACGGCGGCACCGACGAGGTCTCGCACTTCTGCGGCGTCTACGGCGCGCCGTTCTGCACCTACCCGTGGTATGCGTGGAACGGTTCGGCGTTCAGCTACGGCGTCGACTTCCCGGGCACGGTGCAGGACTGGGGCCAGGCCGGCCAGTTCGCGACGAGCATGGACTGCGGCGGGCAGTTCGGACCGAAGACGACGTACTGCGACACGATCCTGACGCCGTCGCCCTGACGCGCGGCGGCGAACCCATACCGGTCGCGCAACCTGCCCGGCGGTCAGCCGCCGGGCAGGTGCGTGTGGAACAGGATGTAGCCCAGGCCCGCCAGCGTGTCGATCAGCCCGTGGGCGACGACCAGGGGCCACGTCCGACGCCACTTGACGAAGACCAGGCCGAAGAACACGCCGAGCGCGACATTGCCGGCGAAGCCCCCCCACCCCTGATACAGGTGGTACGAGCCGCGGAGCACGGCGCTGGCCGCGACGGCGGCGCCGGCGACCCACCCGAGCTGCTCGAGCCGGTGGATCAGGTAACCGACGTCGATGATCTCCTCGAGCAGCGCTGCCTGCGCGGCGCCGAGCAGCAGCACCGGCACCGTCCACCAGTGCCCGAGCGGCGGCGCCGGGTTCACGAACCGGTTCACGCCGAGGGCGACCGCGCCCAGGTACAGGCCGAGGCCGACCGCCGCCACGACCAGCGCCAGCAGGACGCCGAACACCACGTCGCGCGAGATCAGGTCCGTCTGCAGACCGAACGGCCGCAGCCCCTCGCCGCTTCGCCGCGCGATGTAGAACACCAGGGCCACCGGGACCAGCGGGAAGACGATGGCGACGACCTGCCGGAGCACGCCGACGCTCGGGTAGACCGTGGCGGTCACACCGCGAAGCGGCGCCGCCAGCAGGTCCAGGATCGCGTAGACGGCGCTCGGGATCAGCGACAGGCTGAGGACGATCAGGACCTCTTCGACCAGCAACCGGCGCTCGGGCGCCGCGCGCCAACCCCCGGCGGCGCTCATCCGGCCGTGAACGTCGCGCGAAGCACCTGCGCCACCGCGGCCCCGCGCCACCCTCCGAGAATCCACCCGACCTCGGCGGCCTCCGTGGCGCCCGCGTCCGACACCGGCCTGGCCAGCGGCGCGAGCCGGTGCACGCCGTTGTCGTCCACGACCACGACGGTGCGCACGGCCCGCCCTTTCGCGTCGAGGCCGCCGGCGACGAAGGTGCGCCCGTCGAGCGTGATCGCCGACGCGTGACCCACCGGCGCCGGCAGCCGCCCGAGCGTGGTGACGCGGTGCGTCGAGGTGTCGAACTGGTAGACGGTCGAGACCGGCCCGGACGCCGCCTCCCCGCCAGCGATGACCAGGTTCGAACCCAGCGTTCCGACCGCCGGGTAGCGCAGGCCGATGGGCAGCGACCCGACGCGGCGGACCCGGAGCGAGTCGGAGACGCGATAGATCGCGCGCTGGGGCGACACGCCGTCATAGCCGCCGACCAGGTACGTGGCGTCTTCGAATGCGGCCGCCGAGAGGTCCGATAGCGGCTTCGGCAGGTGGCCGGCGATCGACGCCCGTCGCGTGCCGAGGTCGAACGATTGGATGAGGTCGGTGGAGGACAGGGACCCACCGCCGAACACCACCAGCCCGTGCGGGATCAGGGTCCCCGCGGCGTCGTGCACCGGCTCGACGAGGTTGCCCAATTGCGTCAGCCGGCCCGTCGTGGGATCCAGGGCGAACACGCCGGCCGCCGACCGGTCGGACGCGTCCAGCCCGCCGGCCAGGTAGATCGGACACCCGCCGCACGTCAGCACCACCTCACGCTGGATCGGCGCCGCGAGCCGGAACGATGCGGGAACGACCCGGACGCCGATGAGCGCCGGCGAACCGGTCGCCTGCGGGCTCACGGGGTGGGACGCGGGCGCGACAGCGGACGCGCCAGAGGTACAGGCCGACGCTGCGATGCAGCAGGCAGCCGCGCAGGCCGCAAGCCGTCCCGACAGGGATGCGCGGATCGACCGGGTCCGGGCCGGCGTCAGGCCGGCGGGCTCGTGCACTCCCAGACCCGAAGCTCCCAGAGGTAGCGGCTGCCGCGACGGATCAGGTTCACCACGCCGGAGTCCATCAGCCGGCGCACGACGGCGCTCTCGGAGAGCTTGCCCGGCAGCGGCAGGAGCCGCTCGCCGAGCTTGCGGATGCGATCCTCGCCGAAGATGCGCCGCGCCGCCCGCAGGACGGCGCCCTCGTCCTGGATCGACCCCGTGGGCAGGTACAGCCTGGCGCCGGGGCGCAGGTGCAACTGCGCGGACTCGAGCATGGCCACGGGGAGCTCAGCCCCCGTGGGGCCGCCGCTGAAGCCCCCAGGGAACCAGTCCGAGACCGCCGCGATCTCGTCGGGGATCCCCGACACGTCGCCGATCACGACGTCGGCCTTGATGCCGTCGAGGGGCTCGAACAAGCTGCCGAGACGAAAGTCGACGATGTCGGCGAGCCCGAGCCGCTCCCCGTTGCGTTTCGCGCACGCGACCGCCTGCCGCGCGGCATCGGTCCCGTACACGCGCGCGGCCCCCAGGCGGGCGGCGACGAAGGACAGCACGCCCGACCCGCAGCCCACGTCGATGACCGTGTCGCCCTCGTGCACGACCAGGCCGCTGGCCACCGCGCGGCTGGTCGAGGTCGGCCGGAACACGCCGTCGTCGAGCTCCAGGCTGAACGGGCCGCCTGGGCCCTCCCAGACGTACTCTTGTCCCGGCCGGGCTTCCATGCTGTCGCGATCCTACCCTGCCGGAGCGGAAGCCGACGGGCCGGACCGCACATGGGGGTGTGCGTCGGATGGACATCACGATCAGGCCCGTCGGGGACGAGGAGTTCGAACGGCACGTCATCGCGCTGGAATCGGCGTTCGGCGAGTACCCGAGCGCGGAGGACATCCAGCTGGAGCGGACCGTCTTCGAGCTGGGTCGAAGCCTGGCGGCGTTCGACGGCGATCGGATCGTCGGGGGCGCAGGCGCGTACTCGATGAGGGTGACCGTCCCCGGCGCGACCGTCCCGATGGCCGGGGTGACCGGCGTCGGGGTCACGCCGACGCATCGTCGCAGAGGGATCCTGACCGCGCTCATGCGCCGCCAGCTCGACGACCTGCACGAGGGGGGCGAGGCGGTGGCGGGGCTGTGGGCGTCGGAGGGGTCGATCTACTGGCGCTTCGGTTACGGTCCGGCCGCGTACGGGACAACGATGGACCTCGACGGCCGCTGGACCCGCTTCGCCCATCCGCTCGAGGACGAGGGCAGCATCGAGCTGCTCACGCGGGCCGACGCGATGCGCGTGATGTCGGCGGTGTACGAGCGCGTCCGGCCGCTTCGGCCGGGGATGCTGGAGCGATCGCCCGAATGGTGGGAGTACCGGTTCGACGACAGCGAGCGGCGGCGGGGCGGCGCAAGCGAGCTGTTCTTCGCCGTGCGATCCGACGGGCGAGGCGAGCCCGACGCCTACGCGGCCTACCGCGTTGAGCACCGCTGGCAGGTCGGAGCCGCGAGCATATTGAAGGTGGCCGAGGTCGTCTCGGCGAACCCACGGGCGCACGCCGGCATCTGGCGGTTCCTTTTGGACATCGACCTCATCGGCTCGGTCAACGGGTGGAACTTTCCCGTCGACGACCCCCTGCGATTCCTCCTGAGCGACCCGCAGCGGTTGGACGCCCGCCTCCGCGAGACCCTGTGGCTGCGACTGGTCGACGTGGCCAACTCCCTCGCGTCCCGCGCCTATTCCGTGCAGGACGCACTGACGATTCAGGTCTTCGACGACTTCTGCCCTTGGAACGAGGGGGTGTACCGGCTCGAGGCGGGGCCGGAGGGCGCGTCGTGCACGCCGACCCACGCCGCCCCCGACCTCGTCACCGGTGCGAACGAGCTCGCCGCGGCGTTCCTCGGCGGGAACCGGCTGTCGACGCTCGCGGCGGCCGGCCGGGTGAGCGAGGAGACCGACGGGGCGCTGCGCCGGGCGGACGCGCTGTTCGCCGCGGATGCGGTGCCCTGGTGCTCCAACGTCTTCTGACAGGACGCGCGGACCTCAGCGAGCCGATCGGCTCCGGCGTCCGTACACGCCGCCGTACGCCCCCAGGTCGATGAGGAACCCGACGATCACCAGAAGCCAGCCGAAGCCCGTCACGCCGGTCACCGGCTGATAGACGAGCACGTACATCAGCGTGGTGAACGGCAGCAGCAGGAACCCCAGCAGCGGGACGATGAACGTGTCGAAGGCGCGGCTCACCAGGTTGGTGAAGATCCAGATGAGGAACAGGGCCAGGCGCGGCGAGAACGCGGCGATCAGCGCGAGCAGGCATCCCACGGTTCGTCCTCCTCGTCAGTCCGGCGGCCCCCCGCCGGCGCTCGGGTCGTCGGGAGTCTCCTGTGCGGCGCGGAACATGCCGCCTGCACGCCGCGCGGCGCGGCTCGCCCAGCCGGTGCCGTCCTTGCGTCGCCTGCGCGGCCGCGGCTCGTCCTCGATGAGCTCGTCGCCCACCACCTCGTGGCGTGGGACGTACGCGGCGGCGGCGGCCTGGATGGTGGCGGCCGCCGGCAGGGCCAGGAACGCCCACAGCACCCCGCCGAGGCTCGCGCCGACGATCGCGGCAGCGAAGGCAACTGCGGGATGCAGCGCCATCGTCCGCGCGCTGATGCGTGGGCTCAGCACGTAGTTCTCGATCTGCTGGTAGACCAGGAACCAGACGAGCAGCGCGATCGTGAACGGCCAGGGCCTGGCCAGCAGGCAGATCAGCAGCGGCACCACCGCGGCGATGTACGTGCCGACGATGGGGATGAACTCGGCAACGACGCCCACGAACACGGCCATGGGCAGGGCAAACGGCACGCGCAGGATCTCCAGCACGACGAATGTCAGTCCGCCGTTGATCACCGCCAGCAGCAGCCGCGAGTAGAAGTAGCCGCCGGTCTTGTCGATGGCGATCTCCCACGCGCGCAGCACGTCGCGCTGGCGCGCGGGAGGAAGCAGCGAGCAGATGGCCCGGCGCAGCCGCGGCCCCTCGGCGACGAAGTAGAACAGAAACAGGCCGACCGTGAAGATCGTGAAGATTCCGGACAGGATCGCGGCGCCGAACCCCAGCAGGTTCCCCGCGAGGTTCGCCGCGTAGCTCGTGAGCGAAGCGCGGGCGGAGTGCAACTCCGTCGTCAGGTGCTGGGTGGACAGGTCGATGTTGCAACAATCCTTCAGGGTCCTCGCGAGCTTGGAGACGTAGTCCGGGGCGGTGTTGATCAGCGACTCCACCTGCTTCACGACGACCGGGATCATGAGCCCGACCAGGCCGAGCCCGACCAGCAGCGTGACCAGCATCAGCAGGCCGGTCGCGGCCCCGCGGCGCCACCCGTGCGCGTTCAGCCAGTTGACACCGGGTTCGAACGCGAACGACAGGAACAACGCGAGGAACAGGGTTCGGAACAACCCGGCGAAGTGGCCGAGCAGGTGCCACCCGAAGAACGCGACGTAGGCCGTGAACACGGCCAGCGCCAGGGCGCGGGGCAGCCACGGGGGAAGGCGCCGTCCCGCGTCGTCGACCCCGGTCCCGTCCTGCGGGCGAAGGCTCACCGGCCCTCCACCTGCTGATTCTGCCCCATGGTCACGGCCGGAGCCCGCAAGCGCGCGCCGTTTCGGAGTTTCCGCGCTTCTTTGCGTCGAGCCGCCCGGGCGTGTGGTGGTCCTCGACCAGCGAGGATAGGCTCCGCTTCTGAACCGAGGGATCGGGGCGGCAGTAATGGATGAGCGCAATGCGGTGCGGCGGCGCGGGCAGGCAGCCGCGCGGGCGATCCCGCGTTCGGTTCGCCCACTGCTCGACCCGGTCGTGTGGATCCTGGCGATCGCGGGCGTCTTCGACCTGCTCTCCGGCAACCCGGTGCACGCGATCCTGTTGTTCGCGGCCGCGGGGCTGCTCGGCTGGCACGCGGTCTCGCCGCGGCCGCAGGCGCCTCCCCTGCTGACGCGGGGGAAGACGGGCCCGGTTCGCGCCGCGGTCCTCGTCGCGGCCGGCCTCGTCTACGCCGTCACGGTGGGCGGGTTCGCCCGCTACTCCTGGCCGGCGACGGCCGCGATCCTGGTCCCCGGCCTGGCGGCGCTGTGGCTCGCGTGGCGAGGTCCGCTGCGCCACCGCGAGGTCCCGGACACGCTCGATCCGCTCGGCGCGGGGGCGTGGCTCGCCCTGTTCGTGTCGCTCGGCCTTTTCGAACTGACGCAGCTGTTGCTGCAGCCGTCGCTTCGCACCGACTCCTACGCCCACCCAACGCTGAGCGTGATGTCGGACCCGGCGCTCGCCACCCACCCGGGGCGCGCGATCGCTCTGTTCGTCTGGCTGGCGATCGGCTGGTTCGTGATCCAGCGATGAACAGCCACGACTTCACCGTCGCCGTCTTCGTGGCCATGGCCCTGGCCGGCGTGGTCCTCGAGGTGCTCAGCCGCGGGCAGACGTCGCGCATCCCCTCGCTCGGCACGGTGTTCAGCCGCGTGATGCGCACGCGGTCCGGCCGGGTCGGCGTGGTCGCCGGCTGGGTGTGGCTGGGCCTGCACTTCTTCGCCCGCTAGGCGCGACGTCGGAGCTCGCGGGATCCGACCCCGAAACAGCGAAAGGGGCGCCGCCTTCGCGGCGCCCCTTTCGACGCACTTCTCGCCCGG
>DASXAQ010000077.1:0-1984 GCA_036406615.1 Actinomycetota bacterium | reverse complement strand
CCTGGTCGTGCAGTTCGCCGTGATCCGTGCGCGCGGGCGCGCGCTGGCCGGCCCCGAGCCCGTGGGCGTGTTCGCCCAACCCGACCGCACGTTGCTGCTGCAGTCGCTCCTGGACGACCTCGACTGGGCCCGCCGCAGCGGTGCGGCCGGGTGGGAGGGGCACGACCGGCCCGCGGCGGCCTCGATGGCCTACCGGGTCCTGAACGGCGCCCGTGGCCTTCGATACGTCGAGTCCGGCGAGTTGGGGTCGAAGTCCGAAGGCGCGGTGTGGCTCGAGGCTCGCGACCCCGATCCGGATGTGCATGCCCTGCTGGCCGCGGCGCTCGCGTATCAGCGCGGCGAGGCGTTTGAGTTGCCGGACGAACTGGCCGTCGCCGCGTTCGCCGAACGCGTGGACGCCGCCTTGCGAGCGGCCCTCGCCGCGGCAGTCGTCCGGCCGTGAGGGGAAGGACGTTCCGGTGCGGGTCCTGATCTGGCACGGGTGGCTGCTGGAGGGATCGGGTTCGAACATCTACACGGCCCGGCTCGCGGAGGTCCTCGCGGGGCAGGGGCACGACGTCGCGCTGGTGTGCCAGGAACGCCACCCGGAGCGATACCCGTGGATCGCGGCCGCCGGCGTCGTTCGAGACGGTCGGATCGAGTTCGAACCCGCCGCGGTGGCGCCCGGGCCCGGCCGGTGCGTGCTGCTTCGCCCGGAGATCGGGCCGCTCTTGCCGACGTTCGTATTGGACCGGTACGAGGGCGCCGAAGCGAAGCGGTTCGTCGACCTGTCGGATGAGGAGCTCGATGCCTACCTGGACGTCAACGACCGCGCGCTGCGTGCCGTCGCGGAGTGGCACGGCAGCGAGGCCGTGATCGCGTCGCACGCCGTGCCCGGCGCGGTGGTCGCGACCCGGGCGCTTGGACCGGGTCGTCACGTGGCCGAGATCCACGGCAGCGATCTGGAGTATGCGGTTCGGCTGCAGCCGAGGTATCAGCGGTTGGCGGCCGAGGGGCTCCGTGGCGCGGCGGCGATCGCGTGTGGGAGCGACGAGGTCGCGCGGCGGTGCCGGCGGTTGGTGCCCGGGATCCGGGAGCTGGTGCGGATCGTGCCGCCGGGGGTGGACACGTCGCGCTTTCGCCTTCGGACGCGGCGCGAGGCGCTGACCGACGCGGCATCGCGATTGGAGGCCGATGCCGGCTCGGGTGAAGGGCGGCCGCGCTCGCTGGATGACCGTGTAGCCCAGGCGCTTTCGCATCGAGATCCCGACGAGCTGGATCGGCTGGCCCGCACGTACGATCAGGCCGAGCCGGACGCGGACGCCGCCGCGCGACTTCGGGATCTCGCCGGGCGCACCGGACCGGTCGTCGGCTACTTCGGCAAGCTCATCCCGTCGAAGGGCCCCGAGCTGGTGCCGGCGGGCGTACGGGCATCGCATCGGTCTGCCCACGTGCTGATGGTGGGGTTCGGGGACAAACGCGAGTGGCTGACCGCGTACGTGATGGCGCTGGCCGCCGGGGACGCCGAGGCCATCGCGTGGCTCGCCGAGAAGCACGGTATCGCGCCCGAAGCGGCGACGCCGGACCCGATCGCAGACGCTGCCGCCCCCGGCGGGTCGGCCGCTCGCCGCCGCGTTCCGATCACGTTCACAGGCCGGCTCGATCATCGGTACGCGCCGGAGGCGCTGGCCGCGATGAGCGTCTTGGTCGTCCCGTCGATCGTCAAGGAGGCGTTCGGCATGGTGGTCGCAGAGGGCGCCGCGGCCGGCGCGCTGCCGCTGGTCGCCCGCCACTCGGGCCTGGCGGAGGTCGCCGCCGCGCTCGAGACGGCAGTGGGGCAAGAGGGACTGTTCTCCTTCGAACCCGGCGTCGGGTCGCCGTCCCGCATCGGTGCGGGCATCGACACTCTGCTGGCGCTGCCGCCGGCCAGGCGGCGACGGGTTCGGTCGGACATCCACGAGTTCGTGCGACAGCACTGGTCGTGGGATCAGACGGCGAACGCGCT
>DASXAQ010000076.1:0-7303 GCA_036406615.1 Actinomycetota bacterium | reverse complement strand
GATCGGTTGGGAGGAATCCGGCATGACGGGTCTCCTTCGCTCGGTGGACGGCGAATCCTGCCAAGGGCCCCGTCACCGCTTCGTCACCGCTCCGTCACGCGAACGTGCAGGACGTGCTCGTTCAGGACGTTCTCCGGCCCCTCCCACGGCCTTCGTTGAAGGAGGCGCACCGTCGCCTGCCCGGGACCGATCGCCCGGATCACGAACGATTCGTCGCGGCTGCTGCCCGGCGCGTCGCCGGACTGGGCATCCGCGGCAGCCGGTCCGGTGGCTCTGGCCACGTCGACCACGTCGGGCTCCGTCGGTTCCTGTTGCTCCCACCGGTAGCCGGCGGCCCCCAGGCCGGGCAGGCGAACGTCCGTCTCGTCGCCCACGCGCAGATCGATGCTGCTCGACGTGGTCACCGGACTATGCCGCGCAGGCCCGCTCGACGATGGGAGCCGTCTTGTGGCTCATCCCCGTCCACCCCACCGCCCAGTAGACGCCGGCTCCGAAGGCGATCCCGAGCAGGACCGCGTGCGACTTGGGCGTGGGAGGCGTTGGCTGCTCGCTCCACCGGGTCCCATCCCATCCCATCACCACCGGCCGCAGCAACGGGAAGTCGCCGGTGGCGCGCACGTCCGTGGAGCGGGCCGCGGCCACGCCCCCAAGCTGCTCACCGTGGGCCACGGACACGTCGACGATCCTCCACCGGGTTCCGTCCCACTGCTCGGTGAGGGGACGGTTGTTACTGGTGGTGCCGACCGCCCACACGTCGTCGCTCGAGACCGCGGCAAGGTCGTAGAAGACGTTGAAGCCATGGATCGCCGGATTCGGGTTGTCCACCCTGGTCCACGCCGACCCGTCCCAGTGAAGGACGAGGGTCGCCGTGAACACGCCGTTGCCGGGGTAGGCCTGGCCGCCCACCCACACGTCGTTCGACGAGGTGGCGGCCACGCCGAACAGGCGCTCGGCCTGCTTGGGTGAGGGAGGCACGGGCGCGACGCTCCAGGTCGTTCCGTCCCAGTGCTCGACGAGCGGATCCGACGCGCGCCGGTGGTACTCGATCGTGCCCGAGGCCCAGACGTCGTCGGCGGAAGTGGCCGAAAGAGAATGAAGACTGGTGTAGGCGTTCTGGCTCGGCGCGGACACGACGTGCCATGCATCGCCATCCCAGTGCTCGACCAGCACGCCCTCGGGCCCTGACCCCACGGCCCAGACGTCGTCGGACGCCACCGCCGCGATGTCGTTGATGCCCGCGTCGCCGGCGAGCGAGGGGGATGGCACGATCGACCAGGCCGCACCGTCCCAGTGTTCGAACAGTGGCTGTTCGTGGGTGAAGTCTCGGCGGGACGACAATCCTGCCGCCCAGGCCTCGTTCGCCGAGACGACGGTGACGCTCGTGAGGAAGCCGATTCCGCGGTCGGGGCGCGGCGCGGGTACCAGCGTCCACGCCGTCTCGCAGCCCCCACCCGAGCCCGGCGCTGCGATGGTCGGCGCAGCCCCGAGCGGTACGGCCAGGATCAACAGCACGGTGATGATGGCCAACGTGCGACCGACCATGGAGCGACCTCCGTCTCGGGAGCGTAGTCCCTCCAATCTTTGGCCGCCAGGGCCGTCCGCCGACCGGGCCGAGGAGTGCCTCGTTATCATTCGGCCGTGACCGATTACGTGATCCGTGGCGGAGAACGCGGGTACGAGCGTCTCCAGTTGCTGGCCCGCTCTCGCTGGGCCGACACGGCGGCGCTGTTCGAACGCGCGGGCATCGGTCCCGGAATGCGCTGCTTGGATCTCGGATGCGGCGGGGGTGCGGTCACCCTCGAGATCGCGAAGCTGATCGCACCCCATGGCTCGATCGTCGGTGTGGACATGGACGAGGTGAAGCTGGCGCTGGCCCGCCGCGCATCCGAAACGCAAGGGCTGGACAACGTCGAGTTCCGCGCACAGGACGTCGGCGAATGGAACGAACCGGGAGCCTACGACTTCGTCTACTCGAGGTTCCTTCTCCAGCATCTGCGCGACCCCGGCGATCTTCTGCGCCGGATGTGGGCGGCGGTCGGAGACGGTGGCGTCCTCGCGGTGGAGGACGCCGACTTCGACGGGTGGGCATGCCATCCGCCGAATGAGGGGTTCGAGTTCTTCTTGCGAATCTGGGCACAGGTGCTCCAGCGCCGCGGCGGGGACCATGCCTTCGGCCGCAAGCTCTACGGGCACTTTCGCGCCCTGGGAATCCCGGACCCACACGTGACGCTGGCGTGTCCCGTCAACGTCACGGGCGAGAACAAGACCCTGGCCTGGTCCACGCTCGAGGCGGCCACGGAGGCGATCACAGACGAGGGAATCGCCACCGACGAGGAACTCGCGGCCGCGCTCGCGGACCTGGCACGCTTCACGGAGGACCCGTCGACGCTGACGTGCGGCCCGCGCGTCTTTCAGGTGTGGTCACGCCGCTCGTAGCGCGAGCTCCGCCCCTGCCGGTCATGACCGGTGTGTAGAGTCGGTGAAGACCCTGAACGGCAAACGAGTCTGCGGCTGCAGGGAGTCGAGGATGACCGGGAACCGGAATCGATCTGGCGCGGCAGGTGCAGGTGCCGTCTATGGGCTCGGCTTGATCGGCGCGCTCGTCTATTTCATCCAGAGCGCGAGTTCGTTCTGGGACGGTCTCTACGGCGTGTTCCAGGCCGTCGTCTGGCCGGCGTACCTCGTGTACGGGCTGCTCCACTGGCTGAAGATGTGATCGTCTAGCCCGAAGAAGTCCACGCACGGCCGAACCTATACTGCGGCGGTGGAGTTCCCAGACGGCTGGGATGCGTTCAACCGCTTCACGCTGCGGTTCGCTGATCGGGAGCTCGAAGGCGCGTACCAGCACGCCGATCAGGCCGAGGGGATTCGACGCACCCGAACCGCCAGCCTCATGGCCGTCGGGGTCTGGGTCCTGGTCGGGATCATCGGCCCGCCGGCGCTCGGGGTGTCGCGGGCGACTGCGTGGGCGATCTGCGGACCGATGACGGTGTTCCTCCTGGCGACGGCGGGAGCGAGCCGATGGGCGACCACGCAACGCCGCCGCGACGCGATCGGATTGGGGCAGCAGTTCGTTGCCGGGTGCGCCGTCGTCGTGCTGTGTGGCGTCACCGGGAACGTCGCGACGTACGCCATGCCGGGGATCATGCTCACGGCGGTCTTCGGCTTCGTCCTCACGCGTCACCCGTTCGCGGGTTCCATCGCGATCGGCGTGGCCTACTGCGTGATGTTTCTCGGCGTCGCGGCCGGAAGCGACCTCGGGTCCCAGCTGGCGCTGCAGCTCTTCCTGGTGGCGACGACCGTGGTCGCCTGCTGCGTGGGCGCCTACATGCTCGAGCGCTCGCAGCGCACCACGTACGCGCAAGGGCTGGTGGTGCAATCTCTCCACGAGCGCGTCGATCTCCTCCTGCGTCAGTACCTGTCGCCGGACGTGGCTCGCACCTTGATCGAGGACCCGACGCGGGCCGCGCTCGGTGGCATGGAGGTCGACGTGACGGTCCTGTTCGCGGACCTGCGCGGCTACACGTCGTACGCCGAGCGGCGTTCTCCCACGGAGGTCGTCGCGATGCTCAACGCCGCGTTCGGCGCGGCGGTGCCGATCGTGCTCAAGGAAGGTGGCACCGTCGTGCAGTTCATGGGGGACGCCATGATGGCGGTCTTCAACGCTCCCAACCCCCAGCCCGATCACGCCCGGCGGGCAGCTCGAGCCGCGCTGGGGATGCAGCGCGCCGTTCTCTCACTGCCGTCCGCCGCCGGACGGCCGAAGTTTCGGGTGGGCCTCAACAGCGGCCCGGCCCTTGTCGGCAACATCGGAGCCGCGGACATCCGCAACTTCCTGGCCATCGGCGACACGACGAACCTCGCCGCCCGGCTTCAAACGTACGCGCCGGAGGGGAGCGTGGTCATCGGCGCGCAGACGTACGAGCTCATTCGCGATATCGCCGAGGTCCGTTCTCTGGGCACGCCCGCACTCAAGGGGAAGTCGGAGGCAGTCGAGGTGTACGAGCTCCTCGGACTTCGCGACGATCTCGGCGCGGTCTCGCCCGAGCGTCGCGAAGCGCCGGCGCGTCGAAGCGGCCCGTAGCCAACTGAACCTGAGCGACTCAGGGCACCGCCAGCCTGGGATCCGGCCGAGGCAGGGTCGGCCGCGAACTCGTTCGCCACCGAGATCGAGGTCTCGGCTAGCGCGCCTGTTGCGCAGGCTCCCAAGCGCGAAACCGCGTCAGGGCTTCTGCTCGCGTTGGGGCCCCAAGGAGCTCAAGTACGTTCTCGAGGTGGTGCGCTACCGCCCTGGGGTTCACCTCGAGCACCAGGGCCGTCTCATGAGCGGTGAGACCGATGTCGAGAAGCTCCATCACCTCTCGCTCTCGAGGGGTCAGCTGCCCGGAACGTCGGAGCTCAGCGACTCTGGCCGCGTCCTCGTCGAATCGACGGCGCTCGGCGGCGCTGAGCACGGCGACGCCAGTGATGCTGCCGGCCGACCTTGCCCGTCGCTCGGTCCTTCCCGGTCGCATGATGCGACGCCACTGCCTGAGCGGCGTTTCGTAGACACCTCCCATCTCATTCTCCGGACGGACGACGACATCCGGGTGCGAGGCGAGAACCTCGCTCCATCGGACGGGATCAAGCGTGTCGGCGATCTCTGCGACGACGAACGCGACTCGGGACGGATCGTCTTCAGAACGAACAGCGTCCGTGGCCCGGCGCTCTGCGGTTCATCCACGGGGGAACGCTGGACCCCAACAAGGGCAGGAGTCAAGAATGAGCGGTTTCCGGCAACAGCGGGAGGTTGCCGCCGATCGTCGTCCCGCGACCCATTTCGGATCGCACCTCCAGCCGGCCGCCGAGCGCTTCCAGGCGGTCGGACATGCCCTGCAGCCCGGAGCCGTGCCCGTTCGCGCTCGGATCGAACCCGCGCCCGTCGTCCGTGATGTCGAACGTCAGGCGTCCGTCTCGCTCGGACAGATGCACGGTCACCCTGGTCGCCTCCGCGTACTTTGCCGCGTTCTGCATCGCTTCCAGCGTGCAGAAGTAGACGGCTGCCTCGACGTCCTGTGAGTAGCGGTCGACGCCGTCGGCCTGCACCGTCATGGGAACCAGGCTCTTGCGCGCCTGCCCCTCCAGTGCGCTGACCAGCCCCTTGTCCTGCAGCAGGGGTGGGTAGATGCCCCGCGCCAGATCGCGCAGGTTCTCCAGTGCCTCCTGCGTCTCGCCGAGGAGCTGTTCGGCGAGGTCGCGCTCCCGGTTGGGGTCCTTCCCGACCATGGTGCCCATAAGCCGCAGCTTCAGGGCCAATGCGATCAGCTGCTGCTGCGCGCCGTCGTGGATGTTGCGTTCCAGGCGCCGCCGCGCCTGGTCCTGGGCGGCCACGATGCGATGGCGAGAGGCGCGGAGCTCCTCGATCAGGCGCACGTTGGAGAGAACCAGCCCCGCCTGAGACGCGACGTCTCCGATGAGGCGCGCGCCCGCCTCGGATAGCGGTTCGGCTCGAGGCATTCGGACCGAGATGGCGCCGAGCAGCTCACCCTGGTCGGTGACTGGGGCCGCGAACTCACCGTCGGGCATCGCGGGCATGGCGCCGTCGGCGATCGGGATGCTGGACGCCGGCGGCGCCGCTCCCGACGATGCCTCGGCCCGGAGCTCGTCGCCCACACGCAACCAGACGACGGTTCGTTCGGCACCAGTGCCCGCGGCGACGATCTGGGCCATCTGCGGGAGCACGTCCTGGGCCGCGTACGTCCCCGCGATCCGTTCTGCGAAGTTCGACAGGACCTCGTACGGCGTCGCGCGCGATCCGTACACGACGCGGTTGGCGAGCTTTCGCGCCCACTGACGAACGGGTTGGAACGCGACGGCCACGATCGCGGCGGCGACCGCCGACAGCAAGGGGCTGCGGTTGTTGCCCACCAGCGTGCCGATGCCGACCACCAGCCCCACATACACCAGCGTGATGAACACGGCCAGCGTGCCGTAGAGCACCGCGCGGTTGATGACGAGGTCGATCTCGTACAGGCGGTACTTCAGGATTGCCACGGCGATCGCGGCGAACCAGAAGATGATCGCCGCGTCCTGGAGCGCGGTCGTCACCGGATTGTTCCAGGGGATGGAGATGAGGATCGTGACCAGGAAGAGCGCCGCTCCGACGACGAACCACTTGAGTTGGAGACGCTCGTCGCCGGTCGCGTGCCGGTACCGGTTGATCATCGCGGCGATGCTCGTGGCGAACGATCCCACGATCGGGATCAGGAAGATGAACACGGCGCTCAGGGCGGCGATCGGGCCGGATACACGACTCTGGTCGAACGGGTGACTCCAGTTGAGCGCGGCGAACGATGCCGAGCCCGTGATGGCGACCAGCCACCCCACCAGCACGACCCGTTCGGCCACATGCCAGCGTGGCGTCCGCGGGATCCCGGTCGGGAACTCGATCATCAGCAGCGTCAGCGCCATGATCGTGATGAGCCCGACCCAGGTCGCCGCCCAGTAGGCCAGGTTCCCCGCCGGCAACGAGCCCGGATCGACCCAGATGGCGTGGACGCCGTAGGCGGCCCCGAACCCGGACGCGCTCTGCGTGAGGGCCGCCAGCAGGAACAGCCAGCCGATCCGGTTCTCGGGGCGCCTGGAAACGAGGAGGATGGCGATCCCGACCGCCACCGCGATCGTGAGCGCGTTGAGGACGTTCGCCAGATTCCACGACAGGTTGATGACGTCGCTCGATCCAGGCGGCTGGGCCACATTCCGGTCGACGAACATGAACGCAACCTGCCCGGCGGTGAGAAGGATCGCGATGGTCCCCGCGATCCAGGCCGCTCGGGAGGCGGTCTTCTCGCTCATCGTGCGAATTGTGTCTCGATTGGCCCCTCGGCGAAAGGGTGCAGCCGCGAACCCGTGGAGGAGGGAAACCGCCCCCGGTGCAGGCGTGTCAACCAGTCCCGCAGCCTATCCCTGGTTCGTCTGCAGCCCCAGGGTTCGGGTGCAGCACGCCCCCTCGAACTCCTGAAAGCCCATGGCGAACAGCGACGATCCGCCGGCCCAGGCGACGCCTCGCAGCCCGTTGATGCGGATGCCCTGAATGTGTCCGGGGCTCGGACTCGGCACGATGCTCCAGGACGTTCCGTCGAAGTGCTCCGTCAGCGTGAGGATCGACCCGTTCAGCTCCTGGGTCTGGCCGACCGCCCACACGTCAGAAGAGGACGGCGCCGTTGTGCCATACAGCGATGAGCCTTCGCCGCCCTGGTTCGGAAGCTTGGTCAGGCTCCAGTCGGATCCGTCCCAGTGCAGCATGTAGGGCTGGGCGAAGTTC
>DASXAQ010000075.1:0-11979 GCA_036406615.1 Actinomycetota bacterium | reverse complement strand
CGCCCGCGTCGCTGCGGCCGCCGTCGCGGGCATGCTGCTGGACCCGTTCGGCGTTCGCGTGGGCAGCTTCGTCACGTCGCTCGGAGACGTGGCCGCGACGACCCCTCTGCATGCGCTGGACGCCGACGCGCTCCACGCGATGGCCGACGCGGCCGAACACGACCTCGTCCGCGCGCCGGACGCGGACACGTCGGCGCGGATGGTCGGCGCGGTGGACGCGGCCAAGGCGGCCGGGGAGACGCTCGGCGGGACGTTCTGCGTGTTCGCCACCGGCGTGCCGGCCGGGCTCGGGAGCTATGCGCAGTGGGACCGCAAGCTCGACGGCCGGCTCGCGCAGGCGATCTGTTCGATCCACGCGGTGAAGGCGGTCGAGATCGGACCGGCCTTCCAGGTGTCGGCGATGGCGGGGACGACGGCGCAGGACCCCATCGCGGCCGGCGCCGACGGAAGCGTTGGCCGCGGTTCGAACTACGCCGGCGGGCTGGAGGCCGGCGTCACCAACGGCGAGCCGATCGTGTTGCGCGCCGCGATGAAGCCGCTGTCCTCCGTTCGCGCGGAGCTCGTGTCGGTGGACTTCGCCACCGGGCAGGCCGTGGACCCGCCGTACGTGCGCTCGGACGTGACGGCCGTGCCCGCCGCGGCGGTGGTCGGCGAGGCCATGGTTCGCTGGGTGCTCGCCGACGCGCTGACCGAACGGTTCGGTGGCGACCGCCTTGACACGATGCTGGCCGCGCGCGACGCGACGCCCGGCGCCGTCGTGCCAGCCCCGCCGGTCGACGCGTGAAGATCTCTCCCATCCCTACTCCGCCGCTGCCTCCGGGGCGGCCGCGCCTGGTCGTGACCGGCTTCATGGGGACCGGCAAGACCTCGGCCGCGCGTCGAGCGGCGCAGCTGCTCGCGATGCCCTGCGTGAGCACCGACGACGTGGTCGCCGACCGTGCGGGCGCGACGGTGCAGGACATCTTCGGTCGCGACGGGGAGGCGGCGTTTCGGCAGCTGGAGCGCCGGGCCGTCCTCGAGGCCGCCGGCGCGTCGAACGTGGTCATCGACACCGGCGGCGGTGCAGCGTTGGACGCCGACGCCTTCGGCTTGCTGTCGCGCGACGCGACGGTGGCGGTGCTGACGTGCGGGCCCGAGGAGATCCTCCGGCGCCTCGGCCTGGACGCGAACGCCGGCGGGCGGCCGTTGCTCGCGGGCGGCGACCTGGACCGCATCCGCGAGCTGCTGGGGGAACGCGACGAGGCCTACGCCCGGGCGGGAACGCCGCTGGACACGACCGGATCCAGCCCCGAGGAGGTCGCAGCGGCGCTCGCCGAGCGTCATCGGTCGGCAGGGGGCGCCGAGGCGTTCGCGAGCATCGAGGTCGGGGTCTCCGAGCACGGGTACGAGGTCGTGATCGGCGCGGGGCAAGCCGCCTCGCTCGGGCAGCGCGTGCGCGACGCGGTCCCCGGCGCCTCACGCGCGGTGATCGTGTGCGACCGGTCGATCACCTCGATCGCGCGCGCGGCGGCCGATTCGCTCGCTGCCGCTGGGCTGCACGTCGAATCGCCCGCACGAGCCCCCGATGGCCTCATCGACTCGACCACGGTCGCAGTCTCGATCCCATCCGGCGAGGCCGCCAAACGGATCGACACCGTGGAGCGCCTGTGGAACGCGTTCGCCGAACGACGGGTCGGCCGCACCGACGTCGTCGTCGCGATCGGCGGCGGGACGACCACCGACGTCGCCGGATTCGCCGCCGCAACGTACGGCCGCGGCACCCCGCTGGTGAACGTTCCGACGACGCTGCTCGGGATGGTCGACGCCGCGATCGGCGGCAAGACCGGGATCGACCACGGCGGCGTGAAGAACGCGGTCGGCGCGTTCCATCACCCCAAGCTCGTGATCTGCGACCCGGAGCTGCTGGCGACGCTGCCGAAGGCCGTGGCGCGCGAGGGCGTCGCGGAGATCGCGAAGGCGGCCCTGGTGGCGTCACCGCTCACGTTCTGGCTGCTCGAGCGCCCGGACCAGGTCTCCGACGAGCCCACCCGCCGGTGGGAGTGGTTCGTCGAGCAGGCCGTTCGGATCAAGGCGGCCTTCGTGGCGGCCGACCCTGAGGACGCCGGCGTGCGGCACGCGCTGAACCTCGGACACACGTACGCGCACGGGATCGAATCCGCGTCGGACTATCGCGTCTCGCACGGCGATGCTGTGGCCATCGGCCTGGTCGCGGCCGCCCGCCTGGGAGAGGACCTCGGCGTCACCGACCCGGAAACCGCCCGGCGCCTGGAGCGGCTGCTTGGCTCGTTCGACCTCCCCGTGTCGGTGCCGTCGGACCTTGACCCACGCCGGATCGCGGACGCGATGGGCTCGGACAAGAAGCGTCGGGCCGGGCGCGGCGTGTTCGTCGTGCCGACCCCGGACGGCGCCGCGCTGGCAGACGGCGTGGACCAGGACCAGGCCATGCGGGCGTTGATGGAGGTGACGCCGACGTGAACGTGCTGGTGGTGAACGGGCCGAACCTCAACCTCCTGGGGCTCCGCGAGCCCGAGGTCTACGGCACGATGACGCTGGAGGACGTGAACGCGCGCGTCGCCGAGCGGGCCGCGGAGCTCGGGATGCGGACGCGCTTCGAGCAGTCGAACGTCGAAGGCGACCTGATCGATCTGATCCAGGGCGCCCGCGGGTGGGCCGACGCCATCGTGATCAACCCGGGCGGATACTCGCACTCGAGCGTCGCGATCCGCGACGCGATTGCCGGTGTCGGCATCCCGACGATCGAGGTTCACCTGTCGAATCCATCTGCGCGCGAGGAGTTCCGGCATACCGATATCGTCGCCGGCGCGTGCATCGGCGTCGTGGCCGGCTTCGGCTGGCGGAGCTACGTGCTGGCACTCGAGGCGCTCGGTTCGTCAGCCGACTGACACGTCCACGGTGTGCCAGCCGGTCGCGCCGGACGGGAAGGGCGGCGCCTCGCGCGCCGTCTGGGTGTAGCCCGAGTCGTCGGTCGCGCGCACCTGCACCTGGTGCTTGCCGGCCGTCGCCTCCCAGTCGTAGACCCACTGCCGCCAGGTGTCGAGCGTGTCGAGCTGGGACAGCCGCGCCTGATGCCACGGCCCGCCATCCACGCGCACCTGCACGCCGGCGATCCCCGTGTGCTGGGCCCACGCGATGCCGGCGACGGGGACCGTGCCCGCGGACACGTGGGAGCCGTTGCGCGGAACGTCGATCCGGGACTGTGTCCGGATCGGACCCTGCTGCGCCCAGCCCTGCTGGACCCAGTACGCGTCGTACGCGGCGAACGTCGTGAGCTCCATGTCCACGACCCACTTCGTCGCCGAGACGTAGCCGTACAGCCCCGGCACCACCGTGCGCACGGGGAACCCGTGCTCGACGGGGAGCGGCTCGCCGTTCATCGACACCGCGAGCATCGCGTCGCGGCCGTCCATCACGACGGCCGTCGGCGTCCCGATCGTCATGCCGTCGGGCGAACGCGAAAGCAGTTGCTGCGCTTCGGGATGCACGCCGGCCTCCTGCAGCAGCGGGGCCAGCAACGTGCCTACCCACCGCGCGTTGCCGATGTAGTGGCCGCCGACCGGGTTCGACACGCACGCCAGCGTGACGTCGCGTTCGATCAGCGGCCGGCGGAGCAGCTCGTCGTAGCTCAGGACGATCTCACGGTCGACCATGCCGTGGATGCGAAGGTGCCACTGGCTCGCGGCGATCTGTGGCGGAAACAGGGATGTGTCCACCCGGTAGAACGAATCGACGGGCGTGTAGAACGGGCTGACGCCCGGCACGTGGATGGCGGCGGCCGGCGGCAGGGTCGGCGCCGGGCTCGCCGGAGGCGGGATCGTCACGGTCGCCCGCGAGACCGAACCGGCCAGCAGCCGGCTCCGAGCCGCGCGCGCGATCCCGGCCGCGAACGCGGCACCCAGCGCCGTCACGCCGGCCGCGATCAGGAACCGGCGCCGCGCCAGCCCGGACGGCGATTCAGTCGCCACCAGTGCACCGGAGTCCGTCGCGGCGGCCGCGTCATCGTCGTCGGTGCTGCTCGACGGCGACGGCCCGGCAGCGGGTTCGGCGTAGGCCGAGGCCGCCGCGCGCGACAGGACCGAGTAGGCGATGCACCCGACCGCCACCGCCGCGAGCGACGGCAGCGCCCAGGCGGCATCGGATTCGGCCCGCGACAACGCGGCGAACATCCCGAGCGCGCCCAGCACAGAGATGGCCGCGAACCCCACCCACCGGTGCCGGGTGGCGATCACCCCCATCACGGCCGCCAGCACGATCAGCACGATCACGATGCCGCCGACGAGCACCGGCTTGTCGTGCGCGCCGAACGTTCGGATGGCGAAGGACTTCAGCCACTCCGGCGACCTGTCGACCACGACCTGGCCCACCGCGATCACCGGCGCCGCGTCGCCCGACACGAAGTCGGCAACGAGCTGTCCGAACGCGAGGGCCACGGCCACGACGAGCAGGCCCACGGCCGCGCCGACCCCCGGACCCGCCCATCCCCGGCGAGCCTCGCCCGGCTCAGGCTGGGCGGTCTTCGGCTTCTGGTCGATCGTCATCGTGGCCCCGGCGGCAAACCGCCGGGTGAGTCCAGGGTACCGGGCAACTCCGCGAACCGGAAGGATCGGAGCGACCGGGAGCAGGCCGGCGGCTCGGTCCCGGCACGAGCGTAGACTTCGCGCACCGCCATGGGCGACGGGAGGTCGCGTGCGCTACCGGCGAATGGTCATGGAGGTCGAGTCGCCCGAGGAGCTCGGCTACGACGCGATCCGCTGCAACCTTGCCGAAAGCTCGCTGCCCGACGTGCCGCTGAAAGAGCTCGGGATCGACCTGGACGGCGTGACCCTTCGCTACGACGATCACCGGGGCCGCGCAGAGCTCCGCGAGCTGCTTGCCGCCGACGCCCAGGGCCTGGACGCGTCCCACGCGCTGGTCACCGGCGGCGCCGCGATGGCGCTGTTCATCGTCGCGACGACGTTGCTCGGGCCGGACGACCACATCGTCGTCGCGCGGCCGAACTACGCCAGCAACCTCGAAACGCCGCGCGCGATCGGCTGTGGGATCGCGTACCTCGACCTCCGGTTCGAAGACGGATGGCGCGTCGACCCCGAGCGCGTCGCCGCGGCCGTCACGCCGTCGACGAGGCTGATCAGCCTCACGTCGCCGCACAACCCGACCGGCACGACCATCGACGCTGAGGCGCTGCACGAGGTTTCCGCCATCGCCGGGCGCGCCGGTGCCCGGCTCCTGCTGGACGAGACGTACCGCGAGATGTCCTTCGGCGACCCCGCTCCCCCGGCGGCGTCGATCGGACCCCATGTCGTCGCCGTCGGCAGCCTGTCGAAGGCGTACGGCATGCCGGGGATTCGAACCGGGTGGATCCTGTGCAGCGACACACAGCTGATGGAGACGTTCCTCGCGGCGAAGGAACAGGTCTGCCTGACGGGATCGGTCGTCGACGAGGAGATCGCGCTGCGCGTGTTGCAGGCGCGCGATCGCTGGCTCCCGGCGTGTCGCGCGAAGATCCTGGAGAGCTTCGGGGTGACGCGCGCGTGGATGGGCACGCGCGCGGACATGGAGTGGGTCGAGCCGACCGGCGGCGCAGTCTGCTTCCCGCGGATGCGGCCGGAGGCCCGCATCGACACGGATCGTTTCTACCGGACGCTTCGAGACCAGTTCGGCACGATGGTCGGCCCCGGACACTGGTTCGAGCAGCCTCCCTCGTACATGCGCATCGGATTCGGATGGCCCCAGGCGCAGGAGCTGGCAGACGGCCTGGACGCGGTCGGTCGGGCGCTGGACGCGTCGGCCGGCTGAACGCGATCCACGTGGGCCGATGAGCCGCCTCGTCTGGGTTCCGAAGGACGGGCTGGGCCTGCTCGGACCGCCTCCGGGCGACCTCGAGTTCGTCGCGTTCCCCGACGACCCCGCTTCGGATCCGCGGCTGGGCGACGTGCAGGCGCTGGTCCCTCCGATGGGCATGGGCTCGTCGGGGCCGGCCGGCCAGCTCCCGATGCTCTGGGGACGGATGCCAAAGCTTCAACTGATCCAGACGCTGTCGGCGGGCGTCGACTGGATCGTCGGCGGCGTGCCCGAGGGCGTCGTGCTGTGCTCCGCGCGGGGCGGACACGACCGTCCCGTGGCCGAATGGGTGCTGGCCGCGATCCTCGCCGGCCTCAAGGACCTCGGGGGGTTCCGGGACGATCAGCTCGCGGAGCGGTGGGAGTCGCGGACCGTGGCGCCGCTGGAGGGCGCGCGCGTGCTGCTGCTGGGATACGGCTCGATCGCCCGGGCGGTCGAGCGCCGGCTGGAGCCGTTCGGCCCGGCGATCGACCGCGTCGCCAGACACCCGCGCGACGGTGTGAACGGGTGGGACGCGCTGCCGCAGCTGCTACGCGCGAACGACGTGGTCGTCGTGCTCCTGCCGCTCACGTCGGAGACCACCGGGTGCGTGGACGCGGACTTCCTCGCGCGAATGAAGCCCGGGGCGCTGCTGGTCAACGCCGCGCGCGGCCGCCTCGTCGACACCGACGCGCTGCTGGCGGCCCTGTCCGAGGGCCGGGTTCGCGCGGTCCTGGACGTGACCGACCCCGAACCGCTGCCCGCCGGGCACCCGCTCTGGCGCGCGCCGGGCGTGCTGATCACCCCGCACGTGGCCGGCCTGGCGCCCGACTGGCAGGCGACCGTCTATGCGCTCGTTCGCGATCAGCTCGCGCGCTGGAGCGGCGGCGAGCCGCTGCGCAACGTGGTCGACGCCGGCTACTGAACGGCCTTCGCCGAGACCCAGCGCGACGCGTCCAGGACCAGCGCGGCGTTCGGCCCGAAGACCCGATCCGTGAGCGCCTCCGGCGGCAACGCCACCCGCCGGTCCGCCCCCAGCGGGGTCGCGGGGGCGTCCTGCTGCGTCCACCCGTACTTCGCCGCAAACCCGTCGCCCTCGGGCGTCACGTCCACCACGAGGTACGCCGACCACACGGGCACCTGCTCGAGGTGGTGCAGGAAGTCGAAGTGCCCATTCGACTGCTCGATCGAGTACAGCGCGAGCCGCAGCGCCGACCGGGACGTGCCGTCGGCCACCGCCGACTTCTCCGAGTTGAGGAACGTCGTGAACAGGTCGACGTCGGGGCCCAGGTCGTCCAGCATGATCGGGCAGTAGTGCGCGGTCAGCTGCTCGTTGATCACCACCGGGTTGCCGCGGATCGCCAGGCGAACCTCCAGCTGGTGCGAGCCGCCGTCGTCGGGCAGCGCGAGGCCGGTCAGCTTCACGTTCACCCGGATGTTCCCGAACAGGAAGCGCTGGAGGTTCTGGTACCCCTCCTCGGAGTTGACCTCGCCGTAGCGGCCGCTGTGGCTTCGGTGCACGTACGCGCGCGGCGTCCCCTCCAGCGACGCGTTCTCGATCTGCACCAGCCCGTCGCTCTTCGGCCCGACGGCCACCTTGGACAGGCCGAGCGCCGCGCCGTAGTCGCCCGGGTCGGTGCCGACCAGGCAGAAGAAGCGCTCGGCCGGGAAGCTGCCGTTCAGCGAGCGCTGATCGAACTCGTCGGCACCCGGCGCCGTGGCGTCGGGCTTCGCACCCGGCGTCAGGAACGCGTACATGCGGTCGCGTCCGAACGTGTCCGAGCCGTGCTGTCCGAACTTCTCCATCGCCCAGTCGATCAGGCCGCCGCCGACGGCGAAGTGGATCCCGCCGTGGGGCGTCCCGTACGTGAACACCCGGTCGATGTAGTCCTCGGCCTTGGCCCCAGCTTCCGGGTAGATCTTCTGGATCAGCGAGCGGCAGATCAGCCCGCCCATGGAGTGCGCCACCAACACGACCCGCTCGGCCGTGGTCGTCTCGCGCACGCGGTCGACCATGACGCGAAGCCCGGCTGCGGCCTCCTCGATCAGCAGGCGCCTGCCCCCGCCCGGCCCGAACGTCTCCGACGTCTCGTCGTAGAAGCGGTAGATCCAGATGGAGCGCTGGTGCTCGGACAGCGAGCCCTTCTCGCCGGTCTCCAGCAGCGCCTTCTGGCTGCCGCGCACCAGGATCTCGTAGCCGTGGTCCTCCAGCAGCCGAAGCAGCGGGCTTTCGAACTCGTAGAACTGCGGGTCCCCGTCCCCGTTGACCCGGATGTGCGTGGAGCCGGTGTTGAACCCGTAGAAGGGATCGTCGACGGTGGTCTCCACACCCGCCTGGTTCCCTTCGTACCCGCGCACGTAGATGATCGGCAGCCCTGGCTCGCTCACGTACCCTCCCGTTTCCCTGTGGCCGGAACCCGTCGGGCGGACCGTCGGGCCGCCTCGAAGCGAGGTTGTAGCGGCGCAGCGTCACGCCCCCGTCACGCAGGCGTCACCGACGCGTCACGGGGGGCGCAACCGGCCGGGCCGAAGGGGGCGCAGGCTAGACTCACCTTCATGGAACCCGTGTTCTCGCGCCTGCCCCCGAAGCCCGACCACCCGGCGCTGGAGCTCGAGATCCTCGACCGCTGGGAGCGCGACCGCACGTTCGAACGCCTGCGGGAGTCCAACCGCGGCGGTCCCATCTGGAGCTTCGTCGACGGGCCCGTGACGGCGAACAAGGTCCTGGCCGTCCACACGGCGTGGGGCCGGACGCTGAAGGACGTGTTCCAGCGGTACAAGGCCATGCGCGGCTTCGACCAGCGCTACCAGAACGGGTTCGACTGCCAGGGCCTGTGGATCGAGGTCGGGGTCGAACGCGAGCTGGGGTTCAACTCGAAGCAGGAGGTCGAAGCGTTCGGGCTGGCCGAGTTCGCCCGGCGCTGCCGCGAGAAGGTTGCCTGGTCCTCCAAGGAGCTGATCCGCGGCTCCACCCGTCTGGGCATGTGGATGGACTGGGGCAACGACTACTTCACGTTCTCCGACACGAACATCGAGTACATCTGGGGATTCCTCAAGTTGATGCACGAGCGCGGGTGGCTGTACAAGGGCCACCGCTCGACGGAGTGGTGCCCGCGGTGCGGCACGTCGATCTCGCGGCACGAGCTCATGCAGGGCGACGTGTACCGCGACAAGACCGACCCGTCGGTGTTCGTTCGCTTCCCGCTGGTAGACCGGCCGGGCGAGTCGCTGGTGATCTGGACGACGACCCCGTGGACGCTGCCGGCCAACGTCGCCGCCGCCGTGCACCCCGACGCCGAATACATCCTGCGCGAGGAAGGCGAATGGGTTGCGCGTGAGCGCGATCCGGACGCGGCCGCGCTCAAGACCGCGCTCGGCCGCGAGCTGGTCGGCCTGCGGTATGAGGGACCGTTCGATCAGCTGCCGGCGGCCGAGGGTGTGGAACACCGCGTCATCCCGTGGGACGAGGTCTCGCTGGACGAGGGCTCCGGGATCGTCCACATCGCCCCGGGATGTGGCGAGGAGGACTTCGAGCTGGGGAAGTCGCTCGGGTTGGCGGTGCTGACGCCGGTCGACGAAGCCGGCCGCTTCCACGCCGAATACGGCTGGCTGCACGGGATGGGCACGGTCGAGTCCGCCGACCAGATCGTGGCGAACCTGTCGGAGCGCGGACGCCTGGTGTCGGCCGAGGAGATCGTGCACCGCTACCCGCACTGCTGGCGGTGCCAGACCCCGCTGATCTTCCGGCTGAGCGACGACTGGTTCATCGCCGTCGACGACCTTCGTCCGAAACTGCTGGAGGCCAACGCTTCCGTTGCGTGGACGCCCGAGTACATGGGCAAGCGGATGGAGGACTGGCTGACCAACATGGGCGACTGGAACATCTCGCGCAAGCGGTTCTTCGGCCTGCCCCTCCCCTTCTACCTGTGCGAGTGCGGGCACCTGACCGTGATCGGGTCTCGACCCGAGCTGGAGGAGCGGGCGACGGGGGGCCTCGAACAACTGGAGGAGCTGCACCGCCCGTGGATCGACGAGGTGGGCATCCGTTGCGCGTCATGCGGGGAGGAAGTGCGGCGGATCCCGGAGGTCGGCGACGTATGGCTGGACGCCGGGATCGTGCCGTTTTCGACGCTCGGCTGGCAGAACCCGGAGTGGATCGAAGGCGGCTACGCGACCGGCGCCTCGCGCGGCCTGTCCGGGGCGGACCTGCCCGACCACACTTACTGGGAGCGCTGGTTCCCGGCGGACTGGGTCTCGGAGATGCGCGAGCAGATCCGGCTGTGGTTCTACTCGCAGCTGTTCATGTCGGTGGCGATCACCGGACGCTCGCCGTTCAAGGCGGTGCTGGGCTACGAGAAGATGCTCGACGAACACGGCCGCGAGATGCACGGTTCGTGGGGCAACCTGATCGAGGCCGAGGACGCGTTCGCCCGCATGGGCGCCGACGTCATGCGGTGGCAGTACTGCGCGCAGCCGCCCAGCCAGGACCTGTGGTTCGGCTTCGGGCCCGGCCACCAGATCAAGCGCAACCTCCTGACGTTCTGGAACTCGGTGTCGTTCTTCGTCGAGTACGCGAACATCGCGGGCTTCCGCCCCGACCCGACCGACCTGGAGGGGCTGAACGACACCGAACTGCGTCCGCTGGACCGGTGGCTGGTGGCGCGCACGCGACGGCTGGTCGCGGAGGCGACCGACGGGTACGAGTCGTTCCTGACGGTGAACGTCACGCAGGCGTTCGACGCGTTCGTCGATGACCTCTCGAACTGGTACATCCGCCGGTCGCGCCGGCGATTCTGGGACGGGGACCAGGCCGCGCTTCGAACCCTGTGGTGCGCGCTGGTCCACGCGCTCCATGTGATCGCGCCCATCATCCCGTTTCTGAGCGAGCACCTGTGGGAGACGCTGGTGGCGGCGCCGTGCGCGGGTTCGGACGGGGGCGTGGATGCGGCCGACTCGGTCTTCCTGGCCGGCTGGGCTCATGCGGACGAGCCCGAGGCGGACATCCTGGCGGAGGTCGGCGAGGTCCGCCGCGTCGTCGAACTGGGCCGGCAGGCGCGCGCGGAGTCGGGCCTGAAGGTGCGCCAGCCGCTTCGCCGCGCGTACGTCCGAGGCGCTCCGCTGGCGGTCGCGCACGCGGACGAGATCCGCGATGAGCTGCGCGTGAAGGAGGTCGCCTTCGGCGAGGGCCCGGAGCCGAAGGTCGTGATCAGGCCGAACCTGCCGGTGCTCGGGCCGCGCCTCGGCGCGAAGGTGGCCGAGGTCAAGCGCGCGCTGGATGCCGGCGACTACCGCGAGCTGGACGGCGGACGCATCGAGGTGGCCGGTGTGGAGCTGGGCCCGGACGATGTGCTGCGCGGCGAGCACGTGGTGCTGGAGGGCTGGGCCGCCGCGGGCGACGGCGCCATCTCCGTGGTGCTGGATACCGACCTGGACGACGAGCTCCGGTTGGAGGGCCGCGCGTTCGACCTGATCCGAGGCCTCAACGACCTGCGCAAGGCCGCCGGGCTCGAGCTGACGGATCGGATCCGCGTGACGCTGCCTGCTTCCATGGAGGACCTGCTCCGGTTCTCGGACTGGATCGGCCAGGAGGTGCTGGCCGTGAGCATCGACGTGGCCGAGTCCGCTACCCAGCCCGAGGTCGTCCGAGCGGAGACCTGAGGGCCGCCACGGCTCAGTCCGCCGAGCCGGACCCGAGGATCAGCGCGAGCGCGATCCCAAACATCCACACGTCCTTGGAGACGCCGATCCCGGGACCCGACGGCCTGGGGTCTCCGGGCGGGTGCATCTCGGGGTTCCGCCAGTACATGCGCAGAAGGCTGCCGGAGAAGACGGCCAGGCCGGCGCCGACCAGCCGCGAAGGAAGGAACGGGATGAGCAGCGCGACGCCGAGCGCGATCTCGGCTCGCGACAGCAACCGCTGGAAGTCGAGCGGCGCCATGGCGGCGAACTGCGGATAAGCCAGTTCGGCCTGGGCCTTCAACCGCTTGGCGCGCGCCTCGTCCGGGACCCGTTTCCCGAGCCCCGAGTTCAGGATGTACGCGCCGGTGGCAAGGCGCAGCGGAAGCTGCCAGAGACGAAAACCCATCCACAGATCGTACGGTCCCGCGCGGACTTCCACGGTCTTCTCACCCACCCCTGGAA